>CAYNEM010000001.1:0-225437 GCA_964396265.1 uncultured Methanomassiliicoccales archaeon
CCCGACTGGCTGTCGATCGAGGGGATCGCCCGATCGTTCCGCGGCGTCCTCGGCCTCGAGACGGGCCTGCCGAAGTACGAGGTGGCGACCGGTCCCGTCGTCTTCCACATCGATCCGAGCGTCCGCGACGTGCGTCCGTTCGCGGTCGGTGGCGTGATCCGCGACGTGGAGTTCACGGAGCCGCTCCTCAAGTCCCTCATCGACCTCCAGGAGAACCTGCACCTGACGCACGGTCGGCGTCGGAGGAAGGTCGCGATCGGGATCCACGACCTGGACAAGGTCCGCCCTCCGTTCACATACCTCGCGGTGCCGCCCTCGTCCGTCCGGTTCGTCCCACTAGGCCGCGCGGAGAGCATGGACCTGCAGCAGATCCTCGACGGTCACGAGAAGGGGATCGAGTTCCGCCACGTCCTGGCTGGGAAGACGGCCTACCCGGTCATCGTGGACGCGAACGACGACGTCCTCTCTTTCCCGCCGATCATCAACGGGATCCTCACGCAGCTCTCGCCGGAGACGCGGAACCTCTTTCTCGACGTGACGGGGACGGATGAGGAAGCCGTCGCGATCTCGCTGAACATCGTGTCGACGGCGCTCGCGGAGCGGGGCGCGACAATCGAGTCCGTGGAGCTTCGCACGCCGGAAGGGACGCGGAGCTCGCCGGACCTGTGGCCGCGCGACTACGCGCTCGACGTGGCGGCCGCGAACGAGCTGCTCGGCCTGCAACTTTCGGCGGAGGAGGTTGCGGACTGTCTCCGCCGGATGCGGTACGACGCAGATCCGCATGGCGACAAAGTCCTCGTGAGGGCCGCCCGGTTCCGCGCGGACATCCTCCACCCGTTCGACCTCGTGGAGGACGTGGGGATCGGCTACGGCTACGACCGCATCCCTACGATGCTCCCGCGCCGCCACACCGCCGGCCATTCGACGCGGCTCGCCGACTTCACGGACGCCCTCCGGATGCTCATGGTTGGCCACGGGTACCACGAGATCATGTCCCTCACGGTCGCCGCGCCAGAGGAACCGTGGGAGAGCCCGCACCGCGTGACGCTCCTCAACCCCGTGTCCGCGGAGCAATCGAAGATGCGGTCCTCCCTGCTTCCGAGCGTCCTGGGCATCCTTGCGCTGAACAAGCACCGCGACTTGCCCCAGCGCGTGTTCGAGATCGGGGACGCGGTCCGCAACGACAAGAACCTGCGCCTTCTGGCGGGGGCGAGCATCCATGCGCGCGCCTCCTTCACGGAGATGAAGAGCCTCGCCCAGGCCCTGATGCGGGACGTGGGGAAGACGTTCGAGGTCGAACCGCACGAGGATGCGAACTTCATCGACGGTCGGTGCGCGTCCGTTCGCGTCGGGGCCGACCCCGTGGGCCTGTTCGGAGAGGTCCATCCGCGCGTCGTCACCGCGTACGGGTTAGGCCATCCCGTCGTGGCCTTCGAGCTCGACGTGGCCACCTTGCGGCTAGAGACCCCGTCGTCCCCGTGAGTTCCTGGACCGCGCAACCTTTTTGGCGGCGTCGCCGCTACGCGCCTCGCTGAGGTAGCCTAGCCCGGTCAAGGCGCCGGTCTTGAAAACCGGTGGGCGCAAGCCCGCGGGAGTTCGAATCTCCCCCTCAGCGTCATGCGAACCGTGGAGGTGCGCCGCCATGCGGAGCGCGATCCGAACGAGGACCTCACCGCCAAAGGGCTCGAGCAGTGTGCCCTCGCAAAACGTTCCCTGGAGTTTCCTTATGACGCCTACGTCACAAGTCCCGCGAAGCGAGCGCGACTGACGATGGAAGCGTTTGGCGGCAGTCCCGCGGCCGTCGAGGAGAGGCTCGCCCCGCGTCCGCGACCGCCGTTCGAGCCGTTCGCGCGCCGCCACGAGAAGCTCACGGCCGCCGGGATGGACCTCGTCACCGCTTGGTACGCGATCCCGGAAGCGTACCCCGCGCTCGCGGAGGTCGGCCGTTCCGCTCTCGCAGGCGTGCTCGACATCGCCGCCAGGCTGCCCGATCCAGGTCGCGCGCTGGCAGTCAGCCACGGGGGAACGATCGAGCCTTTCGCGGTCGCCGCCCTCGGGCGTTCGTACCCGTCGATCTTCGGGAACCGGGAGCTGGCGTACTGCGAGGGCGTGAGGGCGCACGTTCTCGAGTCGCGCGTCTGTCGCGTCGACGTGATCCGGCTCCCAGTATAGAGAGTATATTCCGACCCCAATCGAAGATAGAGAATAATTATTCCTTCCTCGTCCCAAGGAGTGGCCATGACCGACGAGAAGGTCAAGCGGACGGGCAAGTGGGCGAACCGATTCGTCGCGGCTGCGGTCGTGCAGGCGGCGCTGGCGATGGTCCTGACAGGATACCTCCTGTACCAGGGCCTGTTTGGATTGCCGGCGGCCTCTAGGATCGTTGCGGGCGGCGGAGCCGGTATGTGGTTGACCGTAGGATTCATCGGGTTCGTGCTGTTCGGCCCGATCGGGATGGCGCTGACCGCGGGACTGTTCCGCCAGCTCGAGTCCCACATGGGCCGGATCGCGGGACGGTTCACGAACTACGGACTGTGGGCGGCACTGCTCCTGTACAACGTGGGTGTCGTGGGCGGGACGTGGCTCATGATGCACGCGGGATACCGGGGCGGCGCGGCCGCGCAGCCCGTGATGTTCGGCGGTCTCGGATGGACCGGAGCGCAGGCCGCCCTGGTCCACTCGCAGATCATGGTGTACTACCCGCCATACATCGGTGCGTTTATGGCGGTGGCGCTTGCAGGGGCCTTCCTGGGCCTCGTCGGTTACGTGCTCGTCTGGGCGCGAAAGGCAGATGAGAAGGCTCCGACGTGGCCGAAGCCCGTCTCGGCGTAGGCGTCCTCGCCACGGCGCGGGCGGAAACTCACGCCCGCGCCCCCTTACCCTTTTAGAAACGTTTTATACGGACCGCGATTCTGCTCGCCCTCGTTGCGTGGGTCGCCCAGCATGGTCAAAGGCGCAGCGTTGAGGTCGCTGTCCCGTAGGGGTTCCCAGGTTCAAATCCTGGCCCACGCATCCCCTTACTAGCGCCGGGGGCTCGCCTTCTCCCGTGTGCCCCTCTGCTTCCGGCGTCGGATCGAGGCCTCGTTCCACGAGCAGGACCGGGTCATGGCGTGCGTGGCCGCGTACGAGGGCACCCCGCACTTCTTCCTGAGCCAGCACTTCCGCCGCTCCCTGCGTGCGAGCCGCCTGTCCGTGGTGAGGGACTACGGAACATGGGCGTCCCCCGTCCTCGACACGCGGGCGACGGCCTTCGAGCTCCCTAGAGAGGACCCGAAACCCATGCCGTTCATGGAGGCGTTCGGCGAGGACCTGCCCGGCTACTCCGGCGGCTACCCCGGCGTCGTCACGGACTTCGTCGCGGCTCGGGAGGGCCTCGTGTACTGGGTGGATGCGTTCAGCAAGGAGCTGATCGGCGTGCGCGACGACCCGACCCCGCTTCGCGCGCACTTCGGGCCTGCGAAGCCGGAGGCGCCGTCCTGGGGCGACGGACTGCACTGGGAGGTTCGAGGAGAGCCGGCGGCCGCGGCATCCCTGCCGGGCACGGAGGGATGGCGGATCTTTCCGACCCGGGAGGGCTATCGTCGCCTGCGCCAGGGCGAGCACGTCGTGGTGCGCCCGCTTCGACTCGGGGACGATTCGCCGTGGGAACGGCTGAACGTCCGCCCGGTCCCCGAGGAGATGCGCCCGTGAGGCTCGTCTACCACCGCGGGTTCTCGTACTCCGAGTTCGACCTTGCGAACTACGCGTATCTCCGGAACCTCCTCTCCAACGCCTCTGCGAAGGTCTCCTCGAAACTCGGGGGGATCGCGATCGTCGCGGATACGAACGAGTCGTTTTGGGATGCGACGAAGCGGGTCCGGCACCTCGGCAAGAAGGGCTTGCCCACGCCGACGGTGGAGTGGGGAAAGGGCGGCCGCGGTCTCGGGACCTCCCTCTTGCTCTACGGCGAGGGCGACGGAGAGCTGGAGTACTTCTGGACCCGCCGCGAGAGCGTCGAGAAGGCCTTGGAGGAAATCCTCTCGGGAGGGCCGGGGTGGCTTGCCGAGTTCGGGTAGCCGTTGACGATCGGACAGCCGAGTGTCAATGATGTTGCACAGAGGCGAGAGGGGCACGCAGGTGCATGGGTTCTTTCGCTCTCCCCAACCACGAGCTTAAGTACGCCACGCTAAATGATGTCGCCGTTGGGGAGGGGCGGACACTCCAGCGTAGGTGACCGGGAGCCAGCAGCGGCGAACCCCTTCCGGAACAGGGCAGTCATGACGCACCCCAATGCCGATGTGCCAGCGCTGATTCGGGAAGTGAGTGCGACGGCTGAGAAGCCCCACAGCCAAACTGTCCAAGCGAAGCTTGAGGATGCGGCTCGGAAGCTTCTCGACTTGACGTTGCGAAACAAGCTCGTGAAGTTCAAGGAATCCTCCCGAATTCACATGGAGGTCTACGCCGGCAGTCTGGGCTCGCTGGCGAACCTTCTGGTCGACGAAGAGGAGCGGAAAATCCCGCTAGAGCCCGTTCAGGCGAAACCGGGCGATGGTGTACTGTGGACCACATCCAACGAAGAAACCATTCTTCGCTTCGTCGTTGCAAACCAAGAAGACCAGGATCGCGGCCCGCGCAACTTGGCGCATGAAGCGCACGTCTTCGAAGAGGAGCACGGCTATGGTGCTTTGTTCATCGCACTTGGTTTTCTCGAATGGACCGAGGCACCCGGCACTGCGCCGTTCTTGGCCCCCCTATTGTTGTACCCCGTGGTGGTCGAACGCGGAAGCCGGGGCAAAGGATTCGTGGCGATTTCGACCGGCGACGAGCCGCACGTCAATCCCGCTATCCAACTCAAGCTTCGCGATCAAGGCGTCAACCTGCCCGATCCAAAGGAATTCGATGCGGCCTCTGTGGCGACGTACGTCAAGGTAGTTGAGAACCTTGTAAAGGATCGAGGATGGCGTATCGTCCCGAAAACAGTCCTCGGGATGTTCAAGTTCCACAAGTTCGTCATGTACCGCGACCTGAAGGCCCTCGGCTTGGCCGTCGAACAAGGCGGTGAACTGCCCGGTGCCATTGACGCCGTCCTTGATCCCGACCCCGAAGATCCGCGGCTCGAATCGACGCCCGTGATGACGGAGCAGGAGGTCGATCAGAAGATCAAATGGTCGGAGGCAAATTACGTTGTCGACGCAGATCCCAGCCAGATCGTTGCCATTGAGGAGGTAAAATCCGGAAAGCACCTGGTAATTCAAGGTCCACCTGGAACGGGCAAGTCGCAGACGATCGCGAACCTAATTGCGGAGCTGCTCGGCCAGAACAAGCGGGTCCTCTTCGTCAGCGAGAAGGAGGCCGCCCTGAAAGTGGTAAAACGGCGTCTCGACGCCGCCGGAATCGGGGATTTCTGCCTAGCTTTGCACGGCGTGAAAACGTCCCATGAGCAATTCCGGAAACAGATGGCTGCAATCATGGCCGGCGGCTTCCGGTTGCCATCGGGCGTGAAGGTTGATTTGAAGGAACTTGAGCGAGATCGAAAGTCGCTGGAGAACTACGCTGTGGCGCTCCGATCGCCTCCGACGGAGACCGACATCAAGACTGCTTGGGCCATCGGCCAAGTCATCGCGTTACGCGAGAGATACCCTGCGGATCTATTGGTCCGCTGGTCGTCACGAAAGCGAAGGCCGGCGAACAAGGAAGACCTTCTGGCATCGCTCGAATTGGCGCGCGAGCGGATTCGGTGGTACCAGTCGTGGGGTCGATCATCGGAGAATCCTTGGCAGTGGTGCAGGCACCCCCAACCTGACCTCGTACCGACACTACAGGAAATCCAGTCTGAGCTGGTTCAAGGGAACGCGCAACTCGCCGCGGAGGCCCAGGGGTGGCACAACCTATCGGGACTACCGCCGCCTACAAAGAAGTCCGAGATTTCCGAATTGGTGGCGCTGATTCCGCACTTCAGCGACTCGAGATCCGTTCCAGATATCAAAGGCGCCGCCGACTACGGCCCGCTGGATTCTACCGCCGAGGCGGCGATTGCCCGACTCTCCCAGCTTATCCAACTACGTGACCAACTCAAAGCTCACCAAGTGAATTGGCCCGCCAACGCTCCCTCTGTGGAATTGCGCGACCGACTGAGGGCGGCATCGAAGGGTTTCCTGCATTCGGTCCGGTCCGCCTTCCGCCGCGCCAAGAGAGATGCTCACGCCATCTACGAGGACCGCGGACGACGACCTCGCCAACGCCTCGAGGCAGACCTGGACCTATTGGCTCGATTCCAAGCGGCGCGCAACGGTAGCCAGGAAGTACAAAAGCAAAGCAGCCGTCTGGCTGGCTTCGCGCCTGACCAATGGGACGAAGTAGTTCGATCGTTGAGCCAGCTAAGAACGTGGCTTGGAAGCACGTCCGGAGTCATTCGTGAACAACATGGGTCGGACCATCTAGCGCGAGTCTTCGCTCGCCCGGACGAGGCGCGTAATCATGCGGAGTCGATCGGCCGGATCGCCGTCGAGTGGCAAAAGCTTGAATCCATCGCAGCCCGTTTGGCGGGGGTCTTTGCCACGGATATTCCGCCATTCGTCGTTCATGGAGAGGCCGACGAGGTTTCGCCCCAATTTCTGAGCTGGTACTCAACTAATTCCGGCATGCTCGGGCCCTGGTTGCAGCATGTCGATTGGACTGCGCGGGTCGGCGCTGCCTGGTTGGACGCGCTGGCGCTCCATGATCCAGCAGATTTTCCCGGCGACGTCTACTGGGCATGCGCGGAGTTTTCGATGGTCTCGTCGGTCGTGGAAGCGGCGATGCGGGAATTTCCCGTGCTGGGCACTTTCACCGCCATAAGCCATGAGGACTTGAGAAAGCGGTTCCGGGAACTAGATTCGAGCCTCGAGAAAGTGGCTCGCAGGCGTCTCGTCGAGCGACTTTCGGAGCGCGCCGCCGCGGCGGCCCTGGCAGCGTTCCCGGGGACTCCCATGGGGACGCTGAAACACGAACTCGGGAAGAAGAGGCGCCGAAAACCAATTCGGAAGCTCGTCGCTGAAACGATGTCCGCCCTTGGGGATCTCAAGCCATGTTTCATGATGAGCCCGCTGACCGTCGCCACGTATCTTGCGCCTGCGGCGAAGCCCTTTGATGTCTTGATCTTCGACGAAGCATCCCAGGTACGTCCTGAAGACGCGTTGGTCTGCCTGATGCGGGCGAACCAGGTCGTCGTCGTTGGTGATTCCAAGCAGCTTCCCCCGACGAGCTTCTTTGACTCCGCGGAAGCGGAAACCGATGAGGACATCGACGACGATCGCGTCACGGACATGGAGAGCATCCTGGACGAGTGCGTCGGAAAAGCGTTCCCCGAACGCATGCTCAGGTGGCACTACCGCAGCCGGCACCACTCCCTAATCGAAGGAAGCAACCAAGAATTCTACAACGGCCGACTGCTCGTATTCCGCAGCCCTTCGAACGAGGTCGAAAATATGGGCCTTCGCCACCACTACTTCCCTACCAGCGTATACGGGGAAGGCGGGAACGCAGTGAATCGCCGTGAGGCCCAAGAGGTCGCCCGCTTGGCGTACCAACACTGGCAACAAACGCCGAAGAGTAGCCTCGGCGTCGTGGCGTTCAGCTTGGCCCAATACCGGGAGCTCTACGACCAGGTTTACGCGCTCGCGAACAAGGATGCCCAGTTCTTGGAATGGATTGAACGAGACGTCGAAGAACCGTTCTTTGTGAAAAACCTGGAAAGCGTCCAAGGAGACGAGCGGGACCACATCATCATCAGTGTCGGCTATGGAAAGGATGCCACCGATCAGATCAGGCGCCGCTTCGGGCCGGTCAACAAGATGGGGGGCGAGCGGCGACTAAATGTTCTCTTCACTCGTGCAAAGGAACGAACCACCGTCGTGAGCAACTTTCGCTCCGCTGAACTCGCGGTCGACGACATGGCGAACCGCGGCCCCCACGTCCTAAAGAATTTCTTGGCACTGGCCGAATCGGGCAAATGGCCGGAAGTCGAAACCGCTCCGGAAGAATTCGACAGTCCGTTTGAGGAAATGGTCAAAGACTTCCTGGAGAAGAATGGCTTCCGCGTAGTGCCTCAGGTCGGCTGCGCCGGCTACCGCATCGACCTAGCGGTGTGCCATCCGACGCTTCCGGGAACCTTCTGCATTGGAGTCGAATGCGACGGGGCACAGTACCACTCCAGTCATGTTGCGCGAGAACGCGATCGCCAACGCCAAGAGATCCTCGAGAAGAAACTCCAATGGAAACTCTACCGAGTCTGGAGCACGGAGTGGTTCCACCGGCCGCAATCAGCGAAGGAAAAACTCTTGGCGGCGGTGAAGGCCGCCGCATCCGACGCCCTGACTCCTCCCGCTCCGGCAACGATCGGTGATGGTGGCGAACCGGCGGACGCCAATGCCGCGAATGGGCAACGGGACCTGGGCGGTCGCCAAGATTCGCCAACTCCGCCCGTGACCTCTGAGATCGTGGACATCGGTGGGCTTCATGAAGCAGCCCAATTGCTTTTGCCACCGTATCTGCATGCGAGCGTCGACGGTCGGACCCTGCATGAAGGGTTGGCGGAGTCAAGGTCACGAAACGTCGCGGACGTGGCCATGGAAATAATCCGTGGGGAGGCCCCACTCCATTTCGATGTCTTGGTTGAACGGCTAAGGATGGCTGCCGACCAGGGTCGGGCAGGCGAGCGGGCCCGAGACGCTGTCCGCTCTGCGTTGATTCGCCACTACCGTGGCGAAATCACCATCCAAGAAGGATTTGTACGTCTTCGCTCGAAGAAAGCAACCGCGCGTCAACGAAGCGGCGATTGGAAGCCTGAACACATTCCGCCCGAGGAAATCGACGAAGTGATTCTGAAGGTCGTAAGATCTGCGAAGCAAGTTCCGCTGGAAGTTCTCTTCCAAGCGGCCCGTGCGGCCCTTGGCTACGGGCGTCTCGGGAAGGATCTTCGCAGATGTCTCGAGGCAGGCTTGAACCGACTTGAGAAGAAGAAAGCAGTTCGCCATGACGGCGAACTAGTTCTACCAGCTAATGACTGATACCGACTCTACATTCCACGACACGATCGGGGCGTTCAACCGAGCCGCTGACGACATATCAGCCGAAGTATCCGATGACAGTCGGGGTGCCGTCAGCCCACGCAGTCGCAGGCATCCAGGAATCCGCCTTTCGACGAAGTCGGACGACGACGTTTGCGGAACGAGGAGCCAAGAACCCTTGGCGTCGGATTCCACACGTCGGATTCCACACGCCAAACTGCACACGTCAATCTTACACGTCAAACTTGGAAAGTGCGTTGGCACTACGCGCCATTCTGCTGGCTTCGCCTGAATCTCTTAGCGAGGGCTTGAACAGATGACGCGCTGTCCTTTGACAAGTCGGTCCAACGTGCTTCTGAGGCCGACAGAAAGAAAATCGTAATGTTCGCCAAGAGCGCGGCAAACCCCCATTGCATGGATGTTCGCCACCACCGTCTCCGCCACGGCAGAGCGAACGAAACCGCCCTCATCGGTAGCCTAGCCGGGTTCGACTTCGCAATCCATTGGGACTTCTCACTCAGGAGGACGGAAGGATACCGTCCCGTCTTCGTCTGTTGGAAGGAGGCTCCCTGAGAGCTTCCCAAGGCCCCATGGTGACACGAGGTGACCCTGGCGTCTGCATCCGGAACCTGCACCGCGGGATTCCACGCGTGGTCTCGATTGAAGTCATGCTAATGGTGCACGCGTCTGATGGATCGCCAAACAATGAGGCCGCCAGTGACCGCCGCCGCAGGTGGTGCAAGCACAAGGAAAACTTGCCACGGCGCGTATGCGCGGAAGTCAATAATCATGATCGGGAAGGCGAGAGCTGCAATGACCACCCCGAGCGCAGATCCCACGACGCGCAAGGAGGGACTATGCTCGCGCACTAGGTACGCTACGGCCCCTAGATTCCACGATAGATACGAGAGTCCTATCACTAGGAAAAGTGGCCCCATGGCCCCAAAGTTCCAAGAGAACGACAAGCCGATCGAGGCCAGGAATCCGGTGATCAGCGCGATCGTCTTGGCTTCGAAGAGCGAAGAACCGGGCTGCATGGCTTCGTCCTTTAGGAATTCCCGTAGACTTGAGTCCCACCAATAGGACTTTAGCTCGCTCTCTGAGGATTTGGCTTCAGCGATTCGCCGGGTAAGAATCTTGAAGATTGTTAGAGCTGCGCCGAAGAAAGCTCCCTCCGCGTAGTTCATGAGGCGCGGTTGGTGGATCAGGTCCTTCAACGCTTGCTCAAGTCTCTCGTCTGCACCCTGGCGCAGCTGAGAAAGATACTTGTATGATTCGGAGAGATCGTCGAGGAGGTTTCTCCGTCGAACCTCCAATAGAAAGCCGAGGGAGAAGAAAGCAGTCGGTAGAAGAATCGACCTCGAGAGATATCGCGCAGGGAAACTGTCCCAAAGGGGATACGGTTCCGATTCAACCAATCGGAAGATGCACCCATCGTCCCTCTCGGCATCCAGGAAGACGTATCCGGGCGCGGACTCGTTGGAGCTCCAACTCCATTCCATCGTGACCACAAGCCTCGTGAGGCCCGGAATGTCGTAGCAGTGCGGTCGGGTCAGGTTCCACCCCGTCCGCACGTTCTTTCCGCTAAGGGGCTCAGAACCATATAGCAATTGAGATGAGGTCTCTCTTAGAGTCAGATTGAACGTCGCGAAGTCCTTGGCATTGTCGAGCGTTGTTTCAGCCGGGGGCAGGGTTTCATTCAAACCGACGTGGACGAAGTTCAGACGTACTCCCCTTCGACCGAGAACATAATTCTCAAAAGAGAGGGATGTCTCCGCGAAGTAGGTAGTTCCGTTCTCCCCGACGAGAGAAGTCCTATCAGTTCGCAACTCAATGTTGATCGCTCGGTCTTCCCACACGAACCAGAACCCGAGGAACGAGAGCAAGACGCACATGACGATTCCGGGTGTCAGCCAAGTCGGAGTGGGTTCCCCGCGAGCTGGGGCGGGGCGTGCTCTCTCAACCTCGGCACGGTCCTCCTCGCTCATGAACCCCCCTCACGGCCAATACTGTCTGGTGTCAAAAAGGCTGCGGTCACCAGGGTTTCTCTGGCCGACAGCTGCACGTCCGCCCGGGTGCATGAGAGGGCATGAGAGGCGGAAACCGGATGCGTCCGATCTTCGACGAACAAGTGGAATGGCACCAATCCGCCCGAAGGCACGGTTCGCCTTGTCGGCACAGCGCGATAGGAAGGTTCAGCCCCCCGCGCAAAATCAACGCCTGCGCCCTGGAAACCATCGACTGTACCGCGCATGGTCAACGAGGTCGAGGAAGATGACCTCTCCGCGGAAGATCGTGTAGAAGGCGCGATGGAAGAATGCGAGGTCCGCGCAGTACAGGTTCGCGACGCCGTAGCTCCGAGTGAAGTACGCGGGGATTTCGAGGGATCACCTCCCCGCTGTCAATCGAGGTGGATCCGCGACAGGGCATGTTGCAAGCTCTTCCAGATGGCGGCCGAATGCTTCCGGCCTCGCTTCGCCTCCTCCTCGAGGGTCTCATAGATAGCGAGGACGTCTGGGTGGACGACGATGCGATCGCCCTCACGAGGACGAGGCGGCGTGCATCGCGGGACATGCCTCGGAGCACGGAACGATAGGATGGCGGCGGGGCCACGGCCGGGCAACACCATGGGGCGGATGAACCTCGCGACGGATAGTCCCGGAAACTCACTCACCGAATGAGCGGACCACGCGGGCGGTAAGGATGGACACGGTGGTGGCGGTCTCTCTGTCCACATCGAGGCGCCCGTCCTCCCACAGAAATCCCATGATGAGCCAAGGGGGCTAAGGTTCAAGTCCCAACGAGAAGCTTCCCCTGTTGGCATACCAAGCCGCAAGAGAAGGCACGGATGACTTTGTCCGGAATGGTCGTGAGTTCTCGATTCGTCGTCGGCCCCTTGACCTCAATCGCGATGATGCGGGAGACCGCGATGTCCGGTCTCGAACGGCCACGTGACCCTTCAACTGCGAGCGGGCGGTCCGTACCGTGCTTTGAGCCACCCGACCAACTCCATGTGGTACTGCAGTTCGCGGCGGTATCTCTTGGCAGGCTGGAAGTCTTCAATCGCAGTCACGAGACGTTGAAGGTCTTCCGGGAGTCTGCGCTTCGCCGCCTGTTCCCTCACGTACGTTCCCACTTGCGCAATCCTTGAGAGGTCAGCCGCCCCAGGTCAGCAAGATCATCGGCCGGAGTTCTGCCCCGGTCACCCTCGTCCCGAGGGGCCTCGCGCGCGGCCGGTGGATCGCCAAACGTGAGGCTCGCGACAACCGCAGCGGATACCGCGAGCACACGGAAGCGTGCCACATAAGCGCCACTGCCGTATGGTGACAGGAGGTGAGCCGACCGACAACTCTGTAATTCGGTCGTCGGGAATCGTGACGTTCATGTAGCACACGGTCGCATTCGACCAGGGGCCCAACATAGACAGACCGTTCCCGCGATACCGCTGGTCTGGTCCTCCCAGACGGCCGACCCCGTCTCTGTAACTGCAACGTCTGCATTCTCTGGTCAAGTGTGCAGGGGACTACCCTTGCCTGCCAGAATATAGGAACTTACACATCACTGGAGCCGGTGCTGGAGTAGTTCCCGAATCCGGTCTTTATTGGATGGGAGGTTGGAGAACATTTTCCCGCACACATCCATGAGCCTGTCGAGCACTCGCCCGTTCAGCTTCTCAGTGTCCTCAAGTATCGCCAACGAGTCGAACGCGGACCCCCACCTCTCGAATTGAAGGCAAGTGATGGTCGCCGCATTGCATCTGTCGTCGGTGTTCGCAGCGAACACGAACAGCGGCTTTACCTGAGAGTCCACTTTGCAGTCTACTACGTAGCGCTTGTGCGGATCGTTGTGTGAATCATGGTATTCGAAGACGCGCCTTTCCTCGGGGACTTGCTCCGAAAAATACACCCGAAAGTCTTGGAGGAAGCTGGATTGGACCCTCTCGCGCGTTAGGAAAGTTAGGTCGCCAAGCTTCAGTACGGCCTGAATGAAGGAGTATAGTGCCCCTCCGTAGTCCTTGTCTTGGATTGACATTACGAGTGCGCCTTCACGACTCCTGACACCAAACATCGAGAGAGAGGATTCGATAATCTCCTTTCTCACACCCTTGTGGAGGTCTTCTTCGTCAATCCAGTAGGAAATGTGCATCAGGGAGTGTCCCTCGTCGGTCAGGACCCAGTGTGAGTTCTCCCTCTTGAGCACGACAACGATATGATCACCATCGTCGAACCTGAACGGCGTCAGGACTCTTGCCCTATTCACTCCTTCGGGCTGAAGTTCGATTTCCTCGCAGACTCGACGTTTGAACTCCGCCTCTAGCTCTTTAGGGATCATTTCGGACCCCCAGTTACCTGAAGGTGGGACTGTGTCGCGCCCTTGAAACGGAACCCGCAGTCTAGATATAGGCATTGGACCGCTGTGGCGATGTCACGATACCGGTTCGTCGGCTTCGCGTAGAGTTCTTCCTTGTATCCTGCGCCTTGGTATCGTTCAGTCGCCTCATGGATGTGGAAGTCGTAGAACGGATCCTCTCCCTCAAGAGGATTCGAGTGTTCGTGGCTCTTTCCATTGTACCTTCTAAGGAGGAAGAGCCTAGTCGTTCCCTGAAGAAATACACCGAGGATCGCGGAGAAGTCGAACGCGTTCGTCTGACTCAGGCGCAGGATCAGCTTGAACTTATGGCCGTCGTCTCCATCCACCTCGGTGTCCTGCCTCTTATAGCCGAGCTTGGGCTTGAGGACAAGCGGTGGCGGCTGCGACATATCCTTGACCTCGGACACCAGTTCCGCGATCTCGGCATCGGTAAGGACTACTCCCATCTCTCCTCCGCGTAGCCACCAATCACGACCAAGCGGCCGCCCCTACATACAATGGAGGCTAAATGCCTTTCCTGGCCGGTTGAAGATCACTGTGGGGCAGGGGAACGCACTCTGATGGCCCTTCACTCCATTGGTCCATGACGGAACTTCTCTCCGCGGAACCCCTACTCCTTCTCCCGGGCACCGGCTCGAATTGCTGTCGACAGTCGGTAGAGCGACCGTCCCCTGAGGTCGGGTTCTCGCCGACGTAGCGGTGGAGGCCCGTGGGCTCGCCGTCCCCGGCGCCGTTGCTCAGCGTGGACCAATCGTTCGGCGTCAGGAGGAGGGTGTTCGCCTTCCCGACGCGGACAGCGTTCGCGTTTTGGCGGCGGAATGTGGGAACCACCGCGGAACGCTGGCCGGTCGGGCACCGCCAGGGGAATCCATGGACCCAACCGCACGCGAGGCAGGCGGTCAGCACGTCCGGCTCTGACGCCAATGCGGGCATGGACCTGTACTGTACTCCCGGGATTGGCGCACAGACTATGAGCTTGCGGGCTTGACGGACTGCCGGCCGGAGGAGAGGTGGTTGTCAACAAGCGCCGGGTCTGTCGCTCCTGAGGCAAGAAGCCGGCTTGCCCGAATCACCGAGTCGTCACAACTGCAGAGCTCGTCGCCCTTCCCTCCGGTTCGATCTAGGCGCGCCCTTCACATCACGCCCTTGAGAACGAGGAGCGACGCGAGCTGTTCTTCGTCGCTCGAAGGGATGATGAACCGAGTACCGTCGAGAAGGCTGAGAAGCAGCCCGTTCCCCAAGTAGGGTGTCGTGACACGTTCAACCTGCTTCACCTGCGAGAACAGGACCCGTCGCGTCCGTTTCCCCGACCGGGTTTTCAGAGCCCGTTGCAGAAGCATGGAGTCACGTTCCGCACGTTTCACCCTTGAAATGGGAAACCCATGCCCGGCATTGCCCTGAAGCAGGATGCGCTTCAATTCCTCGTCGTAGGAGCGCCCGAAACGGTTGCAGAGGCGCTCCAGCGACGCCGTCCCGTCCGGCCCAAGATCGGCTTGAGCCAGAAACTATGAGCTTCCGCCGGGGAGGAGCACCTTTGCTCCGGTCAATCCATCCCGGACTCCGGGTTGCGCGTCGACAAGATCTTCGAACCGGACTGTCCTCGTCGGGACCCCGCCTACCCCCTTGATCGGCGTGGCCATGACGATCGCGTCGCCGTGGATCGTCGCCGCATTGTGGCGGACTAGCGAGACGGAAATCAAGAGGGTGAGTCCCCCGACCGCGACGACGCCCGCCAGGCGCAAGGGGACGTTGTCCTCCGGAAAGGGTGGCAACAGGGCCGCCAAAACAAAGAAAGTTCCGCCCGCGATCACGAACGCAGCGAGCGCCAAGCGAATGGACCTGCCTCTCGGCCAGTTGGTGGTCTCGTCGTTCCGGCTATCCACTGTAATCCCCTTTTGCGGCATGGATCCCGATCTGCGCCCCGATGAGGGGCGCAGACCCGTAGGCCACGAGCTGTTCCATAATGAGGCTGTAGGAACTCAGCAGGTCTAACCCTTTCATCTCCATCGGACGTGACCCGGTGAGGTATATCGCGAACCCCGCAATCGCGAACAGCAACCCTGCGAAGTCGATCGCAATGAGGGACAGCCCCTTCTTGATGTTCGCGCCTAGAAGCGCGAGGATCATGCCAAACAGCGCCAATCCAAAGCCAAGCCACCGCTTCGTCGCAGTGATCTCCCTGTCAATCTTGGCGTGCAGCGTCTCGTAAGTCTTCACTGCGGCCTCCAGAATCCCCGCCGACACCGCTGTCACGTCGGCTGCAGCGGAGAAGAAGTCGACCGTGGCCTGTCCAATCCAGCCCGCTGCGACAGACACCTCGCCGAGTGTCGCCGTGAGCAAGAGCGAGAGGGCCGTCCACGCCAAGGCCTTGACGATGAAGTTAGCGACCGCTTGTGACGTAATCTTTGAAATCAACCATGACAAACCTGCCGACATGAACAAGAGAAAGCCCTCGACGGCCCTGATGAGAACTGGGATCAGTGCGAAGATCGAGACGAGCAACATGATCGCGGAACCTGCGGCGATCAGTGCCTTGTTCCCCTCCGGAGTCCCAGGCGAGTCGACGATCCCCGTCTGCAACTGTGCAGTTACGCCGCCAAAGGATCCCTGAACTGATGCCGCGACCCCGTCGACAAGCCCCGAGATTACTCCCGTAATGAAATTCAGCACATGCTGCTTCAGCCATTCGACAAACGCGAGGAAAGTCTCCACAAGCGGATCGAGCACGTTGTCCTGAAAGTACGTCCAGTTCCCCGTCACGAGGCCGATGAAAACGCCGACGAACGCGTCCACGAGCCACTCGCCGATGCCCTGGAAGAACGCGCCCACCGCAGCCAGGGCGTTCCACGCAGAGCCGGCGATCCCCGTGATCGTGTTCCAGAACAGTTGCCACTGCGTCGGGCTCGGCGGCGGCGCGCTGACGTTCCCGCTGTTCTCGACGACGACGTTGGCGGTGAGGTCCCGGACCTCCTTCGCGAGGCCGAGGGTGTAGAACTCGTTCGCGACGAAGAGAGGGAAGGCGGAGACGACGCCCGTCGTGTTCGTCCGCGCCAGGTCGAGGATCTTCCACGCCTGCGCGAGGGTCGCGTTCTTCGTGATCACCATCTGGATGACGCGGGCGTTCAGGTGCGCGGTCCCGTTGTTGTCGTTCGCGTTCACAGACGCGCCGTTCAGCGGGCTGCTCTCGCTCCACGTGTCGTTCAGGGAGGCGAACAGCTTGGAGTCAAAGAACACGCCCCGCGGGACGATCACGTTGTTCGCGCCGTGGAGGAACCAGGCCAAGCCGCGGACCCTGTCCTGGGACAGGGCCGTCTTGTACAGGCGGAACTCGTCGACGATCCCCTTGAGCCGACCGCCGCCTGCCGTGTCGTATCCCAGGTACAGGGACGTGGTCCCGTCCATGGCGCTCACGTACGGGGAGACGGTCTGCGACCAGATCCGCACGCCGTCCGCGTACAGGTCGAGGTCGCTCCACGTGGAGCCGCCGAAGTTCTCCTTGTGCGTCAGCGTGGCGGCGAGGTGGACCCACCGGCCCGCGTAGAGGGAGTAGGCTCTCTCGACAGCTCGGACCGTCCCGCCCGTGTCCTTGACCTCGAATCGGAGGCCGTGGAACGACGTCCCGACATTCTCGTAGTACCCGAGGCGCCACAGGTCCTGCCGCCCGAACGACCACCGCCAGCCCGTCGTGGTGCCGCCCCCGTAGTCGACGTCCGGGCGGATCCAGAAGGAGACCGTGAGCGCGTCGTTGACGTCGTTGAGCGTCGCGTCGTCGCCGTTCCACACCTGGCTCGTCGAGCCGTCGAACCGGACGCCGCGGCCGAACCGGCCGGCCTCCGGGACGTCGCCGATGTGGTACGCGTCCAGGCCGTTGCCGCTGAGGTCCGCGAGATTCCCCTCAGACGTGCGCGTCTCGAGGTCGTAGGAGACGAGGTCCCCGTGCCCGTCCGTGACGTTGAGGAGGACGAAGACGAAGCGGTTCTCGCCGACGAAGCGGTGGAGGCCCGTGGGCTCGCCGTCGACGGTCCCGTTGCTCAGCGTGGACCAATCGTTCGGCGCTAGCAGCAGGGTGTTCGCCTTGCCGACGCGGAAGACGCGGATGTCGAACATGACGAACGCGTGCTTCGTTTCGTCACCGAGAGTGCCTTGGCCGTATCGGTCCGGGTCCGTGAGCACGACCGTCGTCGTGTACGTCTTCGGCGTCCCCGACGCGACGTCGATCTCTCGCCCGTTCAGTTGGTTGTTCGCGTACACCTGGATCTTGACGGTGGCGGTTGCGTTGTCAGGGACGTTCACGGAGAGCAGGTGCTGCGTCTCAAGGTAGGCATTCCCGTTCTGGTCCGTGTCCTCCACATCCGAACTGTTCGTCCAGTTCACGTTCACGTGCGCGCGGGCCCAGTACCTGCACGGCCCCGGCGTGCACCCGGTGTCCCCTTCGACGGAGAAGCTCCGGATGCGCAGCTGGACGACGAGGTCGTGGAGCGGGTCGAGGTCCCAGTGGTCTTTGTACCCATCGTAGTCCGTGTCCGGAAGTAGCGGGTCGGTGTGCATCGTCCGCACCTCGTCCCCGTCCAACGCGCCGTCCCCGTCCGTGTCGATCTTCGTCGGCGAGAGCATCCAGCCCGTGTGTCCGAGGAGTTCGTCCCCATCGCCGAGCGCGTCGCGGTCCGTGTCCCAGAAGAGGGCGTTCGTGAACCGCGGCTTCGTCACGTTCACGAGCTTCAGGGTGACGGTGCCCGTGGCGGTGGACCGCTGCACTTGGAGGGAGTGCAGCCCCTTGGGCAGGTTCGCGTCGAACTGGGCCACGACGTCCGTCCAGCCGGATGTAGGCGACGACTTCTTCGACCACTTAAGCTGTCCGTCAAGGTATACGACTGCTTCGACCGGCTTCCCGCTCTGCGTAACGGTCGCGGACGTCTTGACTCTCCACTGGTACTCGCCCGCGGCGTCCACGGTGACGTTCACTGTGACGTTCGCCGCCACGACGGTCGCGTTGTTGTAGAAGAACTGGTACACCTCGTCATAGTCCGTCAGCCCGTCCCCATCGGTGTCCGGGTTCGTGGGGTCCGTGCGCTTCGCGCACGCCTCGCCGCCGTCCCGCAGCCCGTCGCCGTCCGTGTCCGCGCGGTCCGGGTCCGTCGGCACCTTCCGGAACGCGATCGACGTCACGTCCACGCGCTGGAGCCCGCCCGAGTAGATGCGCAGCCGATGGTTCTCCGCGCACAGCATCGCGGCGGCGGTGAGGGTCATGGGACCGGAGGCGTACTTCCGCACCATCCCGATCTCCGTGCCGTCGACGCTCACGGTGGCGGTGGAAGGGTTGGGCGGCGGGCTGTACCCGTACGAGGTGAACTTGAAGTCGAATTGCCAGCGGCCCTCCACGGGCGCGAACCAGTCGACGTCCCACGCCTGCCCCGGGTTCAGGGCGTGCGTGACGGCGTCGTTGTACGCGTACCGGTGCGGCTCCCCGTAGCTCGTGAGGTTGTCCGCGTCGGCGTCGACATCGACCCACATGTAGTCGAGGGTCACCGTTGCCGCCGGGGGAAGGAGGAACTGGAGGTTCGCGTTCACGAACGCGTCTCCGTAGTCGTCGTGGAACGTCCGCGGAAGCGAGGGCCCGCCCCCGCCCGTGGCTGCCGCCCCCTGCACGAAGAGGACGTCCGTCCGCCACGTGGAGCTCGCGGTGATCGTCCCCACCGTGGTCCATTGCACCCCGTCGAACAGCTGGACCGGCGCGGCTGCGGTGGCCACGTATGTGATGTAGGCGATCATCGACCCCGTCGGCCAAGGGAGGTTCAGGTACAGATTAGGGGACCCGCTCCCGACTCGGGCGGTGTGCCCATCGTAGGATGTGGCGATCGTCACGTCGACGCGGACTTCGGAGCAGCGGACCTCCAGCGTGGACGCGTCGTTGTCCCGGCACCCCGCCTGGAGGGCGTCGATTTGCGTTTGGGTCCACGCCACGCCCGTGTTCGGGTTCGTGGTGTAGGTCGTGGACGTGAGCCCGTACGAGGCGGAGTTCGGACAGTTGAAGTCCGTCGCGCCCGCGTACAGGACGCCATTGGTCTTGATCAGGGTGCGGACCTTGACCGTGGAACTCGTCATCTTCCGGCACCACACGTTGACGACGACGTTCGAAACGGTCCCTCCGTTCAAGCTCACGGTTCCGAGGTTTTCGATGGAGTCCTTGACCGAACTCGCGGTGCTCTTGAGGTACGTGACATCCCCGTCGTTGGGGTCGTCGTTCAAGCAGTCCCACTCGTTCGCCTCGGTGCATCCGACGGCGGTCCACAGGACCGAGTCCCCGTTCGCGTTCGGCACGAGGGCCGTGGGGGGCGATTGGGTAACAATCGGCGGTCCCCACTCCGCGTTCGGATACACGCTCATTCCGGGCAGATGGTTGGCGCCGACATCATCGCCCGTCACCCCGACGTCCGTCTCCCAGTGCACGGGCGTGAGCGTGAACTGCGTCGTCTCGTTCAGCCGGTCCTGCGGGAGGAGGCGGAACCACGCGTTCACGCCGGGCAGATTCGAGAATGCATCGACGTACCAGAGAGGGTCCAGCACGAATATGGCCTCGCCGGACGTGTAGTTCGACGTGCTCGTCGCGAACGCCCACACCGGCGACGGCGTGCAGACCGTGCACCGCTGGACCGTGAAGCCGGAGGAGTTGCCGTCGAACCGCAAGCGCACCATGTAGCCCGCCAGCGTGTCCGGGACGGTGACGAGGATCGTCGCGCCGGCCGTCGAGGCGTTCTTGTAGCCGAACCCTTGGTCGACCCAGCCGTCGTAAGTCCGGATGCCCGGCATGTGGTACTCGTCCTTCGCGTCGTCGGACCCGGACCCCACGTACGTCGTGTGCTTGACCGGGAGCGCGGAGAGGAAGTCGACCTGGATCGCCTTCTCGAAGCGGAGCTTGACGTTCATCCCCGCCCACGTGGGCTCCGCGTCGTAGAACAGCGTGTGCTCGAGGGTGAAGGAGAACGCGCGCCAGTTCGTCTGCGCCGGAACGGTCGTGATCGTGACCCAGCCCGCGCCGTTCCATGCGCTCACGTTCGAGTTCTGCGAGCCGTAGTACTGGACCGTGAAGATGTAGTCGTTGTATCGCTGTGCCGACGTCCGATAGAGGTTCAGGTGGAAGGTCCCGTTCGCGGTCACCTGGCGGTACACGGGATACGGCTGGGCCGGCGGCTTGTACGCGTCGACCGCCGTGGACGCGACCGAGGATGTCGCAGGGCTCCCCCAACCTGAGGTGCCGACGCTGATGCCCGGGGTCTTCGTCGAGAAGGTCTGGTCCCCCGAGGCGCCCACGTCGACGGTGAACCGCTCCGGGCCGCCGCCGACGACCTTGAAGTCGAGGACGTATGCGCCGCGGTTCGAGCCACTGATCCATCGCACCTCAAGCCGCCAGTATCCCGCCTCGGTGGCGCCGACGTTGCACGTGATCGTCTCCGACACACCAACTCCACCTGATGTGGAAGAGCAGGACGCGGCGGTGGAGGGCTTGTACGAGTACAGGTTCAGATTGTGGGTTGGCGGCACCGTCAGCGTGGCCCGGATCTGCGCGCCTGGGAACGTGTACACCTGATAGAAGTCGAAGGAATCGCTGTACGGCGCGCTCGTGTTCACCCACGCGTCCCAGCGGCCCGGCTCGACCGGCAGGGCGGTCGCGAACGAGGAACCCGCGTCCGTCGAGGTGTTCGCGTCGTTCGGGCCTGGGAGGGTCTTGAAGGTTCGGGGCATTCCCGTCGGAAGATAGTTGTCCGTCACGATGTCGTTCAGGTTCGAGAGCGAAGCGGATCGCACGCAATACGTGTACGTCGTATCGGGCCGCAGGCCGGTCAGGGTGACGGTGTGACTGGTTCCGTTTGTCCCTGTAAGGCGGTTGCTGCAGTACGAGAACCCGTAGTCGACGGTCGTGGTCGCACTCCCCGACGTCGTCCAGTTGACGATCGCGGAGTAGATGGAGACCCACGCGCCCGTCGCGGAGATCGTGATCCCCTTCGTCGTCACGTTCTGTGCGGTCGTCCGCGCCACGTCCGCGCCGTTCGCGGTGGCGGTGGAGTTGAGCTGGAACTTGTACGTGGTCGCGGTGGCAAGGCCGGTGCCGTTCACGGAGTGGACGAGGGTCGACTGGGACACGGTCGTCACGTTCTTCGGGCCCGTCCCAATCCACCTCATCACGACGGCGTTGCTCGCGAACGTGGTGTTCCACTTCGCGAGGATCGAGGTCTGGTAACGCGTGAAGGTCACATTCACGATCGCGATCGGCGGGGTGGCTATGGGGCTCACGTCGATCCCGGACTTCTCACCTGGGGAACAGACGGTGTCCAAACGCTCGAGGCGGGCGTTCGATACGCTCGACACGCACGCGTAATCGGTGCCCCCGACGAGAGCGGAGTAGGCCTGCCACTGATAGTTCGAGTTGCTTCGCAGGTTCGTGATTGCGACGGAATGGCTCGTCCCGTTGCTCCCCGTAGCGATGGATGCGAGCTTGTCGTCGAGCCCGTAGCGAACCTGCGTCGTCCCCTGGAAGTTCGTCGTCCAGTAGAACGTGACGTTGTACGCACCCCCGACGTGCGTCGCCTTGCGCAGGAGGCTGAACATGCGCAGCCCCGTTCCAAGTGAGAAGGTGCCGCTCTCCCCGATGAGGGTGGCGTCGGCGTTAGCGGCGCTCCGCGCGCGGTAGTAGTACGTGCCCGCCTGCAGTCCCGTGAGGTTGACCTGGTGGAATGTGCCACTCGACGACGTGGCGGTCGAGGCGAGGTTGCTCTCGTTCCTCCCATACCGCACGACGGAGGTCGCGGGGACGTTCGTCGTCCACTCGATCGTCGCCTTGTCGCTCGACAGGTTTGTGGCGGTGAGGCCCGTGATTGCGACGCCCGAGAAGAAGGAGAACGTCTCCGACAGGTACGTCGTGCCGAGCTTGATCGCGCCCGCGCGGAATTTGTACGTGTGGTTCGCGACGAGCGGCGTCAGCGTGACCTGGTACGGGGTCGCGTTGTCGTACGTGCGGTGCTCCCCGACGGACGCGATGCCCCAGTCCGTCCAGCTCGAGCTCACGGGGCTGCCCGGGGAGGCCACCGTCCACGTCACGACGGCGTTCGTGGCGGTAATCGTTGAGACCACGACATCGGAGACCGTCGGTGCGTCGCCCGCGGGAGCTCCCGGGGTGGGCGTCGGCTGCGGCGGCGGGTCGCTGGGGTCGCCCGGCGGCGGCGGATCCGGCTCGCCGTCGTCATCGTCGTCGCCACCGCCGACTCGCGTCCCTGGCGGTTCGTAGCCGCGCAGGAAGTCCACGAGGCCTTGGGCCAGTCGGGTCATCTCGGCCTGCGCCGCCGGGGTCACGACGAGGTCGTCCACGGGGTCGCCCCCGAGAGAACCGTCGAACCGCGGAAGGACCTGCTGTTCAATCTGGGCGATCGCGAGGGCCTCTTCTCGCTTCTCGATCAGATCATTCGCGTCCCCCAGGAGGCCGAGGAGGGCCGTGCGCGAGGCGCGGGCCGGAGGGGCGAAGTCGTCCCGGACGAGGCGCTTCGCATACGTCTCGATCGTCGGGAGTCTCGGGCGGTCCATGAGGGCGTCGAGGTCCGCGTGCACCTCGGACTCGCCTTCCCTCCCGTCCGACCACGCGACGACGACGTCCCGGTCCAGTCCAATCGCGACAGCGGGCTCCGATGCAATCCCGGAGGAGGAGGACACTTGGGTGGCGGCGGTGGACGGTGTGCCGGACAGGGTGATGACGCGGCCGAACACCTGCCGGGTCCCCGTCCGATCGTCTTCCCAGGAGACCGCGACGAGACCGCGAGCGCCGACGGACGTCGCGGGAGCCCGCGCGTTGCCGACGCCGGTGGCGACCGGAGGCCCGACGACCCACGATTCGCCCGCGGTCCCGCTGTACGCACCGTGGAGGTCGAACGTCCCCAGGGAGTCGTCGCTCCAAACGAGCGTGAGGCGGTCCCCGCGGCCTGCGAGAGACACGCCCGCGGATGAGCCAACGTTGGCGGCGACGAGGTGCACGGAGGACGCGACCCCGGTCGCGAGGTTGACGGAGACGTGCGCGACCGCGGCGACGCCCTGATACTCCTCGATCCACGCGAGATGCGCGCGTCCGCCCGTCGCGACCACGGCGAGGGACAGGGCCGACCCGTTGAATCCGAGGAGCGCACGGGCATTGCGAATCGACCCGCGGTCCACGGACAGGGACACGAGGCGGACCTGGTCGCCCGAGGCGTCCTCGTGCACGTATGCGAGCAGGAGGAGACTGGCGGTGGCCGCCAGGGCGGGAGATCGGCCCGGTCCCACGGTCGCGGCGCGGCCCCACGCGATGCCGTCATCCGAACTCGCGCGTAGGTACACCTGCGGGGGCGAGGACGCGTTCGCGCGTCCCTCCCACGCGATACCGACGAGACCGTCGCGCGGAGCTGCCGCCAAAGAAGGAGCTGAAGCGATCAGAAAACCGTCCGCGATCGCGAAGTCGGAGGAGAACGTCCACCCGTCGTTGTCGCTCGCCTTCTGGTAGATGCCGCCGGATCCGCCGCGGGTGTCCGCCCACGCCACGTGGAGCCTGCCCGAGGGAGACCATGCGACTTCTGGCGAGGTCGACGCGCCGTCCGCGACCGTGAGGCGACGCGTGCTCTCCTCGAAGGCCCAACCGCCCTCGTCGGGCGGCGCGGCCTGCGGCGTCACCATCTGGGAGAACGTGACCGTGAGGAGGATCGCGGACGCGAAGACCGCGAACCCTTTGATCGCCAACGTTCCGTGTTCCCGAAGACGCCACGCCACTTGTCCTGCCCTCCCCACGGATGTTGCCTCGGTATCCAAGCGAATGCCCCCAAGCCCTTCTCGGGCCGGGGGCGCATGGCGGGCTCGGCAAATAAGGGCTTTGGCGGGGGGTGCGTGAAACTGCCGCCAAAGGAGCACTCTTCATGCCATTCGATGACGCCGGCCGCACCGGTAGACCCGGACCTGAAGCCGTACGTCCCTGGGCTCCCTGTCAACCATCGCCGAGATGGATCGGATTCAACGTGGCTGTCTTCGCCGGCGACAACGCACCCATGCGGCTTGCGAATCATACCCCACTCCTAGGGTGGTGGGGGATGATGACGGGCGGCCTGCCGACTGTCCTCCAAAGCGAGTTGGTTCCGCGTGAATCCTAACGCCTAAGTTTGGACCGCGCTTCGCTCGGACCCCACTAGGCTTGGTGTCGTTCTGTTTCGCTGCTGGAGACTCATCCATCCGCCGAGAACAGGCCAGAGATCGGGCCCCGCTGACAGGGCGTCGGCGACGAGGCGCCGAGCGGCCCGTCGGGAAAGGCGGTCGGTCAATTCGTCCATCTGAGGCTCGATGTCCGTTGTCCCTTCGATCATGTCAATCGTGACTCTTCCCCCGCGCGGCCGTTCTTCCTTGACAAGCTTCTTCACTTCGTCTGAAACCCGGTCCGTAGAAATAATCGTTCCGAAATCGCCACCATACCTCTGGACACGGAACAAGAACTTGACTGCATCGCCGGACCCGAACTCCCGATCCTTCAACTCGAAGAAGATCCTAAGTCCCCACAAGTCTAACATGATGTCTATCTCGTCTTCTCCGGCTGCGGCGTTCCAAGAGATTTGGCCGCGGCCGACGCCTGACGCGATCAATAAGTCGGTGACCCAAATGGTCATCCAGCGGCTCTTCGCGAGCAGGGCTTCGGCTTCTGTGGTCAGCACAAGAATTTCCTGCAATAACTCCTCGCCAAAGGGCCGTTCACACACGCTACATCGAAGGCGAGAAGAAACTCCGGTCTCGACATCCAGCCGATCAGTAACAGAGCAGATTGTGTGCGAATCCTGACGGCATGAAACGATGTATTCCTTGCGCAGAAGACCCGAATCGAGCAACGGTTGGGTGACCTCTGGACCGATCCCTAAAGTTGCGTCCATGGCACGCGCCTTTCCTCTAACTTGGGCAAGGCCCAGCAGGAAAGCCCTCTTTTCGTGATTCGAGACTAGCTGCGCCCAGCGCGATTCGATCGCCGAATACACAGGAATGTTCGTCGAGAGCTCCGCTCCCTTGAAGAAACGCCGCCGGCTCGCCCGAGAGAGTTCTGGGGCGACATTGGCCCAGGTGAAGTCCATGCCGCGGACACGCCTGCCATCCAGCCCCTCCCTTGCCGCTGCCTCCACCCTCGCACAGAAGTCCTCGATTCGCGAAGCAACGGCATGATGTCGGATCTCCCACACAATCAAGTTCGACCCGAATCGCTGCAAGACGTGAGCATGCTGGTCGGAGAAGAAGAGTTCTCCGACGACATAAACCTCCCCCGCTGTGAATCCCTCACTCGGGAAAAGATTGTCGATCTTCAAGGAAGTGATTTCAACGCTCGCGCTTTGAGCAGCAGCCCGCAGCATCGACCGCATGACCCCGCTGTAGCCCGCGGACTCTAGACCCTGCACTATGACGTCAATCTCACCCTGTTCTCTCAATTCCGCAATGGCTTGACGCCCCTCCAACACAAACATGGCTTATGCAGAATCGTTGCGGGATATATAAGAACTTAGCTGGAGTGCAGCATGGGTGGCTTACGGTGACAAGTGGTTCACCAAGGGTCAACAGTTTCACTGCTCCTACGAGCAGGCTTATTAGGCGACGAGGTGTCCACGGCTGGGCGATCTCGATGGCGCGGAACTTCATAGCCGAAGTGGAGAATCCGGTTGAGAGCTTTCCGCGAATCAAGCAATGGGCGGCGGCGAACGGCTACGAACTCAGGGGGACCGCAGCAAGCGGCTCGTTCAATGGGACACCTCCGGGCCTTCTGGCAGCCCTCGTCATCGGCGAGATCTCGGGGACGTACTCTATGGACGGTAACCGTGTTCACGTGAAGGTGAGCAAGGATCTGCCTCCTGAACAGGTCGGCGACGCCCTCGGCAC
Source organism: uncultured Methanomassiliicoccales archaeon (assembly GCA_964396265.1). Classification (GTDB taxonomy): domain Archaea; phylum Thermoplasmatota; class Thermoplasmata; order RBG-16-68-12; family EA-27; genus EA-27. The sequence continues at coordinate 26,307 of CAYNEM010000001.1, forward strand.
GCACGGGCTTAGGCTCGTGAGGTCATACTGAAATCTCGAATCGCCGGCTTCGTTTCAAGTGGTTCGAAGTCCAGGCGATTAGTTTGCGTATCCGGCCAACATGGGAACGGCGGTGTCGCTGGGCCCGTTATCTGCTCAGGATCCACGGCTAGCGTGGTTCCTTCGAATGAGCTCCATATTCCTGCCCTGTCCATTCTCCGCTAAAGAAGTCCTCATCGAGAAGTTTGAGATATTCTCGAGCACGTTGAGATGTGTCGATAATGGCGTGCCCGTCAGCGTCAAACTCGAGATCAAGATTGCGTCGCTTTGCAGCCGCGGCGATGTCTTTGGGCTTCAATTTCTTGAGGAGTTCGGGGCGGCTCAGGACTTTGAATAGCTTCTTCCTCTTGTAAGGGTCGGTCATGCAAAGCGCCACCAACGGTGCAGGATCGTCCACTAAGCCGAGTTTGCCGAGGTCATCCGCGTGGCCCTGCACGAACGAGACCATCACCTCATTGTGGTCGAAAATCGACTCGAACGCCGCGGCGGAGCTGAGGATATAGACGCCCGTCGGGGAACTGACGCAGTCAATTGTTGTGTCGAGCGCGGCCGCTGTGCCTTTGAGTTTTGTGAAGGTCCCGTCCTCCCCCAGGAGAGCTATGAACTTGCTCTGTTGCAGGAGCTTGGTGGCGCTATACTTCTTGAACGCTACAACACCCTTGGTGATGCGAATTGCATAGGCTCGAAGCGAGTCCACATCACCGAGTGAGAAGGCAGGCAAATTGCTTCGTCCCATTTCCTCGAGGAGGTAGCCAAGCCGTGGCACATTCTCGATCTCCTCACATAGGATGGACTCGGTGTCCGGCTGCAGCAAGGGTTCGTATTCGAGGAGGCTCAGATCTTCGTGGGCGAGCTTGCGTTCGAGAGTGTACTGCACGTTTTCTAGGAAGAACCTGCCGACATCCTTGCCTATACTTGCGCGAACGATTTGAGGCAGCTCATCATCGTCGGAGGCTATGATCATGAAGAGTTCGATTCCCTCGGGCCGTGCGTCCTGCACCTTGTCGAGGATATTCTGGATTGCGCGGCGTGTGTATGTCATGTCGCCTGCCACCCCCAATAGATATCCCCTGAAACCTGCTTGAGCTCGTACTCGGCGTTGGGGCGTGGCAAATGACGTGCGAGAAGTATCCCTTGGCCGCCGTCGTCGAACGTCAGTTCGAGAATGTGCAGGCCCGAGAGAGACACGAGCGGGTTGTAATAGAGGAGGTTCGACGTAGCGTACACTGCGAACGTCATGACCAGAATGGTAACGACCGCAGCGATCGCTACATTGTCGTTGAAGTCAAAGAAGGGTATGCTTGTGAGATAGGGGATTAGGTAACTCATGGCTCCGTGGGAACGGTCGGTTACTTTCGCGATGCGAAGCCGCTGCGCGTTGCGTATCTTGGACACTGCGTAGAGTATTCCGACCGAGATTGTTGCAGTCGCGAGGATCGCCAGACCGACGAGGAAGGTGGCGGTTTCGATGCCATATCGTCTCCAATAGAGGATCATCCAGAGGGGACTGTACGAGGAGATGAACATCAGCAGGACGAATGCGAGTCGCAATCCACCACGCCTCTGGCTGCAACAGCGGCTCGCCTTAAGACCTTTTTCGGGATGGAAGGGTGACGGACATCCTGTGCTGATCTCGGAAAGATCCGATCTGACGAGCCGCGCGCCTAATCCGGACGCTCAGGAGGCCAGGAAGAGGCAGCGGTTGGGTGGCGCTCGCGAGTTGCGGCGCCCCGGTCTCTCTTTCGAACGACCTCCCAAGGGTCACTGACTTTGGTGCGGGGGACAATCGCCTGGGCGGCCGTCCCCGAGCCGATTTGACACCTATCGGCTCTCCGACCACTGAGGAAGGCCCGGTCTGCCTCGCTACCGCTTCTTCACAACCTCAACGGTTCCGTCATTCAACACGAATGTCAGACCACCCAATTCTACCTGCTCGCCGTCGATCCACGCCCTTCCCGAGGCTCCCTTCTCAACGCCCGGACCGAACTGTTCCTCAATCGGGACGCTCGTCGCGAAGGCGACCTGCCCCCCAGTCTGGGTGAGGTCCAGAGGCGCGATCGATTTGACCCGTACCTGGGGCAGGTCCCCGTCTCTCCCGAGTGGTGTCCCCTTTGTAGCCCGGAGCGGGAACTCGATGACGAAGGTCACTGGCCAGTACTTCATCGGGCGCTGGTCCCCCTCCCAGTGGGTCTTGATCGCCCACGCGATCGCGTTCCGGGCAACGATGCGCATCGGGCCGACGATCCCCGCAGCGTCTTTCGTCATCCGATCCAGATTGCGGCTGCCATGGACGAACCGATTTCGGAGCCCGTTCGCGTCCTTGTAGAACTTCGCCCCGTCCTGCACCCTCGTCTCGAGCAGGGTCCGCGTCCCGTCGAGGTGCTTCGGATTCGAGAGCCGCAGCCGGACGCTCAGGAACGCGTCGAGCGCCTCCAAGGATACCCAGAGCAGGAGGAACTCCACGAGCGGGTCCGTCGCCGCCATCGCTTGGTGGTAGGCGTGCATGCTCCGCTTTACACGCGTTCGGTCCCGCGGATCGAGCTTCCTGACGGTCGTCCGGAAGAACTGCATCTTGTCGGGCGCCAGCCGACGGCGGGACACGCCGAAGTCCACGGGCACGTACTGGCGGAAGGGATGCACGTCCCGGTTCAGATCGACATCAACAACAATCCGAGGGCTCGGTGTACCGCAGCGGGCCGCGGCGAGCAGCGTGAGTTCCGCCGCGAAATCCTCCGCAATCTCCGTGGCCGCTTCAAGCGCGTCGTCCAAGTCCGTGGCGCTCAGGTACACGTCCAGCCGAAGGCCCGTGCTGATGTCCTCAAGCCCAACGTGCGGTATGGGGAGGTTCGTGACAATCATTCGGGCACCCCTCGGAATCGCGGTCCGGAACCGGGCGCGGACGCGCAACATCGGCCCTGGCCGGATTTCGAACCTCACGGCATGCTTAGACAACTTACCCATGGCAACCAAGCCCCCGGGCCGTGATGCAGACGGAGGATTTGAGCCTGCCCGTGGGATTGAGAAAGAGAAGGCCGCCCGAAACGAGGAGCGGCCTCGTTGTGGAGGGATGCTTGTAACCCTTCATGGCATTCCAGCGCTACTAGCATTGCCCAGATTCTCGATGAGCCATGACCTCCCTGGCCGCTCCCAAAGTCAAGAGATGCGACGCGGTCCGGGCAGAGATCTTCGGGCGGTATCCTGACGAAAGTGGTCTGAGCGGAAAGATTCATCCGGGATATCGCCCTCGGATAGCCCATGGAAGCGAGGCTGTGGGTCGTTGTGGTCGCAAACGGGACGCGATTCCTTGGCCGGTTCCCATTCCACTCCCAGCCTCAGGCGGAGAAGTTTATCGGATCGGCCACGCGGCAAGGCTTCCGGGCGCAAATCGAGGGCGAAGGGGAGGCGACCCCTCCGCCCGCGGCTTAAAGCCGTACTAGTAAACGGGGGCGTGAATCTTGGCCCACGCATCCCCCACGGGCTTGACGTCGTTCGCCCGTGCCCTTGATCGCCCCGCGTGGGCAGGAAGATGGGGGATCGTGCTCGCCCCGCCGCAACCGACGACTGCTTTGCGCTCGCCTCTCCGGCGCCCAGAGTTGACTACTGCCGCCTCCAAAAGCGGAGCCAGTCGAGAACCGCCATAATGCCAAACCCCATCGCCAAAAGCGAGGATGCGAAAAAGACCAGTAGCCCAACGGCCCCCGTGCCGAATATCATGTGCCAAACGAGAACGCCCGCTGCAATCGCGCCAAACACGAATGTGGGAACGAGATAATACAGCACGAAGCGAGTGCGAAGGTCGCGATCATGCCCGTTGTGCTTCACACCGTGCTCGCCCGAAACCGTGAAGGGGCGGGGGACCTTTCGGGCACGGAGAGGGGCGTTCGTCCGATATCTCCAAGGGGTCATTTCACTCCGGACGGATAAGTTAGCGCACGTTATCGAGCCAACGTGATCAATGAGCCCTTCGGGAGATCAGATGAAAACTTGTCGGGCTTAATCACCCGATGGTCGCTTGTGTGGTATCTGTCGGTGCGGTTTCACCCGTAATCCTTATGGCGGCACCTTCCATCGGACCGCCAAAATGGACACGAGGGCGATCATGAGCCTCGCGGTTCGCCTCGCCCGCCAGGCCCGGACGCCGGACGACTGCGAGATCTACGTGCCCGCGTCCGGTCTGCTGCGGGTCCTATTCGGCATCGACGCCGACGCGGGCATGCTCTTGGCCGCGAAGGATCGGGGGTACGACCTCGTCATCGCACACCACCCTGTCGGTGGGAAAGCATCCCTCGGCATCCTGAAGGTCTTCGAGAAGCACGCGACGAATCTGGAACGTGCGGGGGTGCCCCGAAAGGCGGCCCTCGCCGCGGTCCGCGCCATGCAAGAGGAACACGCTCCGCGGATCCACGCGATGAACTACGACCATCTCCCGAGCCTCGCACGGCTCCTCGGAATCCCGCTGATGAGCATCCACAACCCGTGCGACGAGATTGGACGGCGCGTAATGGAAGAGACGATCAGAAAGGCGGCGAAGCGGACCTCGACGGTGCGCGAGGCCGTAGCAGCGCTTACGCGCCTTCCGGAGTTCTCGAAGGCGAAGACTGAGATTGTGATCCGCATGGGGAAACCCGGGAACCGCCTTGGGCGCTGGGTCGTCCTCCACGGTGCCGGGACGAACGGCGGGTACCACGTCGCGAAGTGCGCGTTCGACCACGGCATCGACACGGTCGTATACATCCACATCGACCCGGGCCACCTTGCGCGCCTCCGTTCGGAGTTCGGGGCCCGGGGGACGAGGAACCTGATCGTGACCGGCCACGTCGCGAGCGACAGCATCGGCATCAATGTGCACGTGCGCGCGATGCGCAAGCGTGGGCTCGAGGTCACTTGCGTAAGCGGAATCATAGAGGCCTGATCGGGAAGCCTCCGTCCTAGAGTGGTAGGTAAACGCCAACGCCGGTCTACCCTCGCATGCAAGGCTCTCGGGCGATCATTGACCGACGTACCATCGCGTGGGCGTGATAAACAGAGGCGTCATGTTTATATATCATCTTTGCATATACAGTTCTGATGGTAAAGAAGAGTCCTTCGCGCGAGTCGCATCGGGGATCAGTCCTCGCGATCGACGACGTGCTCAAAGGCGCGGCAATTGTGGGGGGAATCGCCCTTGGATTGCTCGCTCTCAAGCTCCTTCTGGAGGAAGACGATGACGAAGACTGATCCGACCGAACTCGCGTATGCCGAGTTTCGGCAGTTGTTCACGGCCGCCAGAGAGCCGACGAAGAGAGTCCTCGTTGAATTCTATGAAGAGGACTGGGGAAAGATCACGAAGGTCAAGGACGTTCTGGACCTGAGCTGGAAGGAGCTATTCCATGCCATCGCGATTTGGCTCGATGTCTTCGAGACGAATCCCGAAGCCCAACAGGCTTTGATCAACCTGATTCGACCGGGGGAGGGACGATGATTCCCCTCGGCCGCTTGTCACGTTCCCAGACCGGCACTGGAGGAGGTGAGTAGTTGAACGCCGTTCCGCACGTCCACACCGGGAAGGTGGAGCTGTGCTACGACCGATTCTGCGCGAGAATCACGACGACTCAAGAGGCCGCCAGTCTGATCGGTGGGGTCTTCGTCGGTGCACTGTTCCTCTATGGGCTCTCGAAGCTCATCGATGCGATAAGCGATTAGGGGGGTCCGACCTGGAGCGTTGCGCTAGCTCGCCCGCATTGGGTCAGCTAGACGGCGTGCGCTCCGTGGTGACAGGATCAACCACTCCCAGTCGGCGAAGGTGAACGTCCAGGTTGCCCCGCGCTTGAGTTTCACGGGTTCGCGTACTCGACGCACGTCTAGTTCGGGATCCGTGTCCTTTCAACCGGCGGTTCGACTTTCCCTGTGACTTCAGTCACGAAAACGGGTCGAATCATCGAGCTCGGAGCGTGAAGTCTCGCGCCGGAAGCTTCATCTTCCCCGCGCTCATACCGTGCGTCGGGATGGGCTTCGAGATCAACGTCGTGAGCAACACGCCGCTCACGCCGCTCAAGGACCTGAACGACGTCGCATCCCTTTTCCTCCAGCAGATCGGTTACCTCCCGAAGGGCTACAACCCGAAGACGGACGCGAAAACGATCGACGAATCCATCCCGTACCGCCTGTTCGTCGAATGCTTTCTTTCAAGGCCTGAGCGCGGCTGGACCGCCGAGCAGTTGGCGGTGAAGCTGAAGACGACGAAGGCAACGGTCTACCGCCACCTCAACAAGCTCAAGGAGATCGACCTCCTCGACGAGACCCAGGTGGACGACCGCGGGACGCAGCGCAAGGGGTACCGCCTCCGGTACGGCAACCTCACGCGCGCGTGGAACTTCGTCGAGGCGAACGTCGAGGTCGCGATGGAGAACTACCGGAAGACCGTCGAGCACCTCCAGAAGCTCGCGGAGCAGAGGAAGTAGATGCCCGAGGAAGCGTTCGTCGTGCTCACGAAGGGATCGCGGTATCGCGTGCAGTCCATCGAGACGCGGGACAAGCCCATGCTCAGCCACGGCATCTTCCGAGGGTACGCGGCCGTCGGGCCCGACGACGCGATGTGCATCGAGCTCGACGAGTCCCACAAGGACCTCGCCGGCAAGGTCCGGATCATCCCGTGCCACATGGTCCTCGCGATCGACGTGGTCGATCAGGTCCAAGACAAGAAGGCGAAGACCGAAGAGCCGAAGACGATGTACGGCTGAATCAGGGCGCGGGGTTGCGCGTCGTGGCGCGCACGAACGCGTGCATGAGCCACGCGCTGGCGGCGAGGATCGGGACGGCCGCAATCCCCGCGAGGACGACGTTCGACGCGAACGCGAATCCGAGAGCGAGGATGGGCAGCGCCGTGATCCCTCCGAAGACGGCGGTGAGCATCATGTGGGCGAGCGGGCGGATCGAGAACTCGTTGGGTGCATAGGGGAGTCTGGCGGCACAGAACATCGAGCCCGCGCACGCCCCGAAGGCCCCCGCCACCGACGCAGCGATGCCGACGACATCGACGGAGCGCGACGCCACGGAGGCCACAAGGCCGATCCCGCCGCCGACCGACCCGACGATCGCGGCGAGAGAGACCCACCAGCCCGCGAAATACGCCTCGGGCGGCGTCCCCGTCGTGCGGACGATCCATAGGTTCGGACGGTCGGAGATCATCCACTGCCCCGTCGCGGCGACCGGGAGGAAGAGCGCGGCGTACAGGCCGCCGTACGCGAGCGAGCCGCCGGCGAGGAGCGACGGCAGGCCGAGCACGAACCCGAAGATCGCCGCGAGGAAGAGCGTCCCGTCCCGCGTCATCCGGACCACGTGGAGCGCCGCCATCGTCTTCGGGATCGTCGGTCGGTACAGGCGCGCGCCCGCGTCTCTGCGCAGCCGCCCGAACAGGCGGAGGAACGCCTCCTGCTGCATGCGCTTCCCCTCCCCGGTGAACGCGAGCCCGAACGTCCCGCGGAGATTCGGGATGAAGGGTCGGTTCGTCGCCCACGCGTTGGCGGCGACCGCTACGGCGCAGAAGGCGGCGAGCACGGGGACGCCGATCCACGCACCGCGGCCGAACGGCAAAAGTGCGGCTTGGGCGACGGCGGTCGTCGGGTATGGGAGGGACGCGTACGCGATCGGCACTCCGAGCGCAACGCGAAAGATCGCGGGGGCGAGGAGGATCGCGAACAGGGTGAGCGCGAGCGGCAACGCCCATCGCTTGCGCAGCAGCCTCGCGATCCCGAGGGCCTGGATGAACAGCGTGTAGGCGAGGAGGGCGGCGACCATGACGCCGGGGGGGACGAGGGCGGACCAGAGAGGCGCCCCCGTCCGGACCGCGTAGGCCAGCGCGAGCACCGCGACCGCGGGTAGGCCGACGCCGAACAACGTCGCCTGGAACATCGCGTCCGCGAGGGCGAACCGCCGGACCGACACGGGGGCGACCGCGACGAAGTCGACCTCGGCGGGCTGGAGCATCATGCCTCCGCCCGGCGACGTGAGGAGGCCGATCGCCGCCAGGAGTGAGAGGGGGAAGGCTAGGGCCTCGACGAGGTTCTGCTGCAAGACCCCCGCTTCGGGGAGGAAGTACCCGAACGCGAACATCCCGCCGAGCGCGACAATCGCGATGAGCACGAGGGCGACCGCGACGAGGGGATGGCGGCGCATCGGGGCGAGGAAGATGCGCAGCTTGAACCGGTACAGGGTCCAGGCCGTGACGGTCACCGCCGCCACCGTCCGAATCTCCGGCGGCGGGGCTCTTCCGGCGGCATCGGGAGCTGCGCCTCCGCGGTGAGCTGCAGGAAGACCTCCTCGAGGGTCGAGTCCGCTTTCGCGTGCGCGAGTCCTCGGAGCTCGTCCATCGTCCCCGTCGCCACCGTGCGGCCGCGGTGGACGATCACGATCCGGTCGCAGAGGCGCTCCGCGGTGTCGAGCATGTGCGTGGATACAAGTGCTCCGCTGCCTGCCTTCGTGAGGCCGCGGACGGACTCCTTCAGGCGGACCTGGCCAGCGGGATCGACGCCGATCAGCGGCTCGTCGAGCAGGAGGAGGGGCGGGGCGTGGAGCGTCGCCGAGAGGAAGACGACCTTCTGCCGCATCCCCTTGGAGTACGTCACGAGGAGCTCCTTCCGCTTCTCCCACAGGTCGAATCGCACAAGCCCCTCTCGCAGCCGCGCGTGGACCGTATCTTCGGGTAGGTCGTGGAGGCGGCCGACGTACTCGAGGAACTCTTGGCCGGAGAGGTAGTCCGGCAGCGTGAACGCCTCTGGCATGTACCCCAGGGCCGCGCGGTAGGCGACCGCGTCCCTCGCGACCTCGACCCCGTTCACGGCAATCCGGCCGCCGTCCGGCTGCAGGAGCCCGACGATGGACTTGAGGGTCGTCGTCTTTCCCGCGCCGTTCGGGCCGATGAGGCCGACGATCTCGCCGGGGCCGACGCGAAGCACGAGCCCCTGCACCGCCCACGATCCGTCGTACTGCTTCCACAGCCCGTCGACAAGGAGGGGGTCCGGTCCGGCCACGGTCCTCGGAATCGCCGGTCCCGTATGAAGGCGACGGGGGCGATCAGAGGGGATGCCCCAGGCGACGGATAGACCCTTAAGCGCGCACCCGCATTCCTGGACGTGGTCATCCAGGTCATCGAGGGGAGCGTGGAGTCCCGGATCCTCCGCCTCCTGCTCGAGATGTACCCGGTGACCGTCCGCGACCTCGAACGCGAGCTCCGCCTGCACGACGATGTGCTGCAGCGGTCCCTCAAGGGCCTCATCTCGCGGGGGATCGTCGAGGTCGAGCCCCTCCCGGACCGCACGTACGTCCGCCTCCTGCGGAGGGACTTCGCGTTCTCCGGGCTCAAGCCGTCACAGCGCCGCCGCGTGCGGCACCATGGCGGGAAGTCGGAGAAGACGAAGGACTACGACGGTCCGATGTTCGGGTGACCTCATGGCGGCGTCGCTGTCCCGCGAGGCGGTGGCGCCGATCGTCAACGGCGTGCTGTCGGGGGCGATCACGTCGAAGGAGGAGCTGCACCGCGCGAAGGTGGAGATGTGCCGCCGGCGCGTGTGGGAGGCGTTGCCGACGGACGCCGCGATCTTGGCGGCGGTGGATCCGACCGCTCGCGCCCTCGTCGCGCCGATCCTCCGCGAGAAGCCGTCTCGCACCGCCAGCGGCGTCGCGGTCGTGGCAGCGATGACGATGCCGCACGCGTGCCCCCACGGGGTCTGCGTGTATTGCCCCGGCGGTCCGAGGTGGGGGACGCCGCAATCGTACCTGGGGAGCGAGCCCGCGGCGATGCGCGGCGCGCAGTTCGATTACGATCCTTACCGCCAAACGAGTGCGAGGGTCGAGCAGTTCCATGCGACAGGCCATCCGACGGACAAGATCGATTTCATCGTCCTCGGTGGCACGTTCACGAACTTCCCTGAGGCGTACCGCGAGTCGTTCGTCAAGGGGTGCTTTGACGGCCTGAACGGGTTCGTGAGCGGAACGCTCGAGGAGGCCCAGCTTGCGAACGAGACCGCGGCCAACCGGATGATCGGCCTCACGATCGAGACGAAGCCGGAACGGTTCCCCCCCCACGACGTCGAGCACGCGATGCGGCTCGGCACGACGCGCGTGGAGTTCGGGGTCCAGAGCACGTTCGACGACGTGCTGAAGCGCGTGAACCGGGGGCACACGGTCCAGGACGTCCGCGGGGCGACGCGTCGGGCGAAGGACGCGGGCCTCAAGGTCTGCTATCACATGATGCCCGGGTTGCCGGGGTCGGGCTTCGAACGGGATCTCGCGTCCTTCCGGACGATCTTCGACGACCCCGACTTCCGCCCGGACATGCTGAAGATCTATCCGACGCTCGTCCTGCCGGGCACAGGCCTCCACGAGCTTTGGCGGCGAGGGGATTACGAGGCGCTCACGACGGAACGCGTCGTCGACCTCTTGGCGGCGGTGAAGCCTCGCGTGCCGCCGTGGGTCCGCATCCAGCGGATCCAGCGGGAGATCGGGGTGCCGGAGGTGGCGGCTGGGCTGTCCGTCGGGAACGTCCGTGAGATCGTCCGCGCGCGGTTGGCGGCGGAGGGGAAACGCTGCCGCTGTGTCCGTTGCCGCGAGGTCGGGCTTCGGCAGAGGACGTTCGACGAGGGGCGGGTGGAATTGCGCCGCCAAGAGTACAACGCCAACGGAGGCCGCGAGGTCTTCCTGGCTTACGAACTCGAGGACGAATCGCTCGTGGGGTACGCTCGCCTGCGTGGTTGTGACACCGGTGCGTATCTCCGGGAGCTGAAGGTATTCGGCCACGCCGTGCCGATTCATGCGACTCCTGGTGCGGATTGGCAGCATCGGGGCTTCGGGGGACGCCTCGTCTCGGCATGCGAGGAGATCGCCACGCAGGATTGGGGGCACCGCGACTTGCGGGTGACAAGCGGCGTCGGCGTGCGGGAATACTACCGCCAATACGCACGGACGAGGGGGCGCGAGGCGCGCATGGACGGGCCGTATATCGTGCTCTGATTGCTCCCGGATCGGCTGGGTTATGGTCGGCGAATCTTCATAAGTCAGCTATCGGCACGGGTTTGCTCATCGGGCGCAAGTTATCGGTCTGCGAGAGAAAAACGTTCTCGGACTTCATCTATTCGAGCAGTCTCTCAATGGCATACTGCGGTATTATCGCGCTCTCCCTCTCCTAGACGTCTTTGGCTCGCGGTCGCGCTCGGGGGCGTCTCGCCGTTGACTTGCCGCCGCTATCTTGCCCTCCTCGATTTGAATCAGGCGCTTCAACATGTCGCGCATGTCGATTTCTGTCTTGAAGAACGCGCAAACCGGACACAGCAGTTGGAGGTTCTCCAGATGGTCGGCCCCGCCCAGAACGAGGGGGACGATGTGGTCCACATTCCAGCGGCACTGGAAGGACTGAGGAGGTGCCGTCGACATGGACATCGCATATGTAAACGCATATTCCCTACCCCAGCCCTCCTCATCTCGAACCCGGACGACGTTCCGTCGAACCTCCTTACGGACACGCTTCCTCTGGCGCCCGAGGTTCTTGATGTTGAGCCAAGCGGGAGTCAAGCGCGGATCCCGCCGCCGGCAAGTACGACAGGTCCAGTCGTCGCGCTCGTATACCATTTTCCGGAAGTTCCTCCGCCGAGGGAGTTCATGGCCCAAGATCGTTTCCGTGATTGTCATCTTCTACAGACACCCGTCGTGGCTGCCGTTTCCGTTGCTGACACCACATCGGACACGGCGCGCTTAATGACTTCGCCCGCAGGTAGGTGAGACGCCGCCTAAGCGTGAGAAGTAGATTCACCCACCTGTTGCCCAGTTTTACTAGGTTGGTGCGCATCATCCGTCTGGGAAGTCCATGGAAGGCCCTCATGAACTGGATCAGGCGACTGCGATTGTGGGAGACTACATCGGGGTCTATGTCTTGTCGGGAGACGGACGCTCTGCACACTATGTCGGGCGGTCCGCGGCAGACCTCGGCCGGGAAATCGTAAACTCCGCGAACAGGTTTGATGGGATTTCCCACTTCTGGTATGAGTACTGCTCGTCCGAGATGGCCGCCTACAAGCGGGAGTGCGAGCTCTACCACGAGTACGCCCCTGCTCTCAACGCAATCCATCCTGCGGTGCCCGAGGGCACGAATTGGCGGTGCCCGAACGAGGATTGTCAGTGGGGATGAAGGCGGCTAAGTCCCCCGGCGAGGGCCATGTCCGAGGAAGACCCGATGTCCCTCCCGAACGCGGTCCTGACGCTCTTGACACAGCACCCGGACGCCGTCCTCCATGCGGGGCTGCACGGGCACACGATGCAGCGGGCGGTCGAGACGCTCATCGAAGCGCACCGCCGCGCCGTCGCGTCCGGGGAATTGGCGGCGATCAAGGCTGGCGCCCTCCGGGATCGCAGGACCTCGACCACCGCCAAGAAGCCGAAAGACCTTAGTTCGCCTTCCGGACCCATCCGACGCGTCGCGCCCGGTTCTCCGAGACGACCTCGGGCGGCTGGAAGCTGCCCTCGACCTCGGAGAGGAACTCGACGGCGCGGAGGAGCGCGTCCTTGGTCGGCCGCTTCACGTCGAGGGCCGCCTTCGTGAACTGCTTCTTCACGATCGGCATCGCGCTCTCGACATCGCCGAACTCCTTGCAGAAGTCCATGATGACCCGGTCCGTGACCGCCACGAGGGAATCGTCCACCTCCCCCGCCACAAGGACCTGCAGCATCGGACCGGACCCCGTCTCGGTCGTCACGATGAGCTCGCCCGCCAACGCGCGGAACGCCTCCTCGACGCCGACGCCCGTCCTCGCGCTCGTCGCATAGGTCGGGCACTGGTACAGCTCGCCCATCATGTCGAGCTGGATCCGCTCGACCTCCGCGTTCGGCGAGAGGTCGATCTTGTTCGCGAAGATCACCATCGGGAGCCGCCCCACGACCTTCCAGAGCCGGGGGATCCAGTAGTCGACGAGCGAGCCCCGCGTCTCCGGGCGCGAGACGTCGTACACGAGGATCACCCCCCGCGCGCCTCGGAACGCGGAGTTCTGAACCTCCGAGTAGCCCTTCTGGCCGAGCACGTCCCAGACCATGAGGCTCAGGTTCCATTCCGTGTCGCCGACGTTCAGCACGACGTCCTTCTTCGTCGTCTTCGTGCCGATCGTCGTAATATACTCGTCGCTGAACTTGTCGACCACGAAGCGCCGGATCAGGGACGTCTTCCCCACGGCGCCGTCGCCGAGGATCAGGACCTTCTTCTTGAAGTACTCCGTCACGCCGACCGGGCGTTCCATCGGGACGGGGCGCTCATAACGGTTTGGTCTTGGTTCCCAGGCCTGATAGGGCTACGGTCTCGGGAGCCAATGGAGGCGCTCGCATGGCTGGCGGCGACCGTCCCGGGCGCCTTCGTGCTCTTCTCCACGCCCGCGAGATGGTTGACGAACCGCCGGAGCGCCTCATGGGTCGGCGCCTTGGCGGACTCCGCCACACTCACAGATGATGATTCCTTAGGCGGGACTTAATCTTCTGCCCTCGCCCGAGTGACTCAAGCGGCGATTGGCGGCGACGCGACTTCCTGGTACCCGCCCTCGACAAGGCGCTGCATGATCCGGTCGACCTCGGGGATGCGGTCCATCGTCCCGTCCCAGTCGATGAGGAGGTCCTCGTACTTCGCTTCGACGTCCCGCAGCGCCGCGCGCATCTGGGCCGCGTGCGTCGGCGACGCCGGGCCATGCACCAGGCCCGCGAGGATCGTCCACTTGCCCTCGATGACCTTGATCCCGAGCCCTCCGTGCATGCGGATCTCGTCGAGGCTCTCCGCCTCGCCACGGAAAGAGTCTTTGATGAACTCCTGCACGGCCACGAGCATGCCGCTCAGGACGTCGCTGTCCATGTTCGGCCGCAGGCGCCTCGTGTAGTGCTTGAGGAGCAGCCCGCTGCGGTGGAGGAGGAAGACGTCGTCCAGGCTGCCCGCGGGGTCAGGGGCGGGCACGGGCGTCGTCGGCGCGGGATTCGCGAGCTCCGCTTGGCGGTGGCGACGGAACGACACGGCGAGGAAAGCGATCGCGACCGCCTCTGCGGCGACGGCGCCGCCGAGGACGAGGAACAGCGGGTCCATCGAGGGCGATTCGAAGGGGAAGGCCCCATAAAAAGGTTCCTCGCCGGTTCACGTCGAGCGTCGCAGGTGGCCGTACCGGCCGCGGACGAGGTTGTCGATCACGTCGCCGGCGCCGTCCAGCGCGTCGAGGTGCCCGCTCCAATCCGGGAGCGAGGCTCCGTTGCGGGCCTCGAAGTCCCGGACGGCCTCCTGGATCTGGCCCGGCAGTCCGTTCAGGCGACCGCCGCTCACGACCGTCGCGAGGATGGAGTGCTGCCCCTCCGCCATGAGCATGTGGGAGTCGCCGAACTGCAACTCGGACAGCCCGCCCTCCTTCTCGCCGAAGCTGTCGCGGACGAAATCCTTCAGCACGACGAACATCGCGCTGAGGATGTCGATGTCCCGCGCGGGGGACGCGCCCACCGCCCAATGTTGGATGAGCATGCCGCTCGTGTGCATGAGGAACACCTGCTCGATCTTCGGGCGCCGCGTCCGGCGGTACGCCGCCAGGCCGACCATCGCGGTCCCGGCCGCCGCGGGAGGAGCCGCCATGATCCAGAGAGGCGTGGAGGGGGGAGCCGCCGGATTCGTCGTCGGCGGGACGATGGCGAAGCGCACGACGGACTCGTGCTCGTACGTTCGGAGGACCGATGCTCCCTGGGACGCATAGGCCATCGTGACCACGTTCACAACGGGGTCCCCGTCCGCGGCCAGAGAGGGCAGCAGCACCGCCACCGTCACGTTGTAGGCGCCTGGCGCGACGCTGGGGAAGGTCCGGTTCCATACCCCGGCGGTGATCTCCTTGGGGTCGCCCAGGTACATCGTCCCGAACGGAATCTGGTCCCAGAGGTCCACGGTCACGGAGATTCTTCCGAGGTTCTCGAAACGGATCAGGTACGTGATCACGTATCCGTCTTGTTCGGCATCCACGTCCAACGAGACGTCCGCCGCGAATGGCGGCAGGATCGGGCCGGGCACGACCCCTATCGTGAGGCCCGCGAGGGAAAGGGCTCCCGCCATGGCGAAAAGCATGGCGATGACACCAAGTCGTCTCCCCGTTTCCAATGAATTCCCCGGTCCCCGGCCGGGAGATATATGAAATACGGCGACCATGAATGTGCGTCGGTGATTATCACTTACGTCGCCGACGCACCCGCCTGCCGGTAGGGAGCCTGCGCACGACGACTCGACCCGCGGGCGCCGAGGGATTGTCAGGGGTCAGCGAACCCGCGCGTGCCATCGAGAAGTGAGGACAGGACCTCCGACAGCTCCGTGGCGGGAACCCTTCGCTGCTGCGTCGTGTCGCGGTCCCGGATCGTCACGGTCCCGGTCGCGGGCGTCTCGTGGTCGATCGTGATGCAGTAGGGCGTGCCCGCCTCGTCCATCCGCGCGTACCGCTTGCCGATGGATCCCGCCTCGTCGTAGAACACGCGCCAGCGCCGCCGAAGGTCCGTCCAGATCGCACGCGCCTTCTCCGGGAGGCCGTCCTTCGACACCAGGGGGAACACCGCTGCGGGGATCGGCGCGATCCTTGGCGGTAGTCGGAGGACGAGCTTGCCGTCGCGGCTCGTCAGGCCGAGGTCGAGGAGCGCCCACACGGAGCGGTCAACTCCGAAGCTGAGCTCGAGCACGTGGGGCAGCACCTTCCGGCCGTCCACGGACACCTCGAGCCTCTCCTTCGAACCCGCCTGGTGTCCGCCGAGGTCGTGGTCCCCCCGGTAGTGGACGCCGCCGACCTCCTTGAAGCCGCCGAGGGAGTCCTGGCGGACCTCGACGTCGAAATGGATCTTGTTGTAGAACGCGCGTTCCTTCTCGCTCAGTTCTGCGAAGCGGAATCGGTCTGGCGGCACCCTCAGGGCGCGCAGGAAGTAGTCTTGGACCTTCACCATGTGGTAGACGTACCAGCGCGGGAGGCCGCGCGCGACGAGGTCGCCGGAAGCGATCGGCGAGAACTCGCCCTTGCCCTTCTCATCGGCGAAGGCGACGTGAACGCTCGTGGCGGCGATCGTATCGAACGGGACTTCTGCATCCCACGTGGTCGGGTCGAAGAAGATCTGTAGCTCCGCCTGGAGGAACTCCCGCATGCGATACGCGCCCTGGCGGGGGGAGATCTCGTTCCGGAAGCATCGGCCGATTACCGCCAACCCCATCGGGAGCTTGCGCCGCAGCGCCTCGAACTCCCGCTTGAAGTTGAGGTAGGCGACCTGCGCGGTCTCCGGCCTCAGGTAGCCATGGTCCTGTCCTAGCGGCCCCACCGCCAAGGAGAACATCATGTTGAACGGCTGCGAGGGCCCCAGGTCGCCCTTGCACTTGGGGCAGCGGACCTTGAGTTCGCGGATCTTCGCGTCCGTCTCCTCCACGGAAAGCCCCTCGTGGGCTTGGCCTGTCGCGTCCTCGAGTAAGTGGTCGGCACGGTGCGTCTCCCGGCACTTCGTGCAGCGCACGAGGAGGTCCGTGAAGTGGTCGACGTGGCCGGAAGCCTTCAGCGCCGCCTCAGGGAGCGCGATCGTGCCGTCGATCAATTGGTAGTTGTCGTCGAGCCCGAGGAACGTCTCGAGCCAAACGTCCTCCCAGTTCCGCTTCATCGCGGCGCCGAGGTGCCCGTAGTCGTAGAATCCAGCGAACCCGCCGTAGAGGTCGACCGCCGGCCACAGGAAACCTCGGCGGACCGAGAGGGACCAGACGTCCTCATATCGGGAAGGCACGGGCCGAAAAGGGACTCCCGCCAAAAAGGTATGTCTTCGCCCACAGCCTCATGGGCGTGTTGAGAGAGCCCATCAGTACGATCTGCCCGGATGGCGGCAATTTCAGGGGTGCACCGCGAACCCGGCCTGAGCGAAATTCTCGTCGAACGCAAACGCGTCGTGGATGCCGAGGGATTCCATGAGGACGAAGCTGGTGCAATCCGTGAAGCTCCAACGCTTGTCCTCGCTCTCAAGCATGAGTTCGAGAGCGCGATCGTATTCGGTTTCCGTGACGCGAAGCGTCCGGAGGTTCGGACTTCCCCGGACTTTCGCCGCCAGCTGCCGGAAGGGTTCAATGCCCCCGCGGAGCCGGCACAGAGTGTAGGACTCTGCCAGGACATAGTCCGAGGTGACGAGGCGCCCCAGCCTCCCCCGTGCGAGGTCGCGAGCGGCGGCGAGGGCCGCGGTGTGTTTGGGGTCGGTCGCGTCCATCAGGGCGTACCACGCGCCCGTATCCACGAAGATCATCGGGACGCCCCGTACAACACCTCGTCGTGCCGCTCGGAGATCCGGGCCCTGCGACCGTCCCTTGATCGAAAGAGCGGGAATGCGGTGAAGAGTGGATCGTCGGGATCCACCGTGTCGTCAAGGAGTCGTGCACGGAGGGCCTCGCGGATGATGTCCTGGAGGGACTTTCCGGACCGTTTCGCTTCCCGCCGCAGAAGATCGTACTCGGCCTCGGGGATGCGTGCCTGGACTAGTTTCATAGAATCAACTACATGCTCCATACTATATGAATCTGTGCGGCTGCCATTATCAGGCCGATCAAGTTCGATGGTTCGGCCATCCCACGGGTGAGCGCTCCGCACCGTCGCAAGTCCGATCATCCATGACGTGGTGCGGCACGGAATTCCCCGTGCGGTCGAAAGGCAACAGTCAGTTTCGCGCGCAGCCTCCGCGCCGGATCATCCCCGTTCGACATTGCGTGGGTCGAACTCAGGAGGCTCGCCGGGTGCGGGATTTCCGAACCGCTCGCCTCTTTCGCGGGACCGGAGATTCTTCGCGAACATCGACGAGACCGCCTTGGGGGCGAACAAACGAGCGAGATCCCGCGCCGACGAACGCGATGTCCGTCTCGACGGCCCGGAAGATCGCACCGAACGTCGGCGGACCGGATACGTCGAGGACGACCAACTCTGAACTATCTCCCTCCCGGAGCGACACGTCATCCTCCTGCTGCAAGCCGCGGCGCCCGCGGAGGGCCATATCGAGCAATTCACGCGGCTCGACCTCCCCGCGGAGACGGGACACCTTCCACGCGAAGTCGAGCTCCCGGAGCATCGACGGGTTGTTGACCATCGCGTTGTCTGTCCCGAGGAGGAGGCGAACCCCGGAGCGCACGAGCCGAGGAAGGTCGATCACCTTGCCGAAGAACGCGTTCGACCGCGGGCAAACCGCCACAGGGACGTCCGCGTCGCGGACGAGTGCGAGGTCCGCGTCCGTCGCCTCCGTCAAGTGGACGAGAAGGCTCGGTCTCAGATCAAGGATCCCGTCGATGTCCTCGCGCACGCGCTCGCTCGCATGCATCGCGAACGCCTTCCCCGAGGCGTGCGCGTCCCTCGCGAGTTTGGCGGCGTCGGATGCGTTCCAGTCGAGGAGGGAGCTGATCGCAATGCCGTCGGCAGCATGCAGGAGCGCCCTCGTCTCCGCCTTGTCGTACTTCATCCCGGAGGGGCGTCCGAACACGAGGGGCCGCAAGGGGAGGCCCAGGCTGGCAGCGTACAGCTGGCGAAGGCCGCGAACGCCCATCTCGCGGAAGTCCCAGAAGGAGGTCGTCCCCGTTTGCACCATGTCCTCGAGGTACGCGCGCGTGGCGGCGATCACATCCTCGTCTTTGGCGGCGAAGAGGACGCGGTGCTTGAGCCCGTGCTGCGGCGCGACGATCTCTTCGAGGGTGCCCTTGAGGTCCTCGCGGACGACCGCATCGCCCGCGTGCGTGTGCGCGTTCGTGAACGCGGGGAGGATGAGCCCCGTCGCGACCGCGTCGCTCGCCTTTTGGCGGCGGACGGAGACGACGATGCCGTCCTCGACCGTCACCGACCCCTCGCGAAAGTGGCCGTCCTCGTACAGCCAGCCGGACACGCGATACACGGACTTTCACATCGGCGGAGCCTCCTTTAACGTTCTGCTCGTTACCGTTATCTAGGAGCGTCTTGTTCGGACCGGCGGCGCCACCGTAGCTCAGCGGCAGAGCGGCGGTTTCGTAAACCGCAGGCCGGGGGTTCGACACCCTCCGGTGGCTTCGACCTCAAGAGTTCATTGTCCTGGACCGATGGGGTTCCAGTCCAGGATCCTCAGCCAAACTCGGGCCCGCTCCTCGTGGGCTTCGCGGTCGAGACTCCATGGGCCGTTGGCTGGCCGTGGATCTTCGACTTCACGATGCGGACGACGGTGCCGCTTTGGACGGTGTAGACCGGCATTCCGTGCGCGTCGAACTCGCCCTCGAGGCGCGCGATGCCCGTGATCGTCACGCGGATCTTGAGGGTCGTGCCATCGTCCAGCTCGTACGTCGACCACGGTTCTGACTTGCCTTCGAAATCCACGGTAGCGGCCTCAACCTCGCGCTGCGACAGCGGGGACACGATCTTCACCACGGTTACACCCGACGAGCCTCATGGGGCTCGACCGGATGGCCTTTTCGGATTCGTTGCCTCTCGCGCCAGGGGATTGAATCCCAAGCGACTCCTCCCTCGGCTTCTGAGAATAGGGATAAGTGAGCTAGTCTGATTGGGTCCATTGTGCCGGTGCGATTCGGTGAGAAGAGTCGGGAGGAAGCACTTGCCGGCCTGAAGGCCTTCGAAGATCGGGCGCGTTCGTTCTCAGGCTGGGATTTCGCAGAGTTGGGCGTTCGCGTCCTGGAGCCTGGACTTCCATGGGATTATGAAGAGCTCGTTCGGAGGTACGGAACGGATCGTCGAGCGACCCTCGACCTCGGAACCGGGGGCGGGGAGCTGCTTGCGGCCCTCCGTCCCGCGCTGAGGGGCCGCGTGGTCGCGACCGAGGAGTGGGTCGTGAACGCCCCCGTCGCGTTCCGGCGGTTGTCGGCCCTGGGAGTCCATGTAGTCAGGGCACGGAGCTCCCGGCTTCCGTTCCGAGACCACTCCTTCGACCTGGTCATCGACCGCCACGAGGAGTTCGACCCTGGCGATGTGGACCGGGTCCTGTCCCCTGGCGGCCGCTTCCTCTCTCAGCAGGTTGGCCGCCACAACTGGCAAGAGCTCCGGCGGCGTCTTCCCCGCATGACCGATTGGGGCGATCTCCGATCCGCGTACGTCCAAGAGTTCCGCACCCGCGGATTCGAAGTCGAGAGCCGGGAGCACGAGTTCCAGGTCGCATATCCTTCGCTTGGCGAGTTCGCATTCATGTTGTGCGTCGCCCCATGGGAGATCCCTGACTTCCACGTGGAACGGGACCTCGACGCCCTGCTCGCGTTCGAATCGGACTGCGCTACGAGTGAGGGTCTCGTCGTCACGGAGTGCCGGTACCTGATTGACGCACGCAAAACGATGTGATCGTCGGCACCCTCACGTCGAGCCGCGAGGAACGGATGCCCGACGCGTCCACGCCGACTCCGCACGCGCGAGCAGGATCTGAAGGCCCACCGCCAACGCGAAGGAAGGCAGCGTCGCCCCAATCGGCGGGAACGTGGGGATGAGCCGGAAGTACACCCCAAAGTACAGGACGGCGCCGAGTGACCAGCTCAGGAGGGAGGACCATCGGACGCGGGGGGCGGCGGCGAAGAACTCCTCTGGGCGATGGGACGCCCGACGGAGGAGGAGCGCGTCGGCGATCACGACGCCGAGGAGGGGCACGAAGACCCCGCCGATCGCGATGAGGAACAGCTCGTAGTCGCCGCCTAAGCCCTGGCCGCGAAGGAGGAGGAGGAGCGCCCCCGCGCCCGCGATGACCGTGGCGGCGACGATGGACCACAATTGGCGGCGCTTCGGCGCGAGGTTCTGCATCGAGACCGCGGTCGAGTAGACGTTCGCGAAGGCGTTGTCCGTCTCGTCGATGAGGATGAAGAACACAGGGAGGAACCCGAGCCCCAACAGCCCGATCGCGCCGATGAAGTCAAGGCCCTGCGAAATCCCGAGGGCCGCGAGGGCAGCGCCGAGGACATAGAAGGCCGTGTTCGCCATCGCGTAGCCGACCGTCGTCCCCACCGCGGAGTCCCGCGCGCGCCGCGCGAACCGGTTGTAGTCCGCGACGAGCGGCCACCAGGAGATGGGCATGACGATCACGAGGTCGAGCGCCAGAAGGTACGACCATGGCGGGGAGAAGGCGCCGGGCACGGGTCGGGCACCGAGGTCGATGCCCCGCACCGCCAACCCGATCGCGATGAGGACGGTCGAGAGGTACACGAGCCAGATCGCGAACTTCTTGAGCCACTGGCGGACGACGGCGAGAGGGCCGCCGAGCGCGAGGGCGAGGACAACAAGTCCGAAGACGGGGACGGTCGCCGCCACGACGACGGGTTCGACGCGTCCGGTCATGAGGATCGACGACGCGATGCCCATCACGAGCAACTCGAACGCGGCCCAGCCGAGGAGCTGGAACACGTTCAACGCGGTCGGCGCGTACGACCCGATCCGGCCGAGGACCGGCCGAAGGCTCACCATCGTGGGCACGCCCGCGCGGCTTCCGTGATGCGCCGCGCCCGCGAGCATCAGGCTCCCGATCACGGACCCCGCGATGGAGATGATGACGCTCTCCGCGATCGTGAGGCCGAAGACGAGGACGAGGAGCGTCCCCGCCGCGAGCACCAGGAGTCCGACCCCAAGGCTCGACCAGAGCACGAACAGGTCGAACGCCCGAAGCTGCCGCGCCTCCGGCGGTACCGGCTCGACGCCCCATTCCGGCGGGCGGCGGATCCGAGGCGTTAGGGGCATGGCCGTTCCTTATCGGGGAGGCGCAAATAAACCCGTGTCCGTCATCGGAACGGACGCGTTCACAAGGACGTCGCGAACTTCAGCTTCGAGCGCTTCAGTGCCTCCACCAAGGGGAGGGGCCTGCCCGCCAGGTAGTTGATGAGCGCGCCGCCGCCTGTGCTCACGTGGTCGAACTTCCTCTCGAGGCCGAGCGCCTCCGCGACCGCGACCGTGTGTCCGCCGCCGATCACGGTGAACGCGTCCGCGTCCGCGACCGCGCCGAAGATCTCCCGCGTCCCCGTCGCGAACGGTGCGAGCTCGAACACGCCCGCGGGCCCGTTCATGAAGATCGTCTTCGCGGACGCGATGACCGTCGCGAAGTGTCCGATCGTCTCGAGGCCGATGTCCTGCACGGGATGATCTGCGGGCAGCTCCTGCACCGGGATCTCCACACGCTTCCCCTCCACGTTCAGGGCGAGGTCCGTCGGCACCTCGATCCTCTCGCGGAACCTGGCGACGACCTGTTTGGCGACGGCGACCTGCTCTGCGTAGGCGTCGATCTCCTTCTCGAGCACCGCGCGCGTCGGCTTCCCGATGTCGACGCCCCGCGCGTCGAGGAAGAGGAGCGCGACCGCCCCCGTCGTCAGCACGCGGTCCACGACCCCGCGTTCGAGCATGTGGCGGGACACCGCCAGGGAGTCGTCCGCCTTGATGCCGCCAAAGATCGCGATCTTCGGCCGCTCCTCCGAGGTGAGCGCGCGGCCCAGCATCGCGAGCTCGCGCTCCACGACGCGGCCGGCGACGTTCGGCAGGGCGTCGCAGAACCCGACGATGCTCGGCTGTGCGCGGTGCGCGGCAGCGAACGCGTCGAGGACGAAGTACTGCGCCAGGGGCGCGAGTCGCTGCACGAGGTGGGACTTCCCCATCTTCTCGATCGACGCGTCCGCGAAGGCGTCCTCCTCCGCGTAGAACCGCGTGTTCTCGAGGACGACGACCTCCCCCGGCTTCAAGCCGCGGATTGCGTCGCGCGCCGTGGAGCCGACGAGGCTGTCGATGTACCGCACGGGACGTCCGAGGAGGGAGGCCATGCGCTCCGCGTGCGACTCGAGGGGCACGCAGTCCGCCTTCCCGGGGCGACCCTGGTGCGCGAGCAGGGCGACCTTCGCTTCCCGCAGGTCGCGCAGGGTGGCGAGGTGCTCCCGGATGCGCGCGTCGCTGAGGATCCGCCCCGACTTGGGGTCGAGCGGCGAGTTGATGTCCACGCGCACGAGCACCGTCTTCCCCGTGACGTCCACGTCATCGAGGGTGAGGAACTCGCCCACGGGGCGCGGGAAGTGGGGCGCCCGCTTAACCCTTTTCTACTTTCACGGGACCGGGAGAAACGGACTTATCCGCGGGGACCGTGCGAGCCGCGTGCGCGAGGTCGAGCTGCTCGCACCCGTCATGGATTACTTCGAGAATCGCGGGTTCCGCACATTGCGGGAGGTCGCGGTCGCGGGCCGGCGCGCGGACGTGGTGGCGGTGTCCGACGACGCTCTGTTGGCGGTCGAGCTCAAAGTGTCCGCGTGGCCTCGGGCTCTTCGGCAGGCCATCGCGTACCAGGTATGGGCGCCGGCATCGTACGTCGCGCTCCCGTTCCCACGCGCGATGCGCGCAGTCCGCCACCGCCACCGTTTCGAGGAGGAGAGCGTGGGGCTCTTGGCGGTGCTCGACGGCGAGGTCCGCACGTTCGTGCCTGCATCTCCGTCGCCGCGCCTCTTCCCCGCACTCTCGGACTTCGTGCGACGCCAGCTCTCGCCGGTCGCGCCGCTCGACGCATTCCCCGACGAGGAGAGCGAAGAACGTCTTTATGGGCCGGCCCGCATGTAGCGCCGGGAACGCCTCTGACGGAAGAACCTGTCCTACCTGAGGGAAAGCTCGTCCGCAAGGCCGATGGAGGGACGGACGCGTTGAAGGTCGTGTTCGCGGACCTCAAGCGGTACGCCTTCACCGGCTACGTGCGCACCCTCCTCGATGGGGACGAGGGCCGATCCGTGGGATACGTGGTCGTCCTCGAGGGGGCCCCAGACCTCGCCTTGCACCACGCGGCGGGGGTCACGAAGTCGGGAAAGGGTGCCCTCCGGTCCGTGATGCAGGACTCGTACACGGTCACTTGCCACATCGAGGTCCACGCGAAGGTCGACGTTGCCTCGCTCCGCAAAACGTTCCCAGACGCGGGCCTTGAGAGGAAGGAGGGCAAGTCGTCTCCAGGGGAGGCCGGGAAGGGAGCAGCGAAGCGTGCGTCCAAGGCCCTCGCCCCCGGGATCGTCGACAATCTCCGGGTGTGGCGGGAGGCCGGATATTCGGTGGACGCCCTCACCCCGGTCCTCGAAGGAGGGAACGAGAAGGTCGCGGAGGTCCTTGCGGACTTTGAGGCCGCGGTCGCGCGCATGGATCCGCTGCGCAGGGAGCTCAGCGGGCTCGACGAACCCAAGCTCGCGGGCGAGATCGGAGCGCTGCGCGAGCGCGCGAGGGACCCGACGACCCACGAGGAGGTCGCCGGGCGGCTCGCCCGGCTGAAGGACGACATCGAGAGGCTTCACCGGCCCGCGCTTTCCACGATCGACGTGGATCGAGAGGTCCGCCTCCAGGACCGGGCGCGCCAGGTGTTCGAGATGATCGTGCGCCATCGCCAGGCGGAGGGCAAGTCCGCGGACATCTCGGAGACGCAGGTCGCGAAGGCGCTCGAGGGGAAGGCCCCGACGCGGGACGAGAAGACCGACCTGATCCGCCAGTACACGTTCGACACCTTCGTCGTCGGCCCAAGCAACCGCTTCGCCCACGCGGCGGCGACCGCCGTCGCGAAGTCCCCGCATACCGCGTACAACCCGCTGTTCATCACGTCCGGGTCCGGCCTCGGGAAGACGCACCTTCTCAACGCGATCGGGGACGCGATCCTGGACGAGAACGGGTCTGCGCGGGTCGTTTACGTGACCGCCGAAGGGTTCAGCAACGAGTTCCGCGAAGCGCTGTCGACAAACCACCTGAACGAGTTCCGCGCAAAGTACCGTGGCCTCGACGTTGCCCTCGTCGACGACGCCCACTTCCTGTCGGGGAAGGGCGATGTGCAGGAGGAACTCTTCCACACGTTCGACGCGCTGTACATCGCCAACAAGCAGATCGTCCTCACGAGCGACCGGCCGCCGAAGGAGATCCCGGACCTCGAGGACCGCCTCGTCTCGCGCTTCGAGTCCGGCCTCATCGCGGACATCCAGCCCCCGGAGTACGACACGCGCCTCGCGATCCTCCGCAGGAAGGTCCGGGACGTGGGGGCGAACGTGGACGAAGAGGTGCTCACCCACATCGCGCGTCGCGTGGAGAACAACGTCCGCGAGCTCGGCGGCGCGCTCAACCGCGTGATCGCGTTCTCCTCCCTCATGGGCCAGCCCGTGAGCCTCGACCTCGCACGGGAGGTCCTGAAGGACTTGGCAGAGCCCGTCGGCCCCGGGAGGGCGGACCCCGCCCGGGACATCAGTCACGGGCACTCCTACCTGCTCGAGGAGGACCGGCCCGATCAGGCGTTCGGGCTGCTCAGCGCCGGCGCGGGGGGCGGGAGGTCCCTCCTCATCACGCGCTCCAACCCACGCCGCGTCAAGGAGAAGCACGACCTTCGGGCCGACCGCATCCTCTGGCTCACGGAGCGCGAGAGCGGGACAGTCGAGACGATCCCACCATCCCTGGAGCGCATCGTCTACGTGATAGAGGAGTTCATGAAGGACGCGGGGCACGGCGCGATCATGCTCGACGGCATCGAGTACCTCGTGAGCAGCAACAGCTTCGACTCCGTCCTGAAGTTCCTGCGACGCCTCGTGGACCACACGTCGGAGAGCCAGTTCACCCTCCTCGTCAGCGTGAGCACGAAGACGATGAAGGAGCAGGAGATCAAGAACCTCGAGAGGGAGATGGAAGTCCTGTCGTTCTAGGGCCGCCCGACATGGTCCCAGAACATCGACACGAACTTCGTGGCTTCCGCATACTCCTCGCGCTTGATGTGGATCGACGCTTGTTTGAGGATCCCGACGGGCTTGGCCAGATCCCCACCTTTGACCTTCATGTCCAGGAGCGCGTTGCGCGCCTTTTTCATCTCGCGGTTCAGGAGGTCGGGCAGGGCCGTGACGAGCGACTGGCGCGCCTGCACCGCTAGACCCGCCGCCTCGTCCCAGTTCTTCGACTGAAGGGCGGATTCCGCGCGCTTCAGCGCCGTGTTCGTCTCGCGCAACTCGAGGCCGAGCTTCCTCGCATCCGCGAGCAAGGACTTAGAAGCCGCATACTCTTGCCGGGCCTTCCCATAGCCGCCGGATCGCGCATCGAGCTCCTGCTTCGCCGCCTTGATCCTGTCTGCGGACGCGCTGAAGTCCCGAACTTCCAGGGCGTCGATCGCGGAGACGCAGAGGGCCTCGATCTCGCCGACGTCGGTCCCCGCCTGGTTCGCCCGTTCCCCCTCCACGAGGACGGACTCGATGCGCTTCGCGAGGCCGCCCGTGAACGTCCTATCGAGCCGGAACCGTGCCTGCCGGATCAGCTCGACCGCCCGCTCGACGTCCCGCTTCTTGCCGTAGGCGATCGCCTCGCTGATGAGTTCCTTCTCCTCGCCGATCTCCACGCCGACCTTCCTGGCGATCAGGAGAAGCGGCTTGACCTCCCCGACGAGGCGCGGGAGCTCCTTGTACAGCGAGCCCCGGTCCGCAGGGGCCTCCACCGGAGGAGTCCTGCGAGATTCCGAAATCCGCCAGAGCCGCTCCATGTGGGATCCCCCCACGGGCTTCCCCGCGGCAACCGTGGTGGGTTTGTCGTCTAGCCCCAGCTCGTCGACCACGACGACGGACGTGAGTCCCTTTCCGAGCGTCGATTCCAGCGGTTCGGGAACCGCCACATCCTGAGCGAACTGCACGCCGCAGCTCGGGCACGACGTCGCGTCGACGTCGACTACCGCGTTGCACAACGGGCACTCGAACTGCTCGACCGCTTCCTCTGCGAACGCGGCCCCACAGCTCGGGCACTTCCTCGCGTTAGACGCCACGCGCTCCCCGCAGCTTGGGCATAGGAACTCCGCGCCGGTCTCGCCCTTGGCGGATTCGGCGGCCGCGTTCCCCTTGGCGCCGGTCGTCGCCATCGTCTTGATGTCCTCGAAGATGTCGGGCCGGACCTCCTTATCCTGGATGATCGAGGCGAGGATGTCGTCGATGGTCTTCCCTGCGGGGGCGGGGGCTCCGTCGAGGTCCGGGATCCCATCCTTGTCGACATCGAAGAGCGAGAGGTCCGTGCTGCACTCGGGACAGCGCCTTGCGTGCGAGTCGATCTTGGCGTCGCACACGGGGCATATCCGGGTCTCGCCGCTCACGGTTACCACGGAGGACACACCTTCTGGGGAATTTACTCGGCGCTTCGTTGAAGCGATGCGATTATTATATACCTATCGACCTCGTCATTCCCGGCGATAATGGACTCGGGTCTTTCGCGCGGGCAACGGAGAATTGGAGCGATAACGTTAAGTGGAATTCGATTTTCTCGGTCGAAGAGGGGCGATCGGTAACGGTATTCCGGAATTCCCTCGAAGGTCTGGACAAGATATTCAAGACCGACATCGATCCTCCCAAGGTCCTCCTGGTCACGGGACCTCCGGGCTCGATGAAGACTTCGTTCTGTTACGCCGTCATGTCGGCGTACCTCAAGCGAACAGGGGAGTTCGGCCTCTACACGACGCTTGAAGAGACCGTGCAGTCCCACCTCAGGAATATGGAGTCACTCGGGATCAACCTCTCCCTCAACATGCAGATGTCGGACTTCACGGACCTGCGCGAGATCGACACGCTCGTCGGGGAGACCGAGCAGACGAACTACCTCGAGTTCATCGAGAAAATGATCGTCCACTTCAAAAAGACCCATGGAGACAAGTTCAAGCTGTTCGCGCTGGACTCCCTCGGCGCCCTGTACTCGCTGATGGAAGACGTCTCCCAGATGCGGAAGCGGATGTTCTACTTCTTCAAAATGCTGCGCGATTCGAACCTCGTCTCCTTTGTGCTCATGGAACGCGAGCCGGGCGGGCAGAGTCAGCTCCTCGGGAACGAGGGGTTCCTCGTCGACGGGATCATCCACCTCGGGCTCGACCGGAGCCGGGGGAAGCTCACCAGGTACATCCAGGTCGAGAAGATGCGCGCGTGCGAGCACAGCATGGAGAAACACGCCCTCGAGGTTCGCAAGGGGACCATGGCGGTCCTGGGTCCAATCTTCGACACCGGGGAGTGAGTCTCATGGAGCGTCATCTTCTCAGAAAGGCTAATAATGGAGGGGCATATTACGAGGCCGAATCCGGACCCTTTTGGAGGCTGAGACTTGGGCGGCACTGAACTCGACGACGTCTTCCAGGGAATTCAGCAGAAGCTTCAGCAGAAGGCCGAGGAGCACAAGAAGCGCGAGGCGGCCCTCGCCGAGCGGGAAGGACAGGTCCAGCAGGAGCTGAAGAACGTCGAGGGATTGCGCGGACAGCTCGACCAGGAGCGCGCCGCCGTCGAGGAGGAGAGGGAGTCCATCGCATCCCGCGAGAAGGGGCTCCGTGCGCACGAGAAGGAGCTCCAGCAGACGGAGCGGGACCTCGTGGGGCGCGAGCAGCAGTTCGAGGCCACAAAGCAAGCTGCGACCAGGGCCCAGGAGTCCGTGAAAGCGCGCGAGCAGGAGCTACTCCGGCGCCAAGGGGAACTCGTCACCCACGAAGAGTCCCTCACTGAGAAGGAGCACGAGCTCGTGACCGTGACCTCGGAGATCACGGCGCGGCGCGCAGAAATCCTCGAACGGGAGCAGGAGGCTATCCGCCTCCTCGAGCAGCACAAAGCGACGCTGGAGCAGCAGGTCCAGAAGGGGCAGGACCTCATCGATCGCGAGCGTCGCCTCCACACCGACGAACAGGGCCTCACCTCGTCGAGGCAGAAGCTCGTGGACGATCAGAAGAAGCTCATCGCGAAGGATAGGGCGCTCCTCGCGAAGGAGCAGCAACTCGAGAATCTCATGAGGGCGGGCGCGGCGCAGCCCTTGCCGATGCCCAACCCCGCACCCGCGCCCGTCGTATCGGCGAGCGTCGCTATCCCCCAGACCACCACAGGGGCCGTCTCCGCGGCAGGCATCGTCGCGAAGCCGACGCGGGTCGCTTCCGCCGTCGTCCAGCCCCAAGGAGAGGTGGAAAAGGAGGAGACGGAGATGGCGTGTCCCTCGTGCGGGACGACGATCTCCGGGGACGCAGTGATGTGTTTCGCCTGCGGACACCGACTGCAAGAAGAGCCCGCCGCAGAGTCCGCGGAGATCCCCTGCCCGGCGTGCGGCACGATGATCTCGGGGGATGCGGTCATGTGCTATGCCTGCGGACACCGCCTGCAGGAAGAGGCCGCGGGCGAGACCTCCTCCGAAGTTCCCTGTGCAGCATGCGGCACGATGATCAGCGGCGACGCGGTCATGTGCTACGCGTGTGGCCACCAGCCGGGCGTGGACGCGGATAAGAAGGCCGTGCCCGTCAAGAAGGTCCTCAAGAAGAAAATCGTGTAGGGGCGCTTGGCGTCCGTTTTCACTTCAGCTGCGTTAGCTTGTGACCGTGCGGGTAGTCGATGGCACCGACGGGGCACACCTTGACGCACATCCCGCACTGAGTGCAATCCTCGTTGAACGTCAGGTAGACCTCGTTCAGGAAGATCGCGTTCGTAGGGCACGTCCCGACACAGGCGCCGCAGTGCATGCACAACATGTCGTCGATGGCCATGATGCCGTTGTCGCGAACCGACGGGCGAACCGCGACAGCGACCGCTTCAGGCATGCCGCTTCCGCCATTCCTCGATCGGCACGGCGAACTTCTTCTCGACCTCTTCGCGGAAGTTCGGGCCCGTGTTGTACGCGCAGAACGGGATGACCTTCCCGTCCGGGGTGGCGTAGTGGATGACGCAGCGCTTCACGCGCTCGATGTCGTAGTTGTAGTTGTCCTGGAAGTGCATTCCCCCGACGTACATCGTCGACCAGCTGAACGCCGCCACGCCGGACTTGTCGCCCTTCGTGAACATCGCGTTCAGGATCCGCAGGAACTTCGTCAGGCCCATGCCTTCGGGGGCGCCTTCCTCCTTGAAGTGCTTCCGGAGCAGGTTGAGCGCCTTGATCTTGCTCGTGAATTTGATCTTCTTGTCCTTCGTCTCCTGCGCGAGCTTCCACATGTCCTCCATGAGGCCCTCGACGTCGACGAAGCGCGTGATCGGGATCGGGTCCTTGCCCGGCTCGAGGAACAGATACGAGGCGAGGCCACACGCGGGGTGGCTCGTGAACGCGGTCTTCGCGCTGCCCGTGAGGACGGACACGAGCTCGCTGATCGGCGCGACGAAGGGCACGGGGTACCAGTCGTCCCGCGTCAGGAACCCGGTCTGCTGTTCGAGGTCGTACGCGAGGTCCGCGAGCGTGTATCGCAGCTTCCGGCGGTCCTCGTCCGGGATGCGGCCCGTGAGGGACACCGGCTGGTAGTTCACGCCCTTGACGACGTCGCTGTTCTTGATCGCAAAGCTCAGGATCTCGCCGGCCTGGTCATCGTTGAACGAGTTGACCATCGTCGGCACGAGGACGATGCTCGGGCGCTTGCCCACGGGCATCTGCCGGACCTTCTCGATCACCTTCAGCTTGACGTCGAGGAGCGGCCGGCCGCGGGCTTTGATGTAGTTCTCCTCCTTGAGTCCGTCGAACTGCAGGTAAATCGTGTGGAGGCCAGCCTCGACCGCCTTCTCGAGGAACCCTTCCTCCGTGGCGAACTTGATCCCATTCGTCGCGACCTGGATCTGGGCGAAGCCCATCTCCTTAGCGGCCCGGACGACCTCCGGGAACTGGGGGTAGATCGTCGGCTCGCCGCCCGCGAACTGGATCGCGCCCACCGGCACCGGCCGCTGCGCGCGCAGGACCGCAAACTCGTAGACGATCTGCTCGTAGGTCGGCTCGAAGACGTACCCCGCCGCGTTCGCGTTCGCGAAGCAGATGGGGCACTTCAAATTGCATCGGTTCGTGAGGTCGATGTTGCAGAGGGCGGTGTTCGAGTAGTGGAGGTTGCACAGCCCGCACTCGTACGGGCACACCTTCGCGTCGGGGATCTGCGGGTTCGCGATGCCGACCCCGTCGAACGCCCAGTTCTCCGCCTTGAGGTAGAGCTCCGCATCGGACCAGCATACTTCCTGGAAGTCCCCGTGCTCCTTGCACGTCTTCTTCATCATCAGGGCGCCGTTGTCGATGTACAGCGTGGCAGGGACGATCTTGAGGCACTCCGGGCAGAGGGAGCCCGTGCGCCGGGGCAGACCCTTCTGGAGCTTCGAGGGCATCGTGACGACCGCGTTGTCCTGTCTCGATTCCTTGTACATGTGGCGGACGAGGCCCACCTGGTAATCGGTTCCACAAAGCGACATGGGACTAACCTTAGGGAGAAGAAGTGTAGAGAGTCTGATATAAGTATAATGTAGCGAATGCTACGACAAGTTGCAACGGTCGCGACAAAGGCCTAGGGGGCCGCTCTTAGGGCCTCCCCGACCTGTACTACAGACCGATAATGTCCGCTGCGAATCGGAACGCTCCCGGCACGCGCTTTCCCCAGGAGGTTACCGTGCAGAGATCCGGGTTCTCGTAGAAGGTCGAGTTCACTTCGACAAATGAAAAAGACTTCGCATAGGCGGCAAGGGAATCCCTTCCCGGGACGCGGAAGTACGCCCACCCGCCCGCCCCGACGAGTCGCTCCACGACTCTCCATCCCGGCCCCGGCCAAAAAGGAGTGCCTGGGCAGGCCGAACGTGGCGTGTACACTCGGTCCTTCCGAGCAGTCACCGGTCGCAGGCGCAACACGACGCCGCGATCAAGGGGTCGTCCCCAAAGTCTTACTACCGTTCCGCGCGATGGACGCACGGTGGCGAAGCTCCGGTTCGGTTGCTCCGGTTGGGACTACCAGGAATGGGTGGGCCCGTTCTACAAGAGCGCGACGGAGTCTAAGCTGGCGGCATACTCGCGCGTGTTCGACACCGCGGAGATCAACAGCACGTTCTATCGCATGCCCGAGAAGGGCATGGTCCTGGGTTGGGCGCGGTACACGCACGACGAGTTCCGCTTCGCCGCCAAAGTGCCGCAGACCGTGACGCACGACCGCCTGTGCGACGTCGGGCTCGGCGCGGACAAGGACCTTCTCACGTACTGTGAAGTCATGCGGCCCCTCCTCGACGCGGGGAAGCTGGGCCCGCTCCTCTTGCAGCTGCCCCCACGCCTCCCGTTCAACGCCTCAAAGTTGCGTGACTTCTTCGCGATCCTGCCGGCGGAGTTCACGTGGGCCCTCGAACCCCGGAACAAGACGTGGATGGTCGAGGAGGCGGTCGAACTTCTCGCGGCCCACGCCGTGGCGTATACGATCGTGGACGAGCCGCTCCTGCCGCCGACGCTGCGCGTCACCGCCAAGACCGCATACGTCCGGTGGCACGGGCACGGGAAGGACCCGTGGTACGACTACCGATATTCCGACGAGGAGCTGAAGGCGTGGGTCCCGAAGGTTCAGGAGGTCGCCGCAAAGGCGGACGAGGTGTTCGGCTTCTGGAACAACCACTACCACGGGTACGCCCCGGAGAACTGCCTCGACGTGCTCGGGATGCTCGGCGTCGAGCTGACCCCGCCACAGCAGGGGGCCACACGCCGGATCCGGGAATACCGGCGGGGGCTCGTACGGACCGCGACGGGAACCGTCCGGACGGTGACACTCGAGGACTTTGGCGGCGCGACGCCTCCTATGGGTGGACGCCTCGAGGCGATGCTTGCGAAGTTCCTGGACCCGGGGAGGCTGGAACGCGCGCGGCGGACGGAGATGAAGTCGGTTGAGATTGTGGAAGACGAGCAGGAGTCGATCGTCGCGCGCGTCAGGGACTACCGCGTCGCGATCGATGCCGGCGCCAGAAGGATCGTGCACGACTGCGAGGACTGGGCGACGCAGCTTCGGGATCGCCGATTTTGCAAGCACCTCGGTGGCGTCGTGCTCGCGCTGTCCCCCGAGCGTGCGACCACGTTGCTCGAGGACCTCGCGGCTCACAAGGACGACTGGACGTTCGCGTTGCCGGGCGCCTGAATCCGACACCCTTTTGGCGGCGGTCCGACGTGCCCGGGCCGTGGGCGTCAACCTCACGCCGATCGCGCTGAAGGAGACGATCTCCCTCGACCGCCTCGCGGGCCGTACCCTGGCGGTGGACGCTTCGATCGAACTGTACCAGTTCCTCAGCATCATGCGGCTCCCCGACGGCTCGCCGCTCTCGGACGGGAGCGGACACGTCACGTCGCACCTAAACGGAATCCTGTTCCGCTCTACGCGGCTGATCAGCGAGCACCGTGCGCGTCTCCTCTACGTGTTCGACGGGAAGCCGCCGGAGCTGAAGTGGCGGGAGATCGAGAAGCGACGCGCCGCCAAGGCGAAGGCGGAACGGGAGTACGAGGAGGCCGTCGCCCGGGGGGACCGCCGGGCGGCGTGGTCGAAGGCCGTGATGACGACGCGCCTCACACGAGAGATGAAAGAGGACGCGCAGCGCCTTCTCGAGCTCCTCGGCATCCCGTGGGTGCAAGCGCCGTCCGAGGGCGAGGCGCAGGCCGCGTGGCTCGCGCAGGCAGGCCGAGCTTGGGCGGTGAGCAGCAAGGACTACGACACACTCCTCTTCGGCGCGCCGCGCCTCGCGCGGTTCATCGGCATCCGGGGTCGCGAGTTCCTCCCGAGCCGCGGCGTGTCGCGGATCGTCCCTCCGGAGCTCATCGATCTGGCGGCGATGCTCCACGGGCTCGGACTGACGCGCCGCCAACTCGTGGAGGCCGCGATCCTCGTCGGCACCGATTTCAACGAGGGGGTCCACGGGGTCGGGCCGAAGACCGCCGTGAAGCTGTTGCGGGCGCACGGCAACCTCGACGAGCTGCCGGCGAATGTCCGCGATGCCCTGCCGCCAAACGCGGAGGAGATCCGCGCCTACTTCCTCGCCCCGGAAGTGGACGAGCAGCCGGACGTGCACGCAGGGCGGCTCGATCCTCAAGGGGTAGTCGCGTTCCTCTGCGGAAAGCGTGGGTTCGCGGAAGACCGGGTGCGCACGGCGGTGCGGCGCCTCGAGACCATGGGGCCGATGCCGCGCACCCTCGAGGACTTCGCCTAACCGCCAAGAATCTTCGCTGACCTCCGCGGGGCAGGGTTTATGAACCCCCTCTGGACCATCGCCGACCGGCGGCAACGGAATGGGCGTCCGCGACAAAGCATGGGCAGTCTTACTCGCAACGATGATCGAATTGACGGGGTTCGTGACCCTCGCCCCGAAGCCCGCTTCAGCCGCGACCACCCCGACCACGGAGGAACAGGGCGGCGCGGGCATCCTCGGCGGCGGGGACCACCCCGCGGCCCTGCAAACCGCGCCGGTCGAAGGTGGGAACCGTTAAGGGGAATGGCCCCCTTGCGACGAGCGAATGGGTGACCGTCCGTTCGACGCGGCGACGTTCCGCGCGGAGCATCCGGAGTTCTGCGACCCCGCCAAGGTTCTCGTCCCCGGCCTCGGACCCTCACCGCCAACGGAGGGTGCGGTCGCGTTCGACGGCGAGACGTCCGCGCTGACCGGGGTCCTGAAGGACCCGGACACGCTCCCCGGGCTCCTGAAACGCGGGCCCGAGGCGGCGGGATTCTACCGCTCCTTCCGGTTCACGGACCCATGGGGCATCTTCGTGCGACGCGCGCCGGTCGTCGCGATCAAGGAGGAGTTCCATCGCATCATCATGCGCGCGCTCAAGGGATACATGGACAAGGCTCCCGGCTACGGGGGCGCGTCGGTCGAGTCCCTCGTCGACCAGATGGAGTTCGGCCTCGCGCTCGACTTCCTCGTGACCCACCTCCGATTCCACCACGCCGTGGACGTGGCTGCGGCGCGGCTCGAACTCGCGGAGGGGCAGGCGAAGTACGCGCCGTACCAGGAGACGTACTGGCGGGAGTTCGCGAACCCGCCGAAGGACCCGCGCGCGATCGGGAACCTCGAGGAATGCCTCGCGAACTACGAGGCGTTCCGGAGTTACATGAACCCGAACTACAACGATGCGGTCGCGAAGATCGTGGAGTCCGCACTCGAAGAGCGGAACTCATCAGAGTGGAAAGCATTCTTCATCGGCGGGCGGTGGGGCGTGGAGGTCGCGAACTTCCTGAGCCGCCAGCCGCCCGGGTATCGGGACTTCACGAAGCTGTGCACGCGGAGGACCAGCGTGGGGTCCACGAACTACGTGCGCGTCATGTACATGCCGGACCCGGACGCCCGGGATCAGCGGACGAAGGAGCTTTCGGACCGAATCGGAGGTAGATCGGTCGAGAATAGCGCGATACTGGAAAGCGTGCCGGAGCCGCCGATGTACCTCCTCACGTCCCCAGGACATAGCACG
Organism: uncultured Methanomassiliicoccales archaeon; assembly: GCA_964396265.1. Taxonomy (GTDB): domain Archaea; phylum Thermoplasmatota; class Thermoplasmata; order RBG-16-68-12; family EA-27; genus EA-27. The sequence continues at coordinate 61,472 of CAYNEM010000001.1, forward strand.
GCGTGAGAGGCAAGCCATCCCCCGGAGGCGGGTTATGCAATCAACTCCAGGCAGTTATCTCTTGGGGTCGCATCCCTCTCCCCATGAAATTCGTGGATGCCAATTGTCCTCCTGGGGACGCTGCTGAGGGTGCAGGCTCTTCTGATTCTTGGCTACTTTCGACCTTACCTCTCATTGAATGTCATCCCCGTCATCTTGCTTCTCATGTCCGCGGGATGGAGTGCGATCGTCATAGATCAGCTCCCGACCTTGCCAAAGTGGAAACTGTCCCTCGTGCTGGTGCAGTCCCTGATACTCGTGACTGTCGTTCTTTTGATGGGTGCTCGGGGCCTCGTCGGTTCTCTCGGAGGCGTTCAATCGGCAGTCTCAGGAACTTTGGTTCTCGTCGCAGTCGCGGTTGGCATCAACCGTCGATTGCATGGTGGATCCACAAAGAGAGAGGAGGAGGAACCCACGCCGCCTAAGGACTCCCCATGAACGCGACGAACTCCTCCTTCGTCCGAGGGTGCAGCGTGTAGTTCGTACGTTTCTGGTTCCCGAGTGTGTCGGACGTCTTGGGCCCGTAGTTGTGCCCTGGGAACACGACGAGCTCGTCCGGGAGGTGGACAATCTTCGTGAAGAAAGACTCCCAGAGCTGCGCCGCGCTCCCGCCCGGCAGATCGACGCGACCGCATTCCCCAATGAACAACGTGTCCCCCGTCCAGATCCGATTCCGCGCGATGTAGCACGTGGAGTCTGGCGAGTGGCCGGGCGTGTGGACCGCCTTGATCCGCGTCTCGCCCAGCTGCACGAAGTCCCCGTCCTCGAGGGCGACATCCTTCCGCACGTTCGACAGGCGGTGCGCGAACACCTTGGCGGCGGTCTCGTCCGCAAGGCGTGCGACGTCCGCGATATGGTCCGGGTGGTGGTGTGTGACAAGGATCGTCTCCACCGCCAAACCGTTCTCCGCGGCGAACCGCTGCACGGGGCGCGCGTCGAAGCTCGGGTCCACGACCGCCGCCTTTTTCGTGGCGGGGTCCCCGATCAGGTAGCAGAAGTTTGCCATCGGACCGACCTCGCGCTGGGCATGGATGAGGTCCTCGGCCACGGGCGACCCATCGGAGGGAACGACTTCAACCTTGGGCTCGCCTGCCCGTCCTGGGAGGGGGCGGACGGGTGAAGCCTTTTACGCCGCCGCCCGTTGGCCACTCTGGCTGACCGTGAAGACCAGAACCGTTCAGACTCCGCGCAAGGTTGCATCGGGTGGCCTGGCGCAGGGGAGCGAGCCGGGCCCACTGCGAGATCGCGAGAGGACCTGGTCCGTGCGACGGGCATCGCTTCATGACAAGGCGGCGCTCGAAGATCTGTGTCGTGCCGCGGTGGGCGCGGACGATTACGTTCTCGAAGAACTCGAGGATCTTATCCTCCGATCCGTCGTGCACATCGCAACCGACCGGGAGGATCGGCTAATCGGGATGGCTTCGTACCAGCCATTGATCGACGGGAGTGCGTGGCTGGGCCAGGCGCGGACGCATCCGGACTTCCGCCGCCAAGGGGTCGCCCGCGCGATCGTCGACAGTTTCGTCGGCCTCTCCCGTATGAGCAACGTCCACGCCCTGCGGCTCTGGTCCGACGCCACGAACACGGAGGGGATCGCGGCCTTCACCGCCGCCGGATTCACAGAGGTCGGCAGGTTCACGCGGCTAGTCGCCGCCGCGGCCCGAGGGACTCCGAAGGCGAAACCTCGTAGCTTTGATGAGGACTTATGGCGCCAACTCAGCCATTCTTCGATCGTCGTGAAGGGGCACGGGTACGTTAGCCACAAGTGGTACTTCCTACCGGCCACGCGGCCTGTCGTGTTCGCGCTCGCGGCGAAGGGGTCGTTCCACGATTGGGGACCGAACGTGATCTCTCTCGCGAGCCGGGAGAGGGGCGACGACCTCTGGTTCACAATATGGTCCGGCGATGTCGGGGAAGCGTTCGAGGAAGTTTGCCGCCAGGCATACGCGGAGGGGAAGGTCCGCGTGGACACGTTCGTCCCCCACGACGCGGGCATCATCACCCAGGCGCGCCGTGCGGGCTTCGAACCAGGTAGGTGGGGGCAGGAGGCGGTGCTTGCGGAACTGCCCGTGGCGACGGTAGTGGCGCGAAAGCGCGTCCGACCGACATACGGGGAACTCGCCGCAAAGCGATCGGGTCACGCGCACGGGCATTCGGATTCCCTTGGCTGGGCGCGCTGGAACGGGTAACCGGGCCTACCGGATCCGCTCGAGCTGGAACGAGCCGATCATGATGGACTTGTTCGTGAACTTGTACGGGACCCAGTCCCGCGTCTGCACCTCTCCGATGCCGACGACGGACATGATTGTCTTTGCCTTGTCCTGCTTGAAGTGGAGCGCGCCGTCCATGAGCTGCTGGAGCGACTCCAGCTGCTGGTCCGTGTGCATCCCGCGTTCGAGCGCGAACGTCGCGATGCACTTGCCCTGCCTCAAGCGGTTCACAAACCGCTGCACGAAGCCGAGATAGGACTTCTCGTCCGACTGGCTCAGGGACGAGGACAGCGAGAGGAACGCGAGCCGGTAGTAGGGGGCGGACTCCTCGCGGAACTCCTGTTCGGCGGAGTTGACCGCGCTGAAGATCCCGTCGAAGTCCGCGGCGTTCGGGACGCGGAACGTCTTGCCATCGCGCACGAGCTTCTTCGTCGGGGTCTGTCCGGACGCGTCGATCCACCGCACAAGGCCGAGTTGCTCGTACTCCAGGAACGTCGGAAGGACCGGCGCCATGTCCTTCGCGATCTCGATGGGCGGCTTCGACGTGGTGACGATGATCGCGGGGACGTTTGTCCGAAGGCCTTCCGCGATGAAGTTGAGGACCGCGACCTCCTTGCCGACGAAGGCCGGGCCGACGAACAGGATGTTCGCGTTCATCGGGAAACCGCCGTAGAGCAGGTCGTCCAGCCGCGGCGTGCCTGTCCTGAGTCGGCCTTCGCGGCTGACGGACACCTCGTCCGAATCCGTGGACGCCACGGCGCCCGGAACCAAGTTCTTGAGCTGCTCGCGCACCCCCATCTCGCGCGCTTCCATCTCCTTCTCTTTCTGGTACGTGCGGCGCTGGAACTCTTCCTCCTTCTCCCGGAGACGCTTCTCCCGCAGGTCGAACACCTTGTCCGAGTCCGCCTCCGCGAGACCGGGCGTCGGGCGAACCCGGGTGATGTCCCGGTCCATCTTCTCCAACTCGAGTTCCCGGAGGGAGGCCTTGCTCTCCTTCCTCTCGAGAGCTTTCTCGCGCGCTGCGACGTCACGGAGTGTTTGGTTGAAGTTCTTCGTCTCCGTCTCGAGCTCTCGGCGCCACTTCGCGAGCTGCTGCTCGCGCGTCTCGATCGCCGCTACCTTGCGGGCCATCTCGCCCTGCGTCCCGGAGGCCTCCGCCTCGCGCAGCTTCGCGTCCTTGAACAAGGAGTTGTACTCCGCCTCGCGGGTCTGGAGCCTCCTTTGGAGGTCCGAGACTTCCCGCAACCGGCGCTCGAGTTCCGAGGCTTTCTTCGTCGTGGACGAATCCGAGTCGGAGAGCCCCTTCTCAAGCGAGTTGAGATCCTCTTCCCGCTGGGTGAGTTCCCTCTTCTCCCCCTTCAGAGATTCCGCGTACACGTCCGCTTCGGCCATGCGTTGCTTGGCCTCCTCCGACATCTGGCGGGCGTTGACCTCGACCTTCGCAAGCTCGCGCTCACGGGCCAGGAGTTGGGCCATCTTGTCCTTAAGATCCTTCGACTGACCTGGATCGATCATCCGAGCCTCGCTCCCCTTGAGCTGCAGCTCCTTCTCCCGCCGGATCGCGTCGTTCCGTCGGGCGTCCACCTCCTCGCCCTCCTTCAGCAAGCGCGCCTCCAGTGTCGCGAGTTCGGCGACCCTGGCCTTGGCCATTCGCTCCCGGGACGACAGATCGATCTGCAGGCGTTTCAGCTCCTTCTCGCGGTCCCCGGTCGAACCGTCGTGCTGCTCGACCCGCTTCCGGCTCTCCTCGAGCTCGGCGCGGACCGTCACCAGCTCCTTCTCCTTCAGGTTGTAGGCTTCGAGCTTCGCGTCCACGTCCGCCTGTGTCTTCGCATACCGCGTCTCCCCGTCCATCATGGCCGCCCGCTGCTCGTCCATCTTGGCCTGGACCGCGTTCAGCTCCTTCGCCCGAGCCTCGAGATCGACCTCGTAGTCGGCGAGTTCCTTCCGGCGGGAGGCGATGTCCTCGTCCAGCTGGGCGTACGCGCCCTCTTTGTAGTCTAGGGCACTGAGCTTCTCGTCGTACTCGTGACGGAGCTGGGAGATCTTCTCGTCGCTCCCCTTCAGGATCTCCCTCTGGCTCGGATCCGCGGCGGAGGCGGTGAGGTGGATCATGGAGCCCGAGAGCATCGTGAAGATGGCGGTGTAGACGAACAGGAGGCTGAGCGCCGGCCCGAAGACGACATCCGGGTCGGAGTTGGTCAGAGGGATGATCGTCAGGAGGATCGGGACGGCCGCCGCGGTGATGATGCTCGCGTCCTTGCGCAGGCCGAACCCTTCCCATGTGATCGCAAGCGAGACGAACGTCAGGGCGAGGCCCATCACGGATGCGGGGTACATCCAGAGTTGGAACCAGCCAAGATCGATGAGGTATGCCTGGTCGAGCAGGGCGAGCACGAGCACCGCGAGGGAGACTCCGAGGGCGACGGCGGAAGACACGAAGTGCGCCGAGGCCAGGCCCTGTCGGAACGGGCCGAGTTTCTTCATCACGGTGAAGGCGGAGAGGCTGATGCTCGTCGCGATCAGGGGGAACCAGATCGCCATGTGCGTCCTGCGGAAGTTCTCGACGATCGGAGTGTTCGGCGGAGCCCAGCTGACGATGAGCACGACGAGCCCGAGGATGACTCCGCCGGCGATCCCCGACTTCTGGGCCCAGCGCCCAAGGTCGAGTTCCAGACGTCCCCACTTCGCGCTGTCGATATCCTTCCCCTTCGTCTCCCGCCAGTACTCCAGGTACGACTTAGAATCGCTTGACGTGGCCGCGCTCGACGGAGCGTTCGCCGACTTCTTGGATCCGCGCTTTCGGGCCATTCAGGGCTCCGATATATGGAGAGGGACGGCGAAGGAGCCGGTCCAAGGTACTTAAGATTGTCCGTGAGAATCACGATGATGATACCCGAAGTGCGTCGTTGGGGTTCGGACCGGCGATGCACTCACTCTTTGACACGCACGCGTAGCGAGGGGTCGTCGTTCACGACATACGTGGGCGCCTCGTCCTCCAACGAGGTGGTCCAAGACGCAATCCGTCCCCGAGGGTCCGCCCCGTTCGGCCCGAGGAACTTGATTGGCATTCCACTCTGGTCCACCGTCGGGATGCCTTCGCTCACGAGGAGCAGGCGGTCCCAACCCACGTGACGCAGCGTCACAAGAAGGTCCACGGGTTTCTGCTTCCCGATGCGGAAGTCCGCGACGGCGGCAGTCTGCACCTCTCGGAGCATCGCATCGATCGCATCCCGCATGTCCGAGATCCCGACTCCTCGCGCGGACGCGACGAGGGGGGCCGCGAGCTTCATCAGCCTTTCGAACTCGTCGTTCCCCCACCCGTCCAAGAGCGGTGCGGCGACGAGGATCCTTCCGCCGGGGCTGACGGCACGTCTCGCGGCGTTGAACGCCTTCCCCGCCTGGTACAGATCGAGGCCCAGTGCCCTCGCGCCCTGGACGACCACGTCCACCGCCTTGGGAATCGTGGCGGTGCACACCGCGTCGAGCACCGGGATCGCCTCCCGATGCGTCGCCTCGACATCGCCGCCTGCGAGGTGGACGAGCCGTCCTGCAGGATCGACGACGGAAGCGATGCCGTAGAGGTCGTGACCGAGCGCGTCGAAGTGCCCGCGGATCATCGCCAACACTTTGCGCTTGTACTCGTAGACCGGGTTCCCGTCGATGATCCCGACGTCAACGTTCGGGGCGAAGCCGAGCACTCCGAACATGCGGAGATGTTCCGCGGTGATTACGGCCTTTCCCGCAAGCCCGGGCATAAGCTGCTTCGGGCCTCCCGCGACGCCCGCGAAGTAATGGTAGTCGAGGTCTGTGAGGGCGATGTGGACCGCGGCGCTGGCGGCGGTCGCGTTGAACTCCACCGGCACGCCGTCGTCCAGAAGACCCAAACCCGCCAGCGAACCGTTGCAGTCGTGCGGCTCGACGATGTCACCGTATTCCCGCCAGACGCCTTCCCCGAGGATCGTGGGGTATTCCTCCTTACGGGGCGGGCGGTGCGTCCCTCCCGCGACGACGATGCGCACACGCTCCCTGGCGACGCCCTGGTCCCGGAGAAAGCGAAGGAGGCGCGGGAGCAGGAGCCTCGTGTGGATGTTCGGGCGCGTGTGATCATCCACGCCGATGGTGACGCGACCACCGCGGTGACGTCGAAGGGGCCTGATGAGGCCGGCCATAGCATCGTGGAACGCCGCCTCCACGTCGATGGGCGGCGCGCCGCGGGGCGGGAGGAGCGGGACCACGCGGCCCTCACTCTCTGCCGCGGACGGGACGAGGCCCTTTAGGACGCGGGCCCCGTAGGTCAGACGACCGACGAAGCTCCCCACGGCCGCAGATGCGGAGGGACCCACTTGAACGTTCGCCGCCAATCACGAGGCCGCAAAATCCGAAAGCTTATTCGCGCCGCGCGGTTCCGATTCTGGCGGTGGTTTCACGATCGAGGAAGGCAAGCCGGCTCCCGATTTCAGGCTCGTCGCCGATGACGGCACGATGGTTTCCCTCGAGGACCTCCGAGGGAAGCGCGTCGTGCTCTACTTTTACCCGAAAGACGACACACCTGGCTGCACCGTCGAGGCATGCGCGTTTCGCGATGTCCTTCGGGACGTCTCCTCGGCGGGAGCCGTGGTTCTCGGCGTCTCGCGAGACGACTCGCAATCCCACGTGCGTTTCAAGAAGAAGTTCCACCTGAACTTCCCCCTCCTGTCCGACCCGGATGGCAGCATCCACCGGGCCTACGGGGCGTGGGGCAAGAAGATGCTCTACGGGAAGGAGACGGTGGGGGTCATCCGCTCCACGGTGCTCATCGATGAAAACGGGCGCGTGGCGAAGCACTGGCCGCGCGTGAAGGCCGAGGGGCACGCCGCGGAAGTGCTCGAAGCACTCACCTCCATCTCTCGATGATCGTCCGTTGGCAATCGCGTTCACCCTTGCGAGATTTGGGCATGACCTTATGCCCCATTGCCCGTCCCCCGGCCATGAACAGACTCTGGGGGGTTTTGGTGGCGGCGGTGGCGATTGTGGGAATCAGCGCGGGAGGCCTCGTGGCCCTCGCGGACGATGACGACGACGACCGGAGGGAGTTCCGTGCGAGGCTGAACGGATACCAGGAGTCGCCCTCGGTCTTCACAACAGGAAAAGGCCAGTTCCTGGCGACGTTGAGCGCGGACGGCACGACGCTGTCGTACACGCTGAGCTACTCCGGCCTTGAGGGCACCACGACGACGGCGGCCCACATCCACTTCGGGCAGAAGGGCATCGCGGGCGGGGTCGCAGCCTTCCTGTGCGGCGGGGGCGGCAAGCCTGCGTGCACCGCCACGTCGGGGACCGTGAGCGGAACGATCGTCGCGGCGGACGTGATCGGGCCGGGCGCGCAGGGGATCGCGGCGGGAGAGTTCGGGGAGCTCCTCACCGCCATGGAGGACGGATTCACCTACGCGAACGTCCACACGAACAAGCACCCGGGCGGGGAGATCCGGGGACACATCAGCGATTGAGCAAGATCATCCGTCCGGCGCATCGGATGACGAGGCGCCGGACACACCTCCGCCCGAAAGTTTGATGATGCGGGGGCCCCTGGCAAGGTCTCGATGCCGCAGGCCGCGCCGGACCTTCCGCCGTGGGCGGAGCCGCCAAAGACGATCGTGTACCGCGACGACGCGCTCCGCAACCGGCTGAACGAGAAGCTCGTGTACCAGGCGTACGTCACGGGCGATGACTGGGCGAAGCGGAAGTTCTACCCGGGGAACAAGCTCATCATCAAGCTGAGGGACGAGGTCGTCGGCGAGGGGCAGATCGTCCTGGTCGAGGCCGTCCCGATGGGCACGCTCACCCGACACGATGCGACCGTGAGCGGATACAAGGAGGTCGAGGACCTCGTGATCGCCCTTCGGAAGGAGCTGCCCACCGAGAGGAAGTGGGAGAAGACGGAAGTCTACAAGATCCTGTACCGCTGGCTCTAGATCTTTGAGCGCAGCTTCGGTTTCCACGACCCCGTCCCATCCGGGAGCTCCGTTCGGACAAAGTCCTGATAGAGGTTAGGCCAGTCGCGGCAGCATATTCTCGCAACTTCGTCGAAAACCATCCGAATCTCAATCTCGGCCGACGGGTCCGTGCGCATTTCGATCACCCATCGCAGGGTCCGGTGATTCGCGGTCCAGATTACGTTCGTTGCGAGCCCGTCCGGGAGGATTCGCCTCAGGGCGGAGGTCATCCTCTTCTTCTTGTCCATGGGCATCTTATCCCACGGGAGAGAGTCCACGAGTCGCAAGTATGCCTCCTCGGACTGTTTGGCGGCGGTAAGCATGGCTTCCTTCTGCTCGTCGCTCAGTTCGTCTGGGAGCCACATCTTGATCTCCCTGAGGCGGACGTAGCGGAGGGATTCCTGGCTGATGGCCACACCCACCCGATGTCGGACCAGCTCATGAGACATGACGCGCGAGACGTTCAGAAATGCGAATGTCGCCGTGCCATGTTCGGTGACACTCCCGTCGCCCTTGAGCAGGATGTTCTCGAGATATTCTTTGTTCGTGCCCCGTATCCTCGTCACGTTCGGATTCAGCCCTATCTCGAACGATTCGTAGCACAATCGACCGGCGATCTCGATCAAGGTCTCGGCGGTGCTCGGCATCTCCTGGAACCGCTCGGCCCCCTCCGCAGAGACACCGAGAGAACTCAGGAGTTCCCGGACACCCGCCTCGTCGATGCGCGTCTCCGCGAGCTTCACAACGAGCGGGCGCGTGAGCTTCATAGCCGTCATGGATATCACTGTACCATCTAAGGCGTTGCGGTGCGGATGACGATGCGGCGCACCGCCAACTTTAAGTAAAACGCGCCCTCGTGTCTCCTCGATGTTTCCGCGTGGCCGGGTCGGCGAGAAGGGCGACCCGTGCGAGAAGTGCGGTCGCGAAAAAGTGTACTTCGTGCAGCACGCCCACGGGAACTACCCGATTCTAGACTATGTGTGCCCCAACTGCGACCTCGGCGGCGAATACACGGTCGACTGGGACAAGGGCGGAGAGAAGGTCAAGGACTCGGACGAGTGATCCCCATGCCCGCCGAGCCTCCGCCGAAGAAGAAGGTCCAGGCGATGCGCGTGAGCGGCTACGTGCTCGGGCCGTGCTCGACGTGTGCGAAGGAACAACGGGGACTCGTGATGTTCGACGACTACGCGTGGGGCGTCGAGTGCCTCGCGTGCGGTGCGACGGAGCGCGTCGACGAGGTCGAGTACGTGCCCGAGGGCGAGATCACCTACTAGAGCACCCCGCAGCGCTTGCACGTCCCGTGGCCCAAACACGTCTCGCACTTCCTGCGGAACCCGAGGGTGGTGCGCCAGCCACTTCCCACGCACTCCGTGCAGAAGCCCGTGTCGTCGCACAGGTCGCACGGGCGCTCGATCTGTCGTCGCCCCCGGAGCAGGTTCCGTCGGCCGGTCTTCAGCGCCGGGCTGTCCGCGGGGAGGGACCGTTCGAGGGCTCGTCCGGCCTCGTCGTACGCCGCGAGGGCTGCAAGACGGTTCGCCCGGTCCAGCCGGAAGAGCGCTTGCGCCTTGAGCGTCCAAGCCTTCGCGTGGTCCGCGTCCACCGCCAGGACGCTCTCGAACGACCCGAGGACCTCCCGGTACTGGTCTTTCACTGCCTCGCTATCCTCGAAAGCCTCCCCCGGCTTCCCGCGAGACTCGATCTCCTTCCGGCGGGTCTCGCGAGCCAGCCCGGACAGGCGGATGCCGTGCGCGAGGAACAGGGCGCCGTACGTTCTGCGGACGCGGGCGTCCTCGGGGAACGATGCGAACGCGGCCTGAACCGACGCCATCGCGTCCTCGAACCGACGCGCGTTCAGATGAGCCTCTGTGGTGTTCAGGAGCTCCTCAACATCGGCCACGCGCTCGGAACGTGCCGTCGCTATAAGAATCAGAGGCGCCCCACGATCCGACGGATCACTGCGGAATAGTCCTTCGCGGGGACGGGCGAGGGCCGTCCCGTCGCGGCCCCGCGTATCGCGCGCGTAGCGACGGTGCACCACGCCGCCGCTTCGATAGCCGCACGAGCCGCCAGAAGCTGCTGCTCGCGCGGAACCCGCGCATCCCACTCCTGCCCAAATGTGCGCGCGGCGACCATCATCCGCTTGTACTGCCCCGCCTCCACGACGCCTTTGCCCTCAAGGATGTCTGCGAGCCGACCCGCGTACGTCTCGAAGCTGATCGTCCCGCCCTCCCACTCGTTCACGAGGTTGAAGGAGTCGAGGGCCGCGCAAGTTCCGATGCTGTCGCTCTCGACGATCCGCGCGACGTGCTCCGCGGCCCCCTTGTAGTCCTTCCTCCGCACGTGTTCCGTGGCCGCCGTCAGGTTGTACGTGTCGTGCAGGAGCTCGAACAGATCGGGACCGTGGCGGTCCTTGTCCTTACGCGCCGCCACTGAGATCGCGACCGCGTGGCGGCGGAGTTTCCCCCCGGCGACCAGGAACGCATCGAGCTCGCGGGCTTCGCGCTCCAGGTCCGCGAGCAGCTTCTCCCCGTCGATCTTCGCATCCGAATGCCAGAGGAAATCGTGGAACCGGTTCACGTCACGCATCATCCTCTTGTCGAGCGCTGCGAACGAAGCCATGGTCTCCCCGTTCCGCCGCAAGCACGCGCCACCTCTTGGTCCTTTCGCGTCCGAGACCTACGCAGCGGGAAGGGTTTATGAACGACCGAACCATCGTCCGAGGGGGAATCGTGCGATGGCAGCACCCGTGGCGCTCACGGACGCCGAGTTCGACGCGTTCGTCGGGAAGAACCGCGTGGTGCTCGTCGACTTCTGGGCCGAGTGGTGCAGTCCGTGCAAGCGCCTCGACCCGATCGTCGACGCCCTGGCCTCGAAGTACGACGGCCGGGCCGTGTTCGCGAAGGTCGACGTCGACGCGCATCCGATGAAGATGCAGTCGTTCGGAATCATGGGCATCCCCACGATGCTGATCTTCCGGGACGGGAAGCTCGTGGAGCGAATCGTCGGCGCGTACCCGAAGGCGCACATCGAGGCCATGCTCGCGAAGCACATGTGAGAGCGGGCCCGAATCCTTTATCTACGGAGGCCCCTATGGATAGTCCGATGGAGACGTTCGTGCAGAAGCTCGCGAAGAAGAAAGAAAGCGAGCACGCCATCACGATCCTCCCCATGCTCCAGGCGGACCGCCACGACCACGAGGCCGGCTGCGGGTGCGGCGAAGGTAGGTGCGCGGGCGAGTCGGACGGCGGTTGTTGCGGCGGTTGAACCCCCGATGCTAGCGTGTTCCTGCGATTGAGAATCACAGCGAATAATCACCCCGGACCGTTCTTATAGCGACCACAGCCTACGTTCCGTTCTGAGGAGGCAAACATGGACTTGGATCCGCTCGAAGCGTCTCGACTGGTGACAGACGAGTACTCCGCGAAGATCCTGGTCGCTACGTTCCGCCGGCCGCGGAGCGCGATCGACATGTCGCGTGAATACGGGATACCGATCGCTGCCTGCTATCGGCGAATCCACGCCTTGGAAGAGGCAGGCCTCCTCCGCTGCGTGGAGCGGGCGCTCACGCAGAAGGGTAAGCGGATTTCGCTGTACTCGAGTCAGCTGAAGAACGCTTACATCTTCTTCGAGGGCGGCCGTCTCCGCGTGCGTTTCCAGCTCGCGAACGGTCAGACGCAGGACTTTGGCGGCGACTGGCGCGCGGTCGACGCCGACGTCGACACCAAGACGGAGCTGCCGCGATGACGCTGACCCCTCCTCCACAACCCACTAGGCAGGACCGAGACCCCCTCGTCCTGCCGCTTTATTCTTAACCCTCCTCAACCCCTCAGGGCCTGCAACCATGCAGGCCCTCCCTCTTTTGCTGACCGCCCGACGTGCGGTGCCCTCCGCCCTTTGTCAAGTTCGTTCTCAGGAACCAGACCCTTGACAATCGATTCTTATACGCAGAGACCGGTCGATTCGAGCACCATGGACCGGGATCGCCTCAAGTACCTCTTCAAGGAGGTCCTCGGCGTCGACGTCGACGCGATCGTGCAGCAGGTCACCGCGAGCCTCGCCGTGGAGCGGGCGCGCGAGGTGAGGGAGCACAGCGAGGCGTGGAAACGGTACATGGCAGAGAAGGGCGGGCTCGTGATCCTGCCGAGGAATGTGACGGACGTGGGCAAGCGCCCGCGCTCGTAGGTTCGGACCGGCGGGAGAGCCGCCACCCGGGTTGGGGGACCCTTTTCCTTTTGCTGACGAGGGGACGTGCCGAACGTTTATGAGGGCCCCGCCATCTATCCGCATTCCATGGGGGGCTTCAAGGGCCGCGACGTCCTGTCCATCGCCGATTTCTCGCGCAAGGACGTCGAGTTCGTCCTCAAGGCCGCGAAGAAGATGGTCCCGTTCGCCCGCGGGGAGAAGACGAGCAGGGCGCTCGAAGGCAAGGTCCTGGCGGTGCTGTTCTACGAGCCGTCGACCCGGACAAGGCTGAGCTTCGAGAGCGCGATGAAGCGCCTCGGGGGGAACACGGTCGGCTTCGCGGACCCCATGGGGTCGTCCGTCGCGAAGGGGGAGACGCTTGCGGACACGATCCGCATGGTCGAGTCGTACAGCGACGCGATCGTCCTGCGCCACCCCCAGGAGGGCGCGGCGCGGTTGGCGGCGGACTTCACGGACAAGCCCGTGATCAACGGGGGGGACGGCGCGGGCCAGCACCCGACGCAGACCCTCCTCGACCTGTACACGATCTGGGACGCGCGTGGGACGCTCGACGGAACGCGCATCGCTCTCGTCGGCGACCTGAAGTACGGACGCACGGTCCATTCCCTGACGTACGCGCTTTCCAACTTCGACGTCGACCTGACGTTTGTCGCGCCTGCCGGGCTCCAGATGCCGAAGGAGGTCGTGGAGCACGTCCGGGAGCGCGGCCTGCCGCTAAACATCACGGAGGACCTCGGGAAGGTCGTCGCCGAGGTCGACGTGCTTTACGTGACGCGGATCCAGAAAGAGCGGTTCCCAGACCCGCAGGAGTACGCGAAGGTCGCAGGCTCCTACCGCGTCGACCTCGAGCTCCTCCGGAACGCGCGGAAGGGGCTCATCGTGCTGCATCCGCTCCCGCGCCGCGACGAGATCGCGACGGAGGTCGACGGCACGCCGCACGCGCGCTACTTCGAGCAGGCGTTCAACGGCGTGCCCGTGCGGATGGCCCTCCTCTCGCTCCTCCTCGGGGGCGCCGCATGAGAGATCTCAAGGTCACGCCGATCAAGAATGGGACGGTGATCGACCACATCCCAAGCGGCATGGCCCTCAAGGTGCTCAAGGTCCTGGGAATCTCCGGGGAAGGCACGTCGACGGTCTCGGTCCTGATGCACGTGGCGAGCAAGCAGCGCGGAGCGAAGGACATCCTCAAGATCGAGGACCGCGAGCTCTTGCCGCGGGAGCTGGACAAGATCGCGCTCATCGCGCCTGAGGCGACGATCAATATCATCCGGAACTACAACGTCGCGGAGAAGCATACGGTCGCGCTGCCGGATCGCGTCATCGGGATCCTCACCTGCGGCAACCCGAACTGCATCTCAAACGCCCGGGAACCCATCGAGTCCGTCTTCCTGGTGCGATCACGGACCCCCTTGAAGGTGCGCTGCCAGTACTGCGACCGCGAGCTCGACGACCCCGCCGCCCACATCCTGTGAGGCCTATTCGCGTTCGACCTCGAAATAGATCCGGACCGTCGTGCGGTACGACCGGACGGCATTCCCGTCGATCTCCATCTCGAACTCCGACGCGCGTGCCCACTTCATCCCCCGGATCGTCTTCCCGGCGACGGCCACCGCGTTCTTGGCGGCATCCGCGAAGCTCTTCGTCGAAACCCCCACGATTTCCGTGATTTTCTGGACCACTGGACCACCTCGCGAGGCCATCGCGCTCCTCTAGTTCAGGGTTCGCCGCGTGGCGCACCGAAGGATTAAAGAGAGGAAGTCCGATACACCCGGCACCAGATGGGATGGTGCCAGCGTGCTTGAGGAGATTTCTGAGCTGATCGGTTTGCAAGTGTACACGAACCAGGGCGTCTTCCTGGGCAACGTGAACAACCTCGTGGTAGACGTCGAGAAAGGCGCGATCGACGGGCTGTTCGTCCAGGAGACGAACCCCCTCCTCGTCGAGGGATCCCGCGCCGTAAGCGTCCCTTACCGATGGATCCAGAGCGTCGGCGACATCGTCGTCCTCCGGTACTTCCCAAAGCGCGTGAGCCTGAGGAGACCGACGCCCGCGAAGTAGGACCGGATGCGCGGGGGCATGACATCCTCCGTGTTTCGTCTGACGGAGGCGAAGCCCCTTTATGCCGTCTGCCATGTCGGCGCGGGGAGCCCGCACGCAGCTTCGCTTTGCGATTATGGAGATCGGGAAGCTGCGTCCCCACGAGGCCGTGGAGCCGAACCGCCTCAGACGCCTTTTGGCGGCGATCCGTGCGGACGGCTTCCTGCGACGGCCGATCGTCGTCGAGGACGAGTTCTACGTGATCCTGGACGGGCATCACCGGTATGAGGCGCTCCGCCGGCTCGGGTGCACGAAAGTCCCCGTCTACCTGGTCCACTATGAAGATCCTGCGATTAGGCTGACGACATGGCCGGCGGCGGGCGTGAGGTCTGTCACGAAGGCCGAGGTGCGCTCGCGCGGCACGCGCGGGGACCTGTTCCCGCCGAAGACCACACGCCACCTGCTCCCGAAAGAGAACTTGGAGAAGCACATCCCCTTGGAAGAGCTACGGTAACGGCTTTTCGGCCTCGTCCCCGCCCGGTTCCGGCGGCATCCAGAACTCTTCATGCCTCCGCCGCCGCCGCACCGCCACCGCGACCAGGAGCGCCACGGCCGTCACGCCCAGGACGCCATTGAACGCGAGCACCCAAGGGAAGGTCGGAGCGCCGGCCGCAGCGGCATAAGCATACGCGACAAGGCTTGCGGTCGCGACCCGCGCCCCGGACCCGTTGAACTCCTCCTGGTGCACGTCGTTCCCCACCGCGGACGCGTACCACCGGAGCCGGTGGCCCCCCTCGGGACCCTCTTCGCGGAGAATCTGGGTCTCGAACGCCCCCGCCGGGACCGTGATCCGCTCCCGGCCCTCGCGCGCGTAGGCGATCCTCTCGTCGCCGTCGAACCAGGTCGCGTTCCGAAGGGCGGGAGCGCCCTGGATCTGGAAGGTGACGTTCTGGCTCGCGTTCCAATGCGCGCTCCACGCACCCGTCGTCCCCTCCCCGGCAGGCCAGGTCCATCCGTCGAGGATCGTCCGCCGCGTCGTCTCGTTCGTCACGGAGAGCGCAAAGGGGAGGGGAGTCGGACCTACCAGCTCGCCCTCGACGGTGAGGCGAAAGAACGAACGGACGCTCTTCCAGCCCTGGGTCTCCCACGCTTCCGTCCCCGTGATCGACCAGGTTCCCCTGGCAGTGCCCACGCCCGCCACCGAACCCGAGAACGTCCCGCCACCCGTGAGCAGAAGCTCCGCAATCGGCGTCTCGGATCCCTGGACGGAGAGCGACCCGAACCGGACGACTTCGATCCGCGAGGTCCCGTCGAGGGAGAGCCCCACGTCCTCCGTCAGGTTCGTCGCGTACACCCAGTAGTCCCCGACCCGGTATGGAGCCTGGGCCTCGGCGGTGGATCGCGTTGGCAAGGAGCCGAGAAGGAGGGCGGCAACGAGGAGGATTGCGACCGTTAGACAGCGCACGGAAGACCCAGTCGTGTGCGAGTCGGAGTCCCATCATAAGGTTTTGCGAACGGTCTTTCCGCGCTTCGTCGGCACGATCCGGATTGCCCCCGCGAAGTCCTTGCGCAAACCCGCACCAGCGTACAGGCGGTCGAGGAACACCGCGAGCGCGGCGACCTCCGAGTGCGGTTGGTTCCCGATCGCCACGTTGAGGTCCGCACCGCCATACACCGCGCCAGGGACCTTTTGCGCGCCAACGACGACGAGCAGGTCCGGTTCCCCGCGGACTTTCGCGACCGCGTCCTCGACCGGTTCTCCGTACATCGTGAGGTGGACGATCGTCCCCCGCCAATCCCGGAGGACGCTCCGCCAGCTCACGCCCGTCTCGATCGCGAACTCGCCGCCGAAGTTCCGGACGACGCCCCGGACGACGCGCTCCAGAGACGAGTCCCCCGTGTCGACGAGGATCCCCGCGGCTCCGAACGCGCGGGCCGCGAGGGCGACGTGGGTCGTTACGCGCTTGTCCCGGGATGGGCGATGCCCGAGCCGGAGGACGGTCACCCGGGGAGGCATCTAGTCCTCGAAGCGGATGATCCGGTGGCCCCGGAAGTCGAGCCGCCCCGAGCGTTTCACGAGCGCCTTCAGGGTCGTCTGCGTGACCTGAAGCTCTTCCGCGACGTCCCCCGAGAACATCCCGGCGTCGCCGACCATCTCGTGGATCTTCTCCTCGATCTTCCGGTAGCGGTCCTCAGGCATCATCGCGACGGACAGGACGTCGCTGATCTCGTTCACCGGGGTCGTGGCGTTGATGTGGAAGCTCCCGTAGAACGCGTGGTACGCCTTCTCCGGGGCCGGACGGCCCTCGGGGCTCGTCGCGGTCTGCCACTTCGTCTCGACAAGCTTCATCTTCTCGAAGAACCGGATGGCCTCGAGGCCTTCCTCCCCGTACTTCTGCTCGACCTGCTTCGCGCTGAGCCAGTTCTGCGTCACGTCTTGGAAAAGCGTGCGTTTAATCTCGGTATCCACGGCGCGGAGGATCGGGACGAGTTCCGCGACGTCGCTGACGACTTTGATCCGGTTCATCTGTTTTCATGGGGGTATCCCCCTCGGGAGTATATACGTTGGCGGTCATTCGCGCTCACGAACTCCGAACCGGTTCTATCCGTCCCCGCGGAACGACCTCCATTTCGCGTGGACTGGAAGGGCGTCCGGGACGCGAGATCGTAGGGATCACCCTTCATGGCGTCGCGCATTTCTCGATGTCCGGGGTGGTTATGCGGGGCGCTCAATCGGGTCGGAACCTTTAAGCCGGTTCGGCTATTGGGAGCGCGATTCCCATGAAAGTGAAGGACCTCAAGGCGGACGCGAAGGTCGACGAGCTCGAAGTCCTGATCAAGGAGATGGGCGAGGTCCGCGATGTCAACACGTTCCGAGGCGCGTCGAAAGTGTGCGACGCGAAGGGCGTGGACGACGACGGCGACGAGGTCTCCATCAGCCTGTGGAACGACGAGATCGAGAAGGTCAAGGTGAACGACCGCCTGCGCATCGTCAACGGCTGGGTCCGCCAGTGGCGGGGGAACATGCAGGTCAGCGCGGGGCGCTTCGGCAAGCTCGAGATCGTGTAGGACTGAACACCCCTCTTCCTGACGAGCGATTCTGAGTCCCTGGGTTCAGGTCAGCCCTTCGCGGGTCGGCCAGCTCCGTCACAATACTGCAAAAAGCGCCGCCAGAGCGACCATCGGCACGACATGCATCAGGAAGTCGTCGTCGACATGCTTCCAGTTGGGTTTCTCTGCTACTAGCGCCAGGACCCCGCCAAGGATCGCGAAGGCTGCGATGCGCGACGGACCAAGCGGCGCAGTCTGGTAGAGGGCTGTCGGGACCACCAGAAGTGAGACACCGACAGCAAGCACGACGTAGGCCCCGAGGGGTATCCATGGATAACCTCCGCGCTTCCGGGTGTACGCGCAGAACGGGTCGATCCACGCCATCCCCCAGAACGTGACGATCACGATCTCCCCGGGGAAGAAGAACAGGCCCATGGCGAGGCCGATGGAGCCCCACGCATACGAGCTGATGCGATTGGACTCGTCCTCCCGGAAGCCGAGGAAGTGGCGGCCCGTCATGAGGCGCGCCGCCTCGATCAGGAGGGCGACGGAGAGAATCGAGACCATGACGGCCTCCTTCCGAACGCCGACCCAGGCGTCGGGTGGCATCCAGAACCAGATCAGCCACAACGGACTCGTGAAGTGGAAGCCCTTCCGGATGAGCGTGGACGCGTCGACCCTATTCGCCAAAGGCTGCCCTCGACCACTTGCGGTCGATGCCCTGATACAAAATAAGGGTTCCGAGCACGAGCGCCCCGAGGGCGAGGGCAATCCCTCCGATCGCGAGGGCGGGCGCAGCGTCAATCGTGAAGGACAGCACCGCCAAGCCGACGTCAGGGAGCATGGACATCGCGCTGAACGCGAACAGGACTCCGGGATCGAACAGGAACGAGTTCGTGCGAAGTCCCGTGAGGTACGCGGTCATCACGACGCTGTATAGGCTCGTGACGACCATCACGGGCAGCGCGAGCCATAGGAGGCGCGTGTCCCCGTTCATCCACGAGATCGCGACGACGAACCCCGCGCTGATGCCGAGCGTGAGCAGGAGGTACGCGACGAGCTTCACGCGGATGATCTGCGGGACCGAGAGCGGCAACGTGCTCATGTAGTCCATGTTGTCCACGTTGTTCAGCCAGTTGTAGAGCGAGATGCCGAAGAAGCCGACCATGGCGGCGTAGAACACGGTGTTGAACCCGATGGGAAGGTTCAGCCCATACCGGACGAACCAGACCGTGAACGAGAGGAAGACGAGCGGCGTGACGAACGAGAAGAACATCTTCACAGGGGTCCCGCTCCGCTTCAGGTCGAGGAGCTCCTTCGCGAGGAGCGTGGCGTACGATCGGAAGGGGGAGAGGCGCGCCGCGATCCGCGGCAGGTCGTCGCCCACGTGGACGTTCCGGGCTTCGTACTGGTCGGAGACGAGGGCGACCGCACCGGCAACGAGCAGGGCGATCAGCCCGAGCCCGGCGAGTGCGTACACAAGCGCGCCCACCCCGAGGACCCCGAGCGGCGGCACCGCGTACTGCACCGCCAACCCCGGGAGAAGGGCGACCGCCAGACCCGCGTCCGCGCCCGCGAACTGCGACAGCCCGTACATCACGAAGAGGCCGGTGACGATCGCCGACACCGCCACGAACGCGGGCGGGCTCCGGACGTACAGGGTCGACATGAAGAAACTCAGGGACATCCCCGTGAGGAAGGAGAGGAGGGCAGCACCGAACAACAGGACGATGCTCGTCCATCGGAACCCGCTCAGGGGGATCGACGCGAGGAGGCCGAGGGTGGCCGGCACGAGGATCAGGACGAGGTAGAAGATCGCGTCGCGCACGTACATCCCCAGGAACGTACGCCGGAACGACATCGGGAGGATCGACGGTTGCGTGACGAGGTAGTTGCGGAACCCGGTCGCGCGCTCCTGGTACTGGCGGCCGAGGAACCCGAACGCGCCGACGGAGACTCCGTAGAGGAAGACGGACATGTGGATCAGGAACAGGAGATCGCGGAGCGGGGTGACGTCCAGGAAGTTGTTCGCCGTGGCGGCGGTCCCGAAGGTGAGGATGCCAACGAGGGCGGGGAACGCGAAAAACATATTACGGCTCGTGTACGACGTGTGCATCCGGAGCTCCTCGCGGAGCATCAGCCGGACCAGGTACGTCATCGGTGGCCCTCGACGAGCCGCAGGAACGCGGACTCCAGGTCCTTCTCGACTCCACGGACCTCCGCGAGGGCCCCCTGCGCGATTAACTGCCCCGCATTGAGGATCCCGACGCGGTCGCACAGCTTCTCCGCGATCTCGAGGAGGTGCGAACACATCAGGACCGTGCCGCCGCCGTCCGCGTACTTCTGGAGGTAGTCCTTCAGCCGCCGCTGGTAGATCGGGTCAAGGTTGATGAACGGCTCGTCCAGGAACAATAGCTTCGGCTCATGGATGAACGCAGCCGCGAGCATCAGCTTCTGCCGCGTCCCTTTGCTCAGGTCCTTGCATATCGTCCGGCGCACCTCGCCGAGGTCGAAGAACTCGAGCCAGCGCGTGATCCTTGTCTCTGCGTCCGGGACATTACGCACGCGGCACACGAAGTAGAGATACTCGTAGGATGTGAGGTACGAGGGAGGCGACTCGACCTCCGGCACGATGCCGACGGCCTCCTTCACCGCCATCGGGTTCTCCTCGACGTCGATCCCGAGCACGCGCGCATGCCCCCGCGTGGGCGCGAGCTGCCCCGTCAGCACCTTCAGGAACGTCGTCTTACCCGCGCCGTTCGGACCGATCAGGCCGAAGAATTCCCCCTTTTCGACCGTCAGGTCCACATCCTGAAGCGCCGGCACGGAACCGTAGAACTTCGTGAGGCCCTGGACCTCGAGAACCGCCACGGCGCGTGCGATGAGACAGATTTCCGTATTAGAGGTTGCGCGTACGATTCTCGCCGCCAACTAGAAGTGCGGAGCGCGGCTCTCCCGGGCGGTGCCCGCGTCGCTCGGTCGCGTCCGACTGTACGCCCGAGACCTCCCCAAGATGCGGGATTTCTACACGAGAGTCCTCGGGTTCCGCGAGGTTGCGGCGGACCGGGAGCACGTGCGCCTGGACGCGGGCGGCGCGGAGCTCGTGCTCCGTGCGGATCCTGCTTTCGGTAGCGACGAGCACCGGGACTTCCTCAACCAGCTGAAGGGGAACATGCGAGGGATGGGCGCGTCCCTTCACTTCACGGTCGAGGACGTCGACGCGCGGTTCACGGAAATCGCGGAGCGCGGTGGAATCCCAATCGACCCCGAGCGGAATCGGAGGCTCGACGCGCCGGTCGACCGCGACGGCCGCCGGGGGTTCGCCGTGGAGGACCCAGAAGGGTATTGGCTCTTCCTCGAAGAGACGCTCGATGGGGGGGCGGGTCCCGAGAGGACGATCCTGTTCGTGTGCGAGGGGAACCGCGCGCGGAGCCAGATGGCGGAGGGATTCTTCAACGCCTGGGCGCCGCCCGGATGGCGCGGCATCAGCGCGGGCACGAAGCCGAAGGAGTCCGTCCACCCGGATGCCGTGGAGCTCATGCGAGAGGCGGGGATCGACATCTCGACCCAGAAGCCGAAACCCCTCGACATGAACGTCGCGCGCTCCGCGTGGCGCGTGGTCGCGATGTGCTCGATCGAGTCGTGTCCCGTTGAGGTTTCGGAGAAGACGGACCACTGGGACATCACCGATCCGGCGGCGATGCCGGAAACGCGCTGGCGGGAGATCCGCGACGCGATCGCAGTGCGTGTGAAAGCCCTCCTGGGGGACATCGAGAGGGTCGACGGGCTGACGCCGTGACGGTCCCTCGGAAGGGTTAAGGTGGCACGCCCCATCGCGCGCCGATTGGACCCGATCGTCGTCACCCACTGCGGCGCGGGATCGACGCGCTCGGTGGCGGACGCCGCGGCACGCGCGGGGAGAGCCGGGATGGCGGCCCTTCGCAAGGGAGGATCGGCGCTCGACGCCGTAGTGGCGGCGACCGTGGTGCTCGAGGACGACCCGCGGACGAACGCGGGCACGGGATCCCGGATGCGCCTCGACGGCTCGATCCAGATGGACGCGGCAGTCATGGACTCGCGTCGGCGTGCGGGCTCGGTCGCCGCGATCTCGGACGTGAGGAACCCAGTCCTCGTCGCGCGGAAGGTGATGGAAACGCCTCACTTCATGCTCGCCGGCGACTGGGCAACGCAGTTCGCCAGGTCCCACGGCTTCCCCGCGTACGACCCGGCGACGGACCGCGCCCGGAAACGCCTCGAGCGGACGAACGCCGATCTCAAGAAGGGGAACGTGCCGGCGTGGGCGCGCGCCTGGCTCCGGGATCATGCCACGGACACGGTCGGTGCGGTCGCCCGCGACGCGAGGGGACGGTATGCGGCGGCCAGCTCCACGGGGGGCATCTCCTACATGATGCCCGGCCGGGTGGGCGATTCGCCGATCATCGGGGCGGGGCTCTACGCTGGCCCCGACGGGGCGGTCACCGTCACCGGGGTCGGCGAGGAGATCTGGCGCGTCCTTCTGTCAAAGTTCGTCTACGACCGTGTCGCGGAACTCGGACCGCAGCCGGCGTGCGACGAGGGATTGCGGCTGTTCCCGAAGTCGGTCCCCATGGGGCTGATCGCCGTCGGAACGGAGGGCGCGGGGGAAGCGTGCAACCGCGAAATGGCATGGTGGACGAGCGCACGGAAGCGAGCAGGCCTGTAGCGCGCGCGAAAGCGTGACACGAGAAACCGTGTGGTTTATCTGAAACGGGCCCTTGCGGGCGACCCGAGCGGTGACGGCTGGATGGCGCGAAAGTCGGTTTTGGCGGGGAAGGTCGAGACGGAAGTGAAACTGCTGCAGCGGCACCTGACGATGCTCAGGGCCGTCGTGGAGAACCAGCCCATCGGGATCATCCGGTTGGGGGAGCTGCTGAACTACCCGCAGCACAAGGTCCGCTATTCCCTCCGGATCCTCGAGCAAGAAGGGCTCGTCAAGCCCTCCCAGGACGGTGCGGTCACCACGGACAGAGTCGACCACTTCCTCGATTACCTCAAGGGCATGCTCGACGAGGTCGCCGGGACCGTCCAGGACGTTCGCAAGATCATCGGCTGACGTGCGAACGTTCTTGAGACCCCATCCTCTTGGGCCGCGCGTTGCCGTCGTAGCTCAGCCTGGTAGAGCCCCCGGCTGTTAACCGGGTGGTCTCCGGTTCAAATCCGGACGACGGCGCTTCCCTTCTCCCAGGTCGAGAGTCCGACATGTGGAACCTAGGCGCATCCCCTTTGGCACGCGGGGGCTCGGACCCTCTTCCGCAGGGACCGCCGACCGTCGCGAGGCGAGGAATCTGCGTGACGCGAACGGAGGGCCGAGAATCAATCCGGCCCTTCTCTACGGAGCTCCGCGAGATACCGGTCGACCGGGTTGAGGAAGATGTAGATGGCGGGAAGGATGATGTAAACGAGAAGGGACAGGAAGGTGTTCACGAAGGCCAACCCGATCGCCAAGAGGGTCGCGGCCGGACCGCCGAGGAACCAGATGCGGATCTTCCGGACGAGCTTGGGATCGAGCTCCATATCCACGAGGCCGCGGTCCCCTGTCATGTACCACCAAATCAGGTAGCCCAAAAGTGCGAGGAGCGCGAGGAGAAGCCCGTAGAAAGCGAGCGCCACGCGGTCATCCGGATACCTGCCCAAGAGGGATGCTGCGAAAGGGGTGAGAGCGACGCCCATGAAGAAGACGATGTTCAACCAGACCAAGGTGCGATTCACCCGGGCCAGGAAGTGAAAGATCTGGTGCTGAGCGAACCAGTAGATGCCCAGTACGATGAAACTGATGAAGTACGTAGCGAACCGGGGCCACAACGCCGCCAAGTCCGCAAAGAGTCCGCTGGGCCCGATGACCTCGGGCACGCGGAGGTCCAGGACGAGGATTGTCATGGCGATGGCGAAGACCCCGTCGGCGAGGGTCTCAAGCCGGGTCACGGGAAGTCCTCTGGCACGCTTGTCCTTCGGGTCCATCGCGTCCTCAGTTCGTTCTCCCGGAGGGAGCCAGGGGTTAAAGTCCTGCGGGAGAGACGCACGGGCTTCGTTCCCGCGGAGGCTAGGGCAGTCTCCCGCACCGAGGCGCACGTCGCGCGCCCTCTCGCCTCGACCGCAATGCTCTAACGCCACGCTCCCGTTTGGCGGGGATGTGACGGCGCCCCGAATCCTCTCCCGCCATGACCCTGGCGGCGACGCGGGTCTCGAGGTGCTTCGGGACTTCCTCGAGACGCTCGTGGAGTCAGCCGCGACGCAGAAGGAACTCGTGATCGGAGAGGCCGAGCCCGGCCGGTATGTGCTCGTCAGCCCGCCCCTCGCCGATGCAGCCATGCGAGAGCAGATCGACGGCGCCGTCGCCCACGTCCTTGATCGCCTCGGCCAGCGGTGGCCCGCGCCACACGTGACGGATTTCGGGCTCCGCGAGACGTACGCGAACGCGCGGAATCCGTGGCTCGCCCGCCGAGGGTTCGAGGCTCTCGTGAAAGAAGGCAAGCTCGGCGTCGTCACGATCTTCTGCCACGAGTGGGTCTACGAGGTATGTGCGCAGGTGGCGGGGGAGAATGGCCTCGGCCTCGAGAGCCCCCTCGAGGAATACCTCCGGACGGGGAAGCTCCGCCTGGCGGGCAAGAACGCGTTCCAGCTCGAGGTCTTCACGAACCTGCGCGACATGGCGGCGAACTTCGACACGATCGACGCCCTCGCGACGAAGGTCTTGGTCCTGGTCGGCTTGAGCGAGGACGAAGCCCTCGCGGCGCGCCTCCGCGGCAACGGGTAGTGCTGGATCATGTTCCGGAGGGGGCTCGAGGTCACTTCGCGCGGGCGAAGGGAAGGACGTGGAGCATCACGAGGACGAGCGTGAGGCCCATGAGGAACGCGACGACGCCGGGAACGATCCCCCCGATTGAGACGAGGAAGAACGCGCCCGCAAGGAAGGCGACGCTCGACCCCGCGACCGTGGCGGTGTAGAGGAATGACAACTGCCGCTGGCGGCGGCTCTCGTTCGCGGTCCGAATCCGGACGGCCCGCGTCTGGCGGGGCGGGACGAACGGCGGGGACGCCCGGACCGTGCGCACGGGGCTCCTCCGCGAGGCGGTGTCGTCGAACCCCAAGAGCGGCTCGTTCGCCAGGCGTTCGTCATACTCGCGCCTCAGGAGGGGGTTCGAGAGGACTTCGTACGCCTCCTTGACCGCCAGGAACTCCTCGTGCGATCCGCTCCTCTTGCTCACGTCCGGGTGGAGCTTCTTCGCGAGGCGAAAGTACGCTCGTCGGATCGTATCCTCTGGGGCTCTGCGCGAGACGCCGAGGCGACGGTAGTGGTCGGGACGCGCCACGTTCCCGATGGGGCGGGGACGGGCGATATACTTTGTCCCATCCGTATCACCTGGGATTCGTCGGTGTCGATTGCGCAGAAAGCCCGGTCCCCCGCACCGCCAAACGTTGAATAAGGGTCGGGCGGTTCGGAGCCCGGGCCCGTAGCTTAGTCTGGGGGAGCGTCTGGCTCATAACCAGATGGTCGTCGGTTCAAATCCGGCCGGGCCCATGCGAAACCGGAGCTAGCTCGGGGACGCCGGCCCCTCCGTGTGCCGATCACGCGATCCGGAGGTGCTTCTTGACGAGGTCGCGGATCCCGAGGACCGGTTCCATCTTGCCGCTGAAGTGCTCGAGTTCCTTTCCGAACTTCTCCTCGATTTCCTCGACGGCGTGCCGCGCGCGCCCCGCGAGCTGCTCGACGTCCGCGGAGGACGCGACCGCCAGGTACAAGTTGGGGCCGCGCTCGATCAGGATCTTGTAGTCCCCGAATTCGAGCTTGTTGAGATTGCGGTCCCCGCCGTACCGGAAGGAATCTTTGACGAAGTCCTGCACGACCGTGAACATGGAGCCGAGCACGTCCTTGTCCTTGTCGTCCACGGATTTCATGCTCCGCCCCAGGTGGTAGAGCAGAACGCCGCTCGTGTGGATCACGAAGACCTCCTCGATCGAGGGGCGCCTCGAACGCCGGAGGCCGTAGGCGGTGAGCGGCACGAGCGCGAGCGCGACCGCGGGCAGCCAGACGTACCACGTCGAGGGCGGGTCGGCCGGTGGCGGGAGGATGACCCCGACCGCTTCGATCGAGACGCTGTCGCTCCTCGGAGGTAAGCGGACGCCAGCCGAGTCGGTGAAGTCCAAACGGGCGACCGTGTTCAGATAGCGGCTGGGCGAGGCGCTGACCGACACGGCTACGGAGAACGCATGGGCCCCGTTCCCCAGCCGGTTCGCGAAGGCCCACGAGGTGCCGTTCCTGGTCCCGCCGAGCACCGTCGCGGTGTCGGCCTCGTAGGAAAGGCCTGTCGGCAGGGTCATGTTGACCCAAGCGCCGACGGGGATGCCGGCTCCCGTGTTGTTAAGGAAGATTGTGAACGTCACGATTTCTCCGGGGTTGACCTGGACCCGATCCGCACCGAGCTCTAGGGCGAAATACGGTTCGAAGCGCAGGCCGTACGTCTGGTATGCGAAGTCCTGCGCGACGAGAGTCCAGCCCGCACCGAGGTCTCGTTTTGCGACCCCGGGGACCACGTCCGTCCCGGAGTGCGTCCAGTCGTAGCCGTCCCCCACGGACTGGCTGTTCCGCGCGACAATCCAGTACGGCGTCCCCTGGGAAAGCGGCAGGGATGGCGTCAGTGGAAACAGCCGCCAGCCGGTCCCCGAGTACGTCTGCGAGGACCAGGCAAGGATCGTCCCGCTCGGGGATCCGGCCGCGTCGGACTGAATCGTCACGTTCAACGGGTCCGACTGGGGAGGATCGTTGAACACGAAGAGGCTCACCCGCAGGAGGAGGATGGACTCCCACGGCGTGAAGGACTGTGCGGCACTCCGCACGTTGTTGACGGAATAGGTGCCCCCAGAGGTGTTGAGGTTCTGGTTGAACGTCAGCTCTCCGTAGGCTGCAGCAGGCTGCGCCGGGGCCTGCAGGAGGAGGATTGCCACGAGGAGGAGGAGAAGCCCTCCTCGCCGAGGGTTCACAAATTTCGAGGGCCCGCTCCGCCCTATTATTCCTTCCCCCTCGTTATCACCCGCGCAAGCGAGTGGCCCGGTGACACTTACGCGGGGGCGTTCCCAGGGCCGCGGGAACGTATATGAAGGGGCCCCCCGTAGGCGGGGATTCCGTGCAGAATCTGGGCCTCGACCCCCGTGTCGTGGACGCTGCGACGAGGCTCGGCATCGAGGAGCTGACGCCCCCTCAGCTCCGGGCAATCCCGCCCATCCTCGCGGGGAACCACGTGCTCCTCGTCGCCCCCACGGGGATTGGCAAGACGGAGGCGGCCGTGCTCCCGATCCTCCACCACCTCGTCCGTGAGGACCCCAAGCGGATCGCGGCCCTGTACATCACGCCCCTCCGCGCCCTCAACCGCGACATGTTGCGGCGCCTGACGATGTTCGCGGAGCGCCTCGGGCTCGAGATCGCCGTGCGCCACGGGGACACGCTGCCGAAGGAGCGCGAGCGTCTCACCCGCAAGCCCCCCCAACTCCTCATCACGACGCCCGAGACCCTCCAGATCTTGTTCACGGGGCAGACCCTCCGATCGCAGCTCGCGAACGTGCGGTGGGTGGTGGTCGATGAGATCCACGAGCTCGCGAACGACGACCGGGGCTCGCAGCTGGCGGTGGGACTGGAGCGCCTGGTGGCGTTGACGGGGCGCGAGTTCCAGCGCATCGGCCTCAGCGCGACGGTCGGGTCGCCGGACGAGGTGGCCGCGTTCCTCGGCGGCGTCGGGCGGCGGGTAGAGGTCGTGAACGTCCCCATCCCCAAAGGCATCCGAATCGCGGTCGAGTGGCCCGAGCCCGCTCCGGAGGACGACGACCTCGCGGACGCGCTCCACCTGACCAAGGAGCATGCCCACGCCCTGCGGAGGTGCCGGGAGCATATCCTCGCCCACCGGTCCACGCTGTTCTTCACGAACACGCGGGACAACGCGGAGTTCCTGTCGTCCCGTCTTCGGACATGGTCCGAGGACCCTCCGATCGGGGTCCACCACGGCTCCCTGTCCCGAGACGTCCGGATCCAGATGGAGGACGACTTCAAGGCCGAGCGCCTGAAAGCTCTCGTCTGCACATCGTCCCTCGAACTAGGGATCGACATCGGCACCACGGACTTCGTGCTCCAGTACGACAGCCCGCGCGAGGTCACGCGCCTCGTACAGCGGATCGGCCGCTCGGGTCACGGCGTCGGTGAGATCAGCGACGGGGCGATCGTGTCCATCCGCGAGGACGACTTCGCGGAGTCGGCGGTGATCGCGCGCCGCGCGTTGGCGGGAGAGCTCGAGCCCCTCGCGGTCCGCGAGGACAACTTCTCCGTGCTCGCGAACCAGTTGGCGGCGATGGCGATGTCCGCGGACAGCGTCGACGCCCACGAGGCGTACGACCTCGTCCGTCGCTCCCACCCGTTCCGGAACCTGAAAAGGGTGGACTTCGACGCCCTGGTGAACCAGCTCGCCGACCTCCGCATCATGTGGGTGCGCGAGGGCCGCCTCGGCCGCTCCCGCGGCACGATGACGTACTTCTTCGAGAACATCTCGATGATCCCGGACGTCCGGACGTACCGCGTCGTCGACATCTCCTCGCGTCGGGCGATCGGAACGCTCGACGAGTGGTTCGTCGCGGAGAACGCCAAGCTCGGCGCGTCGTTCGTGATGCGCGGTTCCGCGTGGCGGTTCGTCGAGTTCCGGGACAACGGAGAGATCCTCGTGGAGCCCGTCCGCGAGCTCGGGGACATTCCCTCCTGGGTCGGCGAGGAGATCCCGGTCCCCTATGCGGTCGCGCACGAGGTCGGCGTCCTGCGGCGGACCCTCGCGCTCGAGGGCTACCCGGCCAACGAGCACGGCATCGAGCGCTTCCGGCGGTACATCACGAGCGCCAAGGACCTGCCGGTCCCCACGGACGAACTCGTCACGGTCGAATCGACCAAGGACGCGATCGTAATCAACGCGTGCTTCGGCACGCGGGTGAACGAGACCCTCGGTCAGCTCGTCTCCGCGTTGCTCGGCGCGCGTCTCGGGGAGTCCGTCGGGATGAGCACGGACCCGTACCGCATCATCCTCCAGGTCCCGCGCGCGGTGGACGCGAAGCACATCGTGGCCCTCTTGCGTCCGGACGACCCCGCCGCCCTCGAGCCCCTCCTCCGCCTCGTCCTCAAGAACTCCTCGTTCCTCCGCTGGGCGTTCGTCCACGTCGCGAAGAAGTTCGGCGCGATCCGGAGGGACGTGGACTGGGAGTCCGTGAACCTCGGGCGACTCCTGAAGGCGTTCGAGAACACGCCGCTCTTCGAGGAGGTGCTGGGCCGCGTGTTCTGGGAGCGCATGGACCTCCCGCGCACCGCGGACGTGCTTCAGCGGATCCACGACGGGAGCATCCGCGTGCACGTCGGTCGGCTGTCGCCGATCGGGAAGGTCGGACTCGAGCGCGGGCGTCACCTCGTCGTGCCGTCGAAGGCGGACCACGCGACGCTCCTCGCCCTGAAGAACCGCATCGAGGGAGAGGCGATCCTGCTCCTCTGCATGAGCTGCCGCGCCGCCAGCCGATCGCGCGTGAGAGACCTGCCTGCGAAGACCGCGTGCCCTGTGTGCGACGCGCGCATGGTCGCGATCCTCCGACCGTACGAGCGCGGGAAGGCTCGACTGTTGGCGGCAGAGCACCTGTCCAGAGAAGAGCGCGCGGAGCTCAAGCGTCTGTACACGAGCGCGAGCCTCGTGAGCGCACATGGTAGGAAGGCCGTGGTCGCGCTCGTCGCGCGCGGGGTCGGCCCGGACACCGCCGCCAGGATCCTGAGAAATCTGCACGAGACCGAGGACGACTTCCTGCGCGACCTATTGGCGGCGGAGGTCAACTACGCTCGGACGAGGCGGTTCTGGGACTAGGTCGGCCGCGCGAGGCGCGGCGGAGGGACGACAGATTCCGCGCGAACTGCATGCGGACCGCTCTCAGAAGGTCGTCCTGCGGGCGGAGGCGGTACAGGTACGCGAGGCGGTTCTTGGCGGTGACGATTGCCCTCCTCTCCAGGAGTCCACGTCGCACGAGGAGCGCGATGTTCCCGCGCACGGAGCGCTCGCTCTTGTGAATGCGCTCCACGATTTCACGGACGGAAAGGTGTCGCGAGGAACGGACGAGGAGATCGACGATCGCTGTTGCGGTCCGGGGCAGGCCGAGGGCTTTGCTCAGCCCCTTCGCGAACCACCGCCCGCGAACTGCACCCACGCGGGGGGAAAGGGCGCCCGCGTATTTCAATCGTTCGACGTGAGGCGCACGTATGCAAATCCATTTTCAGAAGTCGCGACAAAACCCTAAAGAGAGGTGGACGCCATCGGCTGCCGGTAGGCGGGGCGGAAGTTGGCCGGTTACGACGCGCGTGGCGTGAAGATCGTACTGACCGCGCCCCGCGGCGAGATGTCCTCGTACAGCGGCGACCCGTTCGCCGCGTTCATCGCGGTCTTCCCCGAAAAAGTGATCCCGCGGCCGTTGCTCCGCCCGGAATGGTTCGCCCCTCGCGACAACCACGACGGCAGCGCGTCGTTCGTGCCGTACGGCCTTCGGAAGATCGAGAGCCTCTTGCTCGAGGCAGGGTTCCCGCGCGAGGATGTGGTGTGCTGCCACCCGGACAACCTGGAACGGTTCGTCGGCCCGGACACGAAGATCGTCGGCATCACGAGCATGGACCCCATGGGCCTCGCGTACGTGTCGGTCACGTACAGCAGCATGATCGCGGTTCCTGGGGAGACCGCGGACGCGGTCGAGTTCCGCCGGGTCATGGAGAACCCCGTGTTCCAAGAGTATGAACCGATCGTCGTGCTCGGCGGCGCGGGCGCCTGGCAGGTCCGCCACGCGGGGATGACGGACACGTGGGGCATCGACGTGCTCGTGCACGGGGAGGGCGAGCTCACGGTCGTCGACCTCTTCCGCCGCCTCCTCGCGGGCGAGAAGGTCGAGAGGGAGGTCCACGGGTCCAAGGTCCCAATCGACTTCATCCCCTCGATCCGGAACGCGGCCTCGTACGGCGTCGTGGAGATCACGCGCGGATGCGGACGCGGGTGCCAGTTCTGTTCTCCGACGAACCGCCGCCGCCACTCGCTGCCCCTCCAGCACATCATGAAGGAGGTCGCCGTGAACATCGCGGCAGGGTCCAACGAGATCTTCTGCGCGACCGAGGACCTCTTCTTGTACGAGTGCGGCCCGAGGTTCGAGCCGAATCCTGCGGCGCTCGAGAAACTGTTCACGACGATCGCGCGGCACCCCGGCGTGGACTTCATCCACCTCAGCCACATCGCGATCGCGCCCGTCGCATTCGACCCCACCGCCGTCGAACGCATCACGCCGGTCCTCATCGAAAAGACGCGATACACCCCCGAGTTCCGGCGGAACTACAAGGAGCCGTTCGTCACCGCGCTGTTCGGCATGGAGTCCGGCTCGATCCGAATCATGAAGAAGTACATGCGCGGGAAGATCTGGCCGTACCCGATCGAGCAGTATCACGAGGTCAACGTGCAGGGCGTCGGCATCCTGAACGACAACCACTGGAAGCCGATGGCGACGCTCATCACGGGCTGGCCCGACGAGACACCGGACGACACTGTCCAGACCCTCGAGCTCCTCGACAAACTGAAGGGGAGCGACCTATTCCTCGTGCCGCTGCTGTTCATCCCGCTCGAGGACACGAAGCTGCGCAACGAGAGGCGCGTGAGTACGGAGCAGTTGACGCCGGAGCAGTGGGACGTGTTCGCGACGTCGTGGCGGCACAACATCGACGTGTGGGACCCGCGGAAGCAGCCGCTCTTCACGTTCGCGGCCCTCTTCGCGTACTACGCGTACTTCCGTTGGAAGCACGGGAAGAAGGTGTTCGCGCCGATCATGAAGATCGCGGGGTTCCCGACGTTTGCGACGCTGCCGCCGAAGTTCCCCGTCAAGGCGGACGGAGGCATCGACCCTCGGTACTGCAAGGAGGACGAGCCCATCGCGCGGCGATCGATCGCCACGCTCCCCCTGCTCCAAGACCTGTCCGCCGCCCCTTCAGAGGCCGCGGCGCCGCCGTCGCGCTAGTCCGTGAACCGCTTAAGCGCTTTCACCGCTCGCTCGTAGTTCTCGAACGCATCGCTGCGCGTGAAGTCGTCCACTACGTCATACGGCATCCGCGTGAGTGCCGCGTCGACGACGGAAAGCGCCTTCTTCGCGTTGACAATCTCGGCCTTCAGCGCCGCCAGCCGGCCCTCCTCGTCCCGCACCTTCCCCTCGAGCGAGTTGATCTCGCGTGCGCGCTGGGCCGCATCGGCGAGCAGGCCCTGTGCGCGAGACTCCCGCGCGCTCGCCGCCGCCGTCGCGCTCTCCATGACCTCGCGGAGCGCGAGCACACGATGAAGCGCGTCCTCGAGCGTCGCCGCCGCCGGCGCGTCACGGGGCACGTCCGCCCCCTGGGCCCGCGCCTGCTCCCACAGCGCCTCATTCGCATGGACGATCTCCTCCCTCGCCGCCGCGTAGGCTACCTCATGCCCCTTCTGCAGGGTCTCCAGGTCCTGCCGAGACTGCTCGGCGGCGCCCTCGCGCTTTTCGAGGTCCCGTTCGAGCGTCCGAAGGCCGTCTTCTCGCGCCACCAGCGCCTCGTGGGCCGCATCGAGCTCCTGACGGCCCGCCGCGAGCGAGGACGACTCCATCGCCGCCGAATCGCGCTCTTTCGCGAGCCTCCGGGCTTCCTCGTCCAGGGTCCCCGCCCGGGAATCCAGGGTCCGCTGGGCCCCCGCCAGGTCCGCGTCCCTCCCCTCCAGGGTCCGCTCGCGGGCCTCGAGGTCGAGCTCCCGTCGCCCGATCTCCCGCTCTGCCTCCTCGAGGCGACTCCGGAGGGCCATGACCGCGCGCTGGGCCTGCTCGAACCAGTCGGGGGGGAGGTCCACCGCCACGACTCCCGTTTCCGGGTTCACGGCCGGCCTCCCAAAAAGGACGGGCCGTGGCAAGACCTGCCCGACCGCCACGGCCGCGTCAAACCCCTACCCCCTCTCGTAACGAATGAATCGCGAAACAATAGGCGAGCCCATGCTGACCTCGGCCTCTCCCCGCATCTACGAAGCCATGGACGGAGGGCTCCATAAACGTTTCTCACGCCCCCGGGGTCAGGGTCCCATTCCGAATACGCAGCGCGCAACGTTTATATGGAATTCCCCGGGTAACAAGGGTCGACGGCCGTGCCCGATCCGATCAAGTGCAACGTCTGCGGGGCCAACAACGCCCCCGGCGTGCAGTTCTGCGAATCCTGCGGGGTGGAGATCACCACGACCTCGGCTCAAGCAGAGCCGGAGATCGACCGGCTCCTCGAGGAACTCGTCGAGATCAAACCAGGCGCGGATGGGGACAAGGAGACCCTCGACATCGACAAGGAGATCGTGGACGAGCTGCTCGACTCCCTCCTCGTCGAGGAGGAGGGCGGTGACCAGTTCGAGTGCCCCTTATGCGCCACGAAGCTGCCCACGGACGCGAAGAAGTGCACGAGGTGCGGCGCGACGTTCGTGGCGGTCGAAGGTGGGGAGGGCGCGCAGTTCCCCCCGCCCCCGGACGAGGAGCCCGCCACGGGCCTGCGCGCGACCCCTGTGACGCGCACACGCGCCTCCGCGAAGGCCCCGGTCTCCGTCGCCGTGACGGAGGAGGAGGTCTCCGGCGTCCGCGCGCGGAGCGGGAAGCTCATCGACTTCGTCGTGGTCGGCACGATCGTCGGCCTCGTCGCCGTCTTCGCCGGGTTCCAGATGTGGTCGTGGACGGCCATCTCCCTGAACCCCGCCGGCCTCGGGGTGTTCCTCGGCGTCGCGATCTGCGGCTTCGCGGTCGGCATCGTCCTCTTCCAGATCTCGACGAGCGCGATCGCGCAGGGAGACCGCTTGGTGAAGAGCGGACGCTACGAGGATGCGCTGTTCTACTACGAGCGCGCGATCCGCATGGGCTCCAAACCCGCGAGTGCGTGGACGAGCAAGGGGGTCGCCCTCAAGCGCCTCGGGAAGCTCGACGAGGCGCTCCGATGCCACAACGTCGCGATCAAGATCGACCCTAAGAACGAGATCGCCTGGTGCAACAAGGGAGACATCTACTTCAAGTCCGGGGCGTTCGAAAAGGCGATCGAGTGCTACGACGCGGCGATCGAGATGCGCCCCAAGTACGCAATCGCGTGGAACAACAAGGGCGCGGCGCTCGCGCGGATGGAACGGTTCGCGGAAGCGCGGAAGTGCCACGACGAGGCCGTCAAGATCCGCCCGAAGTATGTCGCGGCCTGGCTGAATCGCGGCGAGGTGCTCGCCCGTCTCGGGTTCCGCGAGGAAGCGGAGCGGTGTCTCGAGCGCGCGAAGTCGCTGGCCGCGTAGACGACCGCGCCCGGAACCCTTTGCCCACGACGTAGATCTCGCGGCTCGCTTTCGTCGAGGCTTCCGGCGTGTGGCCCTGCGCGGTCCGAAAGTGGTCTCCGACCTCGTTCAAGAATTCGCGATAGTCCTCGCCCTCGAGCACTTTGCACAGGAAGTTGCCGCCCTCGCGGAGCAGGCGTCGGGCGACGCCAAGCGCGAGCCGCCCCAGGGCGACGCTCCGCGCGTGATCGAGCGTCCGGTTTCCGCTTAGCCTGGGGGCCATGTCGCTGACGACGACGTCGACGGCGTCGAGCTCCCGAGCGAGGGTCTCGAGGAACGTCGGGTCCTCGAGGTCCGCCCGCCACACGTCCACGCCCGCAATCGGCATCATCCCCACGCGGTCCACCGCCACGACGCGCCCCGCGTCGCCAACCAGCTCGTGCGCGACCTGGGTCCAGCCGCCGGGGGCGGCCCCGAGGTCTACGACCGTGTCCTCCTCGTAGATCAGGTCGAACCGGGCGTCGGCCTGGATGAGCTTGAACGCCGCCCGCGAACGGTAACCCTGCGCCTTGGCTGCGCGGTAGAACGGGTCGTGCCTGCGTCGCTTGACCCATGCCTTCCCCATGGCGGCCGGAACGGCACCGCCGCCAAAAGGGTTTGCGCGAGAGAAAGAGATGAGGGCCAGATGCCGAATGCCCTTCGACCGCTCGGCCCTCGAACGATGCATGTGGGCCTGGGGTCATAAGAAGATTTGTACACGGTTTTGTGCAACGTCGCGTCAAAGAAATCCTCGCCGCGTTCGTTCTCAGGTCGAAGAATGTTATAAATAGAGACAACGGGTTGCCCGGGACCATGGCGCAATCGGGAGCCCCTGCCGCCGCGGTGAGGGCCGGGATGCGGGGATCGAGGGTGGCGGTGTTGTTCGTCGTCGCGCTGCTTTTAGGTGCGGGCGCGGGTTGGTATCTCGCGGGTATCTATGCGAAGCCAACGGGCCCGGGAACCGGGCCCCCCGCGAAGCTCTTCGTGGGGACGAACACCCCGTTCCCGCCATTCGAATTCCGGAACGCGACCACGGATGACATCGAGGGTTTCGACATCGACCTCCTCACGGAGGTCCTGAGGCGGATGGGGTACGAAAACACCGCAACGGTGACGGAGTGGGAGGTCTATGATTTCCGGGACTTCAGCGCACTCCTCGCCGCCGTCGGGACGGGCCGCGTGGACATCGCGGCGTCCGCGATCACAATGAACGGCGCGATAGGGACGGCGCGGAACGTCACGATGGACTTCACGGACTCGTACTACGAGAGCGACCAGGGGATCCTCAAGCGCACGGGCGACGCGGTGGCGTACTGCGCGGACGCGAACGCCTGCACGGCTGCGGAACTGGACGGCCTGAACGTCTCCGTCCAGGGAGGAACCTCGAGCGAATTCTGGGTCGCCGACAACCTCCCGAACGCGAATGTGCAAATCTTCCCGGATGTGGTGCAGGTGCTCCAGGCGCTCCAGTCCGGGGCGGTCGACATCATCGTCATCGACCGCCCCGCCGCCGTCGGGATCTCGGCCGGGAACCCGACCCAATTCACCGTGGCGGGGACGATCCAGACAGACGAGCTGTTCTCCTTCGCGGTGGCGAACAACGACCCGCTCGACATCGTTGGCGACATGAACCAGGCGCTGACGACGATCAAAGCAGACGGGACCTACGACGACATCGTCGCGAAGTGGTTCTGAGGCGCGGCCCGAGCCCCGCGCCTCGCGCCGGGCGCAAACCTTTTCCCATGTCCTCCTTTGTGCCCGGCCATCGGCTTTGGGATGATCCGCAGCGAGGGGACGACCGCGTCGGGCGTACCACCGCCCCAGGTCCGGCGGCGGGCCGTGCTCCGCGGCTCGTTTGGCCGCTCGGGCGCGATTCGGACCGGCGAGGCCGTCATTGGCGGCGTCGCCTTCTTGCTCCTGCTCCAGGCGGTCCTCGGGTACAACGTGTTCGACCCGGTGTTCTGGAACCGCTTCCAACGCACCCTCTGGCAGGGCTTCTTCGGAACCCTCGGCTACGTCGCGATTATGCTCCCCGTGAGCCTCGTACTCGGGTTCCTCGCCGGCTGGGCGCGGTTGTCGCGCCTTCGCTCGGTCGCCTGGCCCGCGGCCGTCTACGTTGACCTCTTCCGGGGGATGCCCCCAATCGTCCTCGCCATCTTCGCCTTCCTGTTCGGACCCCTGTTCCTCCCCGAGCAGTACAACACGCAGAGCATGGGCCTCCTGTTCGCAGCGTTCGCCTTGGCGGCTCACTCGGGGGCCTACCAGGCGGAAATCTTCCGCGCGGGGTTTCAGTCCGTCCCCCGCGGGCAGGTGGAGGCGGCACACGCCCTCGGGCTTTCTCCCCCGCAGGTCATGGCGTTCGTCGTCCTCCCTCAGTCGGTCCGCCTCTCCCTCCCGCCCCTCGCGAACGAACTCGCGACCCTCGTGAAGGACTCTTCCCTTCTCGGCGCCCTCGGCGCGGTGGAGATGGTCGCCCTGGGTCAGGAGTTCAACCAGCAGATCGTGATTTTTGGCGGCCAGCTGACCTGGGTGTTCGGTGTCTGGACCGTCATCGCCGCGTTGTACTTCGTCCTCGCTTTCGCGGTGACCCGGGTCCTCCTCTTCGTGGAGCGGTGGTTCCGCGTCCCCGGCATGGAGGGAGTGGCTGCGTGATCCGCGTGGAGGGCGTCCACAAGTGGTTCGGCACCCTCCATGTCCTGCGCGGGGTCTCGTTCGAAGTGAAGAAGGCGGA
Source organism: uncultured Methanomassiliicoccales archaeon (assembly GCA_964396265.1). Lineage (GTDB taxonomy): Archaea > Thermoplasmatota > Thermoplasmata > RBG-16-68-12 > EA-27 > EA-27. Next base: position 98,115 of record CAYNEM010000001.1, read on the forward strand.
CGTGCTCGTCGTCGTGGGCCCGAGTGGCTCCGGAAAGAGCACGCTGCTCCGGTGCATCAACCTCCTCGTGGAACCGGACGAAGGCTCCGTGTTCATCGACGGGGTCCGCGTGAACGCGCCCGAGATCCGGCCCGAATGGGTTCGCCAGCAGGTCGGCATGGTGTTCCAGACGTTCAACCTGTTCACACACCTGACCGCACTCCAGAACGTCACCCTTGGACTGGTCCGCGTCCGCAGACTCGACCGCGAGCGGGGCGACTCCGAGGGGAAGGCGCTCCTCGACCGCGTCGGGCTCGCCGCGAAGATACACGCCTATCCTGCAGAGCTGTCGGGCGGGCAGCAGCAGCGCGTCGCCATCGCCCGGGCCCTCGCGATGAATCCCAAAGCCGTGCTGTTCGACGAACCCACGTCCGCCCTCGACCCGGAGTTCATCCGCGAGGTACTCGACGTGATGACCGTGCTCGCGCGGGACGGTATGACGATGATCGTCGTGACGCACGAGATGGGCTTCGCGAAGACCGTCGCGGACCGCGTCCTGTTCATGGACGCCGGGGTCGTCCTCGAGGAGGGACCGCCCCGCGAGGTGCTCGAGAGCCCGCGGCACGAGCGGACGCGCGCCTTCGTGTCAAAGGTCCTGGGGTGAGCGATGGTGGGGCGAGATCTGGGACGCACTTCGTGGTGGTTTGCGCATGCGCCCCTCCTCGACCGCATCGCCGGCGCGGGCATCGTGGTCGCCGTCCTCGCGGTGTTCGTCCTCGTGGTCGTCGGCGGCCGGCCTCTGGACTGGGGCTACATGGGAGGCGCCCTCCGGACTCTGCTGCCTGCGTGGGGCCTGTCCATCCTCATCACCGTCGCCTCGTTCGCCGCTGGGCTGCCCATCGGGTTCTTCGTCGGATGGGTGCGTACCCTGCGGGGGGAGTCGTTCGCGGAACTGCGCGTGAGGGTCGGTCGGCCTCGTGAGGCCTTGCCGCCGACCCGGCTCGTCGGCCTCGCGCTCTACGCGCTCGGGGCGTGCGTCGTCGCGGTCCTCAAGCGATTCGGGCAACGGGTCGCCGACGGCTACGTGGAGCTCATGCGCGGGACGCCGCTGTTCGTCCAGATCCTCTTCGTGTGGGCGTTCTTTCTCTACCGGTATCCCCGGCTCGAGGAACTAGCCCTCCTCGCGGGCCTCTTGGCCCTCACCCTGAACACCGGCGGATATCAAGGGGAGATCTTCCGGGCGGGTCTCCAGACCGTGCAGGCAGGCCAGCTCGAAGCCGCGCGGGCGATCGGCCTCTCGCGCCTCGGGGCGATGCGCCACGTCGTCCTCCCGCAGGCGCTCCGCCTCGTCATCCCGCCGCTGCTCAACGAGTTCATCGGGCTGTTCAAGGCGAGCGCGCTCCTGTACACCATCAGCGTCCTCGAGCTGACGGGCCGCTTCAAACAACTCCTCAATTTTGAAGCGCGGGTGTTCGAGCTGTTCGTCATCGTGATCTTCTTGTACCTGGCGTTTACGTTGACTGTGTCGAAGCTCGTCGCATACCTGGAGCGGAGGTACCAGATTCCAGGCCTCGGCCTCCGCGCGACGGTGGCATCCGCCCGGCGGCCGGCCGAGCCCCTCGTCGCGTGACCGGCCCAGCGGAATGTACTTACCCCGCCCACTGGATGACTTCGGCGTCCATTGTGAAGACCTACGCGGACGCCGGCGTCGACATCGACGCGAAGCAGCGCCAGGTCGAGGCGCTCGTGGCCGCGCTGACGTTCAAGCGCAAGGGGGTGGGGCGGCCGTTCGGGGGCATCGGCGCGTTCACAGGGAGTATCGCGTTCGGGGACCACGTCCTATCGCTGTGCACGGACAGCGTCGGCACGAAGATCCTGGTCGCGGCGGAGCTCGGCCGCTGGGACACGATCGGCATCGACTGCGTCGCGATGAACGCGAACGACATGATCACGGCGGGCATCGAGCCCGTCGCGTTCGTCGACTACGTGGCGGTGGACCGCTACGACGCGAAGGTCGCACGTGCAATCGGCGTCGGATTGAACCGCGGCGCGGAGTTGGCGAACCTCACGATCGTCGGCGGCGAGATCGCCGTCGTCCCAGAGATAGTGCGCGGCTACGACCTCGCGGGGACTTGCCTGGGCATCGCGAAGAAGAAGGACGTGATCGACGGGCGGCGCGTGCGCGCTGGGGACGCGATCGTCGGCGTCGCGAGCACGGGCATCCACAGCAATGGGCTGACGCTCGCGCGCCGCGTGTTCCGCGATGCGGGACTCGAGCTACGCAGCCGGCTGCCCGGGTCCTCGGGGACCGTCGGGGACGCGCTCCTCGAGCCCACCGCCATCTACGTGCGGTCCGTGATGAAGGTCGTGCGCCGCCACGAGGTCCACGGGATGGCGAACATCACCGGAGGCGGGTTACGAAACCTCCTGCGGTTGAAGAAGGGACTCGAGTTCCGCGTCACGGAGCCAATGATACCGCCGCCAATCTTCCACGCGATCCAAGAATTGGCGGGAATCTCCGACGCAGAGATGTACCAGACGTTCAACATGGGCATGGGGTACGCGATCGTCGCGCCGTATGACGAGGCGACGGGCATCGTGCGCGACCTGCGACCGTTCGCCGCCAAGGTCGTCGGCGAGGTCGTCCGCGGACAGGGAGTGACCGTTCCCGACAAGGGTCTCACCTACACGCGGTACTGATTCCCCATATGTTTTTATGGAGACCCCGACTTCCGCGCGGGGGAGGAGACGGTGGCCCAGGGATCCGTTCGCAAGGGGGCGACTCCGGGCGCGAGCATGGCGAGGGCGACCTCGGTCGCCGCCCTCGGAATCGACGAGGCAAGAGCGACGGAGGGTCCCCGGGAGGACGTCCCCAAACGCGTCGTCACCGAGACGGGCGACGCCCGTCCGATGGAAGCGACCGTCGCGATCTACCTCATGCTCGTCACGGGTGCGATCGCCCTCGCCCTCTCTGTGTACTGGATGGTGTGGGGCAACAACCTCCTCGGCGGGATTCTGGTTCTGCTGCTGGGCATCGCGTACCTGTACGGGGGCCGGGCGCTCCGCGACGGCGAGAGCTGGGGCTGGGGCGCGGGCGTCTTCGCCGGCGTGTTCTACGTGTTCTTCGGTCTCTTCATGCTCCCGCTCGCCGCCATCCTCATCGTCCTCGCGGTCGTTGTGATGTTCCTCCTCTACCGCGTACGCGACTACTTCGGCATGGTCCGCTACGACCCGGAGGAAGAGGACCGGCGCAAGAAGGAGCTCGAGACGCAACGCACGTTGAACCCCGAAGGGTTGCATTGCCCCCGGTGCGGGAGCACGCGCCTGTGGGTCGCTCCCGACGGCTCCGCGTTCTGCCAGGAATGCCGGACAGGGACGATCTCCCTCCGGCGGCTCGCCGAGACGGTGAAACCTTCTTAGGCGGCGCGGGATACTCGGGCCCCGAGGCTATTCCACGACGCGCTCACGGAAGTCCACCGCCAAGGCCGCCGCGTCCGAGCCGGCGACGATTCGCGACCGCACGCTGTCCGGCCTGCCTCTCGACCTCGTATTCCGCCCGAGGGATGTCGACGATGCGAGCCTCGGCCTCCCCGGCGAGCCGCCGCTCACGCGCGGCATCCATCCGACGATGTACCGCGCGCGCCTGTGGACGATGCGCCAGTACGCGGGCTTCGGGACCGCGGAGGAGTCGAACCGACGATACAAGTTCCTCCTGAAACAGGGCAACACGGGGCTGAGCGTCGCGTTCGATCTGCCCACCCAGATGGGCTACGACAGCGACCACCCGATGGCGCGAGGCGAGGTCGGGAAGGTCGGCGTCGCGATCGGGAGCCTCGCGGACATGGAGGCGCTGTTCGCAGGCATCCCGCTCGACCGCGTGAGCACGAGCATGACGATCAACGCCACCGCGATGATCCTCCTCGCGCTATACGTCGCCGCCGCCGAGAAGCAGGGCGTCCCCGGCGCCAAGCTGCGGGGAACGACGCAGAACGACATCCTCAAGGAGTACGCCGCGCGGTCCACGTACATCTACCCGCCCGAGGGGTCCATGCGCTTGGCAGTGGACCTCATCGAGCACTGCGCGCGCCGCATGCCCTCGTGGAACCCGATCAGCGTCTCCGGGTACCACATCCGGGAGGCGGGCGCGACGGCGGTGCAGGAGGTCGCGTTCACGCTTGCGGACGCGATTGCATACGTGGAGGCGTGCACCGCCCGCGGGCTGGCGGTGGACGCGTTCGCGCGGCAGCTGTCGTTCTTCTTCGCCGCGCAAACGGACGTGCTCGAGGAGGTCGCAAAATTCCGCGCGGCGCGGCGCCTGTGGGCGCGCATCGTCCGCGAGAGGTTCGGCTCGAAGGACCCCTCGAGCCTCGCGCTCCGGTTCCACGCACAGACCGCAGGCGTCGCGCTGGCGGCGCAGCAGCCGCACAACAACGTCGTCCGCGTCGCCCTCCAGGCGCTGGCGGCAGTGCTCGGCGGCGCGCAGTCGCTGCACACGAACAGCATGGACGAGGCCCTGGGCCTCCCGAGCGAGAAAGCCGTCCGTCTCGCGCTCCGCACGCAGCAGATCCTCGCGCAGGAGTCCGGCGTGGCGAACACGATCGACCCCGTCGGCGGGTCGTACGCGATCGAGACGATTACGGACCGCATCGAGGAGGAGGCGACGAGGCTCCTCGAGAAGATCGACCGCAAGGGCGGCATGCTGCCCGCGATCGCGAAGGGGTGGGTGCAGCGCGAGATCGCGGAGAGCGCCTACCGATACCAGAAGGAGGTCGAAGCGGGGGCACGGCTCGTCGTCGGCGTGAACGCGTTCCGGGAGCTGGGACCGCAGCCGATCGACGTCCTCCGCGTCTCGCCGGAGGTCGAGCGCAAGCAGATCGCGAGGGTTAGGAAGGTCCGCCGCCAACGAGACGCTGTAGCCGCCAAGAGGGCACTCGACAGACTTCATCGGGAGGCGAAGGGCGATGCGAACCTGTTCCCCGCCGTGCTCGCCTGCGTGAAGGCGCGCGTGACCCTCGGAGAGATCAGCGACACGCTCCGCGAGGTCTTCGGCGTCCATGCACCGCGGGACGAGGTTTAAGGCGCTGCCGCCAATCCCGCGCGCGTGAAGATCGACCATATCGGGATCGCGGTCCGCAACTTGGACTCCGCGCTGAAGGCCTACGCCGCTCTCGGCCTGCATCCGGGGTCCATAGAGAAGGTGCAGACGGAGGGCGTGACCGTGGCGTTCCTGCGCGTCGGCGACGCACACCTCGAGCTGCTCGAGCCGCTGGAGCCGGACACCTTCATCGGGCGGTTCGTCGAGAAGCGGGGCGAGGGTATGCACCACCTCGCGCTGGCGGTCGACGACATCAGGACCGCCATGAAGCAGGCCCGGCGCAACGGTCTGGCGGTGATCGACGAGGAACCGCGGCAGGGGGCCCGGGGGCGCAAAGTCGCGTTCGTGCACCCGAAGCGCACCGGCGGCGTCCTGCTCGAGTTTGTCGAGAACCCGAAAACCTGAGCGACACACTCCCGTGGTCGGAACGAAACCGTTTTATTCCTCGCCTCGGTGCCGCTACGCATGACGGTCGAGGGCGCGGTGGTCTCCTTGGCGGTAGGCGTCGTCAGCGCGCTCTTCACGATCGCGGTCCTCGCGCGGTTCGTCGAGACGCGAAAGCCGCACAACCTCATGTGGTCCGTCGGTCTCGGGATGTTCATGACCGTCGCCTTCGTCCAGTTCCTCGCGGAGACGATGGGCTGGACCTCGGGCCTGTTCAAGGCGTGGTACGTGATGGGCACGGGGCTCGTCGGATTCCTCGGCGCCGGGTCCGTGTACATCGTCCAACGGAGGGTCGGACACGCGTTCGCCGCTTTTGTTGTAATCCTGTTCGCCGCGTTCGTGGCGGTGGCCGCGGTCAGTGGGACGAGCCAGGCCGCCTTGGCTTCGTTCAACCATGGCTCCTCGCCCGACCCGAACGCCTGGTCGGACGCGACGCCCCGCCGGTTCTCGCCCTTCTTCACGGTCCCCGGATCCCTGACGCTGATCGGCATCGCGCTCGTCGGGCTCGTGCGGTACCGCCTTCGGTACAACGCGTTCATCGCGGGCGGGGCGGTCGTGCTGGCGGTGGGCACGGGGCTCGCGCGCCTCGGAATCCCGTCCTTGATCTACGCCGCGGAGTTCGCGGGAATCGCGATCATGTTCGTCGGCTTCCTCAAGGCCATCGAGTGGGCGAAGGAGCGCGCGAAGGGGACGCTCCTGCCGCCAGCCCCTGTGGAGGCGGAAGAGGCGACGCCGGTCGCGTTCGCCACGCGCAAGTAGAGGTCCCCAGGCTTTGTGGCCTCCGGGTAGCCTGCGATCGTCGTTCGACCTCTGCCGCTGACACCCCGGATCGTTGCCGGCAGCTCGCGCCGATCCTTCGCGGGGGGTCTCGCTCAGTAAACCCGGGTGTCGTCGTTGGCGGGGGGATCCTGCGTGCTATTCGGACGACTGGAGGAGGGATCGGAGGCGGGAACCGCGCGGACTGCCGGTGGATGGTGCGTAGACCAGACACTGATTATCAGGGTCGCCGCCACGAGCGCCAGACCGCCGGCGAGAACGATCATCGCTACGATGGCTGCGCCGGTCCTCAGGCCGGTGACGTAGAGGTCGATGTCGACTTGGAGTTCGCCGCGCGAAGGAAAGTCGCCGACGACCACATGATATTGTCCTGACTTTGTCAGATTCAGACCGACGAGGATCTCCGTCCCGCGCTCCGTGAGGAGGGGCGGCACGGCGTTCGATCCGTCGAGGAACGACGCGTAGCCAAGGTCATCGAAGACGAGGAGATCGAAGGCTCGGCCCTGAGTATCGGAGACATTTCCGGTGAGCAGCCCCGACCCATCGACGTTGAATTCGAAGTGGTGGTAGCTCCCGGAGAGAATGTGGACGTCTCCCGACGTGTGAATCGGCGCGGCGGCCCCAAGGAGCAGGATTGATCCGATGAGGAGCTGGACGAGGCCGATCGCGACAAGGAAGTACGTGCGCTTCAAGAGTGGGCTCCCCCCCTGACCTGCATGCGTATCCTTGAATCTTGTGTCGGACCTTGCATTCGCTCACCTCATGAAGGGTCGTTCGCGACGGGCGCGAGCAGGACGGAGATGTTGTCCGTTCCGCCGTCTTTGTTCGCCAGGGCGACCAGGATCTCGCAAGCCTGCTGGGAATCACGGGTTTCCACCACGACACGCTGGATCTCACGGTCTTCCACGTGGTTCACCAGGCCGTCACAGCACAGCAAGACCATCTCGCCCGGCTCCACGGTCAGGCATCCGATGTCCGGCGTCACCTCTCCATAAACCCCCAGGACCATCGTGATCACGTTCTTCTTCGGATGATGCCTCGCTTCCTCGGGCGAAAGCTCCCCGCGATCGACCATCTCCTGGACGAGGGAGTGGTCCCGGGTCACCTGGCGGATCTCTTCGTCGTCGATGATGTAGACTCGGGAGTCGCCCACGTTCGCGACGTGAAGGTTGCGGCCATCCGCGACCGCGAGGGCGATGGTCGTTCCCATCCCGTCGTACTCCGGATTCCGGTGGGCCTTCGCCAGGATCGCTTGGTTCGCGTGGCCGACTGCGGCTTGGAGCGCACGCGTGTACGTGGCCCGTGGGATATCCTCCTCGCTCGTCAACAGCGGGAGGAGCAATCCAACGGCAGTCTGTGCGGCGATCCTGCTTGCCAGGTCCCCGCGGCGGTGTCCCCCCATCCCATCGGCCACCATGAGGAGCAGCCGGGTTCGGGTCTCGGACCGGAACGCGGTCCGTACCTCCATCGCCACGATGCTGTCCTCGTCTACCTTCCGGACTCTCCCGATGTCCGTCAAGAACCCTATGTTCCGAGGGCGGGCTCGCATGATCGTCTCGCTCATCCCCGCCGATCTTTCCGCTCCTACGGCTTTCTTCGTGAGTATCACCATCCCCGCGTCGTCATCCGATCTTGAAGGCGATCGTCATGTATGGTCCCTTTCCCGGCTTGTATACGATTGCGATCAGGTCTCCGTCTCCCAGCGCCTGCCGCCCGCCCTTGGGGATCGGTCCATAGGTCCTCCCGCCGTCGTGCGAGATCGCCGTGCCGTTCAGGCTCCCCAGGTCATGGACCCAACAGCGGCCTTTCCGATCCAACCGGATTCGCGCGTGGTGCTTTGAGAGGTACTTCTCCGAATCCTTGATCCCGATGTCCGGCGGACTCCCGGAGCCGTTCGCGGCACAACTCTTGTCGCAGGATTGGTGGTCCCTGCCGATTTCCATATCCTTCTTGATCTTGCGCTTCTTACCCAGCACCACAATGTGCGGGAATCCAAGGGGCTTCGCACTGCGGCCCGAGATCGCCTCGACCATGTCCTGCGTGGTCTGAAACCGCGCCTTCGGATCGAACGCCATCGCCTTGGCCACGACGTCGGATCTCTCCTGCGTCACGCGGGGCTCAAGATCGTGAGGGGTTTGGGATAGCTCCTCCACCCCCTTGGGGAGTTGCTGCATGGATGCCCGAGGGTCCTTTGCGGTGAGAAGGAAGAACATCACCGCGCCGGCACTGTACAGGTCGCTCGCGGGGGTCGCCTCGCCCAGGTTCTGCTCTGGAGCCCCCCAGCCCGGCGTGTAGATGATGGTGCCCGACCCGGTGAACTGGTGGAATTCCTTCTTCGCCGCCCCGAAGTCCAACAAGACGATCCCCCGGTGGGGGTCGAGGATGATGTTCCTGGGCTTGACGTCGCGGTGGATGACGTTCCGTCCGTGGAGGTAGGACAGGGCCTCGAGCAACTGAAGGATGTGTCTTACCGCCGTCTTCTCATCGGCCGCCTTGTCCCGGTGGAGGTCCGCCAACGTCTCCCCTCCGAGTTTCTCCTCCACGAGACAGAAGGGCCCCAGGCTGGTCCCCTCGTCCAAGTAGCGCACAATTCTCGGATGGCCCGGGGTGCTGAGGGCGCGCAGGATGTCCGCCTCGATCCTCAGTCTCTCCTCGGACTGCCGGAGATTGACCCCGCTCGCCTCTTTCACGACGACAGCTTTGCCACGATCGGACTTTCCGACGTAGACGGACGACATCCCTCCCTGGGCAAGTACGCTCGTGATCTCATACTGACCCTTCTGACCTTTCAAGGTGCACGGGATGGGAAGGGTCATGCGATCCCGGGGCCTATTTCGCCACGAACTGTAGTTTCACCAGCTCTGCGATGTCAATCTCGTCGCCTTCCTGAAGTTCGTTGCGACCCGTGCCCGTGACCAGAATCTTGGCCCCGTTTCGGATGATCCAGGTCTTGTTCGCGCTGGGCTTCTCCTGCACCATCGTCTTGCCGTCTTCGACGAAGAACTGCTCGCCTTCTTGAAAGACCGTGAAGTGCCCGCGTGAGATCTCGGGCGACTTTTCCGGGTCGGAGAGATACTTCGAAAGATCCGCGCGGCCGATCGCCCACTGGGACGGTGGAATCGGCTGCTCGGTACCGTCGGGAAAGACCAGGTAGCCGGTCCTCGAGGGGGCCGTCGCAGCGTCCTCGGTCTCCATCGCATCGGCGGATGCCTCGCCCTCCGAGGAGTCCGACTGCGCTTCGTCGGCGTCAGTCACGTCGGCGGGAGCCTGAGCCTCCGGATCGTCTTGCGGCGCTTCGTCGGTGTCCGTCACGTCGGCGGAGGACTCGGCTTCGCCCGTTGCCTCGACCTGGCCCTCGCCCCCCGTCGGCGCAGGCTCGGCGGTGCCTTCCTCCTCGACCGTCAGGACAACCTGGCCTGAATCCTCGTTGTCCGTCGATCCGGCGGAGGCCTCTTCCCCAGCGTAGATCTGAGAGAACACCGGGAGGGCTTCCACCTTCTCGGGCTCGATCCTTTCGCCGCAGGACTCGCAGTACCTACCGCGCTCTCGATCCTCGTCCTCGCAAGTCGAACACCTTGTCATGTTACATCACTTCCGCGGTTTCTTCCTGCCAATGATCGTCGTCTCTTGGAGGAAATCCTTCTTTGCGGACTCGCTCAGTTGGAGCCCGCTCCGAGCCACAGTCGCGTTCGCATCCCGCAGCGTCGTCGCGACCTCGCTGAGGATGGGGTTCGCCCGTGTCGCGGCCGTAGCGCCGGCATCCGCTGCGATATTCTTCATGATCGCCTGCGCCTTCTGCAGCGCCGCCGCCTCCTTGGTCTGGACGGCCCTCTGGATGAGCACGGTCGCCTCCGCCGAACTCAGAAGCGTTCGAGGGTACGCATTCGCCTCCGAGTTGAACAGCTTCGGGTCCTCCGTGAACGCGACCTCGATGTTATGCACGACCTCCACCAGCGAGGCCCGGAACAGCGTGGCCTTCCCCGCGCGATTCCCCGAGACGCCGATGCGGAACACCAGGCTCTGCTCCTGACCGGCGACAAGGTCCTTCAGCGGGATGACAAACGCGTCCCCGTCGATCCGAGGTCGCGGCAGGCGGTTCAGGACGGGCTTCACGCTGTACGCGTCGCCCAGTTCCGCCCCCGGCATCAGCGAGATCCTCAGCTCCGGATTCGCCACGAGAGTTCCGGCCATCTGTGCGACCTGTTCCTCGAAGATCTGCGAGAGGTCCTGCTTGCCTTCCTTGATGTGGTGCCACATCCCTCCGCCCGCCTCGGCGATCTTCGCGAGCAGCGACTCGTTGTAGTCGGTTCCGATGCCGACCGCGGTGACCGTGATGCCCAATTCCCGCATCCCTTGCGCCAGGGTCACGAAGTCCTTGACGTCCGTCTTGCCGACGGTCGGATTGCCGTCCGTCAGGAGGAGGACGCGGTTCACGATCCCGAGTTCCTTAGAGGCCCTGCGCGCCTGTTCTGCCGCGAGTTCCAGTCCCTGGTACATCGCGGTGAGGCCCCGGACCGAGATCGCCCTGACCGCGGCCTGCGCCTCGCGGGCGTTCCCGACCTTCGAGGTGGGGAGCTTGAGGTCCACGGCATCCGAGAAGGACACGATGGAGATCTGGTCGGTCGGACGGAGCTGCCTGACGAGGCCGAGCGCCGCCTCCCTCGCCTGCTCGATCTTCTCGCCGTCCATCGACCCGCTGGAGTCGATGGCGAGCGCGATGTTCCGGTTTCGCCCGGCGACACTCGCCAGGGACGGCGTCAGGTCGATCGCAACGAACACGGAGGTGCCCGAGTTCGGCTTCAGATAGACGCGGTTGACCGTGCACTTCATCGCGAACGGGGAGTGTTTCTCGGTTTTGCTTGGAGGTTGCACCTGGGGACTCTTCATGATTCCACCTTGGAGGCTTGCGATGGAGGAAAGGGCGTCTTAGCTCTTGCGCCCCCGTTCTCACAAATCGAACTTAATGTTCCTGCGCCGCCAACGCCGGCCAACAGGGCCTAACCCACCGTCTTCGCGGCACCCAGGTGAAGGTTCTTAGGGGTTCGCCCGTTCCAACCGACGGATGGAATCGACTCTCGGCCGGAAGATTCTGCGCTTCGACGCGGTCGAGTCGACGAACGACACCGCCAAGGAGCTCCTCGGCGGCGACGCGGACGAGGGCACCGTGATCGTCGCAGAGAGACAGATCGCAGGCAAGGGACGTCATGGGAGGGCGTGGTTCTCGCCGCCCGGTGGTCTGTACTGCTCCGTCGTCCTGAAGCCCGACAACAAGAACGTGCCTATGCTGAACCTAATCTGCGGAATGCCCGTGGTGAAGGCGCTGCGCCACTGGTCCGTCCTGGCCACCCTGAAGTGGCCGAACGACGTGGTGTTCCGGGACCGCAAGATCGGCGGCGTGCTCTGCGAGGGGGTCTACCGCAACGATGCCTTCTGGGTCGTCGCAGGGATTGGCGTGAACACGAACGTGTCCCTGGACCGCCTCCCGGCCGAGGTGCGGGGCACCGCCACATCCTTGAAGGCGGAGACGGACGTCGAGGTGTCGAACGAGGAGTTCCTCGAATACATGATGCGGGACTTCGACAAGGTCTACAAGGCCAGCCAGTCCTCCGCGCGGAACGTGCTCGCGCGCGACTACATGGCGCTGTGCTCGACGATCCGCCAGCGGGTGGCGGTGGAAACGCCCCAGGGGACCGTCCGCGGGACCGCCATCGAGGTGACCTCGCAGGGGGCCCTCGTCCTCGTCGACGAAACCGGGAAGCGCGTCGAAGTCGAAGACGGCTCGGTGCGACCCGCATGACGTCCGATGGAGCGGCCGATCGAGGGGCAAAGTTCAGTGCGGGACACTGCTCGTCCTAATCGGGACCGTCATGTGCCGAAACGTCCGGACATTGTTCAACCTGGACCCTCCCGCCGACGATGAAGAAGTCCGCGACGCTGCGCTCCAGTTCGTGAGGAAGCCCTCGGGGTTCGCGAACCTTCAACCGCAATGTCCTGACGCCGGCGACGAATGGGTTGCGTCATGGCGCCGGGGTGAAAATGCCGAAGGCGAGTCCCTGCGGATCCCGGAGGACCGCCGCTCGACCGAGTCCCGGAACCTCGGTGGGGGGTAGGAGAACGTGGCCCCCAATGTGGCGTGCGCGCTCCGCGGCCGCATCCACGTCCTGTACGCCGATGTAGGCCATCCAGGACGGCTCTGGGCCCTCGGACTCCCCGGACCGTTCCTCGGCGCCGGCGCCGCCCTGCCCCCCCAGGGATTGCTCGGTGGCTGTCGGCATGAAGTAGGGGCCAAGAGCCGCGGTCAGACCTGCGACCTCCTTGTAGAATTCCCCCGAGCTCTTGGGATCGGCTGCCGACTGCTCGATGCGCGTGAGCCCGCGGGTCGGGACCTGGGCCACGTAGATGACCCCCACTCTGCCCCCTCAATGACATAGATGGGTCGCGCTGCTCAAGAATCTTCCTGTCGCCGCATCGGCCCGAGGGGGACCCTGACAAAGGGTTCTTATTGACGCTGGCCATCGCCACCAAAAGCCATGGCCAAGGATGATAAGTCCGCGGAACTCCGCCGTCGCAAGGAGGAGGCTGCCCTTGGCGGTGGACACGAGCGCATCAAGGCGCAGCTGGCGAAAGGGAAGGGCACCGCCCGGGAGCGACTAGCCCTTCTCCTAGACCCGAACTCTTTCGTCGAGCTCGACCGCTTCGTCCTCCACCGCACGACAGACTTCGACATGCACAAGAAGCGGTTCCCCGGCGACGGCGTCGTCACAGGCCACGGGACGATCCACGGGCGCCTCGTGTACGTCTTCTCCCAGGACTTCACGGTCTTCGGCGGCTCCCTCGGCGAGATGTATGCGAACAAGGTCACGAAGATCATGGACCTCGCGCTGAAGGCGGGCGCGCCGATCGTCGGCCTGAACGACTCCGGCGGCGCGCGTATCCAGGAGGGCGTCATCTCCCTCGGCGGCTACGCGGAGATGTTCTGGCGGAACGTGCAGGCGAGCGGCGTCGTCCCGCAGATCAGCGCGGTCCTCGGCCCTTGCGCGGGCGGTGCAGTGTACAGTCCGGCGATGACGGACTTCATCGTGATGACGAAGGGCACGTCGCACATGTTCATCACGGGACCCGAAGTGATCAAGGCGGTCACTGGCGAGGACGTCACGTTCGACGAGCTCGGGGGCGCGATGGTCCACGCCGCCAAATCCGGGGTCGCCCACCTCGTGGCGGCGACGGAGCCGGAGGCTTTGGAACTCGTCCGCAAGCTCCTCTCCTACATGCCCCAGAACAATGCGGAGGACCCCCCGTCCGTGGAGACGGGCGACGCCCCGGACCGTCAGGACCCGGAACTCGACGCGATCGTCCCGGAGGACCCGGACCAACCGTACGACATCCGCGACGTGGTCGCGCGCGTTCTCGACCGGGACACGTTCCTCGAGATCCAGGGCGAGTGGGCGCAGAACATCGTCACGGGGTTCGCCCGCCTCGCAGGCCATGCCGTCGGCGTCGTCGGGAACCAGCCGAAGGTGCTCGCGGGTGTCTTGGACATCGACTCGAGCACGAAGGCCGGGCGGTTCGTCCGCTTCTGCGACGCCTTCAACATCCCCCTCGTGACGTTCGTCGACGTGCCCGGGTTCCTCCCGGGGACCGCGCAGGAGCACGGCGGGATCATCCGCCACGGGTCCAAGCTGCTGTACGCCTACTCCGAAGCCACGGTGCCGAAGCTCACGGTCATCACGCGGAAGGCGTACGGCGGCGCGTACGACGTGATGGCGTCGAAGCACATCCGCGCGGACTTCAACTTCGCGTGGCCGACCGCGGAGATCGCGGTCATGGGCGCCGAGGGCGCGGTGCCGATCATCTTCAAGAAGGAGATCCAGGCGGCGCCGGACCCGAAGGCGAAGGAGGCGGAGCTGGTCGCGGAGTACCGGCGGACGTTCGCGAACCCCTACAAGGCGGCGGAGATGGGGTACATCGACGACGTGATCGAGCCGCACGAGACGAGGCCTCGGCTCGTGAGCGCGCTGTTGGCGGCAAGGAACAAGCGGGAGCCGAGACCCGCGCGGAAGCACGGGAACATCCCGCTATAAGGTCGCCAGGCGAGGGGGACATCGATTGGATACTATTCGGGTGGGCTGTGGGCTGGGCTGCCGAAAGCCTATGTACCCGGTCACCGCTACTTCAAAATGGGTATCCTATGGGCAAGGGCGAAGTGGGTCAGTCGTGCGCAGATGCAATACGTTCACAGATGAAGTCGGGTGAACCGAAAACGTTCAAGGAATTGTTCGAGGGAACTCGACGAATCGGATCTTGGAGAGATGACACCATCCGGCAAACATTGATGAGTCGGATAGTGAATCTCCCGCCTGCAAGACATCACTGGCGCAGTGCCGTTCCGTTTCTCTTCCTGAACGGCGATGGGACCTACGAAATCTATGATCCCGATCGGCATCCCGCCGTCCGCGAGAAGTAGTGCCTTACCAGCCCCGGGATTGTCCCGACGCGGCCCGGACGACGGCAAAACCTATGTCCGATAATACTCAGTAGGATGAATCATGGCAGAAAGTGCCATCGCCTGTGTCAAAACCCGCCGAGCGGGCGGATCGCTCATCGTCACCCTACCCCGGGAGGTGGCGGAGTTCCTAGGACTCAGGGAGAGCGAAGTCGTGCGGATCACCGTGGAGCGACCCAACCGGCGCTACTTCGGCGCGTTCCGGGGAATCAGGAAGTTCACGTACAAGGAGCGTGCGGATCACCGTGACTGAATACGCGGTGGACACCTTCGCTTGCGGATCGAGTACTTCGCGGGGACCCCGATCGGCGAGCGGGCGCGAGCAATCATCGAAGACTCGGGAAACCGGCTCTTGACTTCCGCGCCCATGCTGGCCGAAATTCGGAGCAAGTTCATCCGCGAGGGTCACGATCCCGAGCCACCGACCGCAGGGATCGAAAGCGGCCGCACGGGCATTTCGCCTAGACTTCGCCGGATTCTTTATAGTGCGGAGCGACTCTCCCGCCTTGGTGGGGAACATGCGTGCGGGGTTTGGGCCTCTATTCGGGATCGCCAACAGAACAACGCGACATGGAAGGTTTCTCCCAACTCTCCTGATCGCAGCCGCTGTCCTCATGGGGTTCAACTCTTCAGCGAGGGTGGACGTCCTTTGGACGGACCAGTTCGGCACCGCCGCAGGCGACGTGGCGTGGGGCACTGCCACCGATGGTGTCGACGCGTACGTGGTGGGCTATCAGAACGATGGTTTCGATGCCTTCCTCCGCAAAGTCTCTTCGGACGGACTCACCAGCTGGTCCAACGTGATCGACTCGGGCGGGATCGAGCAGGCCTCCGCCGTCGCGGCGGGTGAGGGACACGTGTACGTGGTTGGCTACGTGACGGGCACCTTCCCTGGACAAACGAACGGGGGCGATTGTTCGTCCGACGCCCGCTGCACAGACGCCTTCGTGAGTAAGTATTCCTCGGCAGGAGCAGAGATATGGACCCGTCAGTTCGGGTCGCCAGAAGCCGAACAGGGTCTCGCGGTTGCGGTGGACGCCACTGGCGTGTACACAGGAGGCGACACTAACGGAATTCTTCCCGGTGTCTCCGGCGCTGCTCCCTTCGATGCCTTCGTCCGTAAGTACTCTCACGATGGGGACGTTCTGTGGACCCGCCAGTTTGGGGGTCCGTCTTTCGACCGCGTCTTGGGCCTGACTTCGGATGGCTCTGCTGTGTACGCGGTTGGTCTGACGGGGAATCCGCCTCCGGACCCCGCGGACTGCTGTGACGCGTTCATCCGAAAGCTGACCGTAGATGGCGATGATATCTGGGCGCGGCAATTCGGCACAACCGGCCAAGACGGCGCGACGGGCGTCGCCCTCGACGCCTCCGGCGTGTACGTCGGGGGCGTTACCAACGACGCGCCGCCAGGTCTCAATCGGTTGCGGGGGGAACACGGGGCTTTCGTTCGCAAGTTCTCGCACACTGGGGACAATCTGTGGCTCGACCAGTTCGGGACCCCGCGCTTCGACGCAGTGTCGGCCGTTTCGGCTGGCGCGCTCGGCATTTATGTCAGCGGGACGACGTGTCACGTGCTGCCTGGACAGGGGAGGAACTTCGAGGGAGGATGCGATGCGTTCGTCAGAAGCTACTCTCCCCTGGGTTCCGTCCACTGGACTGTCCAGCTCGGCACAGAAGGTTTCGACGCTGCCAACGGGGTGGCTGCGGGGGCTTCCTTTGTCTATGTTGTCGGAGGGACGGACGGTGCTTTCCCGGGGGAAAACAACGCCGGCGGGACCGATGCGTTCGTCGCCAAACTTGAGTGTTAGAGATCGACGCCGGGTTTTCGAATCCACCAGAAAGTGTGCCGATGACGTCCGTGCGCTTCAAGGCACCATGATGCCGCGGACGAGGCCCCGAGCGCCTGCCTGCAGCGCGGTGAAGCCCTCGTTGATCGCGTCGAGGGAGAACCGGTGCGTGACCATCGCCTTCAGGTCGAAACCCCCGTTCGCCGCGAACCCAAGCACCCGCGGGAACTCCTGGATCGGGCAGCCAAGGGAGCCGCGCACCTCGAGCTCTCGGAACATGATGCGGCCCGCGGGAAGCGGGACCTCCGCGTCCGTGTAGCCGACGATGACGACGCGACCGCCGGTCCGCACGCCCTCGACCGCCGCCCGGATCGTTGCGGGATGCCCGATGACCTCGAAGGCCACGTCCGGGCCGCCGCCGGTGATCTTGCGCAGGCTCTTCACGACTTCGCCACGACCGTCGACGACCTCGTCCGCCCCCAACCGTTTGGCGGCATCGAGCTTCTCCGGAGCGATATCCACTGCCACGATATGGGCTCCGACCGCCTTCGCGACCTGCAACACGGAGAGCCCCACACCGCCGCACCCCAGGACGGCGACCCACTCTCCCGGGGCGACATGGCCGCGGTTCACGACTGCGTGATAAGCCGTGGACCCCGCGTCGGAGAGGACGGACGACTCCTCGAGGGGCAGGTTCGACGGAAGGGGGAACGCGCAGTTGGCGGGGACGGCAACGAATTCGGCGAAGCCTCCATCGCGATGATTCCCGAGCATCTGCATCCGCGCGCAGATGTTCCCCCGGCCGCGGCGACACGCGTCGCACGAGCCGCACGGGATCACGGGCGGAAGCAGGACACGCGCGCCAGCCTGCGGGGCCTCGACCCCCGTGCCCACGGACGCGACCGTCCCGCTGACCTCGTGTCCCAACACGAGCGGCGGCGTCTTGGCGGTGGGGACGCCATGCAGGTAGTGGAGGTCGGTGCGGCACAGCCCGCACGCCGCCACCTTCACGAGGACCTCGCCGGGCCCGAGGACCGGCGCGGGCCAATCCACGATCCGAAGTTCCTTCGCGCCCGGGTGGAGGACCGCGGCGCGCATCAGCGGCCCTTCCACGTCGGCGGGCGCTTCTCGAGAAAGGACCGAAGGCCCTCCATCGCGTCCTCCGTCGCCATCAGGTCCTCGCGGTACGCGTGTTCGATCGCCTCGAGCGCGTCGAGCCCCAGTCCCTCTCCCAGCCGCAGGGCCTTTCGCGTCGCGCGGAGCGACGACGGGCTCAGCGCCGCCAGCTTCCCGCAGACGTCGCGCACCTTGGCGGCGAGTTCGTCCGCGGGCACGACGCCGGTGACGAAGCCGCGAACGTAGGCCTCCCGCGCGGACATCGTCTCCCCGAGGAGCACGAGTTCTGCGGCGCGGGCCCGGCCGAACCATCGAGGGTACGCCGCCACGGCGAACGGGGGATACACGCCGAGCTTGATCTCCGGCTGTCCGAACGTCGCCGCCTCCGACGCGTACGCGAGGTCCGCCGCCATCGCGAGCTCCATGCCGCCGCCGAGGCAGGCACCGTGCACCTGGGCCACGACCGGCGCTGCGCACTGCAGCACGGCCGTCGCCATCCCTCGAAACGCCGCCAGCATCGCGCCGATCGTCTCCGGCAGGTGTTCGCGCACGTCCACGCCGGCGGAGAACGCCTTGCCCTCGCCGCGGATCACGACGACCCGCGCATCCCCGACGGCGAGCACCGCATCTCGTAGCTCGTCCATCATCGCGATCGTGAGGACGTTCAGCGGCGGCCGGTCGAGGACGGCGTGCAGGACGGGTCCGTCGCGCTCCGTGCGAACGTTGCTCATCGCGCCTCGCCCAGCTTCCGTAGGCGAACGAACCCTAAAAGGGCAGCGCCGATCGCACCCGCGTACACGGTCTCGGGCGAGGCGTTCACCTTCGTCCCGAGGCGGCGCTCGAGCGCGGTGACCATTCCGGGATTGAGGACGATCCCCCCGGTGAGCGTGACCTCCCCGTCGACCCCGACCTGGCGAAGCAGGGCGAGCGCCCGGTCCGCGATCGAGAGGTGCGCGCCCATGAGGATGTCCTCCGTCGCCTTCCCGGACGTGACAAGGCTGATCACCTCCGACTCCGCGAGCACGGCACAGATGCTCGAGATCGCCTGGGGGTCCGCAGAGTGCAGGGACATGGGACCGAGCTCCTCGAGCGGCACCTCGAGCGCCCGCGCGACGCGCTCCAGGAACCGGCCGGCCCCTGCGGCGCACCGATCGTTCATCCGGAAGCGCAGCACGCGCCCCACGTCGTTCACGCGGATCGCCCGCGTGCTCTGCGCGCCGATGTCCAGGAGGCACCGCGTCCCCGGGAAGAGGTGCGCGGCCCCGCGGGCGTGGCATGTGACCTCCGTGATCTGGATGTCCCGCTCCGGGAGCTGGTACCGCCCGTACCCGGTGCTCGCGACGTACGCGAGGTCCTCCCTCCGGAGGCCGGCGCTCGCCAGCACCGCCGCCAAGACCCGCGAGCCCGCCTCGTCGAGCCGTGCCCCGGACCTCTCGGAGACCTGCGCGAGGACGTGGCCCCCCTCGTCCATGAGGACGGCCTTCGTCGTCCCCGCCCCGATGTCCACGCCGGCGGTGATCATGCCGCACCTGCCGCGGCGACGCGGACCGAGCCGCCCTCCACCCGTTCCAGGGCGATCAGCGCGGCCCCCAGCGCCCCCATCCATTGCGACAGCGGGCTGACGTGCATGGACACCGCGAGCTTTTCCTCCAGGGCCTTGACCATGCCCGGGTTCCGCGACACGCCGCCCGTGAACGTCACCGCGGGGTTCGTGCCAACGCGCCGCACCAAGCCGGCTGTCCGCGACCCGATCGCGAGGTGCACCCCCCGGAGGATGTCCTCGACCTTCTCCCCGCGCGAGAGGTGCGCGATGATCTCGGACTCCACGAAGACCGTGCACACGTTCGTGATGCGGAGAGGCTTCTGGGAGTTCATGGACGCCGGGCCGATCTCGTCGAGCGTCATCCCGATCACGTTCGCGCACGCGTCCAGGAAGCGGCCCGTGCCCGCGGCGCACTTGTCGTTCATGCAGAAGTCGAGCACCTCGCCCTTGTCGTCGATCCGGATCGCCTTCGTGTCCTGCCCGCCGATGTCCACGATCGTCCGCGTGTCCGGGAACAGGAAGTGCGCGCCCCGCGCGTGGCACCCGATCTCCGTGACCTGGTCGTCGCCAAACGCGACCTTGTACCGCCCGTACCCCGTGCTGATCACGTACGCGGCCTCGCTCTCGTCGCGATTGGACGCCGTCAGCGCCTCCCGGAACGCGCGCTCCGCGGCGCGCACGACGTTCGCCCCGGTCGGCAGCAAGGATGTGCCCGCGATCTGGCGGCGCTCGTCGAGCACGACGGCCTTGCTCGTCGTCGAGCCCACGTCCACGCCCGCGACGATCACGCCGTCGCCCCCGTCAGTCGTCGCTGGGTGAGCGACTCGAAGAACGCGTCGATGCGGTTCCGCAGCTGCGCCTCCTGGAAGTACCGGGGGTCCGCGAGGTCCGACTCGATCATGAGCGTCGGGATGCCGAGGTCGTTCACGAACGACTCGCGGAAGTCCGCCTGGCCCACGGAGAACGACCGGCAGCTCTTCACGGAGTGGATCACGAGCGCGTCCGCCTCGTACTCCTCCACGTAGCGGCGCAGCAGGTCCGCGCGCTTCGTGAGGTTCCAGTTCGTGTAGCTGTTCATCGCGTACTCCGCGATGCTCTCGAGCGGCCGCGACGGGTCGTGGCGCACGCCCTGGTCGTACAGCCCGCCGACCTTGGAATACGTGGACGCGACCGCGACGGCGCCCCACCGCTTGAACAGCTCCCAGAACGCGCGGAAGTGCGGCCACGCGGGCGGCCCCTCGATGACGACGCGGAACTTCTCGTTGGGCACCGGGCCCCGACCTTCCTCCGTCCGCGCACGCATCTCCCGCAGGACCTGGCGGTAGTACTCCACGGACTCCGGCGTCCCGCGGAGCATGTTCACGGGCGCCATGTAGAAGACCGCCTCGAAGTACGAGTCGAACGGGGACGGGTGCTCCTTCGCGAGGTGCAGGATCTCGACCCAGAGGTCCTCCGCCTGGCGCGAGTACTCGAGGGTCTCGCGGAGCCTCGCCTCCGAGAACGTCACCCCCGTGCGCGCCTCGCACCGGGCGATCAGCTCCTTCAGCTGCGCGACGACGTACGCGACGTCGCCCGGCGAGATCCCCGACTCCCGGACGTACGGGATGTCGAGCAGGAAGAACTCGGAGCCGTAGAAGTGCGCGAGCGCCTCGAACCACTTGATGAAGGTGTTGCAGCCGCTGTAGTTGCACACGAGCAGGTCCGGCGTCGGGAGCCGGCCGAACGGCGATTGGCGGTCCTTCAGCATGAGGCCGATGTCGTTCTTGACGTACCCGCAGACGTCCGCGGAGTAGCCGAGGTCCTCCGCGCGGATGATGTTCTCCCCCGCGACCTTCTTGATCCCGCACTGCAGCGCGTTGATCTCCGGGTACACGGGGAGAAAGCCGAAGCACTGCATGAGCTCGGAGATGTTCCCGGGGATGAACAGGTACGCGACGGGGACGCCGTCCGCGTTCGCGGTCTCGAGCGCGCCGTAGTACTTCGCGAGCATGTCGCGCTGCAACGTCTTCCCGAGGTCCGAGGGCACCGCCGCTTGCGTCGTCGCCGTCATGTCTCCCACCTACGCGAACATCACGGACTCCACGAACGTCTCCACCTGCGTCCTCGCGTGCTCGAACGCGGTCATCTTCTCCTCGAACTCGACGTGGAGGTGCGGGATGTCCGCCTTCTCGAGAACCTCCTTGTACGGGACGTAGTCGTACAGTGCGGGCTCGCAGAACTTGGCGGTGCAGAACAGCACCCCGTCCACGTGCAACTCCCGCGCACGCTCGAGGAGCCACTCCGTCTTCGGCCGGACCGTGTGGCATACGGACGACATCGCCGCGCCGTGCACGAAGCCCTCCGCGATCGCGCGCAAGGGATCCTCGTCCGCCGCCACCGGGCGCTCCAGGAAGCGCAGGCCCAACGCGAGGTCGTCGTCCACGACGTAGCAGCCGGCGTCCTCCATCGCCCGGAGCAGCGTCAGGGGCGGCTGCTCGCAGAACGAACCGAGGAGCAGGATGCGCATCTTGTCCATGGACCGCGCGGACCGGGATCGGATCTCCGCGAGCCTCTCCCGCAGGAGTACTGTGTGCTCCTCCTTCGGCAGGAGTCCTCCGGCGCGCGTGAGCACGTAGGCCTCCGATGCGGGGAGGAGCCATGGAGCCTCGGACCGGATCGCGTGGAGCTCGCGGAGGAGCGCGCGGTTCTCCTCGAACGCCTGCAGGCTGTGCGCGAGTGCGTCGTTCGAGACGTGGGTGCCGCCAATCCGTTCCAGGACGGAGAGGAAGCGTCGTAGCTCCCCGGTCATGTAGTCCACGGCGGCGGACGACGCGACGTTCTGTGGGAGATGGAGGTACTCGACGGCCTTCCCGCGGAAGTTCCGTGCGAATATGCCGGAGAGGTTCCTCGCGACGTCGCAGATGTTCGTGAACACGAAGGCGTCGAACGCGTCCAGGTTCCCGCGCAGCCCGAGCTCGAGCGTGCTCCGCGTGATGGAGCAGACGAACGACTGGATCCGCGAATCCGCGGCCTCGATCTCCACCGCGCCGCCTGCGCCGAACAGGTGCACGGGCAGCATGCCCGCCGCGTGGACGAGCTCCATGGGGGCGTAGACCGGGAAGCTGCCGACCACCTTGCCGCCCGCTTCCTTCCACTCCCTCGCGCGCGGGAACGTCACGTCTTCGACGATCGACCGGAGCTGGTCGTCGGAGAGCGCGACCATCGCACGGCTATAGTGTAGCTACAATATAATCGTATCGTTCCGAATCCGGCGTTATACTCCATGGAAGTCCCCATGGACGCCGCCGGGGTCGTAGCTATAACGTATCCGTGCGTCGCCGACCGTACGAAAGGTAGAATACCGCCCTCCCCCGTGGCGGCGGCATGGCGGCTCCCACGTTTCGGGACATCCGGTACGAGAAGGGGGACTGGGTCGCGACGGTCACGATCAACCGGCCCCACGCGTACAACGCGTACACGACGGACACGCTGCGCGAGATGGCGGCGGCGTTCAAGGACGCGGCCTTCGACGATTCCGTGGCGGTGATCGTGCTCACGGGCGCAGGGGACAAGGCATTCTGCACCGGCGGCGACGTCAAGGAATACGCGGAGCTGTACACCAAGCGGCCCCGCGAGTACTGGAAGTACATGATCGAGTTCCAGGCGGCCCACGACATCCTGCGGAACTGCGGAAAGGCGACGATCGCCCGCGTGAACGGGGTGTGCGCCGGCGGCGGGAACGAGTTCCACATCGCGTGCGACCTGAGCGTGGCGGCGGACCACGCGGAGTTCCTCCAGGTGGGGACGCGGGTCGGGTCCGTCGCGGCGGGCGGCGCGACGCAATGGCTCCCGCTCCTCATCGGCGACCGGCGTGCCCGCGAGATGCTCCTCCTGTGCGAGAAGGTCCCCGCCGCCAAGGCGCTGGAGTGGGGCCTCGTGAACTGGGTCGTGCCCGCGGACGCACTGGACGCGAAGGTGCGCGAGGTCGCGGCCAGGCTCGTCGACACGTTCCCGGAGAGCACCCGGTACACGAAGACGCAGGTGAACTTCTGGAAGGACCTCTCCTGGTCCATGACGATCGGACACGCGCGGGACTGGCTGTCCCTCCACTTCGCGACGCAGGAGCCTTGGGAAGGGATGCGCGCGTTCGTCGAGAAGCGACCGGCGCGCTATCGCGAGTTGCGGCAGGAGGCCGCGGACGGCGGCGCCCCGGAGTTCCTCTGGGGCGGTCCCGCGAAGACGTGCCCCTCGTGCGGGGCCGCCGGCCTCCCCGCCGACTTCGCGTTCTGCGGGAGATGCGGCCGCGCTCTCGCTTGAGGAGCGTACGATAAAGGGGCAAACTATTAGTCGAGACGTCCGGCTCACGCCTGCGGAGATCCCATGGACGACCCGAATGATGTCCTGAAGTCGGAACACGACGCGATCGAACTCCTTCTGGCGGCGGTCGAGGGCATGGCCGGAAGACTGACGACGAAGGCCGAGTTCCCGAAGAAGGATCTGGAAGCCGCGTTGACGGTCGTCACGGAGTTCGCGGACAAGTGCCACCACGCGAAGGAAGAAACGACGCTCTTCCCCGTCCTCTCGAAGGCCTCGCCCACGGTGGGCGCGGAGCTCGCGCGGCGGCTCACTAGCGACCACATCGCGTTCCGGAAGCTCGTCGGGACGATGAAGGCGCAGATCGCGGAGGGGGAGAAGGTCCGGCCGCAGCTGGGCAAGAACCTCGACACGTACGTGCGCCTCCTCCGCAAGCACATCCTCGTCGAGAACACGGAACTCCTCCCGGAGGTGGAGCGGAGCATCCCGCAGGCGGAGCGCGCGAAGCTCGCGAAGGAGTTCGAGCGGATCGAACGCGAGGAGATGGGCGCCGGCATGCACGAGAAGTACCACGCGATGATCCACAAACTCGCCGACACGTACTCGTAGGCTGCCGGCCCGTCGCGCGACCCGCGCCCTACGTCCTAGCAGATGGGAGCGCCTCGGGCGTCCCCCTGCTGGGCATCTTCTCCACCGGCTTGTCTCCGGCCGCGTACAGTTGCAAATACGGAACGAGGGACGCCATGATCCGGTTCTCCGCCTTCCGCAGGTGCTCCTCGTAGGTCGAGCGGGCCACGCCGAGGGCGTTCGCGATGCTTTCCGTCGTGACCTGGCGGGGCGAGTTGTAGTATCCGTAGCGGTGGGCTTTGAGGACCGCGTCGCTCTGCTTCCCCGTGAGCTCGCCGAACAGGCTGCTGACCCAGACGCTCGTCGGCAGCACGCTCAGCGTCAGCTCCCGTTTGCGGATCAGCTCCACGGGCCCGCGCGTCCCGAAGTCTTTGAACATGCCGCGCGTCCCGTCCTCGTCGAACGTGAGCACGCGGAAGTACCCCCATCCGTCCTTGTAAACGCTCGGCGGCGCGTCCACGAACTTGTGCGCCTCCCACACGTTCCAAGGGCTGTCCGTGTTCCCGCACGTGCACGCCTGGAGCATGAAGATCCGCGCGGCGGGTGCCTCGACCCAGCGGTCGATGACGCGCCCCGCCTTCTTGATCTCCTTCTCGAGGTCCGCTAGGACCGCCTCGTCCTGGGTGGGGACGCTCAACAGCTCGCGGTTCCAGATGCACCACATCTGGATCGGCAGCTCCGGGAACCGTCCGGACATGCGGATGTACGGGTAGTCGTACTGCGCGCGGAAGCTCACTTCCCAGAGGCTCATGACCCGTCCTATGGCGGCTCAGGGTCATAGCCCTTGACCCGCCGTATGGCGGCTCTCCCTGCCGGCTCAAAGAGGTTCGTCGCGGCGGTGCTTTGTCTCCCGTGGTGACCGAGATGTACGCGAGCCTTACGGGAATCGGAATCGCAATGCGAACGAACGCCTTCGACGGAGACCTGCGCGACTACGCGCGATGGGAGTACGGGCGAAGCGACGTAGCGTGGCTGTACGCCTACGCGGCGGCCGTCCGCGAGAAGAGGCGGCCCCTCCTCCACCGGCTGCGCGCCTTCGTCCACCGCGGCGTGCGCCTCCCCATGGCGCCGACGCCTGAGTATCGCCCCCGATAGTCGGGCCGGGCCCCTTCAAGTACCGGAAAACATGACGCGTCTGCGCGGCACCGCCGCAGAGGACGTGAAATGGCGAACTGGGTGACATACGTGAACATGGGCCTGAACCCGGAGAGCGCACCGCCCGCGAAGATCATGGAAACCCTGACGAAGCTCGGATGGAAGCCCGTCTGGGGCGCGTGGGACTTCGCGTGGGACTGGGGCTCGAAGTGGCAGCCGAACGGGAACAACGCGTACTTCTGGCAGACGATCGAGAAGACGCACAAGGCGCTGCAGACGCTGAAGGTCGACTGGTCCTTCCGCACGTTCGAGCGCGGCAAGGAGTCCGGCTGGGTCTGGTGGCATTAGAAGAGGAAAGCTCTCCCAAAACCCTTGCCCGCGCCTTAATCCGAAGTCGGCCTGTATCCTTGCCAAGATGCGTTCCCCGACTCTCGCATTCCTTCAATTCGTTCGCGGCAGGCCAGTCTGGATTTCGGCCTGGATCGGAGTCACGTACGCGAACCTCTCGCTGGTCCCTGAAGTGCTTCCCCCGGCATCCGCTCGCATTTCAAACGGGGCATTGGCGTTTCTGCCCGTGCACTTCCTGGTCTTCGGAGCAATTGCGGCGGTCGCAGGAGTGAGGAGGTGGAGAGCATCCACGCAGTGGTTCGCCGCAACGCTGGCAGGTCCAGCGGCTGCCGGGTTTTACACAATCGGCGTAGCCATGATGCTCTCCCAACCGGTCGGCGCCGGTGAAATAGTGCTCTTCACGCTCGCGGGTGCCACATGTCTCTTTGTCCTCGTGTGGATTGAGAACATGGCGCGAGAGGCGGACGCCAATCGCACCCACGCGTAAGGGAAGGTTTTAGATGCGCAGCTTGCTCCTCTCCTTGCGTGTTTCGGACAATCCTCGTTGCGAACCGTGGCGAGATCGCGATTCGTATCGCCCGTACCTGCCGCGAGATGGGCATCCACGCCGCCGGCGTCTACTCCGCAGCGGACCGCGAGGCGCTCCACCGCCGCCACATGGACGAGAGCGTCGAGATCGGACCGGCCCCCGCGACGGAGTCCTACCTCCACATCGACCGCGTACTGGCGGCAGCGAAGGAGACAGGCGCCGAGGCGATCCATCCGGGCTACGGCTTCCTCGCGGAGAACGCGGAGTTCTCGCGTCGTTGCGCGGAGGCGGGCGTTGCGTTCATCGGGCCTGGCCCCGACGCCATGATGAAGTCCGGCGACAAGATCGGATCGAGGAAGGCGATGGCGGAGATCGGACTCCCCATCACGCCGGGCTCCGGCGCCGCCAACACGGAAGAGGATGCTCTCGCCGCGGCCCTCGATCTCGGGTTCCCCGTCATGCTAAAGGCCTCCGGAGGCGGCGGCGGCATCGGGATGCGCGTGGTTCCCCGGCAGGACGAGCTCGCGCACGCGTTCCGCCTCGCGCGGTCCGCCGCCCTGGCAGCGTTCGGCGACCCGACGATCTTCGTCGAGAAGTTCCACCGCCACCCGCGGCACATCGAGGTCCAGGTGTTCCTCGACCGCCACGGGAACACCGTCTCCCTCGGGGAGCGCGAGTGCTCGATCCAGCGGCGCCACCAGAAGCTCGTCGAGGAGTCGCCGTCCCCCGTCGTCGGGCCGAGGACGCGGAAGAGGATCGCAGAGCTGGCGGTGAAGGGGATGCGAGCGATCGGGTACGTGAACACCGGGACCGTCGAGTTCCTGTACTCCGGCGGCAAGTTCTACTTCAACGAGATCAACGCGCGCCTCCAGGTCGAGCACACGATCACGGAGGCGGTCACGGGCCTCGACCTCGTGCGCGAGCAGATCCGCGTGGCGGCAGGCGAGCCCCTGAGCGTATCGCAGAAGGATGTCAAGTTGAACGGCTGGGCGATCGAGTGCCGCATCAACGCGGAGGACCCCACCGCCAACTTCGCCCCCTCGCCCGGCGTCGTCACGCGGTACCACGAGCCCGGCGGCCCCGGCATCCGCGTGGACAGCGGGGTCGCGCAGGGTTCCACGGTCCAGGCGTTCTACGACCCCCTCGTGGCGAAGGTCATCGCGCACGGCCGCACGCGCGTCGACGCGATCGCCCGGATGTCCCGCGCACTCGACGAGTTCGTGATCGAGGGGATCTCCACGATCCTCCCTCTCCACCGCCGGATACTGCGGGATGAGGCGTTCCGCAAGGGGGAGCTCGCGACGACGTTCCTCGAGGACCGGGGTCTTCTGGCGGCGTTGGTGGAGGAGCGGGACGGGGAGATCGTCGCGCTGGCGGCGGCGCTCGCGGCGCGTCCGGCTCTGGCGGCGCATCTGAGGCCCCCGCTCGCGTTGAGGGTGCCCTCGCCGTCGCGATGGGTGGCGGCCGGGCGTCCGCACCCGGGAGGTGAGCATGCGCCTGCGCATCGCGCTCGACGGTCGCGAGTATGAGGTCCTCGTGGAGGGTGAGGCGCCGGACTTCCGCGTGTCCCTCGCGGGCCGTTCGCGCGGCGTGCGCGTCAATGTCCATGGCGATCGCGCCGAGGCCATGGTCGACGGTCGAACCATACCGCTCGCGTTTGGCGGCGGGGTCCGCATCGACGGGGTGGCCCGCACCGCCCGCGTGGAGTGGCTCCGGGAGGAGGCGGCGATCGAGGGAGGGGCGAAGGTCGTCGAGGTCCGTCCCCCCATGCCAGGGCGCATCGTCCGCGTCGTCGCGAAGCCGGGGGATGCCGTCTTCCCAGGCGTGCCCTTGGTCGTCCTTGAGGCCATGAAGATGCAGAACGAGATCCCCGCGCCCGTCCGCGGAATCGTGCTGGAGGTCCGCGTCAAGGAAGGGGACGCAGTCGCCGCCAGCGATGTGCTCGTCCGGATTGGCCCCGAGCGCCCGGGAAAACCTTCATAGCCTCGATGACGAATGGCCGAATGAGGGTGGGCTGGAGCTGAGGGCGGGAACAGCAGTCTTAGCGTTCGTCCTATTGAGCGCCGCCCTCGCGACCGCCATCCCCGCGGTACCGGCCTCGGAGGCGTCGGGACCTGCCGATCTCTCCTCCTATCTAATCCTGCTCCGCGATCAACAGAGCCACGCCGCGAGCCTGGACGTCCGGGCCGCCACGGAGCCCGCGCTCACCGCCATCGCGGACCGCCGCGCGGCCCTCGTCTTCACGCCGGATGATCTCGGCCGGCCCGACGTGCTTGACCTCAACCGCCAGATCGACGTGAGGATGGGCGAAGTGCGCCTAGCGATCGCCTCGGAGGCGTTCCGCCGCCACGCCGCCACGCGTTCCGCCGTGGAAACGATCATCGAAGAGCTCGGGGGCACCGTTCACTATCGCAGCCCGCTGCTGAACCTCTTGGGCGTCTGGTTGCCCGACTCCGCCGTCGCAACCCTTCTCGCGAGCCCGCTGATCGCCTCCGTCGAGCCCGACGCGACGATGGACGTGCAGCTCGACGTGAGCGTCCCTTCCATCTCCGCCTCGAGCTTCTGGACCGGCGGCTTCACGGGCGGACCGTACAAGATCGTCGTCCCCGACACGGGCGTCGATTCGACCCATCCCGCCCTCGCGGGGAAGATCAGCGACGCCGATGTGTTCCACGACGTCGCGCAAATCCAGGGGAACTACAACGACAATCCAGCAAGCCCGGACGACCTGCACGGGCACGGAACGCACATCGCGGGGATCGTCGCCAGCCAAGATGCGACGGACCGCGGCGTCGCGCACGGGATGCTCGGTGTCGTGAACGTGAAGTTTGGGTACCTCACGACGGGCGGCGGCGGCCAGGGCGTTTGGAGCGATGCGATGATGGGCATCGACTGGTCCATCTTCACGGCGGGTGGCGACGTGCTCACCTTCAGCTACGGCGGCGGTTCAAACAACGACGGCACGGACGCGATGAGCCGCTTCATGGACGCGCTCGTGGATGACCTCGGGATTCCGGTCAGCGCGGCGGCGGGGAACAACGGCGCGGCCTCCTCGATCATTCAGCCCGCGACCGCGTACAACATCGTCACCGTGGGCGCGATGGATGACCGTAACAGTGTGTCCCGCGCGGACGATGGTATCGCGGGCTTCAGCTCGCGGGGCCCCACGGGGGACGGGCGGATCAAGCCGGACATCGCCGCGCCCGGCAACGCGATCACCTCGACTGCACATGACTGGGAAGGCGGCGGCAACGACTGGGTCGGGATGTCGGGCACGAGCATGGCCTCGCCGCACGTCGGCGCGAGCCTCATCCTCTACCTGAACGCGGCCGGCGGGCCGCCGATGTTCCCCGCACGGTCGAAGGCCGTCCTTCTCAACACCGCCACGGACTGGGGCGCCGGGGGGCCGGACAACACTTACGGGTGGGGGTACCTCGATCTCGCCGCAGCGTGGGCCCGCCGGAACAACGTCGTCCAGGACGACGCAGACGAAGGCGTCCCGCAGTTCTTCAAGCTGGCCGGCGCAGCGAACGACCGGGCCACCATGGTGTGGCAGAAGCACGTCGTCTACAACGGGATCAGCGCGCCGCTGACGTCGAACTCCCTGAACAACCTGGAGCTGCGGCTGTACAACGAGTTCGCGAACAGCCTGCTGGATTCCTCCCTCTCCGTGCGGGACAACGTGGAGCAGGTCGAGTTTGCGGCCGCGGCACCCGGTGTCGTCAAAGTGACGGTCAACGGCGCGCTCGGCAGCCTCGTGTCCGTGGAGCCGTTCGCCCTCGCCGGCGTCGCACCGCCGATCCCGGCCAACGCGCCCGCGCTCGCCCCCACAGTGATTGCGCCGCCAACCGTGAACCAGGGCGACACGTTCGTCGTCAGCGTGAACGTCGCGAACCCTGGCGGCTTGCGCGTCTTCGGGACGAACGTCCAGCTGAACATTCCGCCCGGGCTCATCCTCGTCGCGGGGGCGAACCCCGCGGGCGTCGGGACGATCGTCGAGGGCACCTTCGCGTCCGCCTCGTGGACCTTGTCCGCGCCGTTCGCCGGGACGCATGTGCTGACTGCAGGCGCAAGCGGCAACGCCTACGGGGAAACGTACGGGGGCACATCCCCGCCAACGGCGGTCCTCGTCGCGGACACCGCACCGCCGACAATCGCCGGGCCGAGCGCCGTGCCCTCCCCGCAGAACCCCGGAGGAATCGTCAACATCTCCGCGAGCATCTTCGACAACTTGGCGGTCGCCGGCAGCTGGGTCGAGGTGTGGGACCCGGTCGGCGGCTCCGTGGGGAACTTCACGATGACGTTCGACACCATCACCGGCCGGCGGTATTACTTCCAGACGTACGTGACGCTCGGGGATTACGCGTATACGATCACCGCGGAGGACACGTCCGGCCTCACCGCCACCGCGTCCGGCCTCTTCCGTATTCAGGACATGATCGCGCCGACGATCTCCGGCGCCGCCGCCACGCCCGACCCACAGGAGGTCTTCTTCTCCGTGAACGTGACGGCGACCGCGACGGACAACGTGGGCGTCATCGGCACCTACGTCGAGATCACGGACCCGCTCGGCGGGTGGTTCAACGTGACGATGGACCGTGCCGGGAGCGCGATCTGGTTCGCGCAGACGTACAACCTGCTCGGCACGCACAGCTACATGATCTCTGTCCACGACGCGGCGATGCACTGGGCGACCGCCGTGGGGACCTTCCTCGTGCGCGATGCGACCGCGCCCTTGGCCGACGCGGGACCGGACCGGAGCGTGGAGTTAGGCCTTCCCTTCGTGTTCGACGGCACGGGTTCGTCGGACAACGTCGGCATCGTCTCGTACGCGTGGGACTTCCTCGACGGCGGGAGTCCGGTCACGCTTACGGGTGCGACGGCGAGCTACATGTTCCTCAACCTGGGCACGGTCTTCGCGACGCTGACCGTCCGTGACGCGTCTGGAAACTCGGGCACGGACATGGTGACGGTGCTCGTGGTCGATCCGACCCCGCCCGAGATCACGGACGTGCGCACGGATCCGCCCCTGCAGGACGTGGGCCTCTCCGTCGCGGTGAGCGCCCGGGTGTGGGACCGCTTCGGGGTCGCCGGTGTCTCCCTCCGGGTGCAGGACCCTACGGGTTCCGTCCTCAACGTGAGCATGCCCGCGGCCGGGTCACGACACGAGCTCGCCCTCCCGTACGCGACGAAGGGCGTGCACATCTTCCAAATTTGGGCGGTCGACACGAGCGGGAACTGGAACTCGACCTCCGGGGCGTTCGTGATCGCGGACCTCAGTCCCCCGGCCGTCTCCATGACGGCGACGCCAGACCCGCAGGACATCTTCGGCACCATCGAGGTGGCGGCGACGGTAACGGACAACGACATGCTCGCGAACGTGTGGGCCGAAGTAAGGGATCCATCGGGACTCGTGGCCGCAATTCTCCCGATGACGCCTCAAGGCGGCCAGTGGACGGCCACGTTCACCCCCGCGGTCCTCGGACCGCACCGGACGACCGTGTGGGCGACCGACGTCAGCGGCAACCTCGGCTTCGACCTGCGCACCGTCTGGTCCGTCGATCGCACGCCCCCGACCCTCCTTGTCGACGCCCCGCTCACCGCCGAGGTCCTCACCACTTTCACGACGACCGTGACGGTCGCGGACGACCTCGGATCCTACGTAGCGACCATGGAGGCGCGCGACCTCTCGGGCGTGTCCGCGGGGAACCGCTCTCTTGTGTTGCCCTCGCCCGTCGCCGTCCTCTGGAGATTCGACGCGCTCGGCGAGCACCCGTGGGTCGCCTGGGCCGTGGACCCGAGCGGGAACTCGGTTGTTATCGAAGGGATGATCGACGTGGTGGACTCCCAGCCGCCGATCGCCGACGCGGGCCCCGACCGGACGATCGTGCAGGGCACGACGGTCCCCCTCGACGCATCGGGCTCGACCGACAACTACGGGATTGCGACCTACACCTGGACCTTTGTGGCGAACGGCGGGACCCGCGTGCTTAGCGACGAGCACGCCGCGTTCGGGTTCAGGCAAGCGGGTAGCGTTGTGGTCACGCTCATCGTGGAGGATCTCGCAGGGAACCTCGGCACGGACACCGCCTCGATCCGCGTCGTCGCCGCTGACCGCGACGGGGATGGCGCGAGCGACGACGACGAAGTCACGGACCACACGGACCCGACCCTGCCGGACACGGACGGGGACGGGATCCTCGACGGCGCGGATTCCGGACCCACGAGCCCGGAGATTAACGTCATCCGATGGTTCACATCCTGGTTCGGGATCCTCGTCCTTCTCGCCATCCTCGGGGCGATCCTTGTCGTAGGGGGACGAAGGAAGAGGGAGGAGCCGGAGTCTCCGACGGCGCCCGCCCAAGCCGCGGCGCCGCAAGCCGTCCGATTCCCGAGCGTCCCCGCGTTCGATCTCCCGCCGCCGCCACCGGACGAGGGGCTACCCCCGCCGCCAGACGATTGAGCGGCGTAGGGACCGCCGAGAGGCCACGAATCGCAGGACTTAAGCACGATTGGCGTTTGGGCGCATCACGATGGACCTCGTGTACACGATCGAGGACGGCCGCATCGGTGGCCGACCTGGCCCCACGCGCGCACCCTGGGACTTCGCAGCGATGAAGCGGGATGGATGGGGCGTCATCGTCTCGTTCGAATGCGACCGGCTCGACTCCATGGAGATCCGCGCGGCGGGCATCGAGCACAAGCTGATCTGCGTCGAGGACTTCGCCGCGCCCACGATCGACCAGATGCACGAGTTCAACGAGTTCATCGATCGAAAGATGAGGCAGGGTACGAAAGTGCTCACCCACTGCTTCGCAGGGCGCGGGCGCACGGGGACTTTCCTCGCCAGCCGCCGGATCTGGCAAGGGGCGACCACGGAAGAAGCCGTCCGGGAGATCCGTGCGAAGATCCTGGCGGCCCAAGGCACGCTGGCAGGGGCGATCGAACCCGTGCAGATGGAGGCGCTCCACCACTTCGAGAGTTCGCTCCGCCGCCAAGGATAACGAGCGAAGCGACCAGGAACCCGTGAACGAATCGAAGCAGAGTTCGATCAGGAAATCGACGCAACCTCGTCTCCGCTCCACCTGAACTTCTTCCGCTTCCGCTTGATCCCGCTCCCAAGCACGTACCCGGCCACGAGCGGAAGCCCGATGGTTGCTTCGACGATGCACTGCGCCATCTTCGCGTCCTTGTGGAACTTGCCCCACGATTGGGACTCCTCGAAGGTGCACCCGCTCAGGCCGCCCCAGTGCGGGACGTCCGTCGTGAGCTGCGCCGCGTACTTGTGCGGCTTCTCCGGGAGCCCGAGGACCTCCATCGTCACCGCGGTCTGTGAGATGTAGTTCTTCGGCGTGCCGCCCGCGACGTAGAACACGCCCGTCACGTCCGACTTCGCGACGACCTGGGTGATCTCGTAGTTGTCCCGGATGGGGTCGATCCGCATGGGCTCCTCCTTCGCCTTCTGCCTCTCCATGTAGTGACGTGTCAGCGCGATGCCGAAGCTGGAGTCGTTCAGGGCAGGGACGAAGTAGGGCACCCCGTTCTTCGCGCACGTGTAGACGAGCGAGTTCGGGTCCGCATACATCTTCCCCACGTGGGCCATGAACTCCCTCGTGCTGTACGCCCTCGGTTCCATCCGATCCGCGATCTTCGCGACTTCATCGTCGATGACGCGGAACTCGGCCTCGTCCGCGAGCGTGTCGTAGATGCGGTCGAGGAAGTGCTTCCGCAGCAGGATGTCGTCCGCGTCGGGCGAGGAGACGAAGTGGCGGTGGCCGTGGGCCTCGTACCAGTCGTGGTACGCGATCGCCCCCGTCGTCACGATCGCGTCGACATACCCCTTCTCGACGAGATCGCGAAGGACCTTGCGCATGCCGCCAGCGATCAGCGCGCCCGCCACTCCAAGGAGGATCGTACACTTCGGATCCGCCGCCATGTTCTCGTACACGGTGGCACACATCGCGAGCGTCCGACTCTGGAAAGACGTGTGACGCATCGCCTCCACGAGACCGCGCACGGTCTTGACGCGCTCCAGGTCGAGGTGCTCGATGGGGACCTGCGTCAGCTCTTCTTTCGTCGGGACTCTATGCGGCATCCCCTGCGGCAAACCGCTGGTGGGCGAAATAGGTTGTCCTAGGGCGCCTTCCGTGGGCGCGAGCAGATCGCGTACTCGTCGCCGTCGAAGAACACGTCGAGCTCGGGGTGCTGCCTCTGGATCTCCTGGACCCTCGCGAGGACGTCCTTGAGGGACTGCGAGGGGTCGTCCCGGTCCAACTTCACGTGGATCGTCTTCGCCACAGCCTCTCCGCCCCGCGCCGCGCGTCGCATCGGGGGGACCGTATAAATACGTTCCTCGCGTTCCCTCCCGTGAAATGCGCCGCGGTCAGTCGCGCGAAGCGTGCGCCAAGAATTATATAAGGGGACCCCCCTACAAACGCCTGCGAGGGTCCATGCGGTACGAGGACCGTCGTTCTCAGAGGTGCAACTGAGTGGCCAGCAAAGGGCGGGACGCCGACGCTCCCGCGTGCACCGTGTGCGGCGGACAGCTCAACGGTGCGTGGGAGTGCACGATCTGCGGGACGAAACACTCCCCGCAAGGCCGTGGCAACGCCCCGCCGATGACGAGGGATCAGGCCGTCGAGGTGTTCACCCAGATCCCCGGGGTCAGCGAGACGAAGGCGCGCGCGTTGTATGAAAGCGGATACGCGAGCCTGGACTCCTTGGGATCCGCCTCCCCGGACAAGCTCGCCAAGGTGCAGGGGATCGGGGAGCGTCTCGCGAAGGGGATTCTCGAGGCGGTCCCAAATCTCGTCGTGGCCGCCCCCATGAACGGCGGGAACGGCGGCAGCCCGGCCGGCAAGGGCCCGGGGCGCGACGCCCTGTCCGCATGGCTGACGGGGGGCGGCGAGCAGGGACTGAACACATGGCTGGGCGGGGGCGTGAACCGCCCCGACTCCACCTCGTCGGACGACGCGCTCAAGCGATGGCTCACGGGCGAGGACGGCGCGCTCGGGAGCTGGCTCGGAGAAGGCGCCCCGGGGACGATCCCCGCGCCCGATGCCAGGATTCGGGATAGCGCCCGGCTCCTCGAGGAACGAGATCGCGAACTCCACGAAAGGGACCTCGTGCTCGAGGGACTCCGCGCGGAGCTCAGCTCAATCAAGCGGACGATGTCGAACGAACTCGCGTCCTTCAAGTCCGGCGCTTTCGACCCCATGCGATACGTGGAGGAGACGGCGCGCCTGAACAAGGAACTCCAGTTGGAGATCAAGCTTCGCCGCCAGCTGGAGGAAGAAATCGGACATGTGAAGAAGGGCTCCATCGCGGTCATCAAGTACGTCAAAGCCCACCAGGGGAAGGACGCCTCCTCCCCCGACCTCCGCCGGAAGCTGACGGAGGAGGGCAACGCCCGAAGACACGCCGAGATCGAGTTCAAGAAGACGCAGGAGGTCCTCTCGAAGCTCCAGGCGCAGATCCAGAAGGGGCTGGGCAACCTCAAGCCCGACGAGCGCGCTGTCAAGCAGCGGGAGATCGCGCTGATCGAGAAAGAGGCCGCGCTCAAGGCGAAGGAGGAGGAGTTGTCCTCGCTCGAGGCGGCGTCGCATGGCGGCGAGATCGACGTGAATGGCGGCGGCTTGTCGGAAGAGGTACGGTTCCGGTTGCAGGAGGAGTTGCGGGAGAAGGAGCAGGAGTTCGTGGAGAAGGAGGAAGACCTCCGCAAGCGGGTCATCTCGCTCGAGGAGGAGGTCAGCCGATTCAAGATCGACGAGCAGCTGCGGGCCGATCAGGCCGCACTCACGGGAAAGCCAAAGGGGGAGGTCGATGCGATCCTCGCACGCAGGGAGGGGGACCTCATGACCAAGGAGAAATCGATCCGCCTCCGCGAGAACGAGATCAAGCGGCTCAACGAGGAGCTCGGGTTCACGAAGGACGAGATGGGGAAGTTGCAGGAACAGGTCAAGTACAAGGACGACGAGCTCCAACGGCGCGAGGAGGACCTCCTGTACCGGGAACGGCTCCTGCAGGCGGAACGCCGCAAGATCGACGAGGCGAAGGCGCAGGGCTTCAGCTCCGACGAAAAGGAGATGAAGGACCGGCTCGAGCAACTCAAGTCCGAGATCAACATGAAGGAGGAGGAGGTCCGTGCGAAGGAGAAGTTCCTGAAGTCGAAGATGGAGGAGCTCCGTCTCCGCGAACAGGGTCTCATCGACGAGGACATGGAGGCACGCGAGGAGGAGCGGATGCTCGAGATCAAGCAGGAGAAGATCAAGACGGGCTCCCCGCGGCTCGACGATCTCCTCCTGGGCGGGATCCCGTTCGGCTCGAACGTCTCGGTCTACGGCCCCGCATACGTCGGGAAGGATGTCATCGTCAACGCCTTCATGGCCGAGGGCCTCAAGAAAGGGATCCCCGCGATCTTCATCATCACCGACAAGTCGCCCGGCGACATCCGCGAGGAGATGGCCTTCGTCCTGCCAGGATACGACGTGTACGAGCAGAAGGGGCTCGTGAAGTACATCGACGCCTATTCGCGGTCCATGGGGAGCGAGGAGAACGACCCATACACGGTCTACCTCATGGAGCCGACGGACTACGAGGCCATCCTCAAGGCGACGGACGATGTCGCGAAGGAGTTCAAGAAGAACCACGAATACTATCGACTGTGCTTCCGCTCCGTCTCCACGCTCATCGCGTACCTCGACCCCTCGACGATGTTCAAGTTCCTCCAGCCGTTCGCCGGGCGCCGGAAGAGGGACAAGGCCGTGTCCTTCTACCTGCTCGAGAAGGGTATGCACGGAGAGCAGGAGATCCAGATGCTCGGGTCGATCATGGACGGGTCCGTCGAAATCAAGGTCGAGCAGCTGAAGTCGTATCTGGCGGTGAAGGGGATATGCGACGTGCAGAGCCGCGCCTGGATCCGCTACACGTACAGCAAGCAGGCCGTGAACATCGGTTCGTTCTCCCTCGACCACATCCGGTGAACGAAATGGCCGCGCAATCCTCCGGGTGAGGCGCGATGGC
The DNA here is from genome assembly GCA_964396265.1 of uncultured Methanomassiliicoccales archaeon. Lineage (GTDB taxonomy): Archaea > Thermoplasmatota > Thermoplasmata > RBG-16-68-12 > EA-27 > EA-27. The sequence continues at coordinate 135,276 of CAYNEM010000001.1, forward strand.
GACCGGTCCCGTGCGTCGGCCGTCGTCCGCGTTCGCGCTCTCCTTGGCGTCCGGTATCCTCGTCGTCGTGGGCAGCCTGGTGCTCATCCTCCTCTCGTTCGGATTCATCAGCTTCCTCTGGCTCCTCGCGCTCGTCTTCGGGACGATCATCCTTTTCGCCTCGGTCCTCCTGTATGCCAGGCCGGCGGAGCACGCGATCTGGGGCGTGATCATCCTCGTCTTCGCCTGCCTCAGCATCATCGGCTTTGGCGGCTTCGTCGCGGGCATGGTTCTCGGCATCATCGGCGGCGCGCTCGGGATCGCGTGGCGACCCGAGGGTCCGGCGTTCGGGGGCGGTTATGCGGCGGGCCCAGGCTACCTTCCCTACGGGGGTGCGCCCATGGCGGGCCCCCACGGCGTCCCGGTCACGCCCTTTCGGATGTGCATGGGCTGCGGCCGCTGGATCCCTTGGACGTTCAACGTGTGCCCTTTGTGTGGTACGCAGGCTCCCGTCGCGGGCTGGGTGCCACGGGCTGCCGAGGCCCCGTTCGCGGAAGCGCCGCCTGGATTCGTAGCGACCGCCCCGATGCCCCCGCCTCCATCGATGGCCCCGCCCGTCGTCGAGTACCGAGCGACGAGCTCCCCGCCCATGAAGGCACCGTGCCCCACGTGCACAGGAGAAGCCGAGTGGAACGCCCCGTCCCGTCGCTGGTACTGCCCCGCGGAGTCGAAGTACTTCTAACCGACTTCCATGCCCCCGCGCTTCGATCCCGGCTTTTGGGACTGAACCTGGACGGGCGGGATCGGGATCGGCGGCGGGAGGCGGAGGTCGCGCGCAATCATCGTCGCCTCAGGGATGCAGTTGTTCATGATGACCGTTAGCACCTCGGACGCGACCGCGTCCGGCATCTTCCCCTGGCCGGACCACTCGCGCACGATCGCCTTGGCGTCGCCGTCGAACACGACGCGGCCCTCGATCTGGATGCGTCCGATGACTCCCTCCTGCGCCATGTAGTTCGTCGTGAAGCGGAAGTCCACGTTCGCCTCGCGCGCGTCGACCTCCGTGACGAGCGTCACGGTCCCGTTGTTGTCGATCCGGAGGTTCCCGATCTTGTCCCCCGACTTGAAGAACCGCTTGCCGTCGAGCGCGTTGAACTCGAATCCCTTGACCGGCATCGACTGTGCCCAACGGCGCTTCCGTTTTGAACCTTCCGCATGGCGTCGTCGTACGGGAAGACCTCAGCGCTCCGGACGAGGCGGGTGCCCGATCCGATCCAGGACGCGCTGGAGAAGGGCCATCGCTATATCCTGACCGACACCTGACGTGAAGACCTTGGCGGACACCCGACCGATCGCGAAGAGGTAGATCCGCATCTCTCCTGCGAGCCCGAACGGATCCCGGCCGGAGAACGCCGCCACGTCGGTGCCCGGCAACGAGAAGTCGGTCACGGGGCGGAAGCCCTCCGCGTTCGCCACAATCCTCGTGTCGTGGTAGCTCCGCGCGTCGTCCTCCGAAAGGAACAGCCACCGGACGTCCACGAGGCGCGTCAGCTCGGTTCCCTCGATGCGCTGCCAGACTTGGAATCCCGACTTGATCCCATGGCATCGCGCCCATGCGTCGTCTCCTGGCTCGGCCTCCTCGCCGTGGACCGCCTCGCCCGCCTCCAGGCCCTGCACGTCTTCGGCGGTAAGGAAGAGGTCGCGATACACTCGTTCCTCCTGGGGCGAGACGGTCATGACCTCCGGGAAGGATGCGGTGATAATAAGCGACCGGGTCCGCAGGGCGCGGGCGCGCGTCCATGCGACATTTCTAGGATGTGAGTGGGCTCGGAGAATAGGTTTAAACGGACCCCTCTCTTCCCCGCACCGGAGACGGCGATGGGTAACCGGCTCGACTACACGTACCGCCGCCTCGTGAACATCCTCGGGCCCGAGAGGGTCTCTCGCACCCGGCTGGAAACGTTCCTGTACAGTCACGATTTCGCCGCGATCCCGAAGCTCGCCTCGTTCCAATTCAAGTTCGAGCCGGACTTCGTCGTCCTCCCGAGGACGACCGGGGAGGTCGTCCGCCTCGTCCGCTTCGAGACCGAGAACCTGCTCCCCCTGGTTCCACGCGGGGGCGGGACCGGCCTGTACGGCGGTTCCGTGCCGAACCGCGGCGGCATCCTCGTCGACTTCCGGAAGATGAACCGGGTGGTCAAGATCAATCCGGAGGCACGCACGATGACGGTCGAGGCGGGGGTGACGTGGCAGGAGGCGTACGACCGCGCGTGGAACGCCGGACTGTTCCTCCCGGTGTACCCGTACTTCGCGCTCGCCTCCACGATCGGCGGATGGATCGCGTCGGGGGGCGTCGGGGTCGGGGCCTACAAGTACGGCACCTCGCGCGACCTCCTCCTCAACGCGGAGGTCGTGCTCGAAGACGGATCGACCATACAGACGGGTTCCGAGAAGGTCGACCTTGGGGCCGCGAACCTGAACCTCGCATCGCTGTACTGGGGATCCGAGGGGACGCTCGGGATCATCACCCGCGCGACGCTCCGCCTGCTCCCTCGGCCCGAGGAGATCCGGCCGCTCGCCTACTCGTTCGCATCCCTCGAAGAGGCGGTGCCCGCCCTGCGCGATCTGGCGGCGTCGCCCGTCACCCCGTACCATGTCGGCCTCATGGACACAAGCCACCTCGAGTTCCTCAAGGCCGTCCACTGGGAAGCCCCGGAACCCGCGGGGCTTGTCACGGTCACCCTCGAAGGCCCGAAGGACGAATGCGCGGAGGGCGAGAAGATCGTCGACGCGCTCGTGAATGAGAACGACGGGGGAAAGCTCGCCGCGGAGACCGCGAAGAAGCTGTGGGACGAGCGGCTCTACCAGTACCCCGCCCGCCGCATCTCGCGCGGCCTTGTGATCTGCGAGGCAATCGTGCCACTCGCGAAGTTCTCGGACGCGCTCGATCAGACGCGCACGGTTCAAAGGAAGATGGGGATGGAGGTCGGCATCCACGCCGCGCTCGTGGACACGAACAGCGTGGCGATGTACCCCTACTTCCTCGACGATGCGACGAGCCCCATGCCCCCCTTGCGCCTCGGGTTCGTCGTGAAATTCCGGAAGATCGCGATGGACCTGGGCGGGCATCCACTGGGCGTCGGGCTGTTCATGGTTTTCGACGTGCCCGCGATGCACGGGAACGCCCATCGCTACTTCCGGCCGATCAAGGAGGCGCTCGACCCGAACGAGAGGCTCAACCCCGGGAAGATGCACGAGATTCGCACCCGGTTCCGGTTCCCCGGGCTGCGACGCATGCCGCTCGTGATCGCACCGATCCCCCTCCGGATCCTCGGGGGCCTCAAGAGCATCATCCCGGGCGCGCTCGGGGGCCAGGACAGGTTCCGGCGGAAATACCAGTCCCGCGGGGGGAAGCGCTGATGGGCCTCGTCCGCGACCTCAGGCTGGTGCAGGACGCGACGGCGATCCCTGCGCTGCGCGAGGTCGTGCGCGAGCAGCTCATCCGCGCCCTGTTCGTCCGTGACGAACGGGCGTTGCCGAAGGACGTCGTGCGCATCCTGCGGCAGAAGCCGGACGTGGTCGTGCGCGCGAAGGACGAGGTGGAGGTCCGCGAGGTCGTGCGGCTCGTGAACGGGGAACACACGACGGTGAACCTCGGCCGCCCCGCGGACGAGTTCCACTACTACCGCACGCGGCTCGGCATGGCGAAGGACCAGCCCTGGGGCGTGTCGACGAAGCCTTCCACGCTCCTGACATACGATTGGATCGTGCCGCCGCAGGGCGGCATCCAGATCGACCTGGCGGCGTTCGACGAGGTCGAGGTCGACGGTGTCAATTACGCGGCCCGCGTCGGTGCGGGCGCGAAGTGGAAGGCGCTGTACGACCGGGCCGCGGAGCTGGGGATGATGCCGTCCGTGTACCCCTCCGTCCCCGTCGACGTGGCGGTGGCCGACGGCCTCGTGGGCGACGCGAGGTTCCGTTCGTACGCATCTCCGTTCGTGTCCGCCGTCTACGACGTCCGCGGGTTGGCGGCGAACGGCCTGCGCGTGAACTGCGGGTTCGAGTACGTGCCGAACCATGCGACCGGGTACAACCTCAAGGATCTTGCGGTGCAGTTCGGCGCAGACTTCCTCGTGCCGACGTACGTGTGGCTCCGCCTCCTCGCGCGACCGCCGATCCTCAAGAACCTCACGTTTGGGTTCGACGACCCCGCGAAGGTCGCGGCGGCGCTCGACAGGCTGACCCGGAACGGGCGGCCCTTCCCATACGTGAACCTCGCGGACGAACGCGGGTGGGGCCTCGTGCATCCGGGGAGTCCCCCGGGGCCGATCGGGGTCGAGGTCGGCGTTGGCGGGAACGAGGTGCTCGTCGCGGCACGCACGAAGGCCCTCGAGACGGCGATGGCGGGATTCACCGCCAAGGGCGAGGTCGCAGCTCCCTGGGACTGGAAGGCCGCGGGCTACGCGGCGAATGCCGAGAAGTTGTCGAAGCTCCTGTTCGTCGGCGAGATCGTTACCCCCGCCGCCAAACTCGCAATCGCGATCGAGAAGGTGCGAGCGATCGGCGCATCCAAGGGCGTGCGCGCGGGATTCTTCGGGAACGCGCGGGACAACGGACACGTGTACCTGTCGCCTTACTTCGAAGCCGCCAAGGAGCCCGCGAGGACGTACGACCTCTCCCGCGCCGTCGCAGAGGCCGCGCGCGGTCTCGGGGACGCCACCTTCGATTCGAGACTTGCGCTCCTATGGAACACGGACGCACAATTCCAGAAGCGCGTGGCGCTGCTCCTGAAGCTCGAGTCCGCGCTCGACCTGCCCAACGCGATCGAGCCCGCGGCACGGTTGGAGTCGGAGCCCGTCGAGCTGTTCCCGGGTGGGGTAGCCTGACACGGTCGGCGAGACCGCCTCACATGTTCGGCACGCCGCAGGTTGGGCAGATTGCTTGGCCGAGGTCGAGCTTCCGGCCGCAGCGCGCGCAGAGGCGGAGGCGCGTTTGAATCGGGAGGAGGGAGACGACGAGCCCGACGGCGAGGAACGAGACGCCCAGGGGGATGTTCGCGGTCACCAGTCCCTCGAGACCGATCGCGAAGAAAACGACGCCCACGACTTTCAGGATCACAATGAAGCGCGACAGCCTTGGCATGCGCTTGAGAGCGTCGAGCTCCTGGCGGTACGTCATCCGCTCGCCCGCCTTCGGGATCTTGAACGCGCGAGGGGTCTCCGCCGCCATCATCCACCTTCCTTCGGCGCCGCGGCCTGGGCGGCGAGCGCCTTCTTGCGCGCTTCCTCCCGCAGCCGGCGCACTTCCTCTGGGGTGAGTGTCCGTCGTGTGGCCACGGGGCGAGGGGGCGGTGCCGGCGTTTCCGAGGGCGGGGGGACGGTCGTTGGCGGCGGTGCGACGGGCAGCGCTGGCGCCTGCTCAAGGACCAATGCCGGCTTCGGCATGGCCTTCGACGCCTTCTTCGCTTCCTCGCGGAACGCCACGAACGGCTCGGCTTCTCCGGGCGGCCTCGGCGCTCCCGGCTTCGGCGGCTGGAGGAACGGCCTCGGGGTCGCGGGTGGCGGCCCGAGCTGCACGAGGCGGCCGTCCCGGAGGTCCCACCCGTCCTTGGGCACCATGCCGATCGCATCCACGGGGCACACGATGGCGCACTTCTCGCAGCCGACGCAGTTCTCCTCGATGATGACGGCCTTGCGCGACGTGTAAGTGAGCTCGGGGAGCGTGAATTTCCGATCGACCATATCGATCGCCTCGAACGCGCAGTTGTCGAAGCAATGCGTGCATCCCATGCACACAGGGTCGCTCACGACCGCCAGGCTGCCCTTCCCGCGGATGAACTCCGTCGCCCGGTTCCGGAAGAACTTCTTGTATCGCTCCGCAGCCAGGTCGAGGTCCCGCTTCCGCACCCGCGCGTGGTAGTCGAGCTCCGGCGCGGGCGGCTTCGCGACCGCCGCCTGCATTACCCGCCCCCCTGGGTCCGCGCCTTGGCCCGGGGGTCCTGCGCCTGCGGGATCACGGACGGCGGACGACCGACCACCTCGCCCTCGAGCCGCTCCGCGAGGAACTGCGTGATGTCAATCACACGATACCGGTACCGCTCCTCTTCCGGCTTCCAGCGGTTTTCGTGGTGGAGGCAGCCGAAGTGCGTGAGGCACTTGGGGCACGCGGTGAGCAGGTAATCGACGTCGAGATCCTTCGCCTCGTCCATCCGCGAGGCCGTCAGCCCTTTTGTCTTGTCGTTGCAGTACATCATCTGGGCGACGCCGCAGCACTGCGCGTCCGCGCGGAACGTCTTGAGCTCGACGAGCTCCGCGTTCTCCACGCGCCGGATTAGTTCTCGGGGCTCCTCGTAGATCGGATCGACGGGCATCTGGCGGCACGAACGGCACGGATCCTGATACGTGACGCGGATTGCCTTCCCATCCTTTGGCGGCGGAAAGCGGAGGCCGCGCTCGTAGAGGACCTGCGTGATGTGGCGCACGTTGACCCCGTCGAGCTTGTAGTCAAGCTTGAACGTACGGTATCCCTCCGCGCAGCTCGTCACGACGTTCTTGACCCCGAGCGACTTGATGATCTTCGTGTTGTAGTCGCGCATCTTCTGGAACACGTCGAGCTTGCCCTGCCACAGTTGGTCGTGGCCGCAGCACTTCATGAACGAACGGTCGAGGATCACGGGCTCGATGCCCACCGCCATGAGGAGCTTGATCGAGGAGTCGAAGATGATCCCGTGGTCCGTGTCCCCGTAGTTGAGATGGGAGAACTGCATCTCCTGGTCGTAGTAGTCGATGCAACCCGGGTAGTACGCCCACTCCGCTCCCTTCGAGACGGGGAGGTCCTTGGGGATCGAGGTCTCGTCGGCCTCGGAGTCGAGGACGCGGAACATGACCGGGTGCGGGATCGTGCGGGCGGGGCCGTACTCCGGATCCAGGGAAATCATTCCGCGTGCCTCCGGCCGCCATCCGCGGCGGCGCCCCCGCGGTCGTTCGCCCCCACCTTGCTGCGCTCCTCGAGGATGTAGTCGCTGTACTTGATGTCAAGGGGGCAGACCGCGCTGCACGCGTCGCACGCGAGGCACGTCCACAGCGGCACGCCGTCGTGCTGCTTCTTGAACGTGTTGTACACGAGGTTGAGGCCGCCGAGCGCATCGTCCTCGACCTTCGTCACGGGGCAGACCGTGTGGCACTTCCCGCACTGGTAGCACTCGTTCAGGAGGTACTCGTAGGTGGAGTACGGCGTTCGTGTGCCGAGGTAGAACGTGACGAGGGAGAACAGAGGGAGGGCGATGAAGAAGTTCGAGTACAGCATGAGGGCCTTGAGGGCCGAGTACGTCGCGCCGAAGTTCCAGTCCGCAAGCACCTTTGCCAGGCCTACGATGACGAAGAAGACGATCACGCTCGTGGCAAGGACGATCTCCTTGGCCTTCTTTTCCTTGAGGAGCGCGGTGGCGTAGAACAGGATCGCGGAGAAGGCGAAGATCACGATCATGAACAACGTCAACGGGAGAGTCCCCGGACTGAAGCTCGTGCCGAGCCGCGAGAGCGGGTCCACTCCGTCGAGCGCCCACGGCCCGAGAGCGAAGGCCCACAAGCCCATGAGGAGCACAACGACGAATGCGCCGCCGATCGTGAGGACGTTCCACCAGTACATATCCCGGAACCCGAGCCGACGGACCCCCACGTACGTCGCGAAGAAGATGAGGATGGGGGGAACGATGACCATCCACTTCAGCGCGTCATCGGCGATGAACGGCCACGAGGCGATGAGCCGGTCGTTCGTGGCGTACAGGGACGAAAAGAACAGGAAGCCAAGGAAGAACGAGACGCCGAACGCAGTGCGGAACGGAGCCTTCGCCGGACGCGTCTCGCGGCCGCGGTCGATGAACGGCAGGAGCAGCAGGGGCGCCAGGACGAGTGGGAACGTGAGCATGTTTCCCCAGAACGCGCCGTCCATGTTGATCAGGTTGCCCAGCGGATCGACGAAGACGATCGTCGGCAGCACGTCGGCGAGCTTGAGCAGTCCCCACGAGAACAGGAGGTACCAGTCGGGGACGATGAACGGCTGAATCGCGGGGTTCGCGGGCGGGCCGACCTCCGGCGTGTAGGCCGCGGAGAGGAGCAGGAGGATTGCCATGAGGACGAAGATGATGACGAGGTCCCGGTACACCTCGTGAGGCCAGAACGGCACCCCCGGCTGGTAGTCCGTGCGGTCCGGACCGTATTGAGTGGGAAAGCCAGGCTTGTCCTCGAAGACGCCTGCCCGGACGGCCTCCAACTGCGCGGTCATCTCAATGCGGCTCCGCGACGCCCTGGATCCAGACAAGCGCCATGTGGAGGACCATCAGGAGGGTGCCCACGAGGGGCAGGATGAACACGTGGAACCAGTACATCCGGATGATGTAGAACCCGGTCGGGTCGAGCTCTCCGAAGAAGAGGATGGTCTGGAACTCCCCCAACCATATTGGCGGCACGGCCTTCGCCATGTTGATCCCGATCGTGGCGGCCCCTCGGGAGAGGTCGTTCGCCGGGAGGAGGTAGCCCGAATACCCGAAGAACAGCGTCACGAGGAGGAGGATGACCCCAAGGACCCAGTTCAGTTCCCGGGGCTTCTTGTACGCGCCGGTGAAGTAGACGCGCATCATGTGGAGGAACACGGCGGCGATCATGACGTGCGCGGCCCAATGGTGGAGACCGCGGATCATGAAGCCGAAGGGAATGTCGTTCATGATGAAGTGCATGCTGCGGAACGCGGGACTCGTCACGTCCCCCGTGCGCGTGAACCCAATCGTCCCGTCCGGGATGTAGTAGAACCCGAGAAGGATGCCCGTGATCGTGAGGATGATGAACGCGACAAATGCGATGCCGCCGAGGCAGTACAGCGGGTACCAGTACCAGATCGTCTTGAGCTCGTACTTCTCCGCGTGGGAGCGGGGGACTTGACGCTGGACCGTCTCCACGGTCCGCCGCGTGAGGTCCGACCAGGGGGCGGGCGGGAACCGGGATGCCAGGTATCCGAACACCTTGCGATTCAGGCGGCCGAGCAGGGATTCCCTCACCATCGGATCACCTGCAATACGCGAAGTACCAGTCGCGGAAGGACTTGACGGCCTTGGCTGAGCCGACGGTGCCCTTCAGTCGGCGTATCACGTCCGGCGGGGGCTGTGGGGCGTCCCCCGTGAACCGGGAGCCGACGATGCGACCGCCCTGCTCGGAGATCGAGACGGCCGCGAGCGCGCGCGTCGCAGGACCATGGGAGAGGTTCGCCCCCATGTAGACCGTCCCGTTGGGGTGGACGTCCCACGCGATCGTCGCGGGGTCGTATTGCGAGTTGTGGCAACGACACCAGATCGGGTCCTCGCCGGCCTCGGACGTCCGCGGCACGCGGGCGGGCTCGTAGTCCTGGTACGCGGCGGGCATGCTCTCGAGGTGCCACTGCGGGAAGCAGCAGAGGTGGACGCACCGGTCCCAAATCGCCACGATCCCTGCATCGTCGATGAAGTGGTCCGTCGTCCACTCCGCCGGGAAGCGCAACAGGTCGCGGTCGACGCGGATCAGGAGCACGGGGAAGCCCGTGCCCGGGAGCTGGCTTCCGTCCGGGTCGAACAGGGCGCGCCAGAGGGTCGCGCCTCCCATCCAGGGCTCGGAGAAGTGCTCGACCTTCGCGTCTTGCCCGAGGAGCGCGTCGAATCCGTACTTGTTGGGCTGGTTCGTGTCCTTGACGAACACGAACCCCTCGTTCACCTCGCCCTCCTGCGTGATTGGCGGGGGGAGGAGGGATTTCCCGGAGGCGACGAGCGACGCAGTGAGGCCCGCGGCGCCGAGGGCCACGCCAGCCTTGATGAATGTGCGGCGGTCCAGGCCGACCTCGTCGGGGAAGCGGTCGTCGCGCGCCATGCTATCGGAACTCCCTCTGCAGGATGATCTTGGGGCGCCTCTTCTTGTGGATCATCTCGTCGGGCACGTAGTACCGCCGGTACAGGTCGAGCATCACGGCGACGATGAGGAAGATCATGCCCATCCACGCCGCCATGGCGGTCTGCTCGTTCCCCGTGAACGCCGACGGGATCGTGATCCCCACGATGACGAAGAGGGCGGCGAAGAAGAGGGTGGCGAAGGCGAACGCCCACATCGCGATGCCGACGGACAAGGGGCGGAGGGGGACATCGCTCCGGACGACGCGGGTCACGGGCCGCCCCTCCGGATGTGCTCGTGGTGGTCCTGGTAATGACGGCTGCTGCCCTTGATCACGAAATAGGAGATGCCGACGAGGAGCAACGTCGCCGCGAACCCGAGGAGGCCGATCCAATACGCGCGCAGGAAGACGCCCTTCTCCGGGGACTCCTGCCCCCCCTGCGTCCCGCCCAGCGCGATGAACCCAACCATGTTCGCGGCCTCGTGGGGGATGCAGAAGAACCGGATCCGGCTACCCTGGGCCTCGACGGTCTCGTTCCGGCCCTCGTAGAGGATCCTGCCCATGTCGACGATCGTGAACTCTACGGTCTTGTTGTTCCCGCGACCCATGGCGACGGGGAGGTTCACATTCACGAGCTGCGGGGCGGGGGCCGCGGCGTCCGTCGACCGAATCGTGAAGGTGTGGTCGAGCGTGTCGTCGAAGATGAGGGTGATGTTCAGGATGATCGGCACCTGAGGGATCACGATGACCGTCTCGCCCTCCGCGTTCTGCGGGGTGAAGCGCGGGTTCGCACCGACCTCCGTCGCCACGAGGGTCACGTACAGTCTTGGCAGAGGCACGTCCGCGCCGGACGAGGTCGGCACCATCGCAGCGAGGGGAAGCGCGAGGACGAGAACCGCCAACGCCATCGAGAGCACTGCACGGTTCCTCATCCCTTCCGCCTCGAGGTGCAGGGAACGTGCTTGGTATTCGGGCAGTCTATTTGAAGGTTGTGTGAGGGGCCTCGTCGCGCTCGAGACGATGCGGGCAGGACGCCGACGACCGTGCGCCCGCGATTTTTATTCATCATCGATTATGCATCTCGGATCCGCGCTCCAAACCTTTAAAGGGAGTCCCGCGATGCGCGCGCGGACCCCGATGAAGAAAGAGGAAACTCTCAGTGAAATCAAGAAAGCGGAGGGTGCAATCCGCGGGATGAAGGAGGCCGCGTCGAGCGAACGGGACCGGATCCTGAGGGACGCCCGTCGCGAGGCGCTCGACCTCCAAGAACGGCTCCGTCGCGAGGCGGACGAGCGGGCGGCGGCGATCCTCAAGAAGGCGGACGAGGAGCTCGCGAAGGAACGCGAAGCGATCCTGGCCAAGGGGCGGAAAGAGGCCGAGGCGCTCAAGGCTGCGGGTGCGAGGAACGTCGAGCACGCCGCGGAGGCGGTCGTCCAGAAGTTCCAGGGAGCGCTCGATGCTTAGGCCCGAGCCGATGAGCCGCGTGCTCATCGTAGGGCCTAAGGACCAGTTGGAGCCTGCCATCGAGACCCTGCATCGCATCCAGCTCGTCCATCTGGTGGATCATCGCGGCGAGGACGACGTGTTCGCGATCGGGAAGCCGCTGGCCAAGGCGACGGCCGTGTCTGAGGACCTCGTCCGGCTCCGTTCGATCGCGAGCATCCTGAAGGCGGATGAGGCGAAGCCTGGCAGGGGCGCCGAGGGAGCCGAGGACGTCCGGGAAAAGATCTCGGCCCTCGCCCTCCAACTGAGGGAGGAAGACGAGTCACGGAAGAAGGCGGCCGCCCTCCTCGCAGACTTGGACCGTCAGATCGAGGGGATGCGGACCTTCGCCGCGCTCCGATTGCCGCTCGAGACCTACGGCGGGTACGAATCCTTGGCGGTGCTGGTGGGACGCGTCTCCGACGAGGTGCGCGGGCTCGAGACCGTCACGAAGGTCTTCGAACTGCAGGCCGCAGAGGGTGCCGTGGCGGTGTTCGTCCCGAAGGAGGCGGAGGGGAGGACGCGGGAGTTCCTCGCGCGCTTCGGGTTCGCACAGGTCGACGTCCCGAAGGAGGAGGGGGATCCGAAGCAGGTGTTGGCGCGGACCGTGGCGGACCAGGACAAGTGGACGGCCCGACTTGGGGAGATCGAGGAGCGGATCGCGAAGATGCGCGACCGGTACGTGGGCTTCCTCCGTGCGACCGAGGAACGCCTCGAGGTGGAGATCGAGAAGGCCGAGGCCCCCCTCCGGTTCGCCGTGTCGGAGCACTCCTTCGTCGTGGACGGTTGGGTCCCCTCGGCCCGCATAGAACGGATGACCGTGGCCTTGCGGCAGCTTCCGGGCGTGCTCGTCGAGTCTGCGGAGGTCGAGGAGGCACACGGCAAGGAGGCATCCGACGTGGCGCCGCCGCCGGTGCTCCTTCGGAACCGCGGTCCCGCACGGCGTTTCGAGTTCCTGACGAAACTGTACTCGACCCCGCGGCACGACGAGCTCGATCCCACCTCGTTCCTCTTCATCCTGTTCCCGGTCTTCTTCGGCCTCATGATCGGGGATGCCGGATACGGACTCGTCATGATCCTCCTCGGGTTCGTCATGGCGGCAAAGCTTCGCGACAGCCCAGACTTCGCGGACCTCATGCGCGTCGTCCTCTACGGTGGCGTTTTCGCATACATCTTCGGCATGGTCCTGTACGGGGAGATCTTCGGCATCCCGTTCCACCCGCCGCCGAGCGCGCCGGGCGAAATCAGCTGGTCCGCGATCCTGCGGTACGACATCCCCTTCCAACCTCCGATCCACAAACTCGAGGACGTGGGGGTCATCGACCTCCTCCTGATCTCCGTCGTGGCCTCCTCGCTTCACCTCGGCCTCGGATACGTGGTCGGCTTCGTGAACGACGCGAAGCACAACCGCCGCCATGCGATCGCGAAGATTGGCTGGCTCCTGATCCTGGTCGGGTTCCTGTCGTTCTTCGCCGTCCTCGGCCGCACTCCTGAATGGTGCGAGGCGCAGCCGTTCAATCCCGGGTGTCAGATCGCGGAGCACCGTGTCGTGAACCGATTGTTCTTCGACCAGCCGCCGCTAGCGTGGATTCCCGCAGCAGGACTCACCCTTGGCGGTATGACCATCCCGTTCGCGATGGTCGGCGGGATCCTCGGCGGGGTCGTCCTGCTGATCGTCGGGGAGCCCATGGGGGTGCTCGAGATCATCTCGCTCCTTTCGAACATGATTTCGTATACGCGGCTCGCGGGGGTCGCGGTCGCGAAGGGGGCAGTCGCCCTTGCGTTCAATACGATGTTCCTGCCCCTCGTCATCAATGAGGAGGCTTTCCACGCTACTGGGATGGTGGAATGGAACACCAGCATACCGTTCATCATCCTCGGCTTCGTCCTGCTGTTCCTCGCGCACGCGATGGTCCTCGTCCTCGGGGCGATGAGCGCGGGCGTCCAGGCGATTCGTCTCAACTACGTCGAGTTCTTCCTCAAGTTCTATAAGGGCGGGGGCACGCTGTTCTCGCCCTTCGGTGCGCGAAAAACAAAAACGGAGGCATAAAACATGGGAGAAATAACGGCCATTGCCGTGGCCATCACCCTGGCCGGGTCCGCGATTGCGACGGCCTGGGCGGAGAAGGTGGTGGGCGCGGCGGCGGTGGGAGCGATGGCGGAGAACGAGAAGCTGTTCGGCAAGGGCATCGTCTTCATGGTGCTGCCCGAAACGATCGTGCTGTTCGGCTTCGCGATGGCCTTCCTGCTGCTGCAAAAGGTCTGAGCGAATGGGGCTCGAGACGGTCCTGGAGCGGATCCGGGACACGGGCAAGACGGAGGCCGCCGCCATCGTGACGGAGGGCCACAAGGAGCGGGAGCGCCTTCTCGAGGAGACGCGCGCGGACGGGCAAAAGACCCTGGCGCGCAGAGAGGCCGAGGCCCGCGAGCAGGCGGCACGCCGTCGCGTCCAGGACCTGTCTCGCGCGGAGCTCGACGCGAGGAAGCTCGTGCTCACCGCGCAGGCCGAGGTCCTCCATGCGGTCCAGTCGAGGGTGCGCGAGCGCCTGGCCTCGGAGCCGAACCCGCAGGCGCTCCGCAAGCTGCTCGCCCGCCATGCGGCGGACTGGCGGGCCGGCCGCGTTTCCTGCAGCACCCGCGATGCGGCGGAGGTGCGGGCGGTCGTCGGCGCGAACTTTGGCGGCACGATTGAGGCCCTTGGCGGCGTCGTGATCGAGAGCATGGACGGCACGAGCCGTCTCGACCTGACGTACGACTCGCTCCTGCAGGACCTGTGGGGCGGCGTGATCAAGGAGGTGGCGGGCGCGCTATGGCCACCCTCGTGAAGGGAGAGGCGGACCTTCGGGAGTATTGGCGGCGCCTCGTCGCGAAGGTGCCGTACGAGCCCGGGAACTACCCGTACGTGACCGCGCGGGTGAAGGCGAAGAAGGCTTCCCTGTACTCCGAGGACACGTACCCGCGGCTCCTGCAGATGGAGATCCCGCAGATCGCGAGGTTCCTCGGCGAGGGGGCGTACAAGGAGGAGATCCTGGCGCACGGCGCGCGCCTTCGGCACGTGGACCTCATCGAGCGCGCGACGGCGGACAACCTCGCGTCCGTGTTCAGGCGGATCATCGATATGTGCGAGGGGCGCCTGCGGGACATGATGGCGGGGTATCTGGCTCGCTGGGACGTCGCGAACATCAAGACGATCCTCCGCGGGAAGCTGTTCGGCGCGAAGGACGCGGAGATCGAGGAGGACCTCGTGGCGGCCGGAAACCTCGACGCGACATTCCTCCGGAAGCTCGTGGGCCTCGATACGGTCGAGGAAGTGTTCGAGGCGCTCAAGGGGACGATCTACGCGGAGGCGCGCGAGAGCCTGGGCGAGTCGTTCGACCCCGCAAAGGGGTTCGCGGCGTACGAGGACGCGCTCGCGCACGCGTATTACCGCCGCCTCCTCGAGGAGATCCAGCCGCGAACAGAGCCGTCCCGCCTGTTCCGCGAGTTCGTGCGGCGGGAGATCGACATCCTGAACCTGAAGACGCTCCTCCGCGTGTGGCGCTCGAAGTCTTCGTTCGACCGCCCGGTGTTCCTCGAGGGGGGTTTGGAATTGGAGCCGGAGGAGCTCCTCGCGATGACCGCCCTCGACCTGAACGGCCTCCTCGCGCGCCTCGCGCGGACCTCGATGCACGCGGACGTCGCCGCGGCGCTCCGGGTCGTGGAGACGAAGGGCGTCGCGCACGTCGAGCGCACGCTCGAGAAGGCCCACCTCAAGACCGCCTCGCGCTACTCCCACATCCATCCCCTGTCCGTTCTCCCCGTGCTCGACTTCCTCGCGCGCAAGACCCGCGAGGTGGAGAACATCCGGATCATCGCGCGCGGCAAGGAGCACGGCCTCCCCGCGGAGGCCATGAAGGAACTCCTGGTGATCTGATGGAATTGGCGGTGGTGGGTCGCGATGAATTCGTCCTCGGCTTCCGCCTCGCGGGCGTCCGGAAGTGCTACTCCGTCGAGCCGGAGGAGTTGGAGGCGAAGGTCGACGAGGTCGTGGACGATCCGGAGGTCGGAATCCTGGTCCTGAACACGGAGGACCTGAAACGGTTGAGCCACGGAACGCGCCGGCGGCTCGAGACGGTGCCGCGCCCCGTCGTGATCGCGGTCGGGGCGAAGCAGGAGGAGGACCTCCGGGCGAAGGTGAAGCGCGCGATCGGAATCGACCTGTTCAAGTGAGGTGCAAGCATGGTAGCGACGGTGCAGGCGGCAGGGACGGCGGGGGAGATCTATCGCGTGGCGGGTCCGGTCGTGACCGCCACGGGGATCCGCCCTCGGATGTACGACGTGGTGCTCGTGGGCAAGGAGGCGCTCATGGGCGAGGTCATCCGCATCGCGGGGGACCGGACGACGATCCAGGTGTACGAGGACACGAGCGGCATACGGCCCGGCGAGCCCGTGGCGAATACGGGGCAGCCGCTCAACGTGGAGCTCGGGCCCGGCCTCCTCGGGTCGATCTACGACGGGATCCAGCGGCCGCTGCCGATACTCATGGAAAGGATGGGCAACTTCGTCCTGCGTGGGGTCCGCGCGCCCGGCCTCGACCGCCAGAAGCGATGGCCGTTTAAGCCGCTCGTGAAGCCCGGGGACAAGGTCCAGCCGGGCCAGCTTCTCGGCCTCGTCCAGGAGGCGAAGTTCGTCGAGCACCGCATCCTCGTGCCGCCGAAGGTCTCCGGCACGGTGAAGGACGTGAAGGCCGGGGAGTTCCGCGTCGACGAGACGATCGCGCAGGTCGACGCCGCCACGCTCACGCTCATGCAGTCGTGGCCCGTGCGGACGCCACGCCCCGTGCGCGAGAAGCAATTGCCGACGGTCCCCCTCATCACGGGGCAGCGCGTGTTCGACTTCCTCTTCCCCCTCGCGAAGGGCGGGACCGCCGCCATCCCCGGGGGTTTCGGAACGGGAAAAACGGTCTCAGAACATCAACTTGCGAAGTGGTGCGACGCGAAGATCGTCGTCTACATCGGGTGCGGCGAGCGCGGGAACGAGATGACGGAGGTGCTCACGGAGTTCCCGCACCTCGAGGACCCGCAGACCGGCCGGCCGCTCATGGAGCGCACGGTCCTGATCGCGAACACGAGCAACATGCCCGTGGCGGCGCGGGAGGCGTCCGTGTACACGGGGATGGCGATCGCGGAATACTACCGGGACATGGGGTACGCGGTCGCGCTCATGGCGGACTCGACGTCGCGGTGGGCCGAGGCGATGCGCGAGATCTCCAGCCGCCTCGAAGAGATGCCCGGCGAGGAGGGCTTCCCCGCGTACCTGAGCGCGCGGCTCTCGGAGTTCTACGAGCGCGCGGGGCGCGTGACCACGCTGAACGGACAAGAGGGCAGCATCTCCGTCGTCGGCGCGGTGAGCCCGAGCGGCGGCGACTTCTCCGAGCCCGTGACGCAGGGCACACTGCGCATCACGAAGGTGTTCTGGGCGCTCGACACGAAGCTCCGGGAGCGCCGCCATTTCCCCGCGGTGAACTGGCTCACATCGTACTCCCTGTACACGCAGAGCCTCGACCCGTGGTACCGGAAGAACGTCGGGGAGGAATGGCCCGAGCTGCGGAACTGGGCGTCGCGCGTCCTGCAGGACGAGGCGGAGCTCGAGGAGATCGTGCGGCTCGTGGGGGCCGACGCGCTGCCCGAGGACCAGCAACTCACGCTCGAGATCGCCCGCATGATCCGCGAGTACTTCCTCCAACAGAACGCGTTCCACAAGGTCGACACGTTCGCGCCCATGAAGCGCCAGCTCACGCTCATCCGCGCGATCCGGAAGTTCCACGACCTCGGGAACAAGGCGCTCAAACTCGACGTCCCCCTGAGGGACCTCGTCGGCCTGCCATCCCGCGCCCTCCTCGCGCGCGTGAAGTTCGAGGAGAAGTACGACGAGGAGATGCAGCGCGCCGTGACGATGATGGAAGAGGACTTCCGCAAGCTTGAGGTGGCGTGATGGCGCGCGAATACCGGACGATCACGCAGATCGCGGGGCCCCTGCTGTTCGTCGAGAAGACGGAGTACGTGGGCTACGGCGAGCTCGTCGAGGTCCTGACCTCCTCGGGCGAGCGCCGCCGTGGCCAGGTCCTCGACTCGAGCAAGGACATCGTCGTCGTCCAGGTGTTCGAGGGCACCGCGGGCCTCGACCGCGCGTCGAGCGTGAAGTTCCTCGGCGAGACGATCAAGCTCGGCGTGTCGAAGGACATGCTCGGCCGCATCCTGTCCGGGGCGGGCGACCCGATCGACGGCGGGCCCGCGATCATCCCGGACGAGCGTCGGGACATCATCGGGGCGGCGATCAACCCGTACGCGCGCGACAACCCGAAGGAGTTCATCCAGACGGGCATCTCGACGATCGACGGCATGAACGCACTGGTGCGTGGGCAGAAGCTCCCTCTGTTCTCCGGCGCGGGCCTGCCGCATAACGAGGTCGCGCTGCAGATCGCGCGGCAGGCGAAGGTGCCGGACGCGGTCGAGGCGTTCGCCGTCGTCTTCGCCGCCATGGGGATCACCAACGAGGACGCCCGCCAGTTCATGAACGACTTCGAGCGCACGGGGGCGCTCAAGCGCGCGGTCCTGTTCCTGAACCTCGCGGACGACCCCGCGGTCGAGCGGCTCATCACGCCGCGGATGGCGCTCACCGCCGCGGAGTACCTCGCGTACAGCCAGGACATGCACGTCCTCGTCATCCTCACGGACATGACGAACTACGCGGAGGCGCTGCGCCAGATCGGCGCGGCGCGTGAGGAGGTGCCCGGCCGCCGCGGTTACCCCGGATACACATACACGGACCTCGCGACGCTGTACGAGCGCGCGGGCCGGATCAAGGGGAAGCGCGGCTCGATCACGCAGATCCCGATCATGGCGATCCCCGACGACGACTGGACGCACCCGGTCGCGGACCTCACGGGGTACATCACGGAGGGCCAGATCGCGGTGTCGCGCGAGCTGCACCGCAAGGGCATCTACCCGCCGATCGACCCGCTCCCGTCCCTGTCGCGCCTCATGGAGCCCGGGGTCGACGTGATGAAGACGCGGGAGGACCACAAGCAGGTGTCCTCGCAGCTGTATGCCGCGTACGCGGAGGGCAAGGACGTGCGCGGCCTCGTCGCGATCGTCGGGAAGGAGGCGCTCGGGGAGCGCGACCGGCGGTTCCTCGAGTTCGCGGACCGGTTCGAGCAGGAGTACGTGCGCCAGGGCCGCGAGGAGGACCGCACCGTCGTGGAGTCCCTCGATATCGCGTGGAAGCTCCTGGCCGGGCTCGAGGACGCGTGGCTCACCAAGATCGACCGCAAGACGCTGGAGCGGTTCCACCCGCGCGTCCGGCAGGCGACGAAGGCGGCGGCCTAATGGTCCTCGGGCAGTACAAGCCGACGCGGTCCCAGCTCCTCCTTGTGCGGAAGACGAAGAAGACCGCGGAGCGCGGGCACCGCCTCCTCAAGCTCAAGCGGGACGCGCTCATCGTCGAATTCTTCCGCGTCCTGGACCGCGCGAAGACGATGCGGTCGAACCTCGTGGAGAAATACGCGGTCGCGGAGCAACGCATCGCGATCGCGCGCGCGGTCGAAGGGGCCATCGGCGTCAAGTCCGCGGCGTTCGCGGTCCTCGAGAAGCCGACGATTGATTTGAAAACGCGGAACGTCATGGGCATCGTCGTCCCCCGCATCGAGTCGCGCGCGGTCCGGAAGAAGATCGAGCAGCGCGGGTACGGCATCATCCAGACGAGCGCGCGGATCGACGAGGCGGCGGAGGCGTACGAGGATCTCGTCGAGAACATCATTGTGGCGGCGGAGATCGAGACGACGATGCGCCGCCTCATCGAGGAGATCGAGAAGGTGAAGCGCCGCGTGAACGCCCTCGAGTACCGCGTCATCCCCGAGCTCAAGTTGACGGAGGCGTGGATCCGTCAGCGACTCGACGAGATGGAGCGCGACAATTTCATGCGCCTCAAGCACTTCAAGAAGGTGGCCGAGACGAGGGCTGCGGCAAAGACCTAGCGCACAGGGCTGCGGCAAGCACGGCCTGACGCGCCGACGCTGGCTTTAAGTCGGACGCATCCCTCAACAGGAGCGTGGCGGACCTCCGCATCGCCCTCGACGCGATCCTGTTCGCGGGCATCCTCCTCTTCGGTGTCGGCTTCCTCTGGCGGGACCGCCGTTGCCATCTCGCGCGCGCGCTCGGGTGGGCGCTCTTCGGCGTGTTCTGGTTCCTGCAGGTCCCCGGGTTCCTCGTCCAGGGGGATCCCGTGAACACCCTCGGGGCCGGGGTCGCGCTCCCCGTGTTCCTCTTCCTCGGATATCACGAGAAGCTCTCCTACGATTGGCAGGAGGAGTACCAGCCCCTGCGGTTCCTCGCCGGGGGTGCGTTCTTCGCGGCGGGCATCTACTTCGCGTTCGACCGGATTCCCGCGCTCGCGGGCGGCCTCATCCAGGTCGTCGCGGACCAGACCGCTTTCCTCCTCAACGGCGTCGCCCCCGGATACTACACGGGCGCGATCGACTATGTGGGCAACACGGGTCTCTGGCGCGTGAACGGCGGGGAGATCTACGCGCCGATCGTGGCCGGCGGGAAGCCGGTCGTGAACATCATCCTCGCGTGCACCGCCATCCAGGGGATCACGATCACCGCCGCGCTCGTGCCCGGGACGACGGACCCTCTGCGGCGGAAGCTCCTCGTGCTCGGGATCCTCGTGCCCTCCACGTACGTCATGAACCTCGTGCGCAACGTCGTCGTGATCTACTACTACGACGTGAAAGGCGACGAGTGGGAGTTCGTCCACAACGGGTACGGGAAGGGGCTGAGCTTCCTCGTGCTCCTGGTGCTCATGCTCGTCGCGTTCTGGCTGCTGCCGGAGCTGTACCTGAACATCAACGGGCTGTTCGAGCTGCCGTGGCGGCGGAGGCCGGGGCACGACTACCGGAAGCACGTCGGACGGCTTCTCGGAAAGATGGCGAGGCCCAAGGCGGTGGAGAAAAAGCTCCTCACGTCCTCGGAACCCGAACGACAGGTTCCTGAGGTG
Organism: uncultured Methanomassiliicoccales archaeon; assembly: GCA_964396265.1. Classification (GTDB taxonomy): domain Archaea; phylum Thermoplasmatota; class Thermoplasmata; order RBG-16-68-12; family EA-27; genus EA-27. Next base: position 155,682 of record CAYNEM010000001.1, read on the forward strand.
GGACCGTCGCCACCGGACGAAGACGGAAAGTAACGGAAAGCAAATGTTAGGTGTTACAAGTGATGTCCTTGCACCGCGAAGGTCGTCATCAGGCACCAACACTCCGATGGAGTCTCCCTCGCGGACGTGAATTGGTCCGAGATGGTCCGCGCGGAAGGGAAGCGCGAGTGCCGCGTGGCCCTGTGAACCTATCGTCCGTAGGCCTTGTCGTGATGGTCGAAGACCAGGAACTCCACGACGGCGCCCCTCACCTCGAAGAGGAGGACGAACGGCCCGATGTGGACCCTCCGCAGCCCCTTGAGCTGATGGCGGAGGGGCTTGTAGACCTCCGGGTCCCCGAGGACCTCTTCCATCTTCCTCCCGACGCGCTCGAACAACGCCCGGTCGCGCTTCTTCAGCTTCCGCAGGGCCTTTTCGAAGTCCCGCGAGAGGACCGCGTGGTACGGCATCGGGCCTCAGAGCGAGGCAAGGTACGCGCGCAGCTCCTTGCGCGTGCGGAGGGTGACGCCTCCGCCCTCGCCGAGATGCTTCCTCGCCCGCAGGACCCTCCGGACGAACTCGGGTCGGAACTGCTCCTGGATGTCCTCGTACAGGACCCGGACGCACTCCCGGAGAAACTCGTATTCCTTGGCGGGGATGGTCACGACATCGGCCATAGCGCAGGCATGCACAGAGAGGGCTATCAAGATGTCGTCGTCGCCGCGCATCACGGCGAAGACCTGGTGGCGGCGGCAATCGTATGCGGTGGCTAGGACCTTTTGGCGGCGCGACGCATCGCTACCCCGCGAACCGCTTCCAGTCGCCGATCCGGTATCGCCCGCGGCGCCCGAAGTACTCCATCATGTCCTTCAGCCCCGGAAGGTCCGCGACGTCCCCGGACCACTTCACGAGGCGCTCCGCGTACCGGTCCTCCATGTCCGCGAGGAAGTGCCTAAGGCTGAGGTACACGCCGTCAGGCACGACGCCGCCGAAGATCGCGGCGCCGTACACGTGGTCGCTCTTCTCCACCGCCACGATGCGGTCCCCGAACTCGAACCGCTTCAGCTCCTCGTTCTCCTCTTTGAACGAGTCGCGGACGAACATCACGATCGCGGTGAGCATGCCCGCCAGGAGGTCCTCGTCGCGGTCCGCGCGCAGGGTGCGCCTCTTCCCGCCTCAGGGGCGCTTCGTGGCACTCCTGAAATCAGGAAGTAAGAATTAAGTATTACAAGTAATATCACTGTATCGTGAAGGTCGTGAGCATCAAGGTGGACGAGGGCACCAAGTCCCGGATGGAGTCGGTGCCGGACGTGAACTGGTCCGAGGTCCTCCGCGCGGCCATCCGAGTGCGCCTCGAGGCGGAGGAGGACCTCCGCAAGGACCTTGACCGGAGGCGCGCCCTTCGAGCCGCCAAAGGCATGGACGCGATCCGCGCGAGGATGTCAGGCCGTTGGAGCGGGGCGAAGGAGGTCCGGAGATGGCGGGACCTTCGCCGATAGTCGTGGATGCCTCCGTGGCGGTGAAGTGGTTCAACCCCGAAGAGCACTCCGAGCAGGCGCTCGCCCTCCGCGACGACCACATCGCGCGCCGCGTCGTCTTAGCCGCGCCCTCGCTGCTCGTCTGGGAGGTGGGCAATGCCCTGCGTTACAGCCAAGAGCTGGGGTCGGACGACGTGAAGGCTGCGGTCCGTGACCTTCTCGACCTGCAGCTCGCGCTCCAAGAGCCCGATGCCTCATGGATGGACGCCAGCGTGACAATCGCGTTCGAGCGCGGCCTGACGCTCTACGACGCGAGCTATGTAGGCCTCGCCGAGCACCTCCGGGCGCCCCTCTACACCGCGGACGCCCGGCTCCTCTCGACCGCCGAGGGCGTGGCGGTGCCGGTATCGGCATATGGGGGGAAGCGGCGGTAGCGCTCCCTCCTGGACCGCGTGACATGTCGGGACAGAGCGGGAACGCGGCGAATCGTCGAGTCGCGCACATACTTGTGATAAGGACGGCTGCATGCGCCACAACGCCGGAGGAGTGCAACGGGCTATCCGTCCGATCGCGGCGGGTATCGTCGCAAGAGGGCGGCCTTCAGGATGTGGTCCAATTCACCCACGTCGGCGGGAGCAAGTAGGCTCTTGGCGGTGATTCGGTCCATCGCTTCGAGGTCCCGGATCCTCTCGGAGATCACGCGTCGGACAACCTCGCTCCACTTGACCTCCGGATGCCGTTTCATCTTCCGATGGAGGTCGTCGGGGATCGAGAGCGTGATGTTGGGCATGCGGAGAACCATCGTACTTGAGGGGATGAGCCTTTCGAACACGTTCTCGACGATGGAGGTTCTAATACGACCTACGTTCGGAGCCCTAGCCTGCAATCCGCTTCCAGTCCCCGATGCGGTACTTCCCCCGCCGCCCGAAGTACTCCATCATCGCCTTCAGCCCGGGCAGGTCCGCGACGTCGCCGGACCAGCGCTGCAGGCGGTCCGCGTACCGGTCCTCCATGTCCGCGAGGAAGTACCGCAGGCTCAGGTACACGCCGTCGGGCACGACGCCGCCGAAGATCGCGGCGCCGTACACGTGGTCGCTCTTCTCCACCGCCACGATGCGGTCCCCGAACTCGAACCGCTTCAGCTCCTCGTTCTCCTCTTTGAACGAGTCGCGGACGAACATCACGATCGCGGTGAGCATGCCCGCGAGGAGGTCCTCGTCGCGGCCCGCGCGCAGGGTGCGCGTCGTGTGCATGATGAGGCGGCCCTCTCGGCCGACGAGGAAGAGGTCCTCGAACGAGAAGCGCCGCTCGATCCACCGCGTGTACCCGAAGTAGCCGGCCACCGCCAGGGCGAGCATGGCGAACCCGGACCAGGGCCACCCGATGCGCGCCCAGATGTCGGGGCCCTGAACGACCACGCGCACGATGGACGCATCGCTGAGGAGCCGACCGTCGGATGCGGTCACGCGCACGTTCAAGGTGCGGTCCATGAACGGGAAGTCGAACAGCAGGAGATAGCCGACGGCGCGGACGTTCGAGGAGTCCGTCGCGAACGTCAGTGCGGAGAGGTCGTCGTCCACGTCCGACACGTAGTCGCGGAGGTCGACGACCCACGGCCTTCCGCCTACGCGGTCCTGCGCTGGGATGTCGCCCATCCGAGGCGCGTCGTTCACCGGGAGCACGTCGAGGTCGACCGTGGCGATCGCGAACGCCCCGCCCGAGTCCGTCGCGCGGATCATAAGCACTTCCCGGCCGAACCAGTCGGCCGCAGGCCGGAGGGTCACGCGTCCCGAGGACACCGTGGCGGTGACCTTGTTCGAGGTGAGGACGTACGTCAGCGCGTCCCCATCCTCCGCGTCCTGGAAGTGGAACGAGAGGTCGATCGCGTCGACGACCGTCTCGTCCTCGTCGAACTGCAGGGGGTCGATCGCGTTGATCAGCTCAGGCGGCCGGTTGTTGCTCACGCGGACGGCGATCGCCTGCGAGTCGATGGCGAGGCCGTCGGAGAGCGAGAGGAGCACCGCGACGCTGTAGTCCGAGGGGGCCCAGAGGTAGAGGAAGGAGACCGTGAAGCCGTCTACGGAGGTCCGGGGGAAGTCGTCCGCGCTGAGCGTGAGGTCCTCCGGGGCGTTGTCGACGTCCGAGACATACGTCGTGAGATCGAGGGAGTGCGTTGCGTTGTACTGGACGTGCACGTCCTCCGTCCAGCCGAGGACCGGGGCGTCGTTCACGCAGAGGACGGTGGCGCGGATCGTGTACTCCTGGTAGGCGCCCCGCAGATCGGTCGCCCGGAACGTGATCCGGTCAACGCCGCAGAAGTTCGGGGCCCCTGTGACGTTGACCTGCACGTATCCGCGGTCCCACACGTCAACGTCGAGATGCGTGAAGTTCGAGCTCAGGAAGAAGGCCTCCCCCTCCGGGTCGTCGAAGAACTCGCGAAGGGAGTCCGGGGTGAAGACGTCCTCCCGCCGCACGTCCTCCGTGAGCGTGAGATCCGGAATCGGCTTGACCAGCTGCGGAGGCGGGTTGTCCGTCACGTGGATCGTGACGAGCGCCTCCGCGGACGTCTGCCCGTCGCTCACCTGATGCCGCACATACAGGGTTCGATTGATGGAGCACGGGTATCGATACGTCGCGTTCGTCCCGTCCGTCGTGATGTGGCTGGGGTCTTCCGACGTGAGACCGAGAGGATTGGGAGGGAGGTCGATGTCCGTAACGTACGGGCGGAAGTCGAGCGTGTAGGCCTCCGCGCATCGTACGAACACCACCGGGACGTGGTGAAAGAACGGCGGGTCGTTCACGGGCGTGAGAGTGAAGTTCACCGTCTGGGAATCTCTTGCGCCGCCGCGATCCTCGAGTCGCAGCCTCACCTCGTCGGTGCCGGCTGCGTCCGGGACCGGGGTGAAGAAGAGCGTGTGGCGTCCGAAGACGCCCGTGCCGAAGACGGTGACGATCGTGCCGTCGAGGCCGGTCATCGTCCATCGCAGGTTCGCGAGGGTGTCGTCCGCGTCCACCTGGTTCTGCGCGAACGTTGTCAGGTCGAGGGACCACGTGGGCGAGTCCTCGGGGCGGCTGTCGTCCGGGATCGTGCCGTTGATCCGCGGGGCGTTGAGCCCGAGGACTTGGACGGACGCGGAGCCGGTGACGGCCCCGTCGCGCGCGGTGATCGTGCCGGTGCCCTCCGTCACAGGGGCCTGGAGGGTCGCCTGCGTCGTCTGCGCGGAGGAGATCTGCCCGATCGTCGTCGTCCACGTCGTGGCGGCCAGGGGGACCGCGTTGCCGTCCGCGTCCTCGCCCGCAGCGAAGAAGCTGATGCTCTTCGTGACGTTGACCAGGCCCGGGTCCGGCAGCACGACGATGCGCGCGAGCGGACCGGTCGTGACCGTGACGTTTGCGGTCCCCGCGACGGACCCGACCTCGCAGCGGATCTCCCAGGTGCCGGGAATCGTGGGCTCGTACGTGGCGGTCGTGCCAGTTCGGTTGTTGAGGGCCCCCGCGCCCGGAGTCCAGAGGCAGGTGATGCCCGTGACGATGTGATCGAACGCGTCGAATCCCGTGGCGGTGTATGCCTGCGTGCCGTCCGCGGACATCGTGACGTCGTCGGGAGTGACCTCGATCCGCGAGACGGGGCCGAGGTACTCGTAGCGGATCTGGAACCACGCGACCGTCGGCGTGACGCTCGTGTTGGCGGTGGTGAGGTTCGCGCGCACGACGGTCGCGTTCGCCGTCAGACCGGACAGGTCGGAGCCATCCACGACCGGGACCCAGGGACCGCCGCCAACGGAGACGTTGTAGTCGACGGACGTGCTCGGTGGGCGCGTGTCGCTCGCGAAGAACCACCGCCAGCCGAGGAGGTCCGTGGGGAGGAAGGACGCGGTCGTGACGGTGCCCGCGGGCGCGTAGCGTTCGAACGTGAGGTTGAGTCGCGTGACGACGGGCGTCTCGCTCCCGTTGGCGGTGTTGAGGAGGAGCCGCCACTGGAGCCACACGTTCGGCGGGCTTCCGATGGTGCCGCCGGAGGTCGCGTTCCAAGGGGACCACGTCACGTCCGGGATGGGCGTGGGCCCGGTCCGCGTCTCAACGACGACGGATGTCGCGGGTGGCGTATCCGACAGGTTCGTGGCGGTGGTCCAGATGGCGGCGGAGCCGGGGGTCCATGGGTTGGCGGTGAACGAGCCACTTCGGTAGTCCGTGGCGGTGAGGGTCACATTGTCGATCCACACCGCCATCGAGGCCTCCTCGGTCCCGATCCGCGTGAGGTGGAGCGCGAATTCAATGGGAAACGGCCCGCTTGCCTGAAGAGCGACGTTGCCGCTGAGGTCCAAATACAGGGTTCGCGTGCCGCTGACGACGGGCGTCTCCGTCCATTCCAGTATCCCGGCGACGCTCACGTTGAAGTACCCGAGGACGTCGATGGACAGGGTCGCTTCGACGTCGAACGTCAGGACGACCGCGTTCGGGCTGTTGATCGTCGAATTCGGCTTCCCGAAGGTCTGCGAGAGTTTGGCGGCTTCGTCGAAAGCGGACAGATTGAACTGATCGATGTCGTCGATGTAGGTCGTGTATGATCCCGCGGGTCCTGAGAATCTGAGGTCCAGTCGGTCGATGGTCGCAGCGTTGCCCGGGAAAGCCGAGTAGCTAAAGATGTATCGTTGCCATCCGCTCGCAAGAGCGAGTGGTGGTGAGTAGTCCCAAGGGTTGGCACCGCCGAGGTTCTCCAAGTGGATATACACCTGGACGCCGGCAGCTGCAGAACCATCGATCCAGACAGCCAAACGGTTGTAGGGCCTCCAGTCCCACGTACCTCCGTCGTTACGTGTGGCCCCCGACCACCCTCCAATGACAAGCGTGATGTCGTCGCGCATCGACCCTGGAACCTGGGAAATCGCACTGGAACCACCCGCGCTCAAGGCCGTCCAATTTGGAGTAGGAAGCGCGCAACAGTCAACCATCGAGTCGAACTGCGTTCGCGGCGTAGAGTGCCAAATCGTCCCTTTGGCGGTGGGGTCTCGCGCCGCAGAGACGTTGCCCGTGGGCCCGTTCGTGTACGTCCAGTCCGGCCCCGGATCCTGATCGAACGTTCCGTCGGTGATCAGGTTGGCGGTGCTCCCTTCCAAACGCACGCCGGAGCTCACGTTGACGCGATTCGTGCTCTCGTTCGCGTCCCAGAACTCCGCATCGTTCGTGTAGTTCGTCCACCCGCCCTTCTTCGCCAGCGAGGCATCCCCGGTCGCCACGGTGACGTTTGTGACGTTGTAATCCGCGGCCGGCGCGAAGTCCCACGTCGCATTCTTGAAGCCGCCGCCGGCGTCCGTAATGTCTGGGTCCGCCGCCACGAGCGAGGGCGGAGGTATGAGCACGCTGGCGGCGAGCAGTGCAAGGAGCACCGCGGGGATCGCTTGAGACCGACCGTTCATCCGTGTGCCTCGGGGGCCTCCGCCGGGAGGCCGACGTCCCCCTATGCCCGATACCCCTCCCCACGCTGCAGGGGCCCTAGTCCATCCGAGTTCCTAGGCTTAAAAGTGTCGGGGAACCCGATTCCCACGGACGCTCGACTATCTCTTCCGTTCGAGCCTTGCGAATTGCAGCCTCGCCCCCTCGCCCCGAGCCGGACCGCCCGCTGGCGGTACACGCGCCATCGAACGTGGTTCAGGATCTTCGCGGAACCGTTGCGACGTCGCGGTAAAGGAGGTTCTTGCCTCGCCGCTGGAGGTTTCCGCAGTGAACTTCAAGGTGGCCCGCGCGAGCCAACAGACTTAAGAGGCTCCCTCGCCTCTCTCGCGCGGGAGGGAGAGAGCATCGCGACGGAGACGGATGCAAAGGGCGAGGCGGACGCGATTTCTCAACTCGTCGATATCCTGTCGAAGTTGGATTCCGCTGCCGCGTCCCGGGTTGCTCGCTGGGCACTGGACCGGTTTGGCGGTTCCGGAATCCGACGCGATGACAAGGAACCGCTGAGGCGTGAGCCAACCTCATTTAAGGATCTCCCCTCCTTCTTCGCCGCCCTGAACCCGCCGGACGATGACAGCAAGGTGCTCGTAATCGCGTATTGGCTGCATGTTAGGGAAGACACGACGAAAGTCACCTCGTTCGCCATTAACAAGAGGCTCAAGGATCTCGGCCACGGAGTCCGAGACATAACTTTGCCGATGGGACGGCTGGCCACACAGAAGCCGAGTCTGGTCGTGCAGATGCAGAAGGCGGGTACGTCGCAACAGGCGCGTAAGTCATACAAGATAACCGACGCGGGAATCCGGGCTGTCGAGAAAATGGCGACGTCGGCTGCTTAGGAGGCGAGGATGTCCCGATGGAGCTGAAGCAACTTACGGATGTGCTGACGCAAGCCGAGCAGATGGTTCAGGGAATCAAGGATCCCGAGTTGCGGCGGGCTGCGTTTGAGCGGATCCTCGACCACCTGCTGGCATCGTCCGAACCGACGCTCGAAGGGAAGCCGAAACCGAAGCTCACTGCTTCGTCCACAGCGTCTCAGCCGACGCTTAGGAGGTCCAGGAGTGGGAGGGGCCCTACCGGTGCCTTACAACAGCTTGTAGCGGAGGGTTTCTTCAAGAAGCCGCGGACTGCTCCAGACATCCTTTCCGAACTCGACGCAAGGGGCCGTCACTACAGATACTCCGATCTCACGAGACCGTTGGAACGATTCGCGAGGAGCCAGGTGCTGCGTCGGCAGAAGAGTGTTCCGGCTGGGGGTAACACAGCCGTCCTGCACTACTCGGACTGGTAGTCGCATGGCCCGCGGTAGGACCCTTCCTGAATCGCATATCGCTCTGCTGGTAGACGAAGTCCTTCAGGTCGCGCGAACCGCCCGTAAGCATCACAAATCGCTCACAGGTGACGGCTTCTACGCACGGAAGTTTCTGGCGCTGAAGATCAAGGTGCGTCGAGACGTTGACCAGCTGCGAACCGAGTTCGTGGGAGAGTCGGACGTGGCGAAGGCCGTGGAGGGTATTGCGACCTTGGTAGATGGCTTGTTCAATCCGGATTCCTCGCCCAGGGAGAGAGCACTCGTTAGGGCCAGGGTCGTTGAGACTCTGGAGATAAGCGTGAGGCCGGCTAGAGTAACCGCTGCCTACGCGCCGGTCGGAGCATTGTTCCCCTTGAACATTGTCTCAGGAGCGCGCCCCTACATGATAGCCATTGCGCGTCAGGCGCTTGGGTGTTACGAACAAGGCTGGTACGATGCGTCCGCCGTGATGCTCCGCCGCCTCCTAGAGACCCTCATCATCGAGACGTTTGAGAACCACGGACTCGCTCAGAAGATCAAGGACGGCAAGGGCGACTTCCTCCCCCTGAAGGAGATTGTAGACCAGCTCCTTACAGAAACCGCCTGGAATCTCTCGAGGAACGCGAAGACCGCCCTCCCCAAGCTCAAGCGCTTGGGAGACCTAGCCGCTCACAGTCGCCGGTTTCTAGTCGACAAGACCGACATCGACAAGTTGCAGGAAGGCCTGCGGATCGGGTTACAAGAGCTTGTACACCTTGCGGCCTACGACCAGATGAAAATCGATGAGACATAGTCGCCCGCGGCTTGACCATCGCCTGTGGATGGGCCGTAGCGCCCGGCGCGTTTCTGAAGTGGGCGCCGATCAGAACCCCAGATACTTCCGAATAACTCCCGCCAGGAGGATGGCGGTGACGGACAGCAGGATCGTCAGCAGTTTCGCCACGACCCCGACGTCGAACGGCCACGTCTTGATCGATTGGATCTCCTTCTGGATCTTGTCGATGCTCAGGAACTCGTCCTGCAGTCCTGGCGGTAGTTCCGAGTCCCCGTGCGACTCGACCCTCTGCATCACCCGATGGAACCGCGCGTTGATCCACGCCACCTTCTCGGACCGGGCCGCCACGAGCTTCGCGCGCAGGCTGAGGAGGGGCAGCACGAAGAGGGGAATCCCGAGGAGGATCAGGCCGAAGTCCTGGACGAAGACGGAGAGCGGGGTCGACGGGGAGGCGACGTCGGGGGCGATGAGGAGGAGGCTCAACAGGTATTACGCGCCCGTGAGGCGCAGGCACGTCGAGGCGAACGGCTTTAGTCCGAGCGTCCGGTCGAGAGCGCATAGACGCAGCTTCAGCGGGAGCGATGCGGGCCGCCACCAGGTCCGATTCACGGCGGATGGAACATCCCTCGATGCAGGGGAAGCCTCCCTCATTCGGGGCGAATGTCCCCCCGGCCGAGGGCGGGACTCGCCCGATGCTACGCGGTGCGGTCCCCCCGGGGCGGGGTCCTCCCGCGGTCGAGGGGGCCTCGGCCTCCCTCGGGGGGGATGTCGCATCGGTCGGGGAGAGGCCCGCCTCAGTTCGGGGCCGCGTGCCCTCGATTGAAGGCGAACTTCGCCCGACGGGGAGGAGGTTCCCTCTGATGGGGATGTCCCCGTCCTCGATCGGGGAGGAGACGCCCTCGACCGGGGGAGAGTCTCTCACAATCGAGGAGAAATCGACCCGCAGGTCGACGACCGTTGTTGCCGTCAGCCGAACGCGAGTCCCACGGGAGGGGGGCCCCTTCCCGACGGTCCACGAACCCAGAGTGGCCGCGTCACTTGGGAACGGTCTCGCCCTTGGATGCGTCGCGCGGGTGGCGCACGCGGCTGCGCAGGCGCCCGAGGTTCTTGGCGGCGTGGCTGTCCTTCCGCGCCGCCGCGATCAGGACGTCCAGCGCCCCGCTGCTCACGATGTACAGGGACCGGAGGGAGTTCTCGTACGCCCCCGTCGTCGCCTTCAGCTGCCGCTTCAACGCCTCCTGCTCGGCGTTCAGCGCGACGGTCCGCTCGCGGTGCGTGACGACTGACGCGCGCAAGACGTCCGGGTCCGTGCCGTTCTCCTTCAAGATCGCACTTTCCTTCTCGATCGCCTTCTGCACGTCCTCGGAGAAGCCAAGGACCTGCGCGTGTCCGAACCTCGTCATCTCGGTTTCCTCTTCCCCCATGTGGGGGCAGGGAAGCCATGGGAGGGACGGGGAGTTGTAAAGTTCGGTGCGGCCTTGTAGGGGTATATGAAATCGAGGGCGTGCATGGACATCGTGGGGATTGCGAGTCGGACTTGCCGCCCATGCCGCGGGGGCCGAGGTTCATCGGAGTTCCTTGGTTTCAACGTCTCGGGAGTTGGAGGGCAAGATGACCATCGTCGCAAGAGTTCACTTCCCATCATCATGACAGGCTGGTGACGGACGCTGTACCGACCGTCTTCATTCATACGGCACGGCCATGCGTCATCCGGGAGCTGTCCTGCGCTCATTCAGATTGGGATCCCGACCTTGCCCGCATCGATCTCACCGCCAAGCCGCTGATGGAGCGCAAGCGTAACCTCGCGGAGACCTTCGAGCCGACGCCAACGGCGGTGTTGACCGAATACGTTGAGGGGGACGGCGGGGCGTTCTACGGCGTGTGCAAGGAGCACGGCCTCGAGCGTCTGCGCCACGCGACGAAGGTGCCGCGTCCCGTGGGATAGAGGCCTTAAGCGCAGAGACTCAGTGCTCGCGGCCGCACGCACACCCGCCACCGCCGTCGTGGCCCCCGGCCTGACCGCCCTGGCCGTGGTTCCCGCCACAGCCGCACCCGCCTCCGCTGTTGCCCCCGTGGCTCCCCCCGCACCCGCACCCGCCCCCGCCATGGCGGTGGGGCATGCCGAGGAGGAACCGGCCGCCGCCCGCGGAGTCCTCGTACTCGATCGTCGCGCCGCGGACCTCCTTGGCGGTCTCCGGGTCCATGTAGAATGTGACGCCCTGCTCCACGGTGACGACGTCACCCTGCTTCGGCTCCTTGGCCATAGCCAGGCGGACGCGTGCCCGACCGTCGACGCCGACCTCCAGGGCGAGGTAGACCGCTCTCGCCTCGCTCTCCGCGAGCCCGGCGGCGAAGGCCTCGGCGGCCTTCGGGCTGACGATCAGGATCGGGGTTTCTGCCTCGGCGGTGTCCACCATGGGGAGTTCCTGCATGGAGGGAACTACGCACTCCCCCTACTTCAGGGTCTCGTCGCGACTCTCACGACTCTCGCACGCGCCTCTGCACCCGGAGAGCTCGTGCCCCGGTTAGGCCAGCAAAGCTTGGAACTCGGCAGCGGCGGGAATCACCCTGCCGCCCGCGATCGTCAACAGGCTCTCCGTGGCGGGCAATCGGACGATCGGGACGGCAAACGGGTCCGGCGGGAGTGCGGCGAGGTCCGCCTGCCCGCGAGCGTGACCTTCTCGTAGAACTCCTTCGCAAATTCCGCGTACGCACAGCCGCGCGTGTCTTCGTGTACAACGGGATGGGGGACATGGACCGCCTCGAGGAGGCGCTCCGCAAGGTGCGGGAAATCTTCACATACGCGCGCCGGTTCGCCGTGGCGCCGATGGAACCCGTCGACGCCCCCAACGTCCTATCCCTCATCGGGAACACGCAGCTCGTGAAGCTGTCGCGGGTCGGCCGCGAGGTGCCGCACGTCGAATTGTGCGCGAAGGCGGAGTGGACGAACCCGGGCGGGAGCGTGAAGGACCGCGCCGCCAAGGGGATGGTGTTGGCGGCGATCCGGTCGGGCGAACTCACGCCGGGGAAGACGATCCTCGAGGCGACGTCCGGCAACACGGGGATCGCCCTCGCGATGATCGGCACGTACTTCGGGAATCCCGTGACCGTGTTCCTGCCGAAGAACGCAGGCGAGGAGCGGAAGCGGGTCCTGACCGCATACGGGGCGGAGATCGTGTCCACGAACCCGCTCGAGGGGACGGACGGGGCGCAGCGGCAGGCGAAGCGGTTGGCGACGTCGGACCCGAAGAAGTACTGGTACGCGGACCAGTACAACAATCCCCATAACCTGGGCGCGCACTACGAGACGACGGGCCCGGAGATCTGGGAGCAGACGCGCGGGCGGGTCACGCACTTCGTGGCGGGTCTCGGGACGAGCGGCACGCTCATGGGCACGGGCCGGCGGCTTCGTGCCTACAACCGCCAAGTCCGGATTATCGCCTTCCAGCCCGACGGTCCCCTCCACGGCATCGAGGGGCTCAAGCACATGGAGAGCGCGATCGTGCCCGGGATTTACGATTCGAAGTTTCCGGACGAGCACCTGACCGTGAGCACGGAGGAGGCGCAGGCCCACACGCGGCGGCTCGCGAAAGAGGAAGGCCTTCTCGTCGGCACGTCCTCCGGCGCGGCGCTGGCCGCGTGCCTCAAGGTCGCCCGCAGACTCACGTCCGGGGTCATCGTCACCGTCTTCCCCGATGCGGGGGACAAGTACCTAGGGGAGGCGTACTGGGAGCGGTAGGATGGAAGTCCGGATCCCCCGGTCCGTCGTCGAGCTGATCCGCGCGCACGCGCAAGTGACGTATCCAGAGGAATGTTGCGGCTTCCTGATCGGCAGGGAGGACGGCGACGTGCGCCACGTCACGGAGGGCCGACGCGCGCGGAACGTCCGTCCGGAGATGCGCGAGGTTCGCTACGCGATTGACCCGCGGGACGTGCTGAAGGTCGACCGCGAGTTCCGCGGTGAGCTGAAGCACATCGGGTTCTACCACTCGCACCCGGACCATCCAGCGCGCCCGTCCGCGTTCGACCTCGAGCGCGCGTGGCCCTGGTATGTGTACACGATTTTGGCGGTGCGGAATCGCGCGCCCGCGGAGTTCACGGCGTGGGTCCTCACGGAGGAGCCAAGGGCTTTTAAGGAAGTGCCGACTGCAATCGCATAACCCCGTTATCACGGGAGGAAGCGCGATGGTCAGCGTCAAGGTGTACATCCCGACCGCCCTGCGCCAGTACGCGGACGGCCGCGATGTCGTCGAGGTGCCCGCGGGCCCCGTGAAGGACGTGCTCGCGGACCTCACCCGCCAGTTCGCAGGGCTCCGCCGCCACCTGTACGGGGACGACGGCCGGCTCCGGAACTTTGTGAACGTGTACGTGAACGACGAGGACATCCGGTACCTCCGCAAGGAGGAGACGGAGGTGCCGCCGGGCGCCACCGTGTCGATCGTACCAAGCATCGCGGGCGGCTCGTTCGTCCAGCGGCAGGCCGCCCTGACCGCACCGCCCCGACGCCAGGCGGGCGGGCTCCCGTTCACGATGGAGGAGATCAAGCGGTACAGCCGCCACCTCATCCTCCCGGAGGTCGGGATCGAAGGACAGCAGAAGTTGAAGGAGGCCTCCGTCCTCATCGTCGGGACAGGCGGCCTCGGCGCGCCCCTCGGCCTGTATCTGGCGGCGGCCGGCATTGGGCGGTTGGGCCTTCTCGACTTCGACGTGGTCGAGCACTCGAACCTCCAACGGCAGGTCCTCTTCTCGGAGTCCGACATTGGGCGGCCGAAATTGCAGGTCGCGAAGGAACGGCTGCACGGCGTGAACCCGAACATCACCATCGAGGCGCACGAGGCGCGACTCACATCGGCGAACGCAATGGACATCCTGAAGGACTACGACGTCGTGATCGACGGGACGGACAACTTCCCGACGCGGTACCTCGTGAACGACGCGTGCGTCCTGCTCGGGAAGCCGAACGTGTACGGCTCCATCTTCCGATGGGAGGGCCAGTTGTCCGTGTTCTGGGCCGCGAAGGGCCCGTGCTACCGATGCCTGTACGCGGAGCCGCCGCCGCCTGGGCTCGTCCCGAGCTGCGCGGAGGGCGGCGTGCTCGGCGTGCTCCCCGGAGTGGTCGGGAGCATCCAGGCGACGGAGGCGATCAAGCTCATCCTCGGGCGGGGCGACACCCTCGTCGGCCGCCTCCTGCTCTTCGACGCGATGACGATGAAGTTCCGCGAACTCAGGCTGAAGAAGAACCCCGACTGCCCCGTGTGCGGGACGAACCCGACGATCAAGGAACTCATCGACTACGAGGCGTTCTGCGGGATTACGCCGCAGGCCGCGGACGTCGGGTCGGAGTACTGGATCACCGCCGAGGAGCTCAAGGCGAAGCTTGACAAGGACGAGCCCGTCGTCGTCCTCGACGTCCGGGAGCCGATGGAGCGGCAGATCAACCGCATCCCCGGGTCGATCCACATCCCGCTCGCGCAGCTGCCGTACATGGTCAACGAGCTGAGCACCGCGGACGAGATCGTGCTCCACTGCAAGGTCGGGGAGCGATCCGCGCGCGCGTTGCAGTTCCTGCGGGAGCTCGGGTTCCATAAGCTCAAGAACCTCCAGGGCGGCATCGACGCCTGGGTCATGCGCGTGGACCCGAGCCAGCCGATGTATTGAGTTTGAGCTACGAATCTTGTCGCATAACCTTTATACAACGCCGCGAGATATCAAAAATGTAGCGAATCCAGCCGGACGAGACGGTCTGCGCGGGCAAGATGACCATCGTCGCAAGAGTTCACTTCCCATCATCACGACAGGCTGGTGACGGACGCGGTACCGATGGTCAACACGGGAGGACACCATCCTCGGTAAACTGTTCACTCACGTGACGGTACCCATCGCTTCACGGAACCTCGCTTGGAATCCGTGCCCCCCACACACAACTATATAGCGAGCGAGGTTCGGACTCTGCCCGCAATGACCGGTCGACGCAGAGCCCCGCTCATGATGACGTTGTTCCTCGGGTTATTCATGCTCCACATTTGGCTCCTCCAGCGGACGCTGGCCAGGGGGGACGTGCCGATCTCTATCTTGCTGGCGGTCGCCATCGCGCTTTTCCTGCAACGCCTCGTGCATTACGCCAGGCTCTCGAAGCGTCCTCGCCCGGAACCCGTACGACGAGACGCGCACCTCGAGCTGCTCCATGTCCGCAAGAGGACGCTTGGATTCATCACCCTCACCGCGATGCACGCATTCGTCCTCTGGCGATTCGTGGGAACGGAGGAGTTGTGGATCGTCGTTCTGCTCGCGGCGTCGATGGCGCTCTTCCTCTACAGGACTGCGGCGTATACTCGACGGTATGTGGCCCTTCGCCATCCCGTAGGAGGGCCCACGACGAATCCCTAGAGCGCGAGAAATCCTGATTCCGCTGGCTATCTGGACGACACCCCATCGCCGTTCTAACGGGTTGGTGTTCCTAAAGGCGCTTGGCGTAATCCTTGGCAAAGTATGTGAGGATGAAGTCTGCGCCCGCTCGCCGAATCGCGATAAGACTTTCGAGCACGGTCTGCTCCTCGTTCAGCCACCCGTTCGCGGCCGCCGCTTTGAGGGCCGCGTATTCACCGCTCACCTGAAACGCTGCCAACGGCACGTCGATGTCCCGTCGCAAGCTCGCGAGAATGTCCAGGTAGGGCATCGCTGGTTTCACCATCAGGATGTCTGCCCCCTCTGCGAGGTCAAGCCTTGCCTCCCGGAGCGCCTGCACCGCGGACCCGGGATCCATCTGATGGCTCCTGCGGTCCCCGAATTTCGGCGCCCCCTCCGCCGCCTCTCGGAACGGCCCGTAGAACGCGGACGCGTACTTCACCGCGTACGACAGGATCGGGAGCTCCTCGAACCCCGCCTCGTCGAGCGCCTTCCGGATCGCCGCCACCTGCCCGTCCATCATCCCGCTGGGGGCGACCATGTCCGCGCCCGCGAGCGCCTGGCTCACGGCGATCTTCCCGTACACCTCGAGGGTGCGGTCGTTGTCGATCCGCGCGCCGCGCAGCAGCCCGCAGTGCCCGTGGCTCGTGTACTCGCAGAGGCACAGGTCCGCAATCACCGCCACGTCCGCGACCTCCTTGATCCGACGGATGGCTTCTTGGACAACGCCGTCCTTCGCGTACGCGCCGGAGCCGCCCTCGTCCTTTTCCCTCGGGATGCCGAACAGGAGGACCGCGGGGATCCCGAGGTCCGCGACCTCTCCTGCGTCCTTCGCCACGGTCCCCAGGCTTTGGCGGTGGATCCCGGGCATCGCGGCGATGGGCTGCGGGGCCTTCGCGCGCTCGTCGACGAAGATCGGATACACGAGGTCCTTCGGACTCAACCGCGTTCCGTGAACGAGATCCCTGATCCTCGGGTTCGCTCGAAGGCGGCGCATGCGTACCGCGGGGTACATCACTCTTCCTCGAGCCCGAGCAGCTTGGCGGCGGTCCGCAGGGTCTCCGTGTCCCCCTCGCGCGCCGCGAGCTTCAGCGCCTGCGTCGGGCGCGCGAGCATCTTGTTCGCGAAACTGTCGAGCATCGCGCGCACGGCCTCCCGCTGCGCCTCCGTCAGGCCGGCGATCTTCCGTGCGAATTCGCCATACTCCTCGTCCCGCAGCGCGCGGACCCTCGTGTACAGCCGCCGTGCGAGGTCGTCCGCGGGCGTCTCCTCCGCCTTTCCGAGGAACGCCTCGACTTCGTCATCGACGATCCGGTCCGCAGCCAACACCTCGGACCGGCGGAGCCGGAGGTTCTCCTGCGCGATCTCGCGGAGGCCATCGATGTTCCGCAACTCCACGCCGCGGATCTCCGCGACGTGCTCGTCGATCGTCCGCGGGTTGCTGATGTCGATGATGAGGAGGGGATCCACCCGGCTCGCATGCGCGAGCATGACCTCGAGCTCTTCCTTGGAGAGGACGACGTGGGGCGCCCCCGTCGCTCCGATGATCACGTCGCTCACGGGGATGTACTTCGGCATCTCCTCGAACGAGATCGCGATCCCGTTCAACTCCCGGGCGAGCTCTGCGGCCCGCTCGTGGCTCCGGTTCGCGACGAAGATCGCCTTCAGCTTCCATCGCGCGAGTGCCTTCGCGACAAGCGTCGCCGTCTCCCCCGCCCCCATGACGAGGACGACCTTTCCCGTCAGGTCGCCGAGGAGCTTCCTCGCCAAATCCACGGCGGCGCTCCCGACCGACACGGAGCCCTCGTTCACCTCCGTCTCCGTCCGCACGCGCTTCCCGACCGCGATCGCCTTCCGGAAGAAACGGTCGAGCGTGGGGCCCAAGGCGCCTTCCCCGCGCGCGAACGCGAGCGCCTCCTTCACCTGTCCCAGGATCTGGTCCTCCCCGACGATCATGGAGTCGAGGCCGCTCGCGACGCGGAACAGGTGGTGGACCGTCTCGCGCCCCTCAAGGAACCGGACGGTCCCCTCGAGTTCCTGGGGGAGGAAGTTCGCGGTGATCGACTCGAGGCTCTTGCGCCCCTCGGGGCCGCCGACCGCGGCGTACACCTCTACGCGATTGCACGTCTTCAGGATTGCCGCTTCGCGAACGCCGGGGAGCGCGCGGACCGCCGCCAGAAGCGACTTCGCCTCTTTCGCCGTCACGAGCTCGAGTTGCTCGATGTCGACCCACCTGTGCGTCACGTGGGCGCTGACGAGCGGGAGCACGGCGAGCGGACTAACCGAGGCTCGTACTTAAGATTTCAGAACGTGCGGTGTGCAAGGCCGTGCATCACAGGTGTTGTGCGACGACGTGGGCGAGCGCCGCCAAGAAGTCGGGGCGGTCGTTCGGCGCGGGCGTCCGGCGGAATGCGAGGCCCTTCCCCTTCGCGTGCGCAGCCAGCTTGCGATCCAGATCGTACAGGGTCTCCAGGTTGTCCGCGACGAACCCGAGGGGCGCGACGAGCACCTCTTTGACGCCGTTCGTGGCGAGGGTGTCCGTGACCTCCTCGACCTCGGGCCCGAGCCACTCCCCGCCCACCATGCCGACGGATTGGAACGCGAACGTCCACGCGGGGACATCGACCGCATCCGCGAGCTTGGCGGCGAGCGCGCGGAGCTGGTGCTCGTACGGGTCTCCGGGGGGCATCCGCGACTTGGGCAGGCTGTGGGCGGTGAACACGAGGTGGCCGTCCCCGCCAAGAGCACGCCCCGCGAGCGATTCCCGGAGAATCGCGCGCCACGCATCGAACAGCTTCGGGTCGTCGTACCACTCCTTCACGAAGGTGACGGACACGTCCTTGCCCGCGACGGCCTCGTCGACCGCCTTCTCGTACCCCCCCGTGCTCACCGCGGAGTAGAAGGGCGCGAGGGGGACCGCGACGATGCGGGGGTGACCCGCGCGGATGATCTGCCCGACGGTCTCGCGGATGAACGGGTGCCAGTGCTTCATGCCGGCGTACGCGCGGACCGCGTGGCGGCGGTCCCGCAGGAGCCGCTCCGCGCCCTGCGCCTGTCGCTCCGTGATCGCGACAAGGGGCGTGTGCCCGCCGACGGCCTCGTACCGGGCGCGCAGGTTCTTCAGCTCTTCGTCGGAGGGCGGTCGCCCGCCGCGGATATCCGTAAAGTAGGGCCCCACCTCGTCGAGCGTTTGCGGCGTGCCGTAGGCCATGAACAGGACCGCGACCTCGTCCGTCACGACGACTCCCTCCCGAATGCGTGGACAGCTTCCGTGACCGCTGCCAGGACGTCGGGGGAGGTTCCGGGCGAGACCCCGTGGCCCAGGTTGAAGATGTGGCCGGGTCGTCGCCCGACACGTTCGAGGACCTCCCGGGCCCGCGCGACCGCGAAGTCCTTCCCTCCCAGGAGAGCGGCCGGATCGAGGTTTCCCTGCACCGCGACCCCGTCCCCGAGACGCCGCCACGCCTCGTCGATCGGGATGCGCCAGTCGATGCCGAGGACCTCGCCGCCCGCGTCCCGCATCTGCTCGAGGAGCGTGGCCGTGTTCGTGCCGAAGTGGATCCGCGGAACGCCGAGGCCACGCGTCCCCTCGAACACCGCGCGGGAGAACGGCTGGACGTAGCGCGCGTAGTCCGCCGGCCCGAGGGCGCCGACCCAGGAATCGAACAGCTGGACCGCGTGGGCGCCCGCCTTGACCTGAAACCGCAAGTACGTCGCGACCATGTTCGCGAGGACCTCCATCAGGCGGCGCCACGTCGTCTCGTCCCGAAACATGAGCGCCTTCGTCTTCGCGAAGTCCCGGGACGGGCGGCCCTCGATCAGATACGAGGCGAGCGTGAACGGGGCCCCGGAGAAGCCGATGACGGGCACGTCCACGGCGTCCCGGAGGAGGCCGATCGTTTCCGCGACGAAGGTCAGGTCCCTCTCCGGGTCGATCGCCGCCAGGCGGTCCACGTCCTTCCGCTCCGCGATCGGGTTGTGGATCACGGGGCCGACATCGTCTTCGATGTGGAACCCCACGCCCATCGGCTCGAGCGGGAGCATGATGTCCGCGAACAGGATCGCGGCGTCGACGCCGAGCTTCTCGACGGGGAGGCGGGCGATCTCCGCCGCCAGTTTCGGCGTCTTGGCGATCTCGAGGACCCCGTGCGCTTCCCGGAGCTCGCGGTATTCGGCGAGGTACCGCCCCGCCTGCCGCATGTACCATGCGGGCGTGCGGTCCACGGGCTTGCGCCAGCACGCGCGGAGGAATCGGTCCTGCATCCGCCGAGCGAACCTGTGAAGGGAAATAAGGGCTCGCCTCAGCCCAGCGATTCCAGGAGCGCCCCGAAGTCGGGGACCGCGACGCACGTGAAGGTCGGCGTGTCCCGCAACGTGTACTTCCGCGACTCCGCGAACCGCAGCTCCTCGACGAGGTTCAGGAAGTTCTCCGGGTCGTCCGTCTCGAACGCGAGGACAAATTCCTGGTCGTCGAGCCCGTACGAGTACGTCGTGTGGATCTTCACGTTCGGGTACTTGTGGCCGATCCGGAAGTGCTCGCCCATAAGGCGCTTCCGCTCCTCGAACGGGAGAAGGTACCACTCGTGGGTCTTCACGAACGGGTAGACCATGAGGTACGGCTTCCCCAGCGGCTCGAGTTTGGCGGTGGTCCCGTGGCCGCCCTCGTGCTCGTGGCCGCCGACGTACTTCGAGCGCCGCGTCATCGCGAGGTACGCGTACGGCGTCTCGAGGTAGCCGCCGAGCGTGGTGTCAAGGAGCGAGGTCGCGAACCCCTGGAAGTCCTCCACGCGGTCGCCGATCTTCCAGAGCAGGAAGTCCGCGTCCCCGCGGATGCCCGTGAGGGTGTACGGAAGGATCGTGAGGCGGCCCGCCCACTTCTCGAGGATGAGGCGGGCTTCCCCCTTACTCTCCTCCTTCAGTTCCTCCGGGAGTCGCCGCCAGCCAATGTCGAGCTTGTAGAAGGAGAAGTGGACGAACTGCGGGCCGTCCTCGGGCACGGTCGCGTCGAAAGCGGGACGGGAATTAAACGTTCCGTCCGAGGACCGTCCAAACCGATAAGCAGGGTTCGAAGCATGCGACGCGATCGAAGAATAGGGGTGTGCTTTTCCCGATGGCTCGTCGCCGCAAGATCGAGTCCACCAAGGCCTACTAGCACGCGGAGAAGGGGTCCTCCGGCCGGAAGTGGGCGTCCATGATACGTGACGGCTCACGTCACAAGTTGCGTCTGTCTCGTTCCGATGACCTTGAGGAAGTGGGCGAGGCTGGGGGAGTGTGTCGCTGCCACATCCAGATCGAGATGTCCTGCGAGCGCTTCTCCATCGCGCTCCTTGTGGTACGCCGCGCCGCGGTAACCGTACTTCTTCCTGTAAAGCTCTTCCAATACCCTCGACGGTTTGGGGTCGCCGACCTGATCGGGGTTGGCGTGGGTGAATTCCCTGAACCCCAACACGTGCCTTACGGGCGTGGGCTCCGCCAACAACCAGGCCTCGATCTCCCAGATAGACAGGCAAAGTTGCGCTTTTCGGAAGCGCCTCCGAATCTCTTCCCGCCAGGCCTCCGCCTCGCGCGGGCAGTCCAGCTCGGGATGCAGGTCCGGGACGACGACGAAGTGAGTGGGCCGGAAGGTGACTTCTAGGGTCCCGAGGATCTTGTGGAAGTCGCGCTTCAGGAGGGCCCTGCCGCCGGACCCCGGCGATACCGCCTTGGCGACATGGCCCGCGCGACGGCAGATCGTCTCCAAAACGGCCTTGTCGGAGACGCCCTCGGTCGCGATGGCGATCCTATGCGGCATCGAGGACACCCGAGGCATAGGCCTCTCCGAGCGCCCACTCTTTCAACGCGGCGAGGAGGTCCGCTTTTGCCTCCACCCGCCGGGTCGTGGTTCCTCCGTCCTGCCCGCGCTCCACGATGAGGAGATTGGCCAGTTCAAGCCGGTTGATGAGCGGGATGGAGTGCGAGGAAAGTATGACCTGCTGGCTTTCGGAGGCCCCCTTCAGCATGTCCACGAGCCTCTCCATCAGGAGAGGGTGAATATAGTTCTCCGGTTCTTCGAAGGCGACAACCGCCGGCTCGTCCGGACCGTAGAGGGCCACGAGGTGGGCCAGGAAACCGACGAGGCCATCCGAGAGGTGGCGGCCAGAGGAATGGGTCTTGAACCACTTTTCGCGTATGGAGACTTCGACCTGCCCGTCCTCCGTCAGATCGGTCGCCAATTCTGCTATGTGAGGGAAGTTCTTCCGGAGCTCCTCCTCGATCCGTCCGTAGGAAGGCCGGTAGTGGGACTGGACCGTGTGGAAATAGCCCGCGAAGTTGGCGCCGTCCCGGTCGAGGCGATTGACGCGGCGAGCCGGTCCCTGGCGCTTAAGATGGTCCGGCATGAACCTGTAGAACTGGAAGGACTTGAGGAACTTCTTGAACTGCGCGCGACCCGGGACCTTGCCCCACTCCTGCTCAAAGAATAGGGCGGAGAGCGGGTTGCCCCCATACGCGAATTTCTCCCCGCCTGCCTCGATCTGCCACGCCCGGTGTTCCACCCAGTTTGTTGTGTACAGGTGGTGAGTTTCACCTCCCGTGTATCGCTTGAACTGCTCCGTCTCCACATTCGTTAGATCAGGAGCCAGGCGTAAGCTGTACCTGAACTTCGACCCGCTTGGAGCACCGTCCGTTTCCTCCGTTGCGACGGCGGTGAGCTCCACCATCGTCGGTTCGTTGGCAGGGGCACCGAAGTAGCGCAGATGACTGCCGCCATGCAGTCCGACCGCCGTGTCCAAGTGCTGGGTGACAGCGACATCTCGCAGGAACGCGAGGGCATCGAGGAGGTTGCTCTTGCCCGAGTTGTTGGGGCCGACGAGGCAGGTCAGGCCGCCGAAGTCGACCTCCGCATGGTGGATGGACTTGTAGTTCATCACCATGAGGTGTTCGAGACGCATGGCCACAGACAAGGATGGCAGGTGGCTTATAAAGCAGCGGCGCCGGAGCTCGCCGCCCTCGCCCGATGTGGCATGGTGGGACCTCCCCTAATATCAGGTGATTTGGAAGCCGACCGAGTGAGCTCGGCCCCGTTCCCTTTCCGTTCTCGGGCCGCGGCCCAGCACCCGCGGCACCGTCCCCGAGGCCCGCCAACCCCCTCCGGGGCGCCTCCGAAGGGACGGCGGACACCGGTACCGAGCCGGTAGACACCTGCCCGGGGTCCGCGGACATGTCTATGAGGCCCGTAAGCACGTGTGCAGGGTCTCTCTGCACCAGGGGAGGATCGTTGGATGTGGCGCGGCCGAAACGGCGCTGAGCAGAATCGCCCGCCGCGAGGCCTTTTGCCATCGCCGCCATGGAGGCCACAACCGGCCACGGAGAACGAGGGGCTTGCACCGAGAGGGAGAAGCCCTCCAGTCCCGTCGCGGGACAGGCGGCATCACTTCATAAGCAAGCCCTGCCGAGGGCGTCGAGAAGGTCCGCGAACGTTGCGCGCGGCGGCGCGACCGCCACGCGGATGCCTTCCCCCTCGAGCGTCTCCCTCGTCGGACCGCCAATCGCCGCCACCGTCGCCCGTGCGAGCGCCGCGCGGACTGCGTCCTCCACGCCCAGCACCGCCGCCAGGTCGAAGAAGTTGCGCACGGTCAACGAGCTGAGGAACGCGTACACATCGACTTCGCCCCGCACGACGCGGTCGAAGAACGCGCGCACGTCCGCGAGATCCCCCGGGAGACCCACCTCGTACAGGGAGATGTCCGTGACCTCGCATCCCATGGAACGCAGCCCCTCGTGCAGTTCCGGCGACCCTTGCCGGCTGCGGAGGAGGACGACGCGCTTGGCGGCGATCCGCCGACGCTTGAAGTGCTCGACGATCCCGCGCGAGCTGTGCTCCTTCGGCAACGCCGCCGAGACGCCGAAGCGCTCGAGGGCGAGCTGGGTGGCGGGCCCGATCGCGACGACCCGCGCCCCGTTCAGCGCAGTCCGGAAGCGCTCCTGGCCGATTGCCGCGGTCGCCTGGTGGAACGCGAAGCCGACCCCATTGCTGCTCGAGAACACGACCGCGTCCACGGCGCCTGCCGCCAACCTCTCCAGGAACTCGGGGAACCGCGGGTCCTCGGTCTCTCGGGTCTCGAGCATCGGGACGGCGAGCACTTCGAACCCCTGCGACTCCGCAAGCCGGACGGACTCGTCGAGCTTCTCCGCGGGCCGGAAGATCGCAAGCCGGGGCCTCCGCGCCCCGCGCTCACCCCGCACGCCGCGCCTCCTCGAGGAGCGCGTCCGCCCCCATCCCCCGGAGCTCCTCCGCAATCGCGTTCGCTTCGCGCTTCGGGTCCTTCGCGGCCACCGTGCGACGCACGGCAATCGCGGTCTGTCCGTCCAGGGAGAGGACGATCGCGCGAATGGTCAGCGCATCCCCCCGGAGCGTCGCGTGGACGCCGACCGGCGCGACGCATCCGCCTCCGAGGGCGTGGAGCACCTCCCGCTCCGCCTCCACCTCGACCCGCGTCGTGCGGTCGTCGATGGCCCGGAGGTACGGCTCCTCGGGAGCCCCCGCCCGGCACACGCACGCGACGGCGCCCTGCCCCGGCTCGGGGACGAACACGTCCGGGTCGAGCACCTCATGCGGGGCGTTGATTCCCAAGCGCCAGAGGCCCGCGGCGGAGAGGACAACCCCGTCGTACTCCCCGCGCCGCCACTTCGCAACCCGGGTCGGCACGTTTCCCCGGATCGCCGCCACATGGAGGTCCGGCCGCGCGCGGAGAAGCATCGCTCGCCGACGCACGCTCGACGTGCCGATTCGCGCCCCGTGGGGCAGCGTCGCAAGCGCGTGGTTCGAGACGAGCGCGTCCTCGAACGCCGGACGCGGCAGGATCGCTGCTACGACGAACCCTTGATCGGTCGTCGTCGGGATGTCCTTCAGGCTGTGGACCGCGACGTCCGCCTCGCCCGCCCGGACGCGTTCGTCGATCTCCGTCACGAACGCCCCCTTCCCACCGAAGTCCCGGAGCGCCGCGTCCGCGAGGACGTCGCCGGACGTTTTCACGACCGCCTTCCGCAGCTCGAGCTCGGGAAAGCGCGCGGCCAGAGCGTCCCACACGTCTTGCGTCTGCGCGAGGGCGAGCTCGCTGCCCCGGGTCGCGAGGGTCATCGTACGTCGGCCAGGCATTTCGCGAACGCCTCCAGGGTCGCGTCCACGTCTTTCGCGGTGTGGGCCGTGGAGAGGAAACACGTTTCGAACTGCGACGGCGGTAGGTAGACGCCCTCGTCGAGGAGCGCGAGGAACAGCCGGTGGAAGGCCTTCGTGTCGCACGCCAGGGCGTCCTCGTACGATCGCACGGGCTTGGCGGTGAGGAATAGCTGGAACATCGACGTGAGGCCCTGCGCCCGGAATCCGTATTCCGCGGCGGCGTCCGCCAAACCCTTCCGCATCCGATCTCCGAGGCGGTTCACCCCCCCGAGGCCCGTGCGCCGGAGGACCTCGAGGGTGGCGAGGCCTGCGGTCATCGCGAGCGGGTTCCCGCTGGCGGTGCCCGCCTGATACACCTTCCCGAGGGGCGTCAAGTGCTCCATGAGTTCTCTGGTGCCGCCAAACGCCCCGATGGGGACCCCGCCTCCGAGGATCTTCCCCAGCGTTGTGAGGTCTGCGCGAACCCCGAAGAGCTCCTGCGCCCCGCCCATCGCCAGCCGAAAGCCCGTGATCGCCTCGTCGAAGATCAGGAGCACGTCGTTCGCCTCCGTCACCTCGCGGACCTCCTCAAGATATCCGTCCTCCGGGGGGATGGGCCCCGCGTTCCCGAGCATGGGCTCGAGGATGACTGCCGCCAAATCGCGCCGATTGGCAGCGATCACGTTCCGCATCGCGTTCGCGTCGTTGAACGGAACCGTGAGCGTGAGTTTGGCGGTGCCGCTAGGGACGCCCGCGGAGGAGGGGACCCCGAACGTCGTCGCGCCGCTCCCCGCGCGGACGAGGACCGCGTCGTGCGCCCCGTGGTACGCCCCCGTCGTCTTGACGATCTTCCGGCGGCCCGTCGCCCCACGGGCGAGACGAATTGCGTGCATCGTGGCCTCCGTCCCCGAGTTCACGAACCGGAGCATCTCGATGGAGGGGAAGTGCCCGCGGACCTTCTTCGCCAACCGAACCTCCGCCTCTGTCGGGGCGCCGAAGTTCCATCCCGCCTCGAGCTGCTCCCGAATCTGCTTGATCACGTACGGGTGCGCGTGGCCGAGGATGAGCGGCCCGAACGCCATGCAATAGTCGATGTAGCGATTCCCGTCGACATCGTACACGTACGCTCCCCGACCTCGGTGGAAGAAACGGGGGTAGGGGGCGAACGCACGAACCGGGCTGGAGACGCCGCCGGGAAAGAGCGAACGCGCCTGGCGATAGAGACGCCGGGACCTGTGGGTCTGCACCGAGCAGCCATCTCCCGATTCGCGTTAAACGTTTGTCGCAAGGACAAATGAGCGCGACGAGGTGCACGCACGGCGCATTCATACTTCCTGTCGCGCCGTGGGTACGGGTGACGATGGCGGCTGCGGCCCGGTCAGAACCCGAGATACTTCCGGATGACCCCCGCCAGGAGGATGGCGGTGACGGACAGCAGGATTGTCAACAGCTTCGCCACGACCCCGACGTCGAACGGCCACGTCTTGATCGCCTGGATCTCCCTCTGGATCTTGTCGATGGTCGCGAGCTCCTGCAATCCTGGCGGCAGACTGGGACGACGCGTACTGGCACTCGCGGACGGCCCTCCCGAGGCGCACGAGCCCACGAGCCCGTTCCACTTAATCGTCCTTTGCGTTTGCGAAAGATCGCGACCGCCCCAGGGTGCTACCCGGGCCGTTCGCGACGGAGATCCC
Source organism: uncultured Methanomassiliicoccales archaeon (assembly GCA_964396265.1). GTDB lineage: Archaea > Thermoplasmatota > Thermoplasmata > RBG-16-68-12 > EA-27 > EA-27. The sequence goes on from CAYNEM010000001.1 coordinate 181,891, forward strand.
GCCAGCCCGGAACGAGGAGCCAGGCGACGGGGATCATCGCGTTCATGATCGTGCCCGGCCCGATCCACGGGGCACGGAGAGAACACCGAGGGCCCACGAAGCCGCGCCGATGGATGCCTCTACGGCGACAAACGGCACGTGGCACAGGAGGGTCCGACAGTCCGTGCCTCGCCGGCTTCTTACGAGAGCCGCCGCCGGGATCGTAAGGGAGAACGCAAGCGCGGGCTTCCAGTTCGCCTCGCTTTCGGGGGGCGGCGATTTCGTCCACTCACAGCCAGGACGAGCACCGCGTCTTCCGCGTCGGAAAGGCGAACACCCTCCTCATGACGCCGAACGACGGGTCCACGCTGAGCAACCGCAAGTCCACGGGGAAGGCATTCGGCCCGTATCGCGTCGCGACGGGGATAACGTCCCTGCACGCCGTCTCCTTCATATAGGGAGACAACGCCGCACCGACTCGGAATCACCCGGCATGTTGGGTGGAAGTGCGAGCGAGCTTTTCCTCCAATCTGTTTCTGTTTTGGGGCGTCAGCGGAAGGGGTAGTCGAAGGGTAGGAACTCTTGTCGACAGATCGACATAGTATCTTTCGCATCGAGTGAGAGAAGACCAATCACCCTTCCAACGGGATTCGAAGATGCCCAGGACCCTCGAGTAAGGACTCGAATACGACCTGCCTGCGCGGGAGCGCCACCTCATTCCTGTCCCGTCGAACGCAATCTCCGCAGCAAAGCGACGCTCCACCGAAAGTACGATCAAGATCACTGCCGCTGTCAGACCGGCGGCGGAGAGAGTCGCTATTGGCAGCGCCATCGCTCGATCCCTTCGTACGGAGAAAATGAAGTACAGCAAGATGCCGCCGAGCCCCATGAATGCGCAAAGGATCGTAAGGGCCATCCTCCAGTACTTCGGGTCGAAACGATCGCACGGCCTATTGTCGTGCCACTCCAGATCCATCGATTCACCTCCTAGCAGTTCCTGATAGCTTTTTCCGCAAGCCCGATTGCGATCAGGATCGCGCACGCGAAGACCGCGAACGCCTTCAGCGCCAGGGGACCGCGTTCGCGAAAAAGCCATCCTACACGCGCTGTCCTCACACTCAAACTTTCGTTTGCATCCACGACGATGCCCCCAAGCCCCTCTCGGGTTGCGGCGGCATGACGACGCCGCCAAATAAGGCTTCGGCGGGAGGTTGGTGAAAGTGCAGCGGCTCATGAAGACGAATCGGGCGAAATCACAACCCGTTCGCCCCTTGCGCCCATGGGACAATCCCGGATCGCACCGCCACGCTTAAATCTGGAGGAATGATGCACGGCGCGCCGCCAAGGGCGGCGATTCGGTGATGTTGATGCACGAAACACGTAGGCGTGGCTTGCGGGGCGTTGCGTTCTGGCTGCTCTTCTCCCTTTTGACGGTAGGCTTCTGGGTCCCCCTCGGAGCCCAGGCGTTCTTCATCCCCGTGACGTCGGAGACCGTCGACCGCGGGACCTCGGACGGGTTCCAGAACCAGCAGGCCGCGGACGGCCTCATGAACGTGAAGATGGAAGTCGGGACGCCGGCGACGTCGATCGTCACGCTGCTCCCCAACGCGAACGAGGCGGGCGGATGGTCGCAGCTGCCCTGCCAGACGGACCCGCTCTTCTTCGACGAGCTCGACGAGGACCCCGCGGACGAGGACGTGACGTGCCGCAAGGAGATCCTCACCACGATCGGCGTCACGGTGATGTCGACGCTGATGCAGGACATCACGCCGCCCGGGCTCGTCGATGACTACGACGTGACGGCGACGGGCCGCGTGCGCCTCGAGGCCGGCGACGACACCGGGCCGACCGTGACGCTCGCCTCCACGCCAGGCCCGTGCGGTGGCCTGATGGGGGCGACGACGTCGAGCGCCTACGTGGACATCACGATGTTCTTCGAGGAGTGCTCCGTGGGGACGGAGTGGACGGAGGCGCAAATCGACGGACTCCGCATCGAGTCGCGATGCCCCGGGGACGTCGGGATCGACGAGGAGTGCCGCGCGACGCAGCACAAGGCAGTCGTCGACATCGCGTACCGCACGGACTTCTCCGTGGACTTCACCTCGCACTTCTCGACCGTGTTCGGCGTCGCCCTCGCAGTCCAGTGGGATTGCACGACGACGGACGACGAGGGACTTGATCTCTGGATCGACGGCGCGCTCTCGGCGACGGAGGTGTGCTCGGGCACCCCCGTTGGGAGCGCCCCGTTCGCCGACATCCCCTCCCCGCGCGCTGTGGACGTGCGCCTCGTCTCGCGCTCGCAGGCCGGGGACCCGACGGAGTCGACGTACACCTTCGACGTGCTCCGCATCGAGGGGAACCTGAACGGGATCCCCGTCGCGGACGCGGGCCCGGACCAGAGCGTCGGGAAGGGCTCGGTCGTTCAGCTCGATGCGACCGCGTCGTCGGACCCCAACGGTCACACCCTCTCCTTCTTCTGGACGCAGACGGGCGGGCCGACGGTCGGCCTGATCGGCGTCTCCACGCCGACGCCGACGTTCACCCCGGCGCTCCCCGGCACCTACTCGATCCTGGTGACGGTCACGGACGGCTTTGGCGGCGCCGATGGAGACGTCGTCGTAGTAACGGTCACGAACGGCGTCCCCACCGCCAACGCGGGGACGGACCAGGCGTCGGCGAGGAACGTCCTCGTCACGCTCAACGGCTCGGGGTCCTCCGATCCGGAGATCGACACGATGTCGTTCGACTGGTCGCAGGTCTCGGGCCCGGCAGTGATCCTTTCCGAGGCCAACACGTCGATATCGACGTTCACACCCCTCCTCGCCGGGACGTACACGTTCCGCCTCGAGGTCGATGACGGCTTCGGCGGCCTCGCGGAGGACTTCGTTGTGGTGATCGTGACGAACGGCGTCCCCAGCGCCAACGCGGGGACGGACCAGGCGGTCGCGAGGAACGTCCTTGTGACCCTCGATGGGAGCGGGTCCTCCGACCCGGACCTCGATGGCCTGTCCTTCCTGTGGACACAGGAGGCCGGCATCCCCGTCGTGTTGGCGGGAGCGAATACTTCAGCCGCGACGTTCACGCCCGCCCTCCCGGGGACCTACGTGTTCGGACTTTTGGTCTCTGACAGTTCTGGCGGCATGAACGAAGACCAAACGGTCGTGACCGCGTTGAACGGGAATCCCGTGGCGAACGCGGGTCCTGACCAAGTCGTGCCGACGGGCCTGCTCGTGACGCTGGACGGGAGAGGCTCGTCCGACCCCGAGACGGACACGCTCTCCTTCCTCTGGACCCAGGTGTCGGGCCCGGTCGTGGTCGTGTCCGGCGCCGCGACGTCCGTCGCGACGTTCACGCCGATCACGGTCGGCACATACACGTTCAGCCTCTGGGTCGATGACGGGTTCGGCGGGTTCGGCGAGGACTTCATCGTCGTGTCCACCACCGGGGCGAACGGCGTGCCCACCGCGGACGCGGGCTTCGACCAGGTCGTCGTGAAGAAGAACCTCGTCACCCTGGACGGCCGGAACTCGATCGACCCGGACTTCGACGTCCTCACGTTCCAGTGGGCGCAGCTCTCGGGTCCCCTCGTCGTGCTGGCGGGGGCGACGACCGCGATGCCGACCTTCACGCCCTCGGCGTCCGGCACGTACACCATCAGCATGTGGGTCGACGACGGGTTCGGCGGACGCGCGGTCGACTTCGTCGTCGTCACCGTGCTCGACCAGCTCCCGGTCGCCTCCGCGGGCCCGGACCGCTCCGGCCCGAAGGGGACCGCGATCACCCTGGACGGGACCGGGTCGTCCGATCCGGACACGGACGCGCTCTCGTACCTGTGGACGCAGACGAGCGGGCCCTTCGTAACGCTCTCGAACCCGACGGCGGCGGCGCCCTCGTTCACGCCCTCCCTCGTCGGCACGTACGCGTTCGTGCTCATCGTCGACGACGGCGATGGCGGCTCCTCCGCCGACTCCGTCGTGGCCGTCGTCTGGGGCCGCGCCCCCGTGGCGGTGCTCACGGCGCTGCCCCCGTCGGCGCGGTTCGGCGTGTCCATCCTGTTCGGGGCCGTCGGTTCGTCGGACCCGGACGGGACAATCGCGGAGTACGCGTTCGACTTCGGGGACGGCGGCGCGGTCCGGGGGGCGAGCACCTCCGCGGCGCACGCGTATGCGTCTGCCGGGACGATGATCGCCACGCTCACCGTCACGGACAACGACGGGAACACGAGCACGGACCAGGTCTCCGTGACGATCACGGGGAACGCGGCCCCCGTCGCGGACGTGCAGGTTTGGACCTCGAGCAACGGCTTCATCGGCACGCGCTTCGGGTTCGCCGGGGGCAACTCGACGGACGACATCGCGGTGACGCGGTTCACGTGGGACTTCGGCGACGGGACCGCGGGGACGGGCGCTGAGCTCTTCCATGCGTTCACCGCCAGGGGCACGTTTACGGTTCGCCTGACCGTCGAGGACGCGGGCGGGTTGACGAACACGACGACCGTCGCCGTGATCGTGGCGAACCAGGATCCGACGATCGCCTCCGCGTCGCCGAGCTCGGGCACGCCCGCCACGGACGTGAACCGCGCGGTGACGTTCGCGATCGCGGCGGCGGATCTGGACGGAGACCTTCTCCTGTACGTATGGCGGGTGGACGGCGTGGTCGTGCTGGGAGCGGACGCCTCGGTGTACGAGTTCGTCAGCGCGAGCGCGGGCGCGTTCATCGTGAGCGTAACGGCCTCGGACGGGACCGGGCAGGCGACCCGGCAGTGGACCGTCGATGTGGACTCTCCCTCGCCGACGGTGCAGCCCGGATCGATCGAGGCGTACCTGCCCGAGATCGTCCTCCTCGTGATCGTCGTCGCCCTCACCGCGATGCTCCTCCGCAGCCGGGGCAAGGGCGCGGGCGCACCGCTCACCGAAGGGAAGGGGAGGGCCGAGATGCGCGAGGAGCGCGGCAAAGGCGAATCGGAGATTGAAGGAGAGGCGGAGCCGGACGACGCGGACCTCCAGGCCGACCTGGACGAGCTCGACCAGCTCGCCACGGCGAAGGACGACGAGAAGGACGACGACATGGACGACCTCGACCTCTGATCGCGCTCTCAGCGCCAGGCCCACGGGGAGGGTTCGCCTTGTGGGCAAACCCGACATGGTCCGCCCTCACGGGCTCAGGCTTAAGCGGCGCGGCCCGTGTACGCCGTCCCGTGCCGGGATCCGCGTTCGTGGCCGAGCGGCCCTCGCACCCCGAGACATGCCCGCAGTGCGGGAAGCTGACGTGGAACTGGAAGTGGCTCCAGTCGCGCCAGTGGTACGAATGCGATCAATGCGGCTTCAGCGGCAAGGCGAGCAGCACGCCGGGGTTCAAGCGCGCGTGACCGGGCCTCAAGCCCGCGCCGCGTCCGCGGCCGCGCGGCTAGGCCGCCGGCCTTGGGGCTCCGTCGTCGGAGGCACCCAGCCAAGCTGCTGCTTGACCATCGCCTGGGCGATCGATTCGAAGGCCTTCTCCACGTTCTTCCCGGTCTTCGCGCTCGTGAACACGAAGGGCGCGTCGTAGGCGTTCAGGAAGGCGCGCACCTCGGCCTCGCCGTACCTCGCCCGGTCCGCGAGGTCCGTCTTGTTCACCGCCACGAACACGGGCACGTCGCCGACGACGCGGACCACGTGGTCGATCCAGTCGTCGAGGTCCTCGAGCGTGTCCCTCTGCGTGATGTCCGCGACCGCGAGGATGCCGTTCGCTCCGTGGAAGTACGCCTCCTTGAGGAGCTGGCGGAACCCTTTCTCGCCCATGATGTCCCAGATCGTCATGTCGACCGAGACGTCCGCGTCGTGCTCGTCGAAGTGCACGTCGACGGTCTTCTTGAACACCTTCGTCCCGATCGTCATGATGTACCGGTCGTCGAACATGTTGTGGACGTACCGGGCGATGAGGGACGACTTCCCGACGGAGATCTCCCCGACCAGGCACACCTTCGACTTGACCGTCTTCACCGTCGACACGCGGAACCCCGGGCAGGCGCCGATGCGGTGCGGGTTACTTAAAGCGCGCCGGTTCGGTTGTCCGTCCGTGAGAACGAGTCACTTGCGCGCCGCGAGGGCCTCGCCGAGCGCGCGGAACGCGGCCTCCACGCCCTCCCCGGTCTTCGCGCTCGTGCGGAACCAGGGGGCGTTGAACGCGCGTGCGTGCTCCGCGATCTCCTTCTCCCCGTAGAGGAGGAGGACCTCGTCCCCCAGGTCGACCTTGTTCACCGCGTACACGACGGGCATCCCGCCGGCCACGCGGAACACCGACGTGACCCACTCGTCGAGCTCCTTCAGGGTGCTGTAGCGCGTCAGGTCGCACACCGCCAGGATCCCGCGCGCCCCGGAGAAGTAAGCGTCCTTGAGCAGGTCGCGGAACCCCTTCTCGCCCATGATGTCCCAGATCGTCATGTCCATCTGCGCGCGGCGCTCGCCGACGTCGAACGCCATCTCCTTCTTGCTCACCTTCGCGCCGAGCGTGGTCACGTAGCGGTCGTTGAACTCGTCGAGGACGAAGCGGCGCACGAGGGACGTCTTGCCGACGGCGGCCTCGCCGACAAGACACACCTTCGCCTTCATCTGCCCAGGGGGCGCCACGCCCGCGATACGACCCCGCTGCTCCATAAGGATTGTCCCGCGCGTGTCCTGTTGTATCATCCGTTCGCTACAAGGGTCTTCCTGATAATTGTGCGGAATTCAGCAATCATCAAGGCCAAATACCGACGGGCGAATTGGGGGACGAGCGGTATGTTGCGGGAGGTCGCCCTTCGTCGTGCCATCGAGGACGCGCGGACTCGCCGCGCGGACGAACTCGAGGACGTCGTGGACCGCCAGACCGCGCTCCGCCGCCGGCTGCGCGAACTCCAAGACCGGATCCTCGCGCTCGGAACGGTGCACGGGCGGTTCGCGGGCCCCGAAGCCGAGGAAGCCCACTCGCCGACCTCCCTCCCCCTAGAGGCGGAGCCGTCGCACTCGGCACCTGCACCCCCGGCCGTCGCTGCCAGCCCGGAGCCCATGATCCCCGTAGAGGAGGTTAAGCGCTTCCTCGCGCCGCCGAAGCAGGACGCGGAGTCACATGCTTCGCTCACGGGGGCCCTCGCAATCCGCCACCCGGAGGGGTTCACCGTCGCCCAGATGCGAGAGGTCATGGACCTCGAGGAACCCACGAGGGCGCACTCCTACGACGCGGCATGGAGCCTCGCGAACACGCTCCTCCGTACGCGCACGATCGAACTCGCGGGCACACGACCGGGACCCGCGGGCCAGCCCATCCGGGTGTACCGCGTCCATCCGAGTGGGTCCCCGGCCGCGGGGGTCCGCTGATGGAGGCGCTCGACCGGGAGAAGCGCGAACGCCTCATCCTCGCGTCCCTGATGGAGCGGCGCGTGGCGGTGGAGGAGGAGTCCCGCCGCCTGCGGAACGAGCTGCAGGAGATGGGAAAGCGCGAGGCGGAGTTGCGCACGGAGATCGTCGCTCTCGACCAGATCCTCGGGGCACTGCCCCAGCCGCCGAAGGAGAACGAGGCGCCGTCCCTGTTCGTCCGCCCACCGCCCCCCGCGCACCCTCCCGCCCCAGCCCCGACCCGGAAGAGGCGACGGAAGGGGAGCCGGCGCGAGCAGATGATCCCCCGCCTTCGGGCGAAGTTCGGGAATGGGGCGTTCACCACGGAGGACGTGACGGACGTGATCCTCGCAGACGAGCCGGGGGAGCGGAGGAAGGCATACTTCGCCGCGTGGTCCCTGTGCCGCGACCTCGGGGAGGACGGCGTGACGATCGTCGTCTCCGAGGAAGGGACGGGGAAGCGGACGAAGCGGACGTACCGATTCGCGCCCGAGGCCGAAAAGGCGCCGTGACTACGACGCACGACGCGCTCGCTCCGAGTCGACGTGGCCGACGTACGCGTCGATCCTGCGAAGGACCTCGCGCGTCTCGACCGTGTCGTTCAGGGTAGCGACATCATCCCGCAGCGCGACGAGTGTGCCGCGGACCGCGACGAGGATCTGATCGGCCGTGTCCGCATCCATCCGTCGAACGAAACTCTCCAACTCCTGCGTCATGGCAACCGGGCGCGCGAATGCGGGTTCGGTATTTCAGACTGGCGGCGAGGTGGTCGGTGCTCAGCCGGGCACGGCGCTCCGGCCTGGCCTGGACGAATGCGGTTCGCTTTCTACTCCATCCTCATGGCCTTCTCGGGCGCACGGTACGCCTTCGGCGGCTCCCAGAGCTCGATTCGATTCCCCTCCGGATCCGTGATCCACCCGAAGCGACCATACTCGGTGTCCTCGACCTTCGGATCGGCCTTGACGCCTTCGTCACGGAGGGCCGCGAGCAAGCCGTCGAGGTCCTTCACGCGGTAATTGATCATGAAAGGCGCGCCGCCTCCGCCGAAGTACGTGGTATTCGCGGGGAAGATCGACCACACCGTGTGCCCTCTGACCTTGCCATCTCTCCCGCCCCGCCAGGCGAAGAGAGCCACCGTATCCTCGATGTGGATCCCCAAGTGGCGATGGTACCATTGGACCAGTGCTTTCGGATCCGCTGCCTTGAAGAAGATGCCTCCGATTCCCGTCACGCGGGCCCGACGCGTTCGTGCGACCATGGCCAGGAATGGGACCGCACGAATAAGATGACATCCCGGGGTTCAGTTCCTAAGGACGCGGCCTAATGGCCCCGACGACCTTGCGCGCTGCGGGCATCGCAAGCCGCGATGAGGCAAAGCCCTATCCGGTCCGCGAGATTACGTCCCCGGATGCGCGCGGTCCGCTTCGAGGCAGGAGGGCATGTGGCGCTCGTGGAGCTCCCCACCCCGGAACCTGGCGAGGGCGAGGTCCTCGTCCGGGTGCTCGCCGCAGGCGTCTGCCGCACGGACCTCCACCTGCTTCAGGCGGTTGCCGCCGGTCGCATGGACCCATTCGTCCCCGGCCACGAGATCGCGGGGACCGTGCAGAAGGCGGGACGGGGCGTCGGCCACGTGCGGGCGGGGGACGCGGTCGTCGTCCACCTCGAGGTCCCCTGCGGGAGGTGCCGCGCGTGCGTGACGAAGCGGACGAACCTGTGCGAGAACGCGAGGACGCTCGGATTCGACCTCCCCGGCGGTTACGCGGAGTACGTGCGGGTCCCCGAGGACAACGTGTTGGCGGCGCCGCGGAATCTGGAGACGGACCAGGCCGCGACCCTGGCGTGCAGCGGCGCCACCGCATATCACACGGTCGTCACGCAGGGGGGCGCGGACGAGCGCGACCTCGTCGTCGTGATCGGCGCGGGCGGCGTCGGCCTCTCCGCGGTGCAGGTCGCACGCGCGAGAGGGGCGCGTGTCGTGGCGGTGGACGTGCGAGAATCCGCGCTCGAAGCGGCGCGCGCGGTGGGCGCGGAATCGGCGGTGATGCCCGACGACGCGCTGGCGGCGATTCTTGAGGCATCGAAGGACCGCGGGGCGGACGTCGTCGTCGACCTCGTCTCGACCGCGGAGACGATGCAGCTCGGGATCGCAGCGCTCGCGCCGGGGGGCCGGCTCGTGGAGACCGCGATGGGCGACGAAGGCGTCCTCATCGCGCCGACCCTCCTGATGGACAAGGAGCTGACGTTGCGGGGAGCTCACTCGTCGACGATGGCGGACTTCGCGCGGGCGGTCAGCCTGGCGGAGGCGGGCCTCCTGCGGCCGGTCGTCACGCGCACCGGCATGCTATCGGAGGCCGAGGGAATTCTGCGCGACCTCGAGGCGGGCAAGATCGTGGGTCGAGCGGTGCTTCGCCCATAGTTCAGAGGAGAAAAAGAGGGGTGGGGCGGCAGGGCCGCCCCGTTCCGTGTGCGTTCAGGGGGTTCAGGGGCACTCCTCGCGGTGGCCGCGCTCGAGGAAGTCCTCGACGTCCCAGTCGCCGTCCTCGTCCGCGTCCTCCGCGTGGTAGGTGGCCACGTACCAGGCGCCGCAGTCCTGCGTGCCGTCCTGGTCGTGGTCGACCGCGTGCATCGCGACGATCTCCGCGTCCGCGCTCTCGAACACGCCGTTGCTGTTGGCGTCCGTCCGCTGCGCGATCATGCGCACGCCGAACTGCTCCTCGCGCACGCCGTTCTCGTCGGCGTCCTTGTACGCGTAGCCGTACGCCTTGACGTACTGCAGCTCCGCGTTGCCGTCGTCGTCCGCGTCCGTCGACGACATCCACACGAGGAAGAAGGCGGCAGCCTCGTACGTGCCGTCGCTGTCGGCGTCCACGCGCTCCGCCATGTAGGCGGTGACGTTCACGTCCTCGACCGCACCGTTGCTGTTGGCGTCGAGCGCATACATCTCCGCGACGACGGCACGTTCCACTTCCGGCATGCCGTCTTCGTTCGCGTCGACGCGTTCGTACGCTTTCAGGGACACACGGGCCTCTTCGACGTACTCGTCCTCGATCGCGTTCACCGCGAGGGCGTCGATCGCCGCGTACGCCTCGGCCTCATACAGGCCGTCCTGGTCCGCGTCCACACGGGCGCCCGCGCGCACCGTCAGCGAGGCGCGCTCCACGATGCCGGACGAGTCGTGGTCCACGATCTCCGCTCGGCCGACCAGGGCCGCCGCGAACTCCGCAACGTCGTCCTGGTCCGCGTCGAGGATCTCGACCGCCACGACGTCGATCGTCGCGAGCTCGGGGTGCCCGTCGTCCGTGTCGTCCTTTGCGACCGCCATGATCTTCGCGGCCCTCACCCATTCGGGCCGTCCGTCCTCGGACGCGTCGACCGCCTCGAAGGCGACGAGGCACATCTCCACGAGCTCGGGGTGCCCGTTCGACGTCGCGTCGAGGAACTCAATCTCCACGAGCGCGCCGCGAACCGCCTCCGGCGTCCCGTCGACGTCTCCGTCGAAGGTCTCGAAGCCGCCCATGTAGACCTCCATCGTCTCGTTGTGGCCGTCGTCGTTCCCGTCGACCGTCGATGCGTTCAGGACGAGCACGCCGACGTACTCGCGCGTCCCGTCGTCGCCGTCGTCCGCGGTCTGGAACACCGCGCCCGCGAGCGTTAGGGACTCGAAGATCCCGTTGCTCGTCGCGTCCGTGACCTCGAGGCGCACCGCCGCGGCCCGGTAGAACTCGACGATGCCGTTCTGGTTCGCGTCGAGGCCCTGCTCGCCGCCGAACGTGAGGAGCAGGTGCTCGAAGACCTCGTCCTCCGTGTCGTCGACCGCGGAAAGCGTCCAGAGGCCCTGGGCCACGTACTCCGCCGTGCCGTCGTCGTTCGGGTCCGCGATCTCGCGCGCGGCCTGCTTGCCCTCAAGCCGGTTGAACGTGCCGTCCTCGTCGTCATCCCACAGCTCCGCGTCGCGGCCGACCGCGAGCGCGTACTCCGGGTTCCCGTCGCCGTCCTCGTCCTGCGTGCACAGGAGGAGGCTGCGGTACCGCACGTACTCCGGGTGGCCATCGCCGTCCGAGTCCGTCGTTTCGACGCTCTCGCGGAAGGTGCAGTTCCCGTCGCGCGTCTCCGCGCCCAGGTCCGGCGGGGTCAGGAGCGACTCGTCGCCTTGTACGCCCTGCGGCATGGCCGGCTGCGCGGGCGGCTCGAACCAGCCGACGACACCGCCAACACTGTTGCCGCCCTCGACCTGGGGCATGTCGCCTTTCGCCGCGTCGAATGGCGCGGATTCCTCGAGGAGCTCCTTGTTGAAATCGTCCATCGTCGGCGCGCCGTCCTCCGGCAGCGGCTGCGGCTCGACGCTCGGTCCCGCCGACGCGGCGGTGTCCGGGGCGTCCGCCGTCGACACTCCCGCCTCCGCGGATTCCGCGATCGCGAGGTACGCCTCGTCCGCGGGCTCTTGCGTCACGACCGCCAGCGAATGGCCGCGAGCCGGTTCGGTCTCCGCAGACCGCGTGGATTCCGCCACGTCCGTCCTCGGCCCCGCGTACGACATCGCCGCCACGTAGGCCGGATCGCTCGCCACGTCCCCGCCTCGGTTCCCGAGGAACAGGGTGGTTCCCACGGCCGCGAGCCCCAGGGACGCCACGACGATGAGCGCGATCCCGAGCCCGAGCCTTGTACGGTTGGCTTCCATTGCCGACACCTTGTCCGAGAGAATGGCGGCGGGGCCCTATCTCAGGGTAAGAACAGGTGTTGCCGACGCCTTTAAGAGGGGTCACCGGCGCGTGCCTTCGTTCTCAGTCCCGTCATCGATTCCGAGAGCTCCCAGAGGCGACGCGCGACCGCGGGATCGCGCGCGATAGCGTTCGGCTCGATCCGCCTTCGCTTCTCGAAGTAGTGTCCGGTCACGCCGTCGACGTCGGGGGAGACCGAGAGCCATGTCACCGTGTCCGCGCCCTTGGCGGCGCTGATCAGGAAGGGCGTCGCGAGCCAGAAGCCGACCCCGAACCACCCGCCTTCACGGCGCGCGAGGTTCGTGCGGACGCCGCCAGGGTGGAGGGCGTTGGCGGTGACGGTCGCGGGCAGGCGGCGTGCGAGCTCCGCGGCGAAGAGGATGTTCGCGAGCTTCGACTGGCAGTACGCGCGGAAGCCGCCCCACGTCCGCGAGAGGTTGAGGTCGTCGAGATGGATGGTCCCAAACTGGTTCGCCTCCGACGCCACATTGACGATCCTCGAGGGCGCGTTCGCGCGGAGCAAGGGCAGTAGGAGGTGCGTGAGCAGGAAGTGCGAGAGGTGGTTGACCGCGAATGTCGTCTCGATGCCATCCTCCGTCAACGTCCTCTTGGCGGTGTAGATGCCCGCGTTGTTCACCAGGACGTGGAGCTTCCCGTACTTGGCGGTGAACTCTCGCGCGAACGCGCGCACGGACGCTTGGCTCTGGAGGTCGAGGTCCATCACCGCCAATGCGGAACTCCCCGTCTCCTCAGTCACACGTCGCGCCGCCTCGCCACGCTCTCGGTTCCGGCATGCCATCACGACCGTCGCCCCGAGCCGCGCGAGCCCGCGGGTGGTCTCCTTGCCAATCCCGGAGTTCGCCCCGGTCACGATACAAACGCGGCCGTCCATGGTGCCCATGGGAAAAACGACAGCCGTCACACGGGCGCCGGCGCATTAAGGGTTGCGCACGGCGGCGGCGAGGCGCTTGCCCGGCGCCCAGGTAAAGTGCGGGTCTTGAGGACGCGCACGCCCAGCCACTCGTCCAGCGCACCGTCCTGCCCCGCGAGCCACCGTCGCAGGGCGTCCTCGCCCGTGTCCGGCCCGAGAGATTCGACGCGGTCCTTCATGGAACACGCACGGGCATCCTGCGACTTGGAAGCATAAGAACGAGAGATGCCGATTCCTTTAAGTCGCGGCGTCGCGGCCAAGGACCCATTAAGTACGCGGCCCCGCATCGGCGGCGCGAACCGGATGCCCTCGCGGCCGTACAAGGACCTCATCATCTACGGCTGCTTCGTCCTCAACCGCCTCGTCTCGGAGCTGGGGATCCACCTGGAGCAGGAGGGCCTCGAGGGGAAGCTCGACGGCATCCTGGCGGCGAAGGTCGCGTTCCTCACGAAGGAGCAGATCAAGCGGGAGATCCGATCGAACCACTACATGACGACGAAGGTCATCGAGGCGCTCGCGGAACAGGGCCTCGTCCGCGTGGAGTCCGAGGAAGGACGGTACCGCATCCATCCCACGCGAGAGGGCGTCCTCCACGTGAGGAGATACAACGAATTCTACCGCCGCGTGTACCTCGAGCAGATCCGAGACCACTACCGGTACCGACCTCCGCCGGGCCCGCTCCGCGAGTGATCACGCGGGTCGCGGGGAGGGCGTGCCCGCGGGCCGTTGGGACGACGCCTCGACGATGAGGGGGATGAAGTCGTACGTGCCGTCCGGCATCTCCGTGACGAGCTCCATGGAGCAGGAAGCGGTCCGACCCCGGACGCTCGCGCGCACGACCTCCGTCGTGAGGAACGTGTACGTCTCCTCCGGCACGTCGTGCGTCCCGTCGGACTTCCAGAGGGCGATGACGCGCGTCGGCGGCATCCGGAGCGCGAGGCTCACGTCCTCGACCGCCCGCCGGACCGCCTCCAGGTCCGCGCGCGCGGGGGCGTGGCCGAACGCCTTCACGTACATCGCGGCGCCCCGCGGACCGATCCCGAAGGGCGCGAGCGTGCCCGCGGGCCACGATGCGAACGCGTCGAACTCGTACACGACCCCCGACTTCCCTGTCAGGAGGGCGGGGCTCCGCACGGCCCCGGGATGGGCGAGCATCTCCGCCATCGTCGGGTTCCTCTCCCGCAGGCTCGCGAGGAGGCGCTCCACCGGAGTGGCGCCCTGCGGTACGTGGACGACCGGGTCGGCATCCCGCACCGCGCGGATCACCCGATAGCGCAGGGCGTGGTATGCGAAGAGGGCGCGGGCGTCCTCCACGAGGTCGAGGATCGCCATGCCCAGGAAGAGCAGAGCGACGAGGACGATGCCGAGGACGAACGCGCCGCCAAACGTCAGCATCACGAGGACGCCGGCCGCAATCGCGGCAGCGAGCACGAGCCCGTTCGCCGTGGCCGACGCGAACTGGCGGCGGAGCACGAGCAAACCGAAGAGAAGGAGGGTGAGGAGGAGCGCCATCGCGGGCATCGCGGAGATGAAGACGATGAGGAAGAAGCCGAGGAGGAGCCACACGGAGACGAACCAGACCGTGTATCGCAGGAGGCGCTGGATCTTGGGGGTCCCCGCCTCGACCTCCTCCGCAAGGTCGAAGATCGCCGTGAGGGGGTTCTCGATTGCACGAACATCCCGCGCCTGCATCGCGTTACTTGTGCGCCGCCAACGTACTTAAAACGGTCGGAAACAAGGAGGCCCGGGCCCGGGGCCGACCTTTATGTACGCGCCGCCTTTCTTGGCGACGATGCGGCGCAAGACCCGCCTCATCCTCGCCCTCGACGTACCCGAGGAGTCGACGGCGCTCCGGCTCGCGCACGACACGCGCGACCACGTCGACGCGTTCAAGGTGAACTATCCGCTCGTCCTCGCGCGCGGCCTCCAGATCGTCGACAAGCTCGCGAAGATGGGCGACGTGATCTGCGACTTCAAGGTCGCGGACATCCCAAACACGAACCGCCTCATCGTCGAGCAGGTGTTCCGCCATCATGCGAAGGCGATCATCGTCCACGGGTTCGTGGGCCCCGACTCCGTGAAGGCGTGCGTGGCCGCCGCCAAGGGCGATGTCTTCGTCGTCACGGAGATGTCCCACCCCGGCGCGGAGCGGTGGAACGCCCCGATCGCGGACGACATCGCGCGCATGGCGGTCGAGGTCGGCGCCGCCGGCATCATCGCCCCCGCCACGCGCCCGGACCGCGTCCGGACGCTCCGCTCGATCGTCGGCGACAAGCTGATCCTCTCCCCCGGCGTCGGTGCGCAAGGCGGCACGGTCGCAGACCCGATCGCGGCCGGCGCGGACTACATCATCGTCGGTCGTGCGATCTACGACGCGGCAAACCCGCGACCCGAGGCGGAGAGGATCGTCAAGGAGATTGCGAGAGTGGCGTCTGCAGCGTCTCCGGGCTGAGTTCCTCGTTCAGCTCCCGGAGCTTCATCTCCGTGCGCAGAAAGTACTTCACGGCCTTCCCGTCCGGGCCGAAGAGCGTGACCACGTTCGTCACGTACCCGCGCTTGTCCAGGAACTCGAGGATCGCCGTGCACACGCCCATCGGCACGCGGTAGATCCGCGAGAGCTCCTCGGCGGATTTCGGGCTGATCGACGTGCCCAGGAGGATGCGAAGGAAATATCGTTCGTCCAGACGCGCGACCCACGTGTCCATCTCGGCCCGTGCGTTCAAGGTAGCGACGTCCGAATCGCACCTGATTCTCAATCGGGGAAAGAGGGGAAAGGCTATACGGCGGACGCGGGTTCCCCGCGCCGGCTGGGTTCCGATGGGCGGAGAACGGCTAGCGATCCACCTCCCGCCGGAGGAGGCGCCGGATCGATGGTACAACATCCTCGCGGACCTTCCGGAGCCTCTCCCGCCGCCGCGCGACGACGAGCCGGGGCAGCCGCGACTGAAGATGTTGCCCCAAGTCCTGCTCAAGGAATGCCTGCGGCAGGAGAACTCCGACCAGTCGTGGATCCCCATCCCCCAGGAGATCCAGGACCTCTACCTGCAGGCGGGGCGACCGCGCCCCTTGTTCCGCGCGCGTCGCCTTGAGCAGCGTCTCGACACCCCCGCGCGACTGTACTACAAGTCCGAGTTCTACTCCCCGACCGGGAGCCACAAGGTGAACACCGCGCTCGCCCAGGCGTGGTACGCTGCCGAGGCGGGGTTCGAGCGCATCGCCACGGAGACGGGCGCCGGACAGTGGGGGACCGCCCTCGCGTACGCGGCGAGCCTAGTCGGGCTGAAGACGACCGTGTACTGGGTGCGCGCCGTGCACGACTGGAAGGCCGACCGACGGAACTTCATGCGCCTCTTCGGGGCGGAGGTCCACGCATCCCCCAGCCCCAAGACGAAGACGGGGCGCGCGCTCCTTCAGGAGGACCCGAACCACCCTGGGTCTCTCGGGATCGCCGTGAGCGAGGGCCTCGAGGACGCACGCGGGGACCCGAAGGCCGTATATTGCCTCGGCTCGGTCCTGAACCACGTGCTCCTCCATCAGACGGTGATCGGCCTCGAGACGAAGAAGCAGTTCGAGATCGCCGGGGAGTTCCCCGACGTCGTGATCTCGAGCCTTGGCGGCGGTTCGAACTTCGGCGGCTTCGCCCTCCCGTTCATGCCGGAAGCATTTGGCGGCGCGGACATCCGGTTCGTGGCGGCGCAGAGCCAGGCGGCGCCGAACCTGCAGGGGGAGTATCGCTACGACTTCGCGGACCACGCGGAGCTCACACCGCAGCTCAAGATGTACACGCTCGGGCATCGCACGAAGATGAAGCCGATCCGCGGGGACGGGCTCCGCTACCACGCAGCGGCGCCGATCATCTCGCTCTTGCGGCACCTCGGATACGTCGACACGATCGCGTACCCGGCGGACGAGCGTCACGTGTTCGAGCGCGCGCGCATGTTCGTGCAGGCGGAGGGGTTCCTTCCCGCCCCGGAGAGCGCGTACAGCGTCGCGTGCGCAATCGACGAGGCCCTCCGGTGCAAGGAGACGGGCGAGCGAAATGTGATCGCCTTCAACATCTCCGGCCACGGCTTCATGGACATGGAGGCGTACAAGGGCGTGATCGAAGGTCCGGCGGCGGCCTCCCTCGATCGGTGGCGGTGACGGCCGTGTTCTGCGACGCATGATCAGCAGTCACGCCGCCAAAGAGGAAAAGTAAAAGTTGGCGGCGGTTGCCCGCCGCCCCGCGCACGAGGCGCTAAGTGTGTTCTCAGAACCTGCGCCGGCCGCGGTCGCGACCACCACGGTCGTCGTCCCGCCGTCCGCCGCCACCGCCGCTGCTGCCGCCGCTGCTGCCGCCGCTGCCGCCGCTCCGGCCGCCGCCACCACCAAAGTCGCGGCCGCCGAAGCCGTAGCTGCGTCGCTCGTAGCGCTGGGGTCGCTCGAACTCCTGGGCGCTCACGTCCACGGAGCTGTTGACCTCCGGGATGTCCTGTTCCGTCGCCGCGAAGGAGCCGTACTTGCCCACGTTGAGGCGCATGTGGCCTCGCACGAGGGACACGTACCCATTGTCGACGAGCACGACTTGGCCGGGCTGCACCTGGTCGATCTGGGTCTCCCAGAGCGACAACAGGATCGTCCCGGTCTCGTCTCCGACGGTGGCCTCCGCCAATTGGCGGCTGCCGCCGAACTTGCTGTCGATGGTCCTTCGCTCTCCGATGTTGACGACCTTCACGAGCACATTCGTCTGCTTCGCGTCGGGCGTCAGTTCCTTGACCTTCGTCAAGGGCTTGTCTTCTGCCATGGTCATTCCTTCCTTAGTCCACCTTGTCTCGGGCTAAAAGACGAGTCTACGGGGGCACCGCCCCCTACGGCCGTCAAAGCCTAAGTCCGGTGTCTGGCTGCGCTTAGATTCCGGGTGATATAAGAACCTATGTCCTGGATTCGGCCTGCGCGTTCCCGCGATCATGTGGCAGGGTCCGGCAAGCCATCCGACCAGACACCGGCAGCGCGAAGTAGCGAGGAGTACGTCGCCCAGGTGTGCGGAGCGTCCGCGAAGTCGTGAGTGTTTTTCGGTCTGAGACCGGACGAATCCGTTTCGCGGCGGCCGCATCGTTCCTTGCGGTTGCCGCGTTCGTCCCGATTCCCCTTGGCTACCTTCTCGCGGCGCCCGGTCGCGGTTCCGAGACAATCATCTTGGCGAACATCCTAGCACCCGCCATGCTTTCCATAGCAATCGCCTTGGGAGCCCAAGCGTTTGGGTTTCTCGCAGTCCTGGGCAAACGAATGCTCGCCCGTTGCGCGGCGGCCGCGGGGATCGCACATGCCCTCGGCGTCGGAGTGCTGGGCGTCATTCTCTTAGTCGACCGCCTCCCATGTCAGGTAGGTCTGTATTGCTCGGGACAAGCGCTCGGGGCGGCAGGCGGGGTCGCAATCTGGGTCTGGTTTCTCGTCCTCGGCAACGGGTATCTCGTGGTGGGCGCGCTGTTGTTGGGGGAAAAGGCGGTGCGTCGGACTGTTCCGTTCGCATTGGCGACCAGCCTGCTCTTTGTGGATGGTCTGGTGTTCCTGTTATTCTTCGCGTCGCTGTTCTACCCGCTCGGCCCCGTGGCGTCCTCGCTGTTCTACGTCGGTCTCGCTCTCGGTCCCACGGCCAACGCCGTCATCGGGAGTGCATTTCTCATGAAGGGGAGGGAAGGCCAACGCGTCGTTCACGTCGCCTGATTCGATGCCGGGCGCAGGCAAACCTACGTGTTGCTGAGCCGACCGTCCAGGAAGTCCGCGTATTGTATTATGAATAGGCACCGGTGGCACCGGTCGCGCCTCCGACCTGCCCGCCCCCAAGGTACAAATCCGCGCAAGGGCTTCCCGGGCCGTGGCGGCCCCCGAACGGATCGGCTACCTCCGGGCGATGCGCCAGTTCAGCAAGAATGCGCGTCTCTACCTCGCGTACTCGACGCTCAGCGGGGTCAACAACGCGATCTTCGTCGTCGCCTTCGTGTTCTACCTCGCGGAGGTGTTCCGGCCCGGGGGCTCCGTCCCCCTGCTCGGCGCCGCCCTGGCGGTGCCCGTCTACATCGGCGCAGTCCTTGGGGTCCAGGCACTCGCGCATGGGGGCAACGCCCTCCCGGCCGGGGTCCTGGCGGACAAGTACGGCCGGAAGCGAAGCTTCTTCGCCGCCAGCCTATGCGCGATCGTCGCGTATGCCCTCGTCCTCCTCACGACGAACCCCTTTGCGCTCATCCTCCTCGCCGCCATCGTGGGGATCGGCGAGTCGTTCCACGGCGTCGTCGGAGGACCGTTCCTCATGGAGAACAGCGAGCCGCGCGAGCGGATGCACCTGTTCTCCCTGAGCGCGTCCCTCGAGAGCGTGTCCGCGATTTTCGGTGCCATCCTCGGCGGCGCGCTCCCCGTCGTGTTCATGGGGGCCGGCATGGTACGCGTGGACGCCCTTCGGCTCGCTCTGTTCGCCTCATTGCCGTTCGCGGTCGCGGAGCTCGTCCCTCTCGCGTTCATGCGGGAGGCAAAGGCGCCCTCGGCGCTCCCGTTCCGAGACGTCCTGCGGATGCGTCACGTGCGCCACCGGGCGACGGTCGTCAAGCTCTTTCTGCTCTCGACGTTCCTCGCGTTTGGCGTCGGCCTATACTTCCCGCTGCTCAACCTGCACTTCGAGGATTCCTTCCACGTGCACGAGGCGGAGTTCGGTCCCGTGATCGCCCTCAATTCCCTGGCGGTTGCGGTCGCCATCCTGGCGGCGCCCATGATCGTTCGGCGGTTCGGCAAGCTGCAGGCGATCACATACTCCCGGCTGGCGGCGGTCCCGTTCCTCGTCGCCCTCGCGTTCGTCTCGGCCGAGAACCTTCTCTGGCTCGCGACCCTTCTGTTCGTCCTCCGAGGCGCTTTCGCGGTCATGGCCTCCCCGGTGGCCGGCGCGCTCTCAATGGAGCTCGTCGACGCGCCCGAACGCGCGACGACGGCCGGGTTCACGCACGCGGGGTTCGACCTGTTCTACGCCGGCGGGATCTTCCTCTCTGGCGTTCTGTTCGCATCCGGCGGTTTCTGGTCGGGCTTCCTGCTCGCGGGCCTCGCGTACGTCGGCCACGCAATCCTGTGGACCGTGTGGTTCCGCGGACACCCTGCAGCCCTCATCGTGGCGGAGCCTGTGGCGGCCGGCGCTTCGTGACGCTGGGCGGCCTAGTCTGCCCCTAACGTTCGCGGCTTTCTCATCCGGCGAGGCTCAATACATGTGCCCCTCAAGCCGAGCAAGCCGGTCCTCGACGGACTTCAGCCGCTCCCCCACCTTGCCGAGCTTACGGCGGACTTCCTCGAGCTCGTCCCAGAGGGCCCCCGCTGGCGGTTGCGTCGCGCGGATCGGCTGAGGCCGTTCCGGGATCTCGGAGAGGTCCCCGGGCGCCGGGTGCGAGGGGATCAACAGTTGCGTCATGGGTTCCTCCGGGGCGCGTAGCGTCCGAGCCAACGATAGAGGAACGCAAATGGTTTTGGCGGCGTCGGGACATGGAGCCGCGTGCGCGCGGCCAAGCGGAAGGGCGCGGACGTCGTCGTGGTTGGCGGCGGATGCATGGGTGCGAGCATCGCGTGGCACCTTGCGCGTAAGGGGACGGACGTCGTCCTCCTCGAACGCGATCACGTCGGCGCGGGCGCGACGGGCCATTCCGGGGCGCTCCTCCGCCGCCACTACGAGCACCCCGTCGGGATCCGCCTCGCGAACGAAAGCCTCGGCGTCTTCGAGTCGTTCGCCCGCCACACCGGCCGACGCGCGGGGTTCGTCCGCGTCGGGTTCACGACGGGCGCAAGGGAGAAGGATGTCCCCGCCCTCCAGCGCCTCCTCGCGGTCCAGCGCGAACAGGGTGTCGCCGCCAAGCTCTTGGCGGTCGACGAGCTGCGCGCGCTCGAGCCCCAGATGGACGTCTCCGATCTGGCGGTGGGCGTCTACGACGAGCGTGCAGGGTACGCGGACCCGGTCGCCACGGCGCTCGGGTTCGCCGGAGCCGCGGCGGATGCGGGCGCGGAAATCCACGAGGGCGTTGACGTCATCGAACTCCTCGCCGCGAAGAAGCGCATGGTGGGCGTCCGCACGAAGGCCGCGACGATCCTCGCGGACCGCGTCGTCGTGGCGGCGGGGAATTGGACGCCGGGGCTCCTCGACGCCGTAGGCGTGCGGGTCCCCGTTCGGTTCGTCCGCGGCGAGATCGCCTTCCTCCGAAGGCCGCCTGGGGTGCGTGCGCCGCGACTTCACTTCGATTACTACAACAACACCTACTCCCGGCCGGAGGGAGCGCACGACAGCCTCGTCGGCTACATGGCCACGGACCCCCGGACCGCGCGGACGAAGCCCGTGCCGTTCGACGAAACATTGCGCGCGTCCACTGCCAAGGACCTGAAGGCGCGCCTCACGGCGCGGTTCCCCGCGTTCCGACGCTCGCACCTCCGCGGCGGATACGCGGGCCTCTACGACGTCACGCCCGACCGTTACCCGATCCTCGGCCCCCTGGGGCCCGTCGGCCTCTTCGTCGCGGTCGGCTTCAGCGGACACGGGTTCAAGCTCTCCCCCGCGGTCGGGCGCCTGATGGCGGACGCTGTCCTCGGGACGGGACGCGATCCCGACCTGGCGGCGCTCGCATCCTCGCGGTTCACGCATCGTAGGATGCTCCGGCCTGCGGTCCGGTTCCCCGCGCGCGGCCGTCGGCTGCCTTAGGCACAGGGTTGATGGCTGCGAAGAGCATGCCGCCACCGTGACGGACGAGATCCGCGTGCAGAAGCAGGTCTACATCACCCCGCAGGACCTCACTGGCTTCATCGTCTCCCTAGGCGGGATCAAGTTCTGGGCCGTCGCGATCTTCCCCATGTACGTGGGATGGGTGCTCGCCCAAGAACCCGTGGCGGCACGCCACCTGTTCGTCGATCAGCTCGGCATCGTCCTCGCGCTCGTCGTGATCGGCCCCCTCGTCGGCACGTTCACGCTCCTGTTCAACACGTACTACGACATGGACACGACCGACCGCGTGAACCCGCGGAAGCAGTACGTGACCGTGATCGAGGACCTCATCGATCGCGACACGGTGCGGTACGCCGCGTTGGGGTTCGCGGGCCTGGGCCTCCTGTTGGGGACGTTCGTGTCCAGGAACCTCATCCGGTATGACGAACCAATCGTTGGGCTCACCGGATTGGTCGGCGGCCACGTGTTCTTCCTCCTGATCGCCCTCGCCGCAATCCTTTCCTTCACGTACTCGCATCCGCTCATCCGGTTCAAGGGGGTTCCAGGCATGGACCTCCTCGTCAACATCCTCGGGTTCGGCGTGATCTGCCCTCTCGCGGGCTGGTCGCTCCTTCGCCCCGTCGAGGCGTTCCCCGCCTGGTACCTCCTCGCCACCGCCCTCTTCGTAGGAGCTGCCTATGCGCCCACGACCGCGTCGGATTACGAGGCGGACAAGGAGTACGGGATCCGCACGATGGCCGTCGCCCTCGGAAGGGCGGGCGCATTGCGGGTCGGCTTCGCATTGCTCGTGGCGGCCGTCGTCGTGCTCTTCCTCGGCGCGGGACAGGGCTGGTTCCCGTTCACGCCGCCCGCGGATCGCGCGCTCGATGCCCTCGGGCCCTTCCTCGCGGCGCAGGTCGTCCTGTACATGGTCTTCATGAAGAACCCGACGCAGTCACGGACGTGGGCCCTCATCCTCCTCGAGACGATCCTCCAGGGCCTGACGACGCTCCTCTTCCTGTACTATTTCGTGGGCGGCCAGTCGTACGCGCCGTGACGTAGCTACGACGTAGCCATGTCGTATCCGCGGATGCGAAGCCTTTTACCGCGTCATCGCCATCCACGGGCCGATGGGGCTCCTCGACAACTTCGAGTTCCAGCCGCTGCCTGAGCACTGGCGGCTCGAGGCGGAGGCGTGGGTCGACCGGTACTTCCAGGAGATCGCGGAGGTCCAGGACCTGAAGAACTGGTCGAAGTTCTACCCCAGCTTGCCGCTCACGCGCCTCGAGTCGATCATGGCGAAGCCGGACGGGTTCCGCTCGTACGCATCGAAGGTCGTGGCGGCGGACGCGAAGACCTCTGACCTGTCCTGGCGCGTCACGAAGGCATCTCAGCTCCACGACGACCAGTTCATGACCGCCCTCAAGATCATCCGCGCGCAAGCATCGACCGAGCTCGGGTCGATCCAGCAACACCGCATGGTGTACGAGAAGCTCGACTCCGGCAGCCTCACGGGAACCGACAAGGAGATCGTCGAGGGGATCCACAACGTGTCCGAGGGCGGCACGGACCTCGAATCGATCTCGTTCTCGAAGAAGCGCGTGTGCGTCGAGGAGCTGCGACACCACTATCAGATGAGCGCGGTCCTCACGCTCGACTCCACGTGGGACGATCGGCGGTGGGGACGGAAGTGGGCGACGGAGACGCTCGAGGAGCTGTTCGCGATGAAGCCGGGGGAGCATGTGCTCGACGCCTTCAACATCGAGTTCCAGACCTTGCTCGACTCCGCGACGTTCCTGGCGTTCATCGACCGCGTCGGGAAGTACCAGCTCGAGATGCAGCACCACTTCTACTACGCGCCGATGGC
Source organism: uncultured Methanomassiliicoccales archaeon (assembly GCA_964396265.1). Lineage (GTDB taxonomy): Archaea > Thermoplasmatota > Thermoplasmata > RBG-16-68-12 > EA-27 > EA-27. The sequence continues at coordinate 205,433 of CAYNEM010000001.1, forward strand.
GCTGTCGATGCCGTACATGCGGTGGCTCGAGGAGTCGTACCACCTGGCGGCGGGGGAGAAGTTGCTCCGCGCGATGGCGGCGGCGGCCGTCCTCGATGGATCGAACTTCACGATGCAGCACCTGCAGCAGCGCCTGAACATGTGGTTCCCCCGGGGGCTGGAGATGTTCGGGTCCGAGCTCGGGGGTGCGCAAGTGAAAGGCCTCTTCAAAACGCTCTCCAACAACGACGCGCAGCGCATTTACCTCGAGGAGGTTGCCGGCAAGGTCCGCGACATCAACCTGGCGGCGGTAGCGGCGAAGGTCGGCTGCTCCAGGGACGCCGCCGAGGTGTACCTCGAGCGCATCCTCACGGGAGAGACGGTCGAGGGCCTCACGAAGGACGACCTAGTCCACCTGCCGCACCGCCGGTTCTTCCGGATCCGAGGGCTCGCGGAGTTCGGGGACTTCCAGCTCCCGGGCCGCTTGGGGCAGGGCGTCGGCTACGTCTACCTCCCGTTCGACGTCCGGGGGAACCTCCTCACGCAGGACGGCACAAAGGACGGCCGGCCCATCGAGAGAGAAGCGTACATTGAGTACCTGGAGACGGTCCTGCCGAAGTCCTACATGGGCAGCCGCCACTGGGACTTCGTGAAGCGGGAGTTCCTGTTCAACCCCGCCTGGGGGGACCCCGTGCGCGCCGCCGGATCCTGGTGAGTCGGCATTCGGACTACGGACGAACGTCAGAAAAGTTGATATCCAATCCTTCATTTGTTGGCACCTAGCGTCCCGAGGCCGCGCCCCATGCCCCCTGTAGTCTGGGAGTCCGTCGATTCCGTGCTCGCCGCGTTGGAGGGGCAGAACTACATCGCCGAGCGTACTCTGGCGACTGCGATTTTCCTCGCCGCCAAACTGAAGAAGCCGATCCTCGTGGAGGGCGAGCCCGGCTGTGGGAAGACGGAGATCGCGAAGGTCCTCGCCGCAGCCACGGGTTCCGAGCTCATCCGGCTCCAGTGCTACGAGGGGCTCGACGCGAACGCCTCTCTGTACGAATGGGACTACCCGAGGCAGCTCCTCGCGATCCGGCTCGGAGAGAAGAGCCGCGCCCCTGAAGATCTCGAGCACGACATCTTCAGCGAGCGCTACCTGCTTCGCCGGCCGCTGCTGCGCGCGCTCGCCGGGGACGGGCCGAGCCCGCCTGTGCTGCTCATCGACGAGCTCGACCGGGCCGACGAGGAATTCGAGGGGCTCCTCCTCGAAGTGCTTTCTGACTTCCAAGTCACAATCCCCGAGGTCGGGACGATCAAGGCGAAGGCGATCCCGTTCGTCGTCATCACGTCGAACCGGACGCGGGAACTGAGCGACGCGCTCAAGCGACGTTGCCTCTACGCTTACCTCGGATTTCCGAGCATCGAGAAAGAGATTGCGATTCTGCGGCGTAAGGTTCCCGAGCTCGGGGGCCGGGCCACAGAGGAGATCGTCGCCTTCGTCCAGAGGGTGCGCGCAGAGGACGACCTCGCGAAACGGCCGGGCACCTCAGAGACCCTGGATTGGGCGGCGGCCCTCCTCGCCCTCGGCGGACCCACGCTGTCCCGCGACGTCGTCCGTGAGACCCTCGGATTCCTCGTAAAGGATGCGGAGGACCTGCGGACCATGTTGGCGGGACGGGTCGATGACCTCCTCGGGACGCCGTGAGACAATGGGGGCACACGAAGGGACGTTCCTCGCGCGCCTCGCGGGATTCTGCGCGCACCTCCGGGATTGCGGGCTCCCGGTCGGCGTCGGCGGGGAACTCGACCTCGCACGCGCGCTCGCGGACGTGGGGGTGACGGACCGAGAGGCCTTCCGGAACGCCTGCCGAGCGACCCTCGCAAAGTCTTCAGGCGAGCTGGACCTCCTCGATCAAGCCTTCGATCACTATTGGTTCGGCACTCACGCGAAGTCTCCTGAGGCGCCCCAGCCCGCGGTTCCGCCCAGCCCTCCCGCGGACGGGGTTCCGCGGCCATCGTCCGACCGACCGCCGCCCATGATCATTGACGCGGCAGGCGCGATCTCATTCGGCGTATACAGTCCGGACGCACCCCCGGGGGCCCATTCGCTCGGTCCGCTCCCCCCTGGCCGCCTCGAGGCCCTCCGCACGGGCGCGCGCCGATTCCGGCGGCATGCCGCTACCCGCCCGGGTCGGCGAACGGTGGCGTCTCGGCGCGGAAAAATCGACCTGGGAAGAACGGCGCGGCGCGGGCTGGGACACGGGGGTGAGTGGATCGAACTCCGCCGTCGGAAGCGGAAAAGCCTGCGCGCGGACCTGTTCGTCCTGTGGGACGTCAGCGGTTCGATGCGTGAGCACGACCGCGAACTGTTCGCCCTCGCGTACGCCATGCACAGGGTTTCCCGGCGGTGTCGCGTCTTCGCCTTTGGGTCCCATCTCGAGGAGTTGACATCCCGCCTCCAGAGCAAGCCGTACGCGCGCGCGGGTTTGGCGGTCGCTCCGTCGCTTCCCGGTACCGGGGGAGGAACGCGGATCGGCCGCTGCCTGCGAGAGTTTCGCCTGCGTTTCGGGGCCTCCGTGACCGCCAAGAGCACCGTCGTGGTCCTGAGCGACGGTTGGGACCTCGGGGACGGCCCCCCCTTGGCGCAAGAATTGTCATGGCTCCGACGGCGGGCCCACCTCGTCGCCTGGATCAACCCGTACGCACGACGCCCGGACTTCCGCCCGGAGACGGCCGGTATGTTGGCGGCGATCTCCCACGTAGACCTCCTGCTCGCCCCCGAGGACTTCGAGGCCCGCAAGCCCCGTCACTGGGCCTAGCGCCACCCCGACCCGTTCGGGCGGGTTGGGGGAAGGGTTTTCTACGAGACCTACATTTCCCCCCCTGCCAGCTCTTCGCATGGGGGAAGAGGATGATACCGCCTAAGTTCGAGTATTATGCGCCCGCGACGATCGACGAAGCCGTCAAGCTGCTGGACCGGTTTGGCGGCGAGGCCAAGGTCCTCGCGGGGGGACAGAGCCTGCTGCCGCTGTTGAAGCTGCGGCTCGCAGAGCCGAAAGCGCTCGTGGACATCAACCGGATCCACGACCTCTCATACATCCGCGAGGACGGCGAGCACCTCCGCATCGGTTCGATGGCGCGGACGAACGCGCTGAACCGATCGGAGCTCGTCCACAAGAAATATCCCATCCTGTCAGACGCGGCTCATGTGATCGCGGACCCGCTCGTCCGGAACATGGGGACCGTCGGGGGCAATGTGTCCCACGGGGACCCTGCGAACGACCTGCCTGCGTGCATGCTCGCCCTCGGAGCCCAGTACGTCGCCCGGGGCCCGAACGGGACGCGCACCGTCCGCGCCGACGCGTTCTACCACGACACCTTCGTCACCGCCCTGGAGCCGAACGAGATCCTGACGGAAATCCGGATTCCCAAAGCGCACGCGGGCCAGGGGAACGCGTACTTGAAACTCGAGAAGCGCATCGGCGACTTCCCCATCGTCGGCGTCGCGGCGAACCTCATCCTCGGCTCGGACGGCAAGATCGCCCACGCCGGAATCGGGCTGACCGCCGTAGGTCCGACGGCGATCAATGCACGGAAAGCGGCGGACCATCTCCTTGGGCGGCATGCCAACGACGCAGATCTGGATGCGGCCGCGGAGATTGCACGGGACCTCGCCCAGCCGGTCTCGGACCTCCGGGGACCCGCGGAGTACAAGCAAGCCATGGTGCAGGTGCTCGCCCGAAGGGCGCTCATGAAATCTATGGATCGGGCGCGCGGGGGTGGTTGAGATGGCGATCGCGGAGCCCATGGGAAGAGAGGCCGAGAACCGCGGCATGTACCGAATCCGGGTCACCGTGAACGGGACCGCCCGCGAGGCAGAGGTAGAGTCGCGCCTCCTGCTCGTTCACTTCATCCGCGACGTCGTTCGCCTCACAGGGACCCACATAGGGTGCGACACGACGAACTGCGGTGCATGCACGGTGCTCCTCGACGGGATGCCAGTGAAGTCGTGCACAATTCTGGCGGTCCAGGCGGACGGTCGGGGAATCCAGACGGTCGAGGGATTGGAGCAGAGCGGGAAGCTCCACCCCGTCCAGCAGGCGTTCATCGACGAGCACGGGCTTCAGTGCGGATTCTGCACACCCGGCATGATGATGACCGGCGTCGCGCTCCTCGCGGACCTGCCGAACCCATCGGAGGAAGAGATCCGCTACGCGATCGCAGGGAACCTCTGTCGCTGCACGGGATACGTGAACATCGTGAAGGCGATCCAGACCGCTTCGAAATCCATGGCCGCTTCGAGAGGGGGTGCGTGAGATGCCCGTCCACGGGGGCATCGGGCAATCCGTGAAGAGGAAGGAGGACGCCCGCTTCGTGCGCGGTAAGGGGACTTACGTCGACGACATGCAGCCGACCGACGTCCTGTGGCTCGACATCGTGCGGAGCCCGTACGCGCATGCGAAAATTCTGTCAATCAACGCGGAGAAAGCTCTCAAGGTGCCGGGCGTTCTCGCCGTGATCACGGGCAAGGACCTCGAGGCGGCGGGCCTCGCCTGGATGCCCACCCTCATGTCCGACAAGCAGATGGTCCTCCCGACCGACCACGTCATGTACCAGGCCCAGGAGGTCGCCGCGGTCGTCGCAACGAGCCGTTACACGGCGGCGGACGGCGTGGCCGCGGTCGAGGTCGAGTACGAGCCGCTCCCCGTCGTCGTGGACCCCCGCAAGGCGCTCCTGCCCGGCGCGCCGATCCTGAGGCCGGACAGGGAGAAGAAGTCCAACCTCATCTGGCACTGGGAAGTCGGAGACAAGGCGGGCACGGACAAGGCACTAGAGGCGTGCGACGTCGTCGTGAAGCAGGACTTCTACATCCCGCGGATCCACGTGGCCTCGATGGAGACGTGCGGCTGCATCGCGCAGCACGACGCGGTCTCCGGCCAGTTCACGATCTGGATGACCACGCAGGCTCCCCACGCGATTAGGACCGTGTTCGCGCTCGTCACGGGGATGCCGGAACATAAAATCCGCGTGATTTCGCCGGACCTCGGCGGCGGGTTCGGCGGCAAGGTGCCCGTCTACCCCGGGTACGTCCTCGCGGCCGTGGCGGCGATCAAGACGGGGAAGCCCGTGAAGTGGATCGAGGATCGCTCTGAGAATATACAGGCGGATTCGTTCGGGCGCGACTACCACATTACCGCGGAACTCGGCGCGACGAAGGACGGAAAGGTGACAGCCCTCCGGGTGAAGACGATCGCGGACCACGGCTACACGGACGCCGCGGCGCAACCGTCGAAGTTCCCCGCCGGGCTGTTCCACATCATCACCGGGTCGTACCCGTTCGAGAAGGCGTTCGTCGAGGTCGACGGCGTGTACACGAACAAGCCGCCGGGTGGCATCGCCTACCGGTGCTCGTTCCGCGTCACGGAGGCCGCGTTCACGATCGAGCGGCTCATGGACATCCTCGCCCACAAAATCGGGATGGACCCCGCGGAGCTGCGGGAGAAGAACTTCATCCCGGCGACCGCGTTTCCGTTCAAGTCCGCCCTCGGGTGGACGTACGACAGCGGGAACTACGGACCCGCCCTCCGCAAGGCGATGGACATCATCGGGTACGAGCAACTCCGAAAAGAGCAGGCGGAGAAGCGGGAGCGCGGAGAGCTGATGGGCATCGGCATCTCGAGCTTCACGGAGATCGTCGGGGCGGGGCCGTCGAAGGACTTCGACATCCTCGGCCTGAAGATGTTCGATTCGTGTGAGGTCCGGATCCACCCGACGGGAAAGGTCATCGCTCGGTTCGGCACGAAGTCGCAGGGACAGGGACACGAGACCACATACGCGCAGATCCTCGCGGAGGAGCTGGGGATTTCCGTGGACGACATCACGGCGGAGGAGGGAGACACGGATACCGCCCCGTACGGCCTCGGAACCTACGCGAGCCGCAGCACGCCGACCGCCGGCGCCGCCGCCTCGATGGCCGCCCGGAAGATCCGGGACAAGGGCCAAAAGATCGCTGCCCACCTCCTCGAGGTGAGTCCCGACGACCTCGAGTGGAAGGACTACAAGTTCCAGGTGAAGGGCGTCCCCGGGAAGGCGAAGACGATGCAGGAGGTCGCGTTCGCGGCGTACACGAACCACCCGCAGGGCATGGAGGCCGGGCTCGAGGCCGTGAGCTATTACGACCCGCCGAACCTCACGTTCCCGTTCGGGAGCTACATCTGTGCCGTCGACATCGACAAGGAGACGGGCGAGGTGAAGATCCGTCGCTTCGTCGCGGTCGACGATTGCGGAACGATCATCAACCCGATGATCGTCGAGGGGCAGATCCACGGTGGCCTCACGATGGGACTCGCCCCAGCACTGCTCGAGGAGATCCAGTACGACGATAACGGGAACATCCTTGGCGGCTCGTTCATGGACTACCTCCTCCCCACGGCGGTGGAGACCCCAAAGTGGGAGACCGCGAAGACGACGACGCCCTCCCCGCACCACCCGATCGGGGCGAAGGGAGTCGGCGAGTCCGCGACCGTCGGCGCGCCCGCCGCCATCGCGAACGCGGTCGTCGACGCACTCGCGCACCTCGGGGTCACGAACATCGACATCCCGATCACCCAGTGGAAGGTCTGGAGGGTCCTCCAGGAGAAGGGCGTCGCGTAGGCCCCTCGATTCGAGGTGGGTCATGGAGCTGGAGGGCACTTTCACCATCCACGTGCCCCGCGCGAAGGTGTTCTCTTTCTTCATGGACCCCCACGCGCTCTCGGCCTGCGTCAGTGACCCGCACACGCTCGAGGTCGTCGACGAGAACCACTTCAAAGGGCAGATCAAATCGGGCATCGGGTTCATCCGAGGTACGTTCACCGGTGTCGTCTCGATCGAGGAGCGGACCGCTCCGTCGCGTGCGCGGATCAAAGCTCACGGGTCTGGCATGGGGAACGCTTTCGACATCGAGTCCGAGGTATCGTTCTCGCAATCCCCCCTGGGCGTGACGACCGTTCGCTGGAAGGCAAAGGTGCAGATCAGCGGCACCATCGCCGGCATGGGCGCCCGGGTCTTGACGGGGACAATCGACAAGAAGACCAACGAGTTCTTCGAGAACGTCCGCGCCAAGCTCGAAACGGGATGAAGCCTACAGCAGGAACTCCGCTGGAGTCGCGAGGAAGCGGGAGCGGCAGACGTCCGAGCAGAAACGGTAGGTCACGCCCTCGTAGGTCGTCGCTAGCGGAGTCTCTGTCTCAACCTCCATGCCACAGACGACATCCCTCATGGGGGCGACCGCATTCGGAACCGGCGGTACCTCGTGGAGGGGCGGGGCAGGCTCGCCGCTTCTCCGGAGTCTCGTCACCTCGGCCATTATGCTGAGGGCGATTTCCTCCGGCGTGTGCGCGGCGATGTCCATGCCCGCTGGGTTCTGAATCCGGTCAACGGAATCCGCGGGAACCCCCTTAGCGCGCAACGCGTCCCGGACGATCGATGCGCGTCGGCGGCTTGCGACAAAACCGACGTAGCGGGCGCGCGAAGGTACGATAGTCCGGAGGGCCGATTCATCGTACTTGCCCATCGCAGCGACCACGGCATAAGTTTCAGGCGTGACGACCGCCGCCAATGCCTCCAAATCCGCGTGAACCTCGTCCGCCTCAGGGATCGCCTCCGCGGGCAGACCCGGGGCGACGATTACGATTCGATACCCGAGGATCCGGCCAATCGCCGCCAGCGTTTCCACCACGGGCGAGTCTCCGACGAGGACCAGCCGCGGTCTCGGAAGGTTTGGTTCGATGTAGATATCCATGGCACCACCGCTGTGACATTCCATAACGTATTCCACGACGCCTTCCTCGCGACGCGACGGATCCGCTTCGCGGGACAGTCGCAGGAGGCGTGGCCGGCCGTCCCGTATCGCTTTCATGGACTCCGCGATGACGGCGGACTCCGCACAGCTCCCGCCGACCCATCCTACGAGTTCGTGACCAGCCCGGATAATCGCCTTCGCCCCGGGCTTTCCCGAGGTCGGGCGGACCGCCCGGACGACCGTGGCGACCGCGAACGGCTCGTCCTGGGCGCGCAACTGGTGGGCGATCAGCGGGATGTCGGGCCGAGGGTGAGACCGTGGTCGGTGCGCGATCCGTGGTTCGTGGTGTGCATGAGGTCCCGAGCCGCCAACTTCCGCCAGGATCGCCTCTACTGGCTCGTCGCGGGCCACCGCGGCCTGGGCTCGGGCGACCTGTTCCTCTGTGTCGAGGTCCAAGACCACGCCCGGATCGTCCACCGGCACCTCGAGGATCTCCGCTTCGTGATCGCCAAAGATTGCGCGACATCCTTGGTCTCCCGTGATCGCGAGAGCTTCCGCGGTGAGGTCCCGGGCGAGAAGGACCGGATTCCCTCGCATTCCCCGGTAGGTCGGGATGACAATCCTCGCGCCGGATTCCGCGCGCCGTCGGATTAGCGTGTCCATGGTCGCGGAGGAGACGAACGGTTGGTCCGCGAGCACGACAAGAAAGCCGTCGGCCAGAGGGTCCATGGCCCGGAGTCCTGCCCGGATCGAGGTGCTCATCCCCTCCTCAAAGTCGGGATTCACAACAAGGATGGCGCCGTCCATGGGGACCTCTCGGCGGACCCGGTCCGCCTCGTGCCCGAGGACGACGACGATCTGGCCCACAGCCGATCGTCGAATGTTCCCCAGCACATGCGTCAAGAGCGGCGCATCTCCCAGCGGCACAAGGGGCTTCGGACTGCCCATGCGGGACGACGAACCCGCTGCCAGTACGACCGCTGAGATCATGGAACTGCGGACCGCTGCCTCGCCGATGACGGAGCCCCTAGGCAACCACCGCCAAGGCCACGCATGAAGTTTGCGTTCCGCGGGCTAGCCGTCGACGGGCTTGTGGGGCACGTCCATCCCGTACTTTGTCGCGATCACGTCCCCGAGGATCGCGAGGGCAAGCTCCGGCGGAGTCAGTGCTCCGATGTTGAGGCCGATCGGCGCGTGGAGCGCGTTCAGGAACGACTCCGAAACCCCACGCCGACGCAATTCCTCGATGTTGCCGCGCAACCGGTGGCGGCTGGCGAGAAGCCCGACGAACTTCGCGGGGGTCCGCGACAGACCTTCGAGGATGGCCACGTCCCTCTCGCCCTTCGTGAGGACGACGACATAGTCCCGGGTTCCGATGGCAAGCGGACCCAGGTCCGTCCCGTCCACCTCGTGCAGCACATCAGGCGTCTCCTCCAATGCAGGCACAGGGTCCACGACGATGACCTGGAAACCCAGCGCCTTGCCCAGATGGACGAGAGCGTTCTCGATGTCGTCCTTCCCCCCCTGCGCCACAATCACAAGCCGCTCCGTCGGCATCATCGGTTCCACGAACACCTCCATCGTCCCTCCGCAATTCGTCTCGACGTAGATTTCGCCTGCCGTCGGCGATCCCACCGTGCCAGCGACCGCCAGCTCCGTGTCGACAAGATGGACGCGGACGACCTGCGCAACGCCGTCATTCATCGCGGCCCGGGCTACCTCCACAATCGGCCCCTCGGGGCATCCGCCCCCCAGGGTGCCGCCTACGACCTCGCATGTCGGCGAGATCAGGATCTTGAACCCGACCTTCGCAAGCGTCGATCCCTCCGTCTTGGTCACGGTCGCGACCGCAAAAGGCTCGCGTTGGGAGGCGAGCTCCGACATCCGTCTGGCGAACTCGGAAGCACGCACGGAACGAAGACACGGGACCGGAGGATATCTAGCTTTTGACCGCGGGTCGGGGCGCGCCCTCCCGACGTGTTCGAAGGGGGACGACTTTGTTCCCTAGGGAACCCGCGACCTCGATGCGAGCTCCCCTCAGGGCATTGGCGGGGACGGCGGGGGTCCCTGCGGGGGCATCATCGGCGGCGGCGCACCCATCGGCGGCATGGGCGGCGGCATCGGCGCAGCCTTCCGGCGCCCACGGCGCACGACGACGAAGACGACCACGACGATGACAAGAATCACGAGAATCAGGACGCCCAGGAGGAGGTTCGAACTCGGCGTGCCGAAGAACAACGACACGGTGACCGGACCCGTAGGCTGGGCGCCGCTCGCAGTGACGAAGTCGTTGTCAAGGATGATGTAAGTCACCCCCGAGGTACTGACCGTCTTGTTGTAGGTGCCCGTGTTCTCGTCGGTGTATGCGATGATGAACTCGAACGAGGGCGCGTTCGGGTTGATGTAGTCATTGTAGCCCGCCAGTTCCGTCACGTAGATGTCGATGTTCCCACCGGACGTCACCCGGATCCCCACCTGGCTGCCGCTGATCATCGAGAACGCCATGTAGTCGTTAATGAGAATCGTTTCCGTCCGCGCGGACGGCGGCGTCACGCTGGTCAGACTACCGGCCTGCGCTGTCGGCAGCAGCGTCAGTAAGGCAAGTATCCCGAGAACCCCCACGACGTTTCGCATGGCGCGGCGAATCTACCATCCGTTTAAGAGCCTTACGGTGCGCTCGGGCAGTCGGCATGGAGACGACTTTATCTCTAGAGGGGCAATCGACCTTTCGATACGCATGGCCGCAGCCTCTTCCCCGTGCCCTGTGTGCCGCAACGCCCTAACGTGGGTCCCGCAATACACCGCGTGGTACTGCTACGCGTGCAAGCAGTACCGCCAGCCGACCCCGGCGGCCGCGCCCACGGGAGCCGTCCCGGCTCCTGCCGCCTCGAACGTGGCACCGGTTCAAGTCCCCAATCTGTGGAACCAGAACACGTACCGGATCCGTCGCAAGGTGCTCGCGATCGCCCAACAGTACTTCATCGAGGACCAGCAGGGCAATCAGATCGGGTACAGCAAGCAGAAGATGTTCAAGTTCAAGGAGGACATCCGCGTCTTCGCGAACGAGCAGATGGTTCACGAGCTGTTCCGGATCCAGCAGACGAACTGGTCTGACGCCTGGGGCCAGTTCGCGATTATCGACTCCGCATCAGGACAAGCGGTCGGCCACGTGCGCCGCAAGGCGCTCGCGTCCTTGGTCCGCTCAGAGTGGGAGATGTACAACGCCGCCAGCCAGCTCGTCGGCGGCATCTACGAGAAGACCGGACGCGCGCTTGCCCGCCGCTTCGTCCCGATGGGCGCCCTCATCCCATCGAAACTCGAAGTCACACTCCAAGGACAAGTCGTCGCGACGATCGAGCAGCAGTTCAAGATCATCGGAGACAAGTGGGACATCAACGCGCAGTGGCTTCCATACGCGATCGACCGTCGCGTGCTGATTTCGAGCGCGATCCTCATGGGCATGATCGAGCGCGCAGAGAGTTAGGGCGCCGTGGACTCAGGGAGGCCCTCGGGGCGTTCCAAGGTCGTCAGCGGGATGGGCAGACCCTCGCCCGGTTCGAGTCCCTTCTCCCTCGACTCCTCAAGGATCTGCAGGTGGACCAGGTCGTCGCGGCGAGGCGCCAGGGAGGGCGCGGCGGCAACGGGCTGACGACCGCCGCCAAAACGGGCAATCGCTCCACATCCGCCACTCCCGCGGTCCCTCTCCGTGGAAGACCGAGCGCCCTCAGGAACGTGCCCGTACCATCGTACCCGTTCGAGCGGTCGTCGCGGAAAGAAAGGAGTGCTCCCGGCGGGATTTGGACCCGCGCCAGGGGCTCGAGAGGCCCCTATCCTTGACCGGGCTAGACTACGGGAGCGCGGGGAGCCCTAGTCGCGAACCGGAAATAAAGGTTGCTTAGGTGGCGCGGACGCGACACAGTCTTTAAGGCGCGCGGACCTCTCGACGGACTGCGTGAAGTTCGTCTACTGCCCCTCATGCGGGAAGGTCAGCATGCTCGCGCGCCTCGAACGCGAGGTGTGCCAGCACTGCCGCAAGGAGGCGCAGGTCGTCCGCGTGCGCTATCCCTGGCAGACCCTGCTGGGGATCATCATCACGCTCGGGGGCACCGCGTTCCTCCTCCTCGGACAGGCGGCGAACGCCCCTTGGCGGGACCTCACTGCGACCTTGCCGCTCCGGATCCTGTGGTTCGTCCTGTTCATCGGCGCGGCCCTCGTCTTCTCGATGTGGGGGGCGCGCGTGATGCGCGCGACCGCCGCGGTGAAAGGGCGTGAGGAGTTCGGGGAGGCTTCTGCATGAAGGCCGTGCTCGCGCAGCTCGCGCCCCTCGTCGGGAAGACAGACCAGAACCTGAAGAAGATGGAGAAGGTCCTCGCGGATGCGGAGGCGGATCTCGCCTGCTTCGGCGAGCTGTACCTGAGCGGGTACATGGCGCGGGACGCGATCCCAAAGCTCGCGGAGCCGGTCGACGGCCCGAGCGTGAAGGCCGTTGCGCGGATGGCGGCGGAGCACGGGACGCACGTCCTGTTCGGCATGCCGGAGAGATCCGCCAAGGCCCGCACGATGTTCAATTCGGCCGTCCTCGTCGCGCCGGAGGGTCGCACATGGGCGTACCGCAAGATCTACCTCGCGAACTTCGGGCCGTTCGAGGAGCACGTGTGGTTCGGCCGTGGATCCGAACTCGTCCTCGCGGACACGAAGATCGGGAAGCTCGGGCTCCTCATCTGCTACGACATGTTCTTTCCGGAGTTGTCGAAGGGCCTGGCGCTCCAGGGAGCGGAGGTCATCGCCGCGATCTCCGCGGGCCCGCACACGAGCCGTCGGTTCTTCGGAGCAATCCTACCCGCGCGTGCGATCGAGAACGCGACATACGTATTGTACACGAACCTCGTGGGCACAGAGCTCAATCAGGTGTTCTCCGGCGGGACGCAGGCGATCGGGCCGCGAGGTGAGGACCTCGGGAGAGCGAAGGATCATCAAGAGCAAGTCCTGGCGGTAGACGTGGACCTCCGTCAGCTCGACGTCGCGCGGGAGTTCCGTCCGACGATCCGCGACACGCGGCCGGAGTTCTTCGACGCGATCGCCGCCACGGCGGGTCTCTGGAAGGAGACGGGCGAGAGCGGCCCGGAATACGAACGCAGCGTGCGCAAGGGGAACGCGAAACGAACCGGGAAGCGGTCGCATGATTCACGCGCGCTCGACGAATGAACCTCCTCGCGACCGAAGGCTTTAATAGCGCCTCAAGGTTCGGAGACTTCCCAAACCCGTGACTGATGAGGTCCGTTGGGACCGAAGGAGGTTACCGAATGGCCAAGCCGATCTACGTACGCTTCGAGACGCCAAAGGAACTGATCGACAAGACCTACCAGGTCGTCGAACTCGCCCGCGACTCCGGGAAATTGCGGAAAGGGACGAACGAGGTCACGAAACTGGTCGAGCGCGGGGACGCGAACTTCGTCGCGATGGCGGAGGACGTCGATCCGCCCGAGATCCTCATGCACATGCCGATCCTCTGCGAGGAGAAAGGGATCCCGTTCGCATACGTGCCGAGCAAGCAGGAGCTCGGCGTCGCCGCGGGGCTCGGCAAGGCGACCGCCAGCGTCGCGATCACGGACCCGGGCAAGGCGAAGCCGATGCTCGACGAGCTCATCACCAAGCTCCGCGCCCTGAAGAAGTGAGGAGAGCATGGGAGAGGAAGAGGGCATCCCGGCCGAGGTCGTGGAGGTCGTCGGCCGCACGGGGATGACGGGCGAGGCCGTGCAGGTGAAGGTCCGCGTGCTCGACGGCCGCGACAAGGGGCGCATCATCACGAGGAATGTGAAGGGCTCCGTGCAGCTCGGCGACGTCCTGATGCTGCGGGAGACCGCGCGCGAGGCGCGCAAGCTCAGCGTGAGGTAGGCATGCCCGTCCGGCGCTTGTGCTCATACTGCGGCGAGGAGATCGAGCCGGGCACGGGGAAGATGTTCGTCCGAAAGGACGGCACCGTGTTCTTCTTCGACAAATCGAAGTGTCAGAAGGGGCTCCTCAAGCTTCGCCGCGTGCCGCGGACCGTCCGCTGGACCCACGCGGCAATTCAGGCGAAGGCGCGCGCGAAGGGTCTGGCGGTCGAGGAGGCGCGGGCCGAGGTCACCGTCGCGGAGGAGCCGCAAGCCGCGGCGGCGTTCATGATCCATGTCCCGAAGGGCAAGGACATCCCGCAGGCCTCGCACGACCTGATCGATCGCCGACTAGGTCCCGGGCTCTCCGCCGCCGAGATCGAGAAACGCTTCAAGGAGTTCTCACGCAGCGATTTGCTCCTCGGTCATCTCGGGACTTGGTACGGAAAGCGTCATCCGAAGAAGAAAGTCAGCGAGGTGGAGCTGACGGAGTACGTCGCGTTCCTCGACACCGCCCCCGGGAAGAAAGTGCTCAAGGACTGGCTCGAGTCCGAGGCGAAGAAGGAGAAGGTCGCGAAGGAGGCGTGACGTGCGGGAGCGCACGTTCGCGCTCGTGAAGCCGGACGGAATCCAGCGTGGCCTCGTGGGGGAAATCGTCCGCCGCTTCGAGCAGCGCGGCCTCCAGCTCGTCGCTCTGAAAATGGTGCACATCTCCCGCCAACTCGCGGAGGCGTACTACGCAGAACATCAGGCAAAGCCATTTTTTCGTGGGCTCGTGGAGTATGTGACGTCGGGCCCCGCGGTCGCCATGGTGTGGGAGGGAGAGAACGCGGTCGCAATCGTGCGGAAGACGATGGGCGCCACCGACCCCGCGAAGGCGGAGCCGGGCACGATCCGGGCGGACCTCGGCCTCTCCATCGGTCGCAACGTCGTGCACGGGAGCGATTCCCCGGAGAGCGCGACTCGCGAGATCTCACTCTTCTTCAAGCCCGAGGAAATCCTCGCGTACGACCGAGCCCACGAAAAATGGATTCAAGGCTAGAGTGGAAGGACCCCTCAGTCAATACGATTCGATGGCGAGCCCGGTAGCTTTCGCGATCTGATGGAAATCGCGGTCGCGCGTGACCAGGACATGGCCGCCCTCGGCGGCAATCCCCGCGATCATCACGTCGACATGGCCCTTCACCCGCCCAAAACGCATCAGCTCGGCGCGGATGTCCGCTGCGCGGATCGCCGAGGGTTCGTCGAAGGGGAGTACTGCGAATTGGGAGGCCAACGCGCGAAACGCGGCCGCCTCCGTCCTCGAGCGAGAGAACTGCAGGCCCGCCGTGACCGCGTAGATTACAGGCGTGGTGAAGACCTTCGCCTCCCGCCGCCGGTCGAGCTCTCGGGACTTCGACAAGGCTGCAGCGTTGTTGCGCAGCACGTCGATGATGAACGTCGAATCCACGGTGATCCCCATTCACCTCACCTGCGTCGGCGATCTTGCGCCTCGATGTCTTCCCGGCGCATCCGTTCAACGGCCCGGGCAAGATCCTCTGCAGATTTCGGATCCAGTAGCCCTTTGAAGTAGGAGAAGGACGGTTCTCGCGCGCCCAAAAGCCGGTGGACGACCTCCGAGAAACTCTCGCCCGGGCGCTTGGCGGCGCGGAGCTTGTCGTAGGCCGAATCCTCGAGGGATATCGTCCGGCTTCCCATGTATCGATGTATGTGCATCTGTGTATTAAAACCCTGGCTCTGATTCCTGCGCGCCACACCGAACGAGATCCAGCGCCCGGCACGATTCGCGCGGACTTCGGACTCTCGAATTGGACGCGACGTCGTTGACGGAAGCGACTCCCTCGAGAGCGCAGCCCGCGAGTCGTCGCTCTTCTTCAGGCCAGAGGAAATCCTCGCGGACAATCGACCCCACGACGAGTGGATTCAAGGCTAGTCGGTGGCAGCTCCCCTTCAACTGAGGGATCGAGGCGCATGCGTCTGCAGAGCCGAACGACCGAAGGTGAGTAACAGTACCCCGCCAATCGCGAGAACCGCCAGTCCCGAGAACACAATTCCCAGGCCAATCGCCTGAAGCCGCACGATGGACTCACGCCAGTTTACGAGCGGAACATCAGGAATGGATTGTCCAGTTTCCATCGCGTGATTCTCGAGCGCTTCCTGGCTCTCAACGAGGTCCCGCAGGCTGTTTAGGGTCAGGAAGCCCCATGGGGCCGCCAACAACCCGAACAAAAGGAGCCCGAGACCCGCGACAAAGAGAATTCGCGAGTCGCGTTGTGTCACCCTGCCGTCCTCGCGCACTGCCACCGGGGCCTCGAACGACCGTACCGGATTCGCCCCCTTAACCGTTCCCCCCGATCGAACACGTGGAGCGGTCAGGATTGGTCCCGTCCCGCGGCGATTCCCGCGATCATCACTCCGCCGCCAAACTTCTAATAGGCTCGAACCGTTCGAATGGCCTTCATGGCCCGGATCCGCCAGCCAATCGTTTCCGTGCTCGGCCACGTCGACCATGGGAAGACTAGCCTCCTCGACGCGATCCGCGGCACGACCGTCGCCGCCAGGGAGGCGGGCGGCATCACGCAGCACATCGGCGCGACGGAGGTCCCGCTGGCGGCAATCCTCCGCGTCTGCGGCGACCTCGTGACGGGGCGGGACTTCAAGATCCCCGGCCTGTTGTTCATCGACACGCCGGGGCACCACGCATTCACGACGCTCCGCGCGCGTGGCGGCGCCCTTGCGGACCTCGCGGTGCTCGTCGTCGACCTCAACGAGGGCTTCCGCCCGCAGACCGTAGAGTCGATCAAGATCCTGCGGCAGCACAAGACGCCGTTCGTCGTGGCGGCGAACAAGATCGATCTGCTCCCCGGCTGGCGCAAACATGTGGACATGCCCTTCGTGCGGTCCGTGCGCGACCAGCCGGAGGAGGCGGCCGCGGGCCTGGACAAGAAGCTGTACGAACTCGCCGCCAAACTGTACGAGTACGGGTTCTCCGCGGACCGGTACGACCGCGTCACGGACTTCGCGGCGACGCTCGCGATGGTCCCGACCAGCGCGAAGCGCGGGGAGGGCGTGCCGGACCTCCTCCTCGTCCTGATCGGCCTGGCGCAGCGGTTCCTCGAGAAGGAGCTGCACGCGGAGGAGGGACCCGGGGAGGGCACGATCCTCGAGGTGAAGGAAGAGAAGGGCCACGGCACGACGCTCGACGCGATCATCTACAAGGGGACGCTGAAGCGCGGGGACACCGTCGTCGTCGGGAGCACGGGGGCGCCGATCGTGACGAAGGTGCGCGCCGTCCTGAAGCCGAAGCCCCTCGACGAGATTCGCGATCCTCGAGACAAGTTCCACTCCGTCAAAGAGGTGAGCGCGGCCGCCGGCGTGAAGATCGTCGCCGCAAACATCGAGACGGCAACGTCGGGAGGGCCGATCCGCGTCGTCACGGACGACGTCGCCGCCCTCGTCGCGCTGGTTGCGCAGGAGTCGACCGCGCAGGTCGAGACGCAGGAGGACGGCCTCCTGGTGAAGGCCGACGCGATCGGGAGCCTCGAGGCGCTCGCGTTCGAGTGCAAGAAGCTCAACCTACCGATCCGCATCGCGCGCATCGGGCCCGTGAGCCGGCGGGACGTCGTCGACGCCGCCACGATCCCGGACGTGTTCCACCGGGTGATTCTCGCGTTCAACGTGGGCCTCCTCCCGGAGGCGAACGAAGAGATCGTCGCAAACCCCGAGGTCGAGGTCCTCTCCAGCGACGTGATCTACCGACTACTCGAGGACTACGGCACGTGGGCGGAGAAACGCAAAAGGGAACTCGAGGCGCAAGCGCGTCTCCAGGTCGTCTACCCCGGGAAGGTGCTCCTCCTCGCGGACCACGTGTTCCGCGTGAGCAAGCCGGCGATCGTCGGCGTCCGCGTGCTCGCGGGCCGGGTCCGGCAGGGCCAGCTGCTCATGCGGGATGACGGACGCGACGTGGGGCGCATCCGCTCGATCCGGACGGGGGAAAAGATCCTTGACGAGGCGCGCAACGGGCAGGAGGTCGCGATCGCGATCGACGGAGTCACGGTCGGTCGCCAGATCGAGCCGGGAGATGTGCTGTTCAACGTGATCCCGGAGCAGGACGCGAAAGGTCTTCAGTCCGCGGAGCTGAGCACGGACGAGCGGGAAGCGCTCGAGGAGATCCTCGCGATCAAACGAAAGGGGGACCGGTTCTGGGGGATGTGACGGACCTCCAGGCGGCGCTTCCCAGCCGCCACCTCTGCAAGGAGTGCGACAAGTGGTACGGGCAGGAGGACGACGAGTACGGCCCGTGCTCGTACAAGAACCTCCGGAAGGAGGCGAAGTACATCACCTACGGCTACCATGCCTGCGACGAGGAAGAGGAGCTGCGATTGAGGGTGGATCGATGGCGGGCGTCGAGATCAAGGCACTAGTCCCCGAGGACATTCCGTGGGCGATCACGCTCACGGACACGGAGTCGTGGGGGTATACGCGGCAGGACTTCGAACGCCTCCTGCACCTCGAGCCGCAGGGAATCCGCGTCGCACGGGAGGACGGCGAGCGCGTGGGCCTCGCGGCGATCGTCGCCTGGGGTCACGTCGCGTACATCGGTGCGGTCATCGTGGACGCACGCTGGCGGAGGATCCATGTGGGCGACGCCCTGATGCGCACGCTCCTCGAGTTCGCGGATACCCAGGGGGTGAAGAGCGTTCGCCTGAACGCCTACCTGAACGTCGTTTCGTTCTACGAACGCCTCGGCTTCCGATCTGAGTTTGAGAACGTCCGGTTCGCGGGGTCGACGGAGGGATACGGATCGCCGGGCGTGCGCCTCATGCGCGGCGACGACCTTGCGGCGGTCGCGGAATTGGACCAGAAGTACTTCGGCGCGAACCGGCGGAGGCTCCATGCCCGCCTGTTCGAGGAGTTCCCCGGGACCGCACTCGTCGTGGACGACGGGGGCGACATCGTCGCCTACGCGTTCGGCAATCCGAGCCCGGAGTCGTGCGAGATCGGCCCGTGCGTCTGCCCCCCGGAGCATCCCGCTGCGGCGGAGGCGGTCGTCCGCTCCATGCTCGGCATCGTGGGAACCCCGTGCTCGCTCACCCTCCCGGCGCCCAACCTCGCCGGCGTCGACGCCGCCAAACGCGCGGGCCTCCATGAGACCTTCCGGACGATGCGCATGGTCCGAGGCAGCAAGGATTTCGGCGGCGAGCCGAGAGGGATCTTCGCGCTTGCGGGCCTCGAGAAGGGATGACGTACCCCAAGGACCGCCACGAAATCCACATATAGCGACGGCCATACGCGGGGCGGATGTCCGAGCGGCGGCTCTTCGTGTTTATCGCCGTCCTGTTCGGGTTCCTCGGCGTCGTCCTCGTGCTCGTGAACTTCCAGCTTCCTCGAGGCAACCAGGAGTTCCTGGGGTGGCTGCAGGACACCGCGGTCTGGTCGGTCCTCGCCATCGTCGCCCTCCTCGCCTTGGTCCTCATCTACGGCCATCAACCGCGCGCCGGCGGCGTCCTGAACGTCATCGTGGGGATCGCGCTGCTGATCACCGGGCCAAGCTTGGCGGGGTCCCTGGTCATCGTGTTCAGCGGAGTCCTCGGCCTCGTCGCCGCGGGCTCGTTCGACGAATACCGCTACGTCCGCCGGTAGTATCACGCGAAGTCCGCGACACGAAACGGTTAAGACGGAGCACATTCCATCGGCCGCCCGAGACCATGACGGAAGAGCGACTCCAAACGTACGTGCGAGGGCTCGACGAGCAGCTCAAGGGCGGCATCCCCGCAGGTCACGTCGTCCTCCTCGCGGGCAAGCCGGGCACGATGAAGTCGTCCCTCGCGTTTCACATGCTGTACTGGAATGCGCGGAACGACGGCCGCGGCGGCGTCTACGTGACGCTCGAGCAGAGCCGCGAGTCCCTCCTCGCGAACATGGCGGGGCTCGGGATGGACGTCACCGGGCTCGAGCAGAAGCTGAGCGTGCTGGACCTCTCCCTCATCCGGAAGAAGCTGAAGCAGCTGTCCAACAAGTCGTGGATCGAGGTGTTCAAGATGTACGTGGACAACCTCGACAAGACCGTCGACATCGGCCTCCTCGTCATCGACTCCCTGCCCGTCCTCCAGGTCATGGGGAAGTTCGAGGACCCGCGCGAGGAACTCTTCCGGCTGTTCGAGTGGCTGCGGGAGCTCGGGATCACGTCCCTGCTGATCGCGGAGATGGAGCAGGACAGCGACAAGTTCTGCCACAACGGGGAGGACTTCCTCTCCGACGGGATCATCCACATGGACCTCCGGCGCGAGGAGAGGAACGTGAACCTGTACCTCAGCGTCGTGAAGATGCGGAAGACCGCGCACGCGCGTGGGTACTTCCCGCTCATCTACGACGAGGGCGG
>CAYNEM010000002.1:0-161175 GCA_964396265.1 uncultured Methanomassiliicoccales archaeon
CATGCCAGGGTCGGGCGCCCCCTCCCCCTCGATTAAGTCCTCACCCGGTAGGTATATATCCGCCCCACCCTTTCGACGGAGAATCCCATGGGGAAGGATCCGCTTCAGGCCCTCCGCGAGCGCGTCAAGACGTGGGAGAACGGCACTCTCAAACGTTCCCTCGACAGCGTCCCCGAGCGGAAGAAGGAGTTCACTACGACCTCGTTCATCCCCGTGCAGCGCCTGTACACGGCCCTCGACGTCCCGACGTTCGACCCCGCGAAGGACCTGGGCGCCCCGGGCGAGTACCCGTTCACGCGCGGCATCCACCCGACGATGTACCGCGGCCGCCCGTGGACGATGCGGATGTTCAGCGGCTTCGGGAGCGCGGAGGACACGAACCGGCGCTTCAAGTACCTCATCCGACACGGCGAGACCGGGCTCAGCGTCGCGTTCGACATGCCCACGCTGTACGGGTACGACACGGACCAGCCGCCGGCGGAGGGCGAGTTCGGCACGTGCGGCGTCGCGGTCTCCTCGCTCCGCGACATGAACATCCTGTTCGACGGAATCCCGCTCGACAAGATCTCGACGTCGATGACGATCAACTCGCCGGCCGCGATGCTGTGGGCGATGTACCTCGTCATGGCGGAACGGCGGCGGGTTCCTTGGACGAAGCTGCGTGGCACGATCCAGAACGACATCCTGAAGGAGTACCAGGCACAGAAGGAGTGGATCTTCCCGCCGGAACCGTCGATGCGCCTCGTCGTGGACACGTTCGAATTCGGCGCGAAGAGAGTGCCGCAGTGGAACACGATCTCGATCTCCGGCTACCACATCCGCGAGGCGGGAGCATCGGCGGTTCAAGAGCTCGCGTTCACCCTGCGGAACGGGATCGAGTACGTGAAGTGGGGGATCGAGCGCGGCCTCGACGTCGACGACTTCGCGCCCCGCCTCTCGTTCTTCTTCAACTCGCACAACGACCTGTTCGAGGAGGTCGCGAAGTACCGCGCGGCGCGGCGCATCTGGGCGCGCGAGATGCGCGAGAGGTTCGGGGCGAAGAACCCGCGGACGTGGTGGCTCCGGTTCCACGCGCAGACCGCGGGCGTCTCCCTCACGAAGCAACAGCCTCTCAACAACATCGTGCGGACGACCGTGCAGGCGCTGGCGGCGGTCCTCGGCGGCGCGCAGTCCCTGCACACGAACTCGTACGACGAGGCATACCAGGTGCCGAACGAGGACGCGGCGCGCATCGCGCTCCGTACGCAGCAGATCCTCGCCTATGAGTCCGGCGTCGGGAACACGATCGACCCGCTCGGGGGCTCGTACTTCGTCGAGTGGCTGACGGACTACATGGAGGACGAGGCGTACAAGTACTTCGATCGGATCGAGGCCCTTGGCGGCGTCATCCCCGCGATCCGCAAGGGGTTCTTCCAGCAGGAAATCGCGAATTCCGCGTACCGCTACCAGAAGGAGGTCGAGGACAAGGAGCGGGTCATCGTCGGGGTGAACGAGTACGTCGAGGACGAGGAGACGGAGGTCACGCCCCTCCGCGTCACGAAGGCCGCGTTCCACCGCCAGCTCGCGCGGCTCAAGGCGATCCGCGCGGCGCGTGACGCGAAGAAGTGGCGGAAGTCCATCGACGCTCTCCACAAGGCGGCGGAGGGCGATGCGAACATGATGCCTCTCATCGTCGACTGCGTGCGTGCGGAGGCGACCCTCGGGGAGATCTGCGACACGCTGCGCGAGGTGTTCGGGACGTGGGAGGAGCCGCTCCTCTACTGAGGTGAGCACGTGGCGAAGAAGATCCGAATCCTCGTCGCAAAGCCGGGGTTGGACGGCCACGATCGGGGCGCGAAGGTGATCGCGCGCGCGTTGCGCGACGCAGGCATGGAGGTCATCTACACGGGCCTTCGGCAGTCACCCGAGGACATCGCCGCGGCGGCGATCGAGGAGGACGTCGACGCGATCGGCCTCAGCTGCCTGAGCGGCGCGCACATGACGCTGTTCCCGAGGGTCGTGCAGGTCCTGAAGAAGAGGGGCGCCTCCGACATCGTCGTCGCCGGCGGGGGGATCATTCCGCCCGAGGACGTGCTGAAGCTCAAGAAGGCGGGGCTCAAGGGCGTCTTCGGGCCGGGCACGCCCCTCGCGGACATCGTCGACTTCTTCGAGAAGGCCGCCAAAGGGCGGGCGAAATGAAGACCCTCGTCCAGCGCGTGCTCGGCGGGGACAAACGGGCCGCCGCCAAACTCATTTCGATGATCGAAGACGACGAGCCGGGCGCGCGCGACGCGCTGCGGAAGCTCTACCGCCACACGGGGAAGGCGCACATCGTCGGGTTCACGGGCCCTCCCGGCGCGGGGAAGAGCACGCTGATCAGCCGGCTCATCAAGGAGTTCCGGCGGCGCAAGAAGACCGTCGGCGTGATCGCGGTCGACCCGACGAGCCCGTTCACCGGCGGCGCGATCCTCGGGGACCGCGTGCGGATGCCGGAGGCCTCCCTCGACCCCCACGTGTACATCCGGAGCATGGCGACGCGCGGGCACATGGGCGGCCTCGCGCTCGCGACGTTCGACGCGGTCCACGTGCTCGAGGCGTTCGGGGCGGACGTCGTGTTCGTGGAGACGGTCGGCGCGGGGCAGAGCGAGGTCGAGATCGCGAAGCGGGCGCACACTACCGTCGTCGTCGAGATGCCCGCGAGCGGGGACGCGGTCCAGATTTTGAAGGCGGGCATCCTGGAAATCGGCGACGTGTACGTCGTGAACAAGGCGGACCTCGAAGGCGCGGACGCAATGGTCTCGAACCTCGAGCTCGTCATCCCGGAGCGGTCGGAGGGCTGGAGGCCGCCGGTGATGCGGACCGTGGCCTCGGAGGGCACGGGGATTGGCGAGGTCGCGGTCCAGCTCGAGAAGCATTGGCGGCACTTGAACACGTCGGGCGAACTGGCGGTGCGCGAACGGGCGCGGGCCGAGACGGAGTTGCGGGGAGCCCTTGCCGAGGCGGCCCTCCGGCGTCTGGCGGCGAAACCCGCGACGGAGCGGAAGCTGCGGAGGGGCATCGACCGGATCGTCGCGAGGGAGACGGACGTCAGGACGATGGCGGAAGCGCTCCTCGGTTGACGAGGAATCCACGCGGGAAGGAACTTTTGGAGAGCCGCAAAGCACCTTGAAGGTCGTCACCGGCACTCCCTCCGTCCGTGCGCAAGCGAGCTTCCCGGCTTCGGAGCGCCGGCTTGATTCTCCTCGTGGTGGCATTCGTCCGGCTGGCCGAGTTCATCCCCGCGATCATCGTCCTGGCGCAGCCTCCGGGCGGCGGTTCCCCCCTACCGAGGATTGTGGCTGTACGCCATCGCCGTTCTGGTCTTTCACCTCGTCGTGCTTGCCATCGTCCTCGTGTTCGGGATCGGGCTCTTCCGGGAAAATGAGTGGACGTATCGCGTATTCGTGGCGAACCTCCGACTCCCGATCGCCCTCCTCGTCTCCCTGTCCTTCTTCTCGTTCGTCGTAGGCGTCTTCCTCTCGCCGCTCCTGCTGATCGTCGTGCTCGCCCTCGTGCTCCATCCTGAGACGCGGCGCGAGGTGGACGAAGCCGGCTACGCACGTCCTTCCTTCGACGCCAAGATGAAAGACCTCCGCCAGCGCGGCGTCCGCGAACGCGCGGCTGTCGATGACGCCCCGCTGCCGTTCCCTGGGTCTCGCTCGCGCTCGCGGCTCTGCCCCGAGTGCGATGGATTCAACGGGGAAGGCGCTGCGTCGTGTCGCGATTGGGGCGCCGCCCTCGCCTAAGCCGGAACCGGATTGCGGATCCTCGGGAAGGCGATCACGGCCATCGACGCCCGGACGTCGGATTCGCAGACCGCGGCGGAAGCCCTCCTTCGCGGGGTGACTCGCGCCCGCGACGCATCCGGTCGAGTCCGAACCATGTGATGACGACACCGGCCGATCCGACCACGACGTATGCCACGGCGGCCAGCCTCGCCCTCTCGGTCATCAGGGACAGGATGTAGAAAATCGCACTGTACTCCTCGCTCGTGCACGTCCGTTCCCCAACGCATGTCGGGGCGAACGTCTCGAATTCCCAAAGGAACAGGAATGCGGCCATGAGGGCGAGGGTGACGATGGAGAGGCCCGCGAACGCGATCGCCGGACCGTGGTTTCCTCTTGCCCGGCGGGTCCACAATCGGGAAGCTCCAGACCCTGCCACGACAAGGCCCGTCCAGCCCAGGAGGCCCGCGGCAACCACAAACGGATTCGCAGCATCGTGAATCGCACCCAGCTCGACAGTCCACCAGAATGCCTCCTCAGGATCTCCCCAAGTAATGAATTCGACCCTCTGGTACAGGACCACGGCGGCGAGCGCAGCGCTTACGACCGAGGCGGCGAGGAGCGAGAGACCGAGGCTCGCGAGGTCCGGGTCCGTGGACGACTCCTTGCGCGCGCGTGGCCGGGGGCTTATCATGTGCAGCGGGCTGAGCACGCCTCGGCCATGGGCGACCCACGTTGATATGCGTTCTCCTCAGAGGTCAGGAGTGGAACGGGCGGGCCGGGATTGGACCGGGGGTTGCGGCCTATGTGGAAACACTTAACTATGTGTGAGCACCTGTATCCGTGATGGCAAACCTCACCCTGAGCCTCCCCGACGACCTCTACGCAGAGATGAAGCGGCATCCGGAGATCCGCTGGAGCGAAGTGGCCCGCCAGGCCCTTGCAAGGAAGCTTGAGGACCTCCGTCACCTCGACTCCCTCCTCGCGAAGAGCGCCCTCCGCGAACGCGACGTGGAGGAGGTCGGTCGCAAGGTCAAGGAAGGGGTCTGGAAGAGGCACAAGGGACGAGGTAAGCCTTCTGGGTGAGCCCCTTTGCGGCTCGTCGTGGACGCGAACGTCCTCATCGCGGCCTTGATGCGCGATTCCACGACGCGTAGGCTTCTGGTCCTCGGCGGCCACGAGCTCCATGTGCCCGAGTATCTCCTCGAGGAGATCGCAGAGCATTGGGAGGACTTGTTGCCCCGAAGCGGACTCTCGGCCGACGCACTGAAGCAAGTCCTCAGCGTCCTGCGTGCACACGTTGTCGAGCACACGGTTGCGGAC
Source organism: uncultured Methanomassiliicoccales archaeon (assembly GCA_964396265.1). Taxonomy (GTDB): domain Archaea; phylum Thermoplasmatota; class Thermoplasmata; order RBG-16-68-12; family EA-27; genus EA-27. The sequence continues at coordinate 5,067 of CAYNEM010000002.1, forward strand.
TACAACGATGAGATGGCGACGGCATTCGGATTGCTGGGAGACCGAGACCTAGAGGACGCTCCGTACGTGGCCTTGGCCCTGTCCCTCCGCGCGGACGGAATCTGGACCGAGGACCGCGAGCTCGCCTCTGTCAAGGGCGTTCGCGCGTTGCGGACGGCAGACCTTGTCAAGTCGGGCCCCTGATTCCTCAGTGATGCCCCTTCCTCTCCGCGGATGCCCGTTTGATGCCGCAGGCAGGTTCACCCCATGGAGCCTGTGATCTCGGAGTAGAAACGGACGGGCCGGGATTTGAACCCGGGACCTGCCGCTTAGGAGGCGGCTGCCCTATCCAATCTAGGCCACCCGTCCGCGGACCGCGAGAGGAACGGCTCGCGCATCAAGCTACCGCCAAGAACGATCCGGGGAACGGGAAGCTCAGAGTTCCTCGGGCTGCTTCTCCCCTTTCGCGGGGAGCTCCTCTTCCGCCCGATCTTCCTTGGCGCCGGCCTTGGGCGGACGCCTCCTCGGGGCCTTCTCCTCGGCCTTGCGCTTCCGCTCCGCCTTGGCCTTCGCGGGTTTGGCGGCGGGCTTCGCCTTTGCCACCTTCTCCTCGGCGGGCCTCTCCTCCTTCGCCGCGTCCGGCGCGGGCTCCGCCTTCTTCTCCTCGACCTTCTTCTCGTATTCCTCGACGAACCGGACCTTCGCGATCCCCGCGAACTCCCGCAAGTCTGCGACGACGCGGAACTTCGCGACGAACCAATGCTCGTCCGTCTTGCACACGTCCGGGAGGAACACGTCCACCTCCGTCTCCTTGACGAATATCTTGAACTGCTCCGCGAGCCCGTAGTCCATGTCGAGGATCCCGCGCACCTTCTCCTCCTGGGACTCCGCGCGCTTCGCGATCGTCACCTGGTACCGCAGCGTGCGCCCCGCGAGGGGGTTGTTGAAGTCGACTCGGACGCGCCCCGCGGTCACCGCCATGACGGTCCCGCGGCGGTTGTCGACCGTGACCTCCATGCCCGGCGCCGGGTCGACGTCGCGCCGGTGGAACTCGCGTACCGGGTACAATTTCACGAGCCTCGGGTCGCGTTCCCCCGCCCCCTTCTCCGGCGGCACGACGAACTCCTTGGACTCCCCGACCGCCGCACCCGCGAGCGCCTCGTCTAGCCCCTTCGGCACGCGGTCGTGGCCGATGACCACGGGCACGGGCATGTACGCGTGCTTCTCCTCGTACTTACCCTCGGCCTTCGCGACCTCCGCGCGCGTCGTCTCGTGGAGGGTCTTCTGCTCGCCGGGGCCGACGATGAACACGTCGAAGTCGATGTAGGCGAGGTCGCCCTTCGCAAGGTTCACGTCCATGGTTCCACCGTGGGGAGGCGTCCGAACGGTGGAGGGACCATAAAGGTTGGCCTACGGCTCGCCTCGACGCCGCCCTTCGGCCGGATGCAGTGACCGCGCGCCGGCCCTTCCCAAAGCCTTCCCGGGTTCGGATCATGGGGCTCTCTCTGGGGGAGTAGCGCGCAAGTGCGGGCGATCGGAGTGGCTCTCCATCCGCGCGTTTATGGGGATGATGACCCGTCGTGACTCCGGACGATGTCGGCGCACGATCGGAGGAAGACTCGAGAAGAGATCCATGTGGACCTCGCAGACCCCGTCCCGCTTCCGACATGGGAACGGCGATACCTCTCCGGGATCTCCAAGCAGGGCTGGGGATGGGGATGGGGCATCAATCGTCCCTACCGCCATGCGGAGTTGGAGGGAACACCGGCCCTCGCTGTCTACCTCGTCCTGGCGATGTTTCTCGCCGTCCTCGTCGTCGCCGTCCTGTTCTTCACCGGCGTCCTGTAGGTCCGCCTGATTGCCCACGAACCGCCGGGGGAGTGATTTCGCCTGACGGCCTGCCTGCGGGCTTCGTGATGCCCATCGCCTCGGCGATTCGCTTGTACCGGTTCCGGATCGTGACCTCCGTCACGCCCGCGACCTCCGCGACCTCCTTCTGCGTCACGGGCTTGTTGCACTTCGTGGCGGCGATGTAGATCGTGGCGGCAGCCACTCCGCTCGGGGCGACACCGGACGCGAGCTCCTCGCGCTCCACGAGAGCGAGGATGTCCTTCGCCACCCGCTGAACGTCCATGTCGAGGCCGAGGCGGTTGCAGAAACGCGGGATGTAGTCCCTCGGGTTCTGCGGGAGGAGTTTGAGGCCGACCTCGCGGACGAGCGTGCGGTACGTACGGCCGATGCTCTTGCGGTCGATCGCGCTCGCCTGGGCGATTTCGTCGAGCGTCCGGGGAACCTCGCACTCGCGGCAGGCGGCGTACAGCGTGGCGGCGACGACCTCGTCGATGCTGCGACCGCGCACGAGGCTCTTGAGGGACGCCTTTCGGTACAGGACCGCGGCGCTCTCGCGGACGTGGCGCGGCAAGGACATCTTGGACGCCATCGTGTTTATCTCTGTGAGCCCTTGCGCCAGAGACCGCTCGCCGGATTTCGACGTGCGGATGCGGTGCTGCCACTTCCGCAGGCGGTAGATCTGCGCGCGCGACTTGTGCGGGATCTGGCGCCCGTAAGCGTCCTTATTCCTCCACCCGATCGAGGTGCTAAGGCCCTTGTCGTGGCTCAGCATCGTGCTCGGGGGTCCGGCGCGTTCTCGCGACTCCCGCTGTTCGGAGTCGAACGCCCGCCACTCGGGCCCCTCATCGATGAGGAACTCGTCCAGGACGAGCCCGCATTCCGCACAGACGATCTCCGCGCGCTCGTAGTCCCGGACAAGGTGGTCTCCCTTGCACTCGGGACATCGTGTTAAGGTTTCGACCTCCTGCATACAACCAGACCTCGCTCCCGACCCGGGGGAACCACGAAACTTGGTCTATTTAAGTCCTTGTATCGCTTCCGATGGAAAGCCCCCCCGCCGACCCGGTCGGTCAGGGGAGCTTGTGTCCGATGCGCCGGATGGACGCGCGCCGCTCCGACTCTGCCGCTTCTGATGCGACCCCTTCGCCGCTTCCCATCGATCGCGCCGACGACGCCCCGACCCTCCGCGCCCTCCGCCACGAGGACCGGAAGCGGATTGGCGGTGTGAGGGGAAGACAGTGAACACCTCGGACACCTCGCAGATCGCGGGGAGCACGTTAGAGCGCATAGGCGTCGTATCATCGCGAGGAATGAGTAGTTGGCTGTGATCGCAATCGCGTTCTTGGCAGCGAGTGCGGGCAGCCCTGGGTCCGTCCCTCCGAGTGCACGAGGCGCGGCCCAGACGCCTCGCAGAAAGCGACCCCGAACTGGATGCGGGGACGCTGTTCGCGAGCGCCTCGTACAGATACTCCACGGCCCTGATGAGGTGTGCCTGCCCGACAATCACGCTCATGTGCTCGGGGTTCTCGACCTCGCTTTCGCGGACGTCAATCGGCTCCCCGCCCAGGCGATGCGGCCTGTCGGGAAGGGACTTCTGCGACAAACCACACCGCCAAAGGAGAAAAAAGGGCTTCGGCAGGGGAAACGTTATTATAAGGCGCGTCGGGTTCCTCCGCCAATCGAGGAGTTGCTGGCATGGTAGACGAGGAAGAGCAGAAAGTGGATGCCCCCGAGACCCCGGCGGCCGCGCCCGCCAAGGGCAAGGGCATGTGGATCGGCATCGTGGTTGTCGTTGTATTGATCGTAATCCTGCTGGCGGCAGTCTTCGGCGGGTTCTTCGGGCAGCCCCCGAAGAAGTACCAGATCGACCTCTGGTACAACAATGACAGTCACTATGGAGACACGGAAGACGAGCTGGCCACGGTACTGAAGAACCAGATCGAGGAATGCGGAAAGATCCAGGTGACCCTTCGCAATGATCCTTGGGCTGTCTACCGCACGAACTGGGCAAACGGCTTGATGGACGTCTTCCTTCTCGGTTGGTACCCAGACTACTTTGATTCCGACGACTACATCTCTCCGTTCCTGTCCACTTCCGGCGCGGCGTCCTTGGGTTCCTTCTACTCCAACACGACCGTGGACGGGTGGATCACCCAGGAGCAGACGACGACGAACCCCGCGACACGCGCCGCGCGATTCACTGACATCCAGGGAGCGCTCGCCGATGACGTGCCCTACGTGCCGCTGTTCTCCGGGAACGCCCACGTCGCTTACGTCAATGGTGTCACAGATGTCGAACTACATCCGGTCTCGTTCAAGTGGTTCATCATGGACAAGCCCGGGTCGACCGAGATCAATGCATCCACGACCGACAAGATCATTTCGCTCGACCCGGCGTCCGCGTACGACTACTTCTCGATCGAAGTCATCAACCAGGTGTTCGACACGCTCCTTGTCTACGAGCCCGTGACCGCGACACTCATGCCGGGGCTCGCGCAGCAGGTGCCCACCGTCGCCAACGGACTCGTGTCGGCAGACGGTCTGAACTACACATACCGCCTCAAGCCCGGCCTCACCTTCCACGACGGTACGGCGTTGAACGCGACCGTGGTTGCGCGCGCGATCGACCGGGCGATCCGACTGGACATCGGGGGTAGCGCCGCCTTCCTCTTGTATGACGTCGGCGCGTTGGGTCGGGACGCGAGCAATGGGAACAACTCGGCCGCTGGGCGGATTGAAGTCCACCCGGGCGACATGAACATCACGTTCCACCTGCCTAGGGCAGTCTCGTTCTTCAACGACCTGATGGCGTTCTCCGTGGCCGCGCCGGTCCCATGGAACTACAACCAGGCGGGGGAGCAACTCTCGACGGTACCCAATGTCGTCGGTTCCGGACCTTACATGCTCACGCAGCACACGGCGAATCTGCTCGTCGTCCTCGATCGATATGCGAACTATCACACGCCGACCCTCTATGCGGGTTTCGGAATCCCGACGATTCCCGTCGAGGACACGGTCACCATCAACATCCGCCTGACCGCGACGGCGCTGAAGCAGGACATCGAGACGCACGCCACCAGCGGCATCGATGTGGTCTACCGCACGCTCACGCCCACGGACCTGACCGACTTGCTCGGCCGAGCCTTGGCCCTAGGCATCACCGTCGACGTCGGCGCGAGTCCGCAGATCCGGTACCTCGTGATCAACGTAGAACGCGTCACGGAGGTCGAGGCTCGACAAGCCATCGCGTACAGCGTGGATCGCGCCGAGATCGACACGCTGGTGTTCGAGGGCACGGCGGAGCCTTTGTACAGCATGATCCCGTCCAACATGCCCTATCACGAACCTGTCTTCACCACGATGTACGGTGCGCTCCAGGACTGTCCCTCCGCGAACGACCTGCTGACGCAGCTAGGCTTCAGCATCCACCTGTCCGGAATCTGGATCGCCAGGGAACGATGAAGTCCCTGGCCCCTTTCCCTTTCGGCCAATAAGGTTCTTTAGCCTGCGCCCCGTTTCCGGAGGGTATGGGAAGCGGACGCTCCCTCGCAGCCTACGCGGTCGCTCGCCTCGCGCTCGCGATCCCGATGCTGCTGATTCTCCTCACCGCCATTTTCGTGATCCTGCGCATCCTCCCGGGGGATCCTGTCCTCGCCCTGTGGGGCGGAAATCAGCCGGGCCCCGAGGTGATCGCCGATGCACGAGCGCGGCTCGGCCTCGACAAGCCCTTGATCGTCCAATACTGGGACTACATGACGAACATCTTCCGTGGGGACCTCGGCGTCTCAATCGGCTTCCAATATCGTGGAAGTCCCGTGTGGACCGAAATCGCCGAGCGCCTGCCGGCGACCATCGAGCTCACAATAGGGTCGATGATCGTCGCAGTTTCTGTCGGCATCACAACGGGTGTAATAGCCGGGGCCCGTCGCGATACCAAACTCGACATCGCAATCCGGCTCTACAGCACCATCATCTACGCGATACCAATCTTCTGGCTTGGCCTCCTCTTTCAAATTGTGTTCGCAGTGTGGCTGGGTTGGCTCCCTGCGAACGGGCGATGGACGGGGAGCGACATCCCCAGGCCCGCGACCGGATTGTTCACGCTTGACTCGCTCGCAGAAGGAAACTTTGACCATTTCGTGAAGGCCCTCCGACACCTCATCCTCCCCACGATTACCCTCGGCCTCGTCCTCGGCGGATTCTTCACGAAGACGGTGCGCGCGAACATGTTGCAGACTGTGGTGGCCGACTACAGCGATGCGGCCCGAGCCCGTGGAATCCCGGAGCGCAAGGTCGTTTTCGGACACGCGTTTCGAAACGCCCTCTCTCCGGTCGTCACCGTTCTGGGCCTTCAATTTGCAATTCTGTTCGCGGGCGCGGTCCTGACAGAACGGACTTTCTCAATTGACGGGATCGGGAACCTGCTCCTCACATCGATCACATCGAAGGACATGACGATGATTCAGGGCGTGATCGTGGTATACGCGACGATCATCGTGGGGATCAGCCTTGTCATCGACATCATTGGGGCCAAGATCGACCCGCGAGTCCGGTTGTAGCCCATGCTACTCCATCCGTTCCGAAGGATTCTCTCCCGTCTCCCGAGGCATTCGATCGTGGGTCGCCTCGTCCATCCGCTGTTTGAGGAGTGGCGCACCCTGGCTGGATTCCTCAGTTGGATTGGAATCTTCATCCTCATTCTATTCGTGTTCATCGCGATCTTCGCCGGCGTCTTCGCGCCCTACGATCCCCTGAAGACGGTGGACGCAGCCAACCTCCCACCTTGGACGAACGCGTCGGTGCGCCGCAACGAGACGTTTTTCTCCATGAGCGCGGATTGGGAGAATCCCGGGTGGGCCCAGACGGTAAACGGCACCGGAGCGCGGTCCACCGTGGTTGGCGAGGTCGTGGAGTTGTGGGATTTCCCGTTCGACATCAAGCGAGATGACGTCCGCGCGGTGGGGTTCGCGACGCTGCTCCTCCCAGGAGGAACGGACCCCGGCCACTACCTCGCCGTGAGCATCTCCTACGATCGGGGTACGTCCTGGAGCTCGGAACAGGAGGTCCGGGCGACCGGGTCGTTCGTGCGCGTGGACCTATCGAATCTCACAGATTGGTCCACGGGCGAGTTGAGGCCCGGTATCTTCCGGATGCGCCTTCGTCACGCCTCTGATGGCGGTCTCCCAGGCAATCTCACCGCGGACTACGTGGGCGGGACGGTCGTGTGGGGGAGCCATTGGCATTTCATGGGCACGGACAAGATTGGGCGGGACGTGTACAGTCGTGCCCTCTTCGGGACGCGGACCTCCCTCGCGATCATGGCGATCGGTGTTAGCGTCGCGCTTGCCGTCGGCTTCCCTCTCGGCCTGTATTCGGGCTATCGTGGCGGTAGTCTCGACAAAGTCCTGGTCCTCATCATGGACTCAATGTATTCCTTCCCCGGCCTCCTGTTTGCCGGCCTCATCGCGGTCCTGCTCGGCAAGGGCGTGGTGAACATCGGCCTGGCGGTGACCGTGATTTACATCCCGCTGTACTTCCGCGTCACGCGGAGCCAGGTGCTCTCCGCGCGCGAGGAACTGTACGTGGAGGCTGCCCGAGCGGTCGGTGCGCGCCCCGCACGGATCATGTTTCGATACATCGCCATGAACGTTCTCGTAGCGATCCCGGTCATTTTCACCATTTCCGCGGCGGATGCGATCCTCACCGCGGCCGGGTTATCTTTCCTGGGCCTCGGACTCGAAGGCGACGTCCCGGACTGGGGCCTCGACCTGTCCAGCGCGGCCGAGGTCATTGACAACGGGTTCTGGTGGGCCTCCTTCTTCCCGGGTTTCGCGATCGTGATCCTGACTGTCGGCCTCAGTTTTCTCGGGGAGGGACTGAACGACATCCTCAATCCAGTGCTCAAGAAGGAGAGGACGTGAACGCCCCCATCCTCGAGGCGCGCGACCTCCGCGTGCACTACCACACGAAGCGCGGGGCCGTGAAAGCCGTCGATGGGGTCTCGTTCGCCCTGGACGAGGGCGAAACGCTAGGCGTCGTGGGCGAGACGGGGTGCGGCAAGTCGACGCTGGGTAAGGCGATTCTTGGCCTGCTTCCGCCCCGGACGGTTACATCGGGCAGCCTCCGTCTGCGGGGTCGCGAACTGCTCGGGATTCCCACCTCGGAATACCGCCGCCTTCGTGGCGAGGAGCTGGCCCTCATCTTCCAGGACCCGATGACGCGACTCGATCCCCTCATGACAATTCGCGACCACTTCGTCGAGACGATCCGAGTCCATGACCGCAAAGTCTCGAAACGAGAGGCGGCCGAGCGGGCCTCCAAGGCGCTCCGGTCGATGGGCATTCCGGGCAGCCGAATCGACCACTACCCCCATGAGTTCTCTGGCGGCATGCGGCAGCGCATCATGATTGCGATGGCGCTCGTGCTTCGCCCGAAACTTCTGATTGCGGACGAACCAACGACGGCGCTCGACGTGATCGTGGAAGCGCAGATTCTCGAGATCCTGCGAGATCTACGGCGTGCCTATTCCATGTCGATCATCCTGATTACCCACAACCTCGGAATCATCGCGGAGGTGTGCCATCGAGTCGCTGTCATGTACGCGGGGCGCATCATCGAACTGGGCAGCGTCGATGGAGTCTTTCGCCAGCCGATCCACCCGTATACGCGGGGGCTTCTCGCCAGCACGATATCCCTGAAGACAAAGGAGTTGAAGTCCATCGATGGCTTCCCGCCGAGCCTCCTGGACCCCCCGCCCGGTTGCCGGTTCCATCCCCGCTGCCCCTACGCGAAGGATGTGTGTTCGCAGGAAGAGCCCGCGATGGTGGAGTTCCGACCCGGTCACTTCGCGGCGTGCCACTTCGGGAGCGATTTCCTGTGACCGGTCCCCTTCTCGAGGTGGACGCTTTGCGGGTTCACTTTCCCCTGAAGATGAACAGCGTGCAGGCCAGTGGCCGGGCGATCCTACGCGGGCTACGACGGATGCGCGGCAGACCCGATGAGGACCTGGCGCGTCCGATGGTTCAAGCCGTCGACGGCGTGTCGTTCTCCTTGGAGAAGGGAGAGGTCTTCGGGATCGTAGGGGAGAGCGGGTGCGGGAAGACGACGACCGGCCGGGCCGTGCTCCGCCTCGTCAAGCCAACGGAGGGTCGCATCGTCTTCGAAGGGACCGACATCACGCATTTGAAGGAGCGGAACTTGCGGCCCTTGAGACCGCGCATGCAGATCATCTTCCAAGACCCGCACGCGGCGCTCAATCCTTCGATGACGATCGGCCAGTCGATCCAGGACCCCGTGGTCATCCACGAGGGTGCCGCCGAGGAGGTCGCCCGCAAGGCCGCTCTGGCGGTGATGAAGGAGGTCGGCCTGACCCCCGCGGAAGACCTGTACAACAAGTACCCGGCCGACCTGAGTGGCGGCCAGAAGCAGCGGGCGGTCATCGCCCGAGCGATCATCCTGAAACCGTCCCTCGTCGTGGCGGACGAGCCCGTCGCCATGCTCGACATGTCGATCCGGGCGCGAATCCTCGAATTGCTGCTCAAGCTCAAACGGACGCACGGTCTCACCTACCTCTTCATCACCCACGACCTTGCGACCGCGAAGTTCGTCTGCGATCGAATTGCGATCATGTACCTGGGGCGCATCATCGAGTCGGGGCCGTCCGAGGTGATCTACCGGGACCCGAAGCATCCGTACACGAAGGCACTAATCGCCGCCATCCCGGTCCCGGAGCCGGGGCGGATTCGCGAGGTCTCCCTCCCACGGGGCGAGGTTCCCGACGCGATCTTCCCGCCCCGGGGATGTCGGTTCCACCCCCGATGCCCAGTATCGTTGCCCACGTGCGGGTGGGAAGGCCGTGACTTCGTCGAACTGGTGGAGCGCCTACAGCAAGACCCGGCGGGTGCCGCCGGCGAGGCCGCGGTCGGCCAGGCGGAAGAGTGGCGGGCGAGCGGCCTGATCGCATGGAGACGCGTATCCGAGGGCAACGCCGCCGCGGTCGCCGCCGCCGCTCGCGACCTCTTGGCTCGGCTGCGGTCACCGCTATCCGACGCCGTCGAGTCTGCAAACGAAGACGGTCAACGTGTCGTGGTGACGTTTCGCCCCCCCAGCGTGCTCGCGCCAAAAGAGGTCGAGGGACGCTCGGTGGAGTGCCTCCTATACTGATCGAGGCAGGGCAATCGCACTCCAGAGAGACACGCCGATGGCGGCAAGCGCGAGGCGTCCACGCGTTCCTTCCGACCACCATACTTCCTGACAATCGTAGGATTACGCGAAAGGCTGAGACATTTAAGGGAGAAAAGTTCGCACGGCCAAAGGGGAAAGGTTATTATAAGCCACCCCGGATTCCGCCGCCAATCGAGGAGTTGCTGGCATGGTAGACGAGGAGGAGATGAAAACGGATGCCCCCGAGACCCCTGCGGCCGCGCCCGCCAAGGGCAAGGGCATGTGGATCGGCATCGTGGTTGTCGTAATCGTGATCGTCATCTTGCTTGCAGCCGTGTTCGGCGGGTTCTTCGGGGCTCCGCCGCCTGGGGCGCCCGACCTCCCCGAGGCGGTCTTCCACGTGGGGTACCCGGGTGACGCTGGAAAGTACCTTCCAACCATGTGGGCGAATCGGGCCGAGTGGACCTCCGACTGGTTCTTCTCTGAGGGTCTGAAAGACCAATCCTTCATCGACTCCCTGGACGCCCAAGGCATCGACGTCTCCCAGATCCTCGGGACAGCGCCGACCACGTCGGACGACCCGTCGATACTGGCCTCCGGGACGGCCTTTAACGAGAACTACACGGCACGGTTCGTCGGCGACACCTCGCCCGGTCTCTTCGCTTCGCATGCCTACGACGGGCTCTTCTTGATCGCCTTGGCAATGGCGGACGCGAACACATCGGACGTCACGACGGCCGCATTCAAGGCTTCGCTCCGGTCCGTCTCCGCCCCACCCGGAACGGTCATCCGGCCCGGGGAATGGGCCAAGGCCCTTGTCGAGATCGGGGCACTACGGGACATTGACTTCGTCGGCGCATCGGGTGCTGTGAACTTTGACTCCGCCGGAGAGGTCCTTTCCGACTACGAGGTCTGGGGCGTCAACGCCACCACGGGCACAATCGAGCGCAGGATGTTCATCGCGGAGGGCAGCTGGAATCCGGCCCCACCCCTCCGAGCCTCGCTGCCACCCGAAGTGCGGGATAGCGATCCGCCCCGCCCGTTGCTCGGTAACGTGGACATCGGAGTCCTCGTGTCCTTCACGGGGGCGCTGGCAGTCTACGGCCCCGACATCTACAACGGGACGGTCCTGGGGATGGAGCAGATCAACGCCGATGGCGGCCTCTGGGGCGGGAACATCGTCCTCCACCAGCAGGATGACCAGACGAGCCCCACCGCAGGGGCCACCGCAGCCGGCATCCTGATCAACACGAACAACGTCTCCGCGATCATCGGTTCCCTCGCCTCCAGCGTCTCCATCGCAGCGTACGATGTCGCGGGGCCCGCGGGTGTGCTGATGATGTCGCCGGCGTCGACGTCTCCGGTCTTCACCACGTCGGACCTCCTAGACCTGTTCTGGCGGACCGCCCCCTCGGACGCCCTCCAAGGCAGGGCGGCCGCGCTCTACGCGTATGAGACCGCGGGCTGGAGGAAGGTGTCGGTCTTCCACATCAGCAACGCGTACGGAGACGGGTTGGGCAGTGTCTTCGAACAGGGATTCGAGGCGCGTGGCGGTTCCGTGATGCGGAACATCGGCTACGTGGCGGATCAGGCGTCGTACGACTCGGAACTCGCGGCGCTCTTCACTCCCGGCTCGCAGCCCGCGCCGCCGCTACGGGTACGACGCGAGGATCTCCGGTAGGCTCAAACAGGGGGGCTCGGGCCCCCCTCCTTCCATTTTTCTCTAGTCGCCAAGATACATCTGGCGAACTTCGGGGTTGTCAAGGAGGTCCTTGGCGGAACCCTCGTAACGGTTTCGCCCCATCTCGAGCACATAGGCCCGGTCGGCCATCTTGAGAGCCTTCTTCGCGTTTTGTTCGACGAGGAGGATTCCCGTGCCGGCTTTGTGAATCTCGTCGATCCGACGAAAAATGCCGTCCACGAGCTTCGGCGCGAGACCTGCAGACGGCTCATCGATCAGAAGGACCTTCGGCTCGAGGATCAGGGCGCGGGCGAGGGCGACCATCTGTTGCTGACCGCCGCTGAGTTTGCCGGTGCGGACGCCGAGGAGCGGGCGAAGGTTCGGAAAGAGATCGAGGACGGCTTTAACGCGACCTTCGAAGTAGTCCCGGGTCGTCATCCTTCCGTACCATCGAGCCGCGCTCGGGAGCCTGAGCCCCTTCCGGATAACGTCGGTCATATTCTGGAAGGTGTGCGCGATCCTCCCGCCGATGCCGTAGTTCAGAAGGAAGGCGCCCATCTGCAGATTCTCTCGCACGGTGAGCGTCGGGAAGGTGTTCGCCACTTGGGGAACGTAGCTGATTCCCTGCGCGACGATCTGCTCCGGGGTCAGCCGCGTGATGTCGCGACCCTCGTAAGTCACGACCCCCTCGGTTGCACGGAGGAGGCCGAATATCGTCTTGATCAGAGTCGACTTGCCCGCGCCGTTGGGGCCGATCACAGCGACGAGTTCGCCGGCCTCGAGGCGTGCGGAGACACCTCGAAGGATTGGCACCTCGTCGTAACCGGAGACCAAACCCTCAGCGACCAGGATAGCCGGCAACCTCACCCTCCGAGGTAGGACTCGAGCACCTGGGAGTCGCTGCGAACCTCCTCGGGCATCCCCTCGGCGATCGGGCGACCTTGATGCATCGCGATGACACGATCGCACTGGTTCATGACGACGTCCATATCGTGTTCGATCATGAAGAAGGACTTGCCCCGAGCGCGAAGGTCGTTCAGAAGGCCGAGGAGCTTCCGGGTCAGCGTCGGATTGACGCCGGCGACAGGCTCGTCAAGGAGGACGAGCTTCGGTTCCGTCATGAGCGCCCGGGCCAACTCCAGCAGCTTCTTCTGTCCCCCCGACAGGTCGCTCGCGTACGCGTCCGAGAGCGTGTCGAGCTCGACGAGAGCGAGCATGTCGAGCGCCCTCTTCTGGAGGGTCTCCTCCACGTCCCACATCTTCCGGAGACCGAGTAGGGCGGAGATCGGGTTCTCTCCTGGGTGGCGGGGGTGCGCGACGAGAAGGTTCTCCAGCACGGTGAGTCGCCGAAACTCACGCGGGATCTGAAACGTCTTGACGACCCCCCGTTCGACGATCTCATAGGCGGGACGGCCGTCGATCCGCCTCCCGTTGAAAGCGATCGTCCCCTCATCGGGTGCATAGAGGCCGACGATCAGGTTGAACAGCGTCGTCTTGCCCGCGCCGTTCGGCCCGATCAGCCCCGTGATCGTCCCGCGCCGGACCGCCAACGTGCACCGGTCGACCGCGCGGATGCCCCCGAAGGCCTTCGTCACCGCGTTCGTCGCCAGCACCGAATCGGACTCGGTCACCAGTTGAACACCCACCTAGGACGTTTCGCCACATGTTTCCTCTCCGGCAGAAGCCCTTGTGGGCGGAAGAGGATGATCAGGATGAGGGCGACGCCGACCGCAACGAGCCGAAGGTAGAATATCTTAATCGCGAACGCCGGTGGAATGTCGAACCACGCCGGCAATCGAACCGTGACGTATTCAATGAAGAGGAAGACCCACGCGCCCACGAGGACCCCCCTGTTGCTCCCAATCCCGCCGATGATCACCATGACCCAGACGGCGAACGTGTCCGTGGGCGTGAAGAGGACCTCGGGGGGGTAGACACCTCGGAGCCAGTACGCGAACAACGCCCCGGAGGCGCCCATGAGGGCCGCCCCGAGGACGAAGGCCTGGAGTTTCAGGGAGAAGGTGTCCTTCCCGAACGCCTGAGCGGCATCCTCGTCCTCCCGGACTGCGCGGAGGGCTCGACCCCACGGGGAACGAGACATCCGCTCGACCCCGACGAAGATGATCACGAGGACGACCGCTACGATCCCGAGGTACGAGAGCTCGGTCTTGTACACTTCGGAACCGAATTCAAAGGGGCGCGCGATGCCACCGAACCCATACACGCCGCCGGTCACCCCCTGAAGGTTCTTGACGAACACGCGCATCGTGATCTCCCCGAGCCCCAGAGTCGCGATCGCGAAGTAGTCCGCGCGGAGCCGAAGCGTGGGAATCGCGATGAAGAAGGCAAGGACCGCCGCCACGAGAGCCCCGACGATGACCCCGAACAGATATGAGGTCGAAACGCCGGCAGTCTCGGGGAAGACCCCGACTCCGAACGCGGTCGACATCCCTTGAAGCTGGGGGAACACGCTTTGGTCGATGCCCCAATGCCCTGGGGTCCCGAGCCCTGGAGCAAGGGGTTCTGTGACGACCATGGCCGCCGCGTACGCGCCAATCCCCCAGAATCCGATGATCCCCGCATTGAAGAGCCCGGTCTGCCCGAGCTGCAGGTTCAGGGCGATCGCGAGGATCCCCCAGATCGCGAACAGAGCCATGAACCGTGAAACGTCTGCCACGATCCCAGTGAGCTCAGCCACGGGCCCTCCGCCTCCAGGCCCGCGCGAGGCTCTGGAGGAGTTTGCGGAACTCGGCGCGGATCGGGGGAACGTCGAAGCCGACGGGGCGTCCCACGATCCCCTGCGGACGGACGAGAAGGACCAAGACCATGAGGCCGAAGGGAATCAGCAGGGAGAACTCCTCCGGGATTCCCGTCCGGATCGCGAAGGGGAAGAACAGGTTGCGCGCAAGTCCCATAACGAGCGCCCCGAGCATGGCGCCGTACGGCGAGCCGATGCCCCCGAGGATGACGGCGGAGAACACGATGAGCAGGATGCTCGCCCCCAGGCCGGGGACGAGCGTGGAGAGGCGGAGGCCGATGATGAGCCCGCCGCCCCCCGCGAGCAGGCCGGCGATCGCCCACGTCGCGTATCGCACCTGCTTCACATTGATCCCGGAGACCCTCGCGAGGTCGGGATTGTCCGCCGTCGCCCTCATCGCCCTTCCGAGCTTCGTGTACTGCAGAATGACGGTGAGGGAGACGACCGCGACGAGCGCGGTCACCATCGGAACAAATCCCTGCAACGGGTTGAGGGTTACTCTCAGACCCGTGAAAGGATCACGAACGGGAAACGCCCACGTCTGGGGAAGGGTGATGCCGAACGTGACGATCCCGGTTCCCCAGATGAGGCGGATCAAGTTCTGCAGGACAAGAGCGAGGCCGACGGAGGCGACGAGCGGTGCCACGAAGCCGCGACCCTCCAAACGCGAGAAGATGAGGAACTCGAACAGGATTGCGAGGAGCGCGACGCTCAGCAGGGCACCCAAGACCCCCGCGACGTAATTCCGCCCTGTCGCGCCGATGACAACGAGGGCGACGTACGCCCCGACCGTCATCATGTCGCCATGTGCGAAGTTCGCGAACTTCTTCACGCCGTAGATGAGGGAGAGCCCCGTCGCCGCCAGAACGATGACCGACGCCTCGACGAGCCCGTTGAGGAGGTTCTGAAGGACCATCGGACGCAATGGAACGGTACCCGCCCTATAAAACGGACGCGACCGCTAGAGGAATATCCTCCGCCCCGTACCGGTGGCCGTGCGCGCACGCCTTCGTACACCGTTCTGGCGGCGCCTCGGCTTCAGGCTTCGGGCCGTTGGCTTCACCCTCCTCGGGATTGCCGCATTTGTTCCCCTCCCTGGGATTGCGGTGGCAGCCTTGGCGGCGCCCGGACTTCTCCTGCTCAGCGCCGGGTCGATCGTGTGGCTGGCCCGAGATGCGGACTCGTGGCGGCGTTGACGGGAGCGCTGATCACAGCACGGGGCCCGCGCCCGGGCCGAGCAGGTGCTCCCGCGCCAACCCCAGGGGCGGCGCGCCCAGACTCAGCAGGCGATCGTGGAACTCGAGGAGTGTCGACTTCCGGTTCCGCGCGAGGAAGTCCGTCCGAAGCTTCTTGATCATGAGCTTGCCGAGCGTGTAGTTCAGGTACCCGGGGTCCCACGTCCCCCGCTTCGCCTCGCGCTCCGCGGGCAGCCGGTCGAGGAACGCGTTCTCCATGAAGAACCGCGTCGCGTCCTCCCAGGACCAGCCGGCCGTGTGCATCCTGATCGACGACACATACCGGCAGTTGCGCAGGAGGGCGTCCTGGAGCACGGCCATCCGCAGGCGGAGGTCGCCCCCGCCGAGGCCCTGGTCGAGCATCATCTCCTCGCAGTAGTGGGCCCAGCCCTCGGTGAACGCGTAAGAAGTGTAGGAGCGCAGCACCGGGGACTTCACGTGCCTTCGGTGGAGGAAGTGGACGTAGTGGCCCGGGTAGCATTCGTGGACGCTGATGTTCCGCAGGCTCGTGTAGTTGAGGTGGCGAAGCCACTCCTCCCGCTTCTCCGGAGTCCAGGAGTTCTCGACGGGCGTGACGTAGTAGTACGCCTCCTTCGCGACCTTCTCGAATGCGCCCGGGGAGTTCATCGCCGCCGTCGCGAACCGGTAGAACCGCGGGGTCTCCACGACCTGCGCGCGCTCCTCGGACGGCACGCTCACGACGTCGTGGTCGACGACGAAACGGCGAAGGTCCTCGAGCATGGCGCGCGTGTCCTCGATCAGTGACTCCGCGCTCGGGTGGTCCCGCTCCATGCCCTCGACGACTTCGCGCGGCGTCTTCCCAGTGTCGATCTTCCGCGCGGTCTCGAGGAATCCCCGCTTGTTCTGCTCCAAATCGGCCAGGCCGACCTTGAGGAGGCGCTCGATTGTGATCTTCGACTGATGTTCCGCAAAGATCATGCGCTCGTACCTACGCGCCCCGAGGGCGAACTGCGTCTTCACGCGCGGCTTGTACCTCGTCTCGAGCTCGCTCACGAGCAGGTTCAGCTCGTTCACGGCGGCCGCGTTGGTCTTCTGCACGAGCTTCTGCACCGCGGGCGAGGCCTTTGCGAGGTGCTGGGGGACTTCCCGGTCGTACTGGTCCGCGATCCCGCGCGCCGCCATCTCCACCATCTCGTACTTCGTCTCCGCGAGGCGACGATCCGTCCCTTCGCGCAACTGGCGGAGATATCGAGGGACCTGCGACTGCAGCTTCGCGATCGCGCGGAGCCTACGGTCGAGCGGGGCATAGTTCCGCATGAGGTAATTCAGCACGGACATACGGAACAGGAGGGAGGACGGGAGCCCCCTCGCGTCCTTCGCATCGACGAAATCCCAACGCTCCCCGACCAGCATGGCGGTGAGGACGCCGAGCTCGAGGCGATGCGGGGGCGAGAGGGTCGCCTTCGCTTTGAACGACTCGAGGGCCGCCAGATGCTTCTCGATCTGGACGACGCGCTTTGCGACGCTCGCCGCCGAGTAGTCCGGAAGGCGGCCGTCGAACTCGTGGAGGCCGGAGCCCGCGGCCCCCGTCGGGTGGAACGCTCGGCGGGCATCGATGATCGCTTTCGCAATCGCGCCCAACGCCTCGCCCGCCGCGCGCCTCGCCATCCTCGCGCTCCCTTCGAGGAATCGGCGTTGGACGGTTAAGGGTGCGCCCCTGGACGCGACGGGCGTAACTAGATATCCCCGCTGTCGCTGCGCGGAGGCGGCGCCTCGTTCATGGGGGACCGACGATGACCAAACCGACGAGCCACCGGCTGCCGACGAACGTTCGCCCGCAGAAGTACGCGATCACGCTCCGCCCCGACCTCCAAGCGTTCACCTTCGAGGGAGAGGAGGACGTGGTGGTCCGCGTGTCTGCGCCCTCGAGGAGCATCGTCCTCCACGCGAACGAACTGAAGGTCTCGGAGGCCACCGTGAGGCTCCCGGACCGCAGCAGAGTTCCCACCGCGAAGATCGAGCACGACGAGGCGTCGCAGCAGCTCCGTCTCACATTCTCGAAGAACCTCCCCAAAGGCACCGCCACGCTGTCGCTCAAGTTCACGGGGATCCTCAACGACCGGCTTGCGGGCTTCTACCGGAGCAAGTGCACGACGGCGGACGGGAAGGAGGGATGGATGGTCACGACGCAGTTCGAGGCCACGGACGCGCGGCGTGCGCTGCCCTGCTGGGATGAGCCCGATGCGAAGGCCACGTTCGAGGTTTCGCTGGTCGTGCCACGCGGGATGGCGGCGATCTCGAACACGCCAATGGTGGAGGACAAGGACCTCGGCGACGGGACGAGGCTCGTGCGGTTCGCGGAGACGCCCCGGATGTCCACGTACCTCCTCTCGTTCATCGTCGGGCCCCTCGAGGTCCTCTCCAAGAAGGCGAAGGGCGGCACGACGGTCGGGGTGTGGGCCACGTCGGACAAGATCCGTTACGGGGACTGGGCGCTCGAGAACGCCACGCGGATCCTGGAATACCTGAACGAGTACTACGGGATTCCGTACCCGCTTCCAAAGCTCGACCACATCGCCCTCTCGGATTTCGCGGCCGGGGCGATGGAGAACTGGGGGGCGATCACGTACCGGGAGCGGATCCTCCTCCTTGACCCCGCGACCTCCGACGCGCAGACCCGCCAGAACATCGTCGATGTGATCGCCCACGAGACCGCGCACATGTGGTTCGGGGACCTCGTCACGATGGCGTGGTGGGACGACCTGTGGCTCAACGAGAGCTTCGCGTCCTGGATGGGCACGAAGGCGGTCGACGCCCTGCACCCCGACTGGCAGATGTGGACCCAGTTCCTGTACCTCGACACGGTGCGCGGGCTCGCCCTCGACGGCCTCCGGAACTCGCATCCGATCGAGGTCGAGGTCAAGGACCCCGCCGAGGTCCGCGAGATCTTCGACGAGATCAGCTACAGCAAGGGCGCCTCGATCCTCCGTATGCTCGAGCAGTTCCTGGGCGAGGGACCGTTCCGGCGTGGCCTACGGGCCTACTTGAAGGCCCACAGCTACGGGAACGCGAGGACCACGGATCTGTGGAGGGCGCTCGAGGCCGCCTCCGGCAAGCCCGTGCGGGCCCTCATGGACACGTGGGTTCGGCAGACGGGATTCCCCCTCCTCGATGTCCAGATCGACAGGAAAGGCAACGCGGCCACCGCCACGATCGCGCAGTCGCGCTTCCTCTTCGACAACATCGTCGGCGTCGCCGATCCGAAGACGCGATGGCGGGTGCCCGTCAGCATCGTGCGGGCCGGGAGCCCGAAGCCTACGAAGTTCCTCATGGAGCGCAAGAAGGAAACACAGTCGCTCGGTCGTGCACGCCTCCCCGAGGCCCGCGACTGGATCAAGGTGAACGCGGGGCAGTCCGGCTTCTGCCGCGTGAACTACGCCCCCGAGGAATGGGACCGGCTGCGGCGCGCGGTGGAGGCGGGAGAGCTCGAGCCGCGCGACCGCTTGGGGCTGCAGAACGATGCTTATGCCCTCACGCGCGCGGGCTACCTCCCGGCGACGTCGTTCCTCGAGCTGACGGCCGCATACGCAGGGGAGGGCGACGCTACGGTTTTGCGGACGATCGCGGAGTCCCTCATGGGGTTCGAGGCGCTCATCGCCGACGAGCCGTACCTCAGTCGGTTCGACGACTACGTGCGGACGCTCTTCCGACCCATCGCCGCAAAGGGCGGATGGGAGCCGAGGCCTGGCGAGGGACACCTTGACGCAATCCGCCGGTCGACGGTCCTTGCGCGGTTGGGCCATCACGGGGACCCCAAGGTGCTCCTGGAGGCGCAAATACGCTTCCGCCGCTATCAGAAGGACCCGGCGTCCTTGCACCCGAACCTCCGTGCGGTCGTCTACGGACTCGTCGCGCAGGAGGCGGACAAGGCGACGTACGAGGCGCTGTGGGACCTCCAGCGGAAGGCGGTCCTCAACGAGGAAAAGGTGCGGCTCCTGGTGGCGCTGACGAAGACCAAGCGAAAGGAGCTCCTCCAGGAGACGCTGGCCCGATCCCTCACGGACGAGGTCCGCTCGCAGGATGCGGTGCCCGTGATCACGGGCGTGGCAATCGCGTGGCCGGGCGTCGGGAGAGACCTCGCTTGGTCATTCGTCCAGGAGAACTGGGACGAGTTGTACCGGCGGTACTCGCCCTCGGGCTTCCTGATCCGCCGGCTCGTGCAGATCCACGAGGCGTTCACAGACCTCGGCCGCAAACGCGAGATCGAAGCCTTCTTCCGAGCCCACCCGGCGCGTGAGGTCCAGCGGACCGTGAAGCAGGTGAGCGAGAAGATCCGGGTCAACGCGAAGTGGCTCCAGCGGAATCGGAAGGACCTCGCGCGATGGTTCTCGACCGGCACGCATCGAAACTAGGCACCTTCCCCACCGCCAGCTCTCGCTGCGCACGCGGGCCCTCAAATAGCGTTCCACGCATCCCTCGGACGTGCCCGGAGCCGTGGGCGGGCCCCTCTCGTGGGACGAGTTCCAAAGGGTGGACGTGAGCGTCGGTCGCATCGTGGCGGTGGACGACTTCCCGGAGGCGCGGAAGCCCTCCTACAAGCTCACGATCGACTTCGGCCCCCTCGGCGTCAAGCGTTCGTCCGCCGCGATTCGACCTTGGTACTCGAAGGAGGACCTCCTCGGCCGTGCGGTCGTGGCGGTGGTGAACTTCCCGCCGAAACAGATCGCGAACTTCCGGTCCGAGGTCTTGGTGCTCGGCGCGGTCCAACGGGACGGCCGCGTAATCCTGTTGAAACCGGACGAGGTGGGAGAACTTGGCTCGCGCGTCGCGTGACATCCGGATCCGGCCCCTGCGCCTCCCGGACCACGAGGCGGTCGTCGGGCTGTTGGCGGCGTGCAAGATGAACCCGCACAGGCGCGGACGCGACGGCCCGGCCGCGTTCCGCCGCCAATTGGCGGCGCATCCAACGACGTACCTCGGCGCGTTCGACGGGGACCGCCTCGTGGGCTGCGTGTTCGGGACGCACGACGCGCGCAAGGCGTGGATCAACCGGTTGGCGGTGGACCCGCAGTACCGCCGCCAAGGGATCGCGTCCCGCCTCGTGAAGGAATGCGAGCGGCGCCTCCGACGCCAGGGCATGGAAATCTTTGCCGCGCTGGTCGATCTGCCGAACCGCGGCTCGGTGGCGCTGTTCCGCAGCCACGGGTACGACGTTGGGAAGCTGTGGTATGCACGGAAGAAGCGGCGCACGGGCGTGTGACTCATTCCGGCGCACCGCAGCCATTTTCAGTTGAGGAGGCCGACTTCCTTCCCCGACTTCTCGAACGCCGCCAACGCCTCGTCGAGGTCCTCGCGCGAGAGCCCCGCGTTCATGATCGTCCGGATCCGAGCCTTCTCCTTTGCGACCATGGGGAAGACTATCGGAAGCGCGAACACGCCGAGGTCGAACAGACGCTGGCTGAGCTTCTTGGCGGTGCTCGGCTCGCGACACATGACGGGCGTGATCGGCGTCGTGCTGTTCCCGATGTCGAAGCCAAGGGACACGAGTTCTTTCTTGAAGTATTTCGTGTTCTCCCATAGCTTCTGCACGTGCTGGGGCTCCGTCTCCAGCACGTCGATGGCGGCGATGCAGGCGGCGGTCGTGGCGGGCGGGTGGGACCCGCTGAGGAGCCACGTCCGGGACTTGTTCAAGGCGTAGTTCCTCAGGTCGTTCGATCCCGCGACGTAACCGCCGACGACGCCGAGCGCCTTCGAGAATGTGCCGAGCTCCACCTGGATCTTGTCCTCGACGTGAAAGTGCGAGGCCACGCCGCGGCCGCCCTCGCCGAGGACTCCTTCCCCGTGCGCGTCGTCGATGAACACCATCGCGCCGTAGTCCTCCGCGACGTTCGCGATGTCGCCGACGGGGGCGACGTCACCATCCATCGAGAAGACGCCGTCGCTGATGATGAGGAGCTTCTTGAACGTCGCATCCGCTTCCTTCAGGCATCGCTCGAGGTCTGCGACGTCGCTGTGCTTGTAGATGAACCGATGCGCCTTCGTGAGGCGCACGCCGTCGATGATGCTCCCGTGGTTCAGCTCGTCCGTGAGGAGCGCGTCCCCCTCGCCTGCAAGCTGCGGGATGAGGCCGGCGTTGCCCGCGAACCCGCTCATGTAGTAGAGCGCGGCCTGGCGGCGCTTGAACCGCGCGATGCGGCGCTCCAGCTCCTCGTGGAGGTCCATGTTCCCCGCGATCGGGCGGACGGACCCGCTCCCCGCCCCGTGCGTGTCGACCGCGTTCTTGGCGGCCTCCTTGATCTTCGGATGGTTCGAGAGGTTGAGGTAGTTGTTCGAGCAGAGCATGATCACGCGCTTCCCGTCCACCACGGAACGGGGGGCGGAGGGACCCTGGAGCGTCCGAAGCCGCCAGTCGAGGTCCGCCGCGACGAGCTTCTCATACTCTTCCCGCATCCAAGCTTCCGCATCCCGCTTCTGCATCTTCATCACCTCAAGGGAGAAGGACGACCTTCCCGCAATCTCCGGACCGCATGAGCTCCATCGCCGCCGCGACATCGTCGAGCGGGAACTTGTGGGTCACGACGGGCATCAGGTTGATGCCCGACCGGAACAGCCCCTGCATCCGGTACCAGTCCTCGAACATCCGCCGCCCGTGGATGCCGTGCATCGAGGCCCCCTTCGTGATGACGTCGTTGACGTCCACGGTGATCGGCTTCGCGAAGATGCCCAGCAGCTGGATGTGACCCGCGGGCTTCAGCACCTCGATCGCCTGCTTGAGGGCCTGCTCGCTTCCGGACATCTCGAGCACGGCGTCGACGCCCTGCCCCTCCGTCGCGTCGCGGATCGCCTCGACCGGGTCGTCCTCGGACGACTTGATTACGCGGTCCGCGCCGAGCTTCTTCGCAAGCCGCACGCGGTACTCGTTCTTGTGGCCGACCGCGAAGATGCGTTTCGCCCCGATGTGGCGGCAGAGCGCGACGGCCATGAGGCCGATCGGGCCGAGGCCGAAGACCGCGACGTCCTTCGCGACCACGTCGCCATTGAACACTGTATACACTGCGTTCCCGAACGGGTCCTGGATGGACGCGTACTCGAGGGGCAGGTCCGGGTCGTTCCGGATGATGTTCTTCTCCGGCACCGCCATGTACTCCGCGAACGCTCCCGGGCGGTCGATGCCCAAGATCGTGACGTTCTGGCACACGTGCGCGTTCCCCGTCCGGCACTGGTAGCAGGATCCGCACGCGATGTGGCCTTCCCCGCTCACGTAGTCGCCCTTCTTGGCCCACGTGCACGCGCTCCCGAGCTCGACGATCTCCCCCGCCCACTCGTGACCCTGGATGAGAGGGGTCTTGATCCGCTTCTGGGACCACGCGTCCCATTCGTAGATGTGCATGTCCGTGCCGCAGATCGAAGCGATCTTCAACCTGACGAGCACCTCGTCCGGCGTGAGTTGTGGGATGCCCACTTTCTTCATCTCGACCGAACCGAACGCGGCTTTCGTCTTCACCGCCGCCCGCATCTTTCCCTTCATCGTCCGCTCCTCCCGCGGTAGCGCCGCGTTATCGGTCGGACATATTTAGGCTTGCGTCTGTACGAAGAGGACCGGGCGCGGACTGCCACGCGGCCCATCGACTGGGCGTCGGCCCGCCGACGGGACTCTGAGGCGCCCTTGGCGGGACGTTTTCAGTGGAGAGAATCAGCGCTGATAACCCTCATAGAAGCCTTATCTGAACCCCGGAGACTCATCCAAGTCAATGAGGCTGCGCCGGCTGCGCGAGGACTCGGAGGGAGTGGCCTCGACCGTGGCCACCGTGTTCTCCATCCTCCTCTTCCTCATCTTCTTCCAGATCGCGGTCTTCGGCCCTCTTCCGGCCCAGCAGTACGACGCAGAGTGGCGGACGTCCCACGAGGCGCTCGCCGCCTTCGGGTTGACCCGCTCTATCCTGGCGGGACCCGCCACGGTGGGGACGACCTTCACGGTCCCGATTCCGATCGGCACGCCCGCGGTCTCCCCGTTCGCCACCGCCAGCCCGGGTTTCCTGGAGTTCCGCGGCGCAACGACAGGACCCGTTATCTCGTTCCGCTACGTCCCCGACTTCCTCCGGTCCGAGGTGAGCCGTGTCGACCAGGACATCATCCTCGCGATCGACAGCTCCGGGTCGATGGACTGGAACGATCCGAACGACCTGCGCATCAGCGGGGCGCAGGAGTACGTAGGCAAACTGAGGTGCCCGGACCGGGTGGCCGTCGTGGACTTCGACAGCGACGCCTGGCTGACACGGAGGAACATCGGGCGGCAGGCCCATCACCTGAGCCATCCCGGACACAATTGCGAGCCGGACTACGTGGAGGCCAAGGGCGACCTCGCAACGATCGATTCCAACGGGGGAACGAACTTCGGGGCCGCGCTCGTGGTCGCCAACGACGAGCTCGTCGCATACGGGGACCACCGGCACCAGTGGGTTATCATCCTCCTGACCGACGGTCAGAACAACCAGGTCTCCTACGACAACACCGCACTAGCCCAGTCGATCCGGGCCGCGGGACTCGGGATTATCATCTACACCATTGGACTGGGGGACGAGCCCGACGACGTGCTCCTCACGCAAATCGCGGAGAACACGGGCGGGACCTACTACGCGGCCCCCGACGCCCAGTCCATCCGGTGGATCTACCTCGAGATCGCGAACCGGTACCAAAGCAGCTTCATCTGCAGCGAGTACGTGACGGCGGACTCATCCGCCGGCTCCGTCTCCCTGACCTTGGGGTCTAGTGAGTTCCCCGCGCAGAGCATCCGGCTCGAGGGCGGCGGGCTGTCCCTCGTGCAGCACGGAGGCGCGGAGCTCCGCGACGGGCTGCCCTTCGAGTACCTACCGGTGGACCAGGCGTCCGGGTCCATCGGTCTGACCCTGATCAGTTTCATCGGGGAGGACATCGCAACGACGGGCACAGGGCCTGAAATCCTTCGGGCGACCGTCGTGGGACGGGACGTCGTGGCGCAGACCGTACACCGGATCAACCTGACCGAGGAGAGCCAGTCGGTCCAGGACATCGCCGACGACCTCACATATTGGAAGGACCAAGGCGCGGCCACGAACCTCGGCGTCCAGGCCGTCATCGACGACCTCGGCCCCGCCGCGGCAGCGATTCTGGACGCCCAAGCGGACTACCTCGCGGGGGACCCTGCGGGGGCGAAGACAGACGTGGCACGGGCGCAGACCTACCTCGCCGACGCGATGGAGGAGGTCGACACGCAAGTCGCCAACATGCAGATCCAGAACTGGCTCGGTGAGTCGACCAAGGACGAGATCCGCGTGACGGCATGCCGCCTAGACCAGTGGCTGAACTGGTACGATGGCCTCACCTTCACGATCGACTCCCCCGCTGCTGCGGGCTGGGCCAGGTGGTTCGAAGATGCCCTCAAGGCTGCCGGGGCGCGGGTCTCCGTGGGCCTCGTGGGGAACCACGCCGTGCTCACGGTCCGCGCGATCAACGAGTACGTGATTGACCACCGTATCGTCGAGCTGTCCTTCGGCATCTGAGGCTAAGGTCGACGGAGCGACCGAGCAGGCAGGGTCCGTCCTCCGCGATATATGTCATGAAAAGCCTTATTAGAATACCGGCCCCTCCACGGCAGGATGAGGGGGCGCCGTCTGCGCAAGGACTCGGAGGGCGTGGCCTCCACGGTCGCCACTGTGTTCTCCATCCTCCTCTTCCTCATCTTCTTCCAAATCGCCATCTTCGGCCCCATCCCCGCCCAGCAGTACGACGCGGAGTGGCGGACGTCCCACGAGGCGCTCGCTGCCTTCGGGTTGACCCGCTCCATCCTGGCGGGACCCGCAACGGTCGGGACGACCTTCACGGTCCCGATCCCGATCGGTACGCCCGCGGTCTCCCCGTTCGCCACCGCCAGCCCGGGTTTCCTGGAGTTCCGGGGGGCCGCAAAGGGGCCCACGATCTCGTTCCGGTACGTCCCGGACTTCCTCCGGTCCGAGGTGAGCCGTGTCGACCAAGACATCATCCTCGCGATCGACAGCTCGGGCTCGATGTTGCAGAACGACCCCGACGACCTGCGCATCAGCGGGGCGCAGGAGTACGTAGGCAAACTGAGGTGCCCGGACCGGGTGGCCGTCGTGGACTTCGACAGCGATGCCTGGCTGACCTGGAAAAACGTGAACAAGGCGGCGCACCACCTGGATCACGATTACCATGACTGCACCCCGGACTATTCGGAGGTCAAGGGCGACCTCGCAACGATCGATTCCAGCGGGGGAACGAACTTTGGGGCTGCACTCGTGGTCGCCAACGACGAGCTCGAGGCGTACGGGGACCACCGCCATCAATGGGTCATCATCCTCCTGACCGACGGCTTCAACAACCAGCAATCGTGGGACGACATTGCGATCGCTGAATCGATTCGCGCGGCGGGCCTCGGGATCATCATCTACACGATCGGACTGGGCGATGCGCCCGACAATGCCACCCTCGAGGAAATCGCAGAGAACACGGGCGGGACGTACTACGCGGCGCCAGACGCGGAGTCCATCCGGTGGATCTACCTCGAGATTGCGAACCGATACCAGAGCAGCTTCACCTGCAGCAAGTACGCGACTGCGGACGCTTCCGCCGGTTCGGTCATGTTGACTCTCAGCTCGCGAGAGTACCCCTCCCAGAGCCTCCGGCTCGAGGGCGGAGGACTGTCCCTCGTCCAGCACGGAGGCGCCGAGCTGCGGGATGGTCTGCCATTCGAGTACCAACCCGTGGACCAGGCGTCCGGGTCCATCGGCCTGACCCTGATCAGTTTCATCGGGGAGGACATCTCCGCGTCTGGAACGAGTCCAGAAATCCTGAGGGCCACCGTCGTCGGACGAGACATCGTGGCACAGACCATTCACAAGATCGACCTCGCCGAGGAGGGCGATGCTGTCCAAGCCACGATCGACTACCTCACGTACTGGAAGAATCAGGGAGCCGCCACGGATGCCGGGCTCCAGGCCGTTTCCGATGTGATGGACCCCGCACTGGATGCGATCCTCGCAGCCCAGGCGAACTACACCGCCGGGGACCCGGAAAGCGCGAAGACCGAGGTCGCACGCGCCCAGACCTATCTCGCAGACTCGTTGGAGGAGGTCGACACGCAGGTCGCGGACAGTCAGATCCAGAAGTGGCTCGGCGCCTCGACCAAGGACCAGATCCGCGTCACGGCCTGCCGCTTGGACCAGTGGCTGAACTGGTACGGCGGGCTAACCTTCACCATCGACTCCCCCGCTGCAGCCGGCTGGGCGCGGTGGTTCCGGGAGGAGTTGGAGGCGGCAGGCGCGCGGGTCTCCGTGGGCCTCGTGGGGAACCACGCCGAACTCACCGTCCACACGATCAACGAGTACGTGATCGACCACCGCCTCGTCGAGCTCTCGTTCGGCATCTGAGGGACGGACGTGCGCGCTAGGCGCGTATCGGGTGGACCTTCGTCTCGTGGTAGCCCTGAATGACGAACAGGTACTCCTTCTCCGCGAACCGAAGGTCCAGCCCCGGGTCCCCGGTGTCGACACGGAGCGCAGGGGTGTGGCGCAGCTTGTCCGGCGTCGCGACGACGAGGATGTTCCCGAGACCGATACGGTTCACGACCTGCGGGGAGACCTCGAGGTTGCCGCGTCCCAGGACGAACCCTTGCGCCCCGATCGGGCTCAGGACGAGTTTGGCGGCAGTGTGGGCGGCGAGAACGCGGAGGATCCCCGACTCATCCAGGTCCGCGGCCACGAGGCGCTTCCCACGGACCGCATCGACCCCGAGCAGTGTGCCCGTGACCCCGAGCCTCTCCTTCACGTGATGGAGCGTGCCTCCGGGTCCGAGCAGGTACAGCACTTCCGGATTCTCCTCCATCTCTTCGACCATGTGGTCCGCGATTCCGTCCCGGGCGTCCTGCTCCGGCAGCTCCTCGAACGACATCTTCCCCGTCTGAATCAGGGTGGGCTCGTGAAGCGTTTTCGCGATCGCGAAGGGGCGGACGACCCACTCGCCCCGGCGGTATTTCTCCTCGTCCACATCCAGGATCTCCGCCTCCACGATGGCGGTCGTCCCTTCAACGAAGTCGGCGAGAATCGCCGCTACGCTCGCAGGATGCAGGCCGAACACCGCACTGTGCATCTTCACCCCGGACGGGACCCCGAGGATCGGGAGCTTCGCGCCGACCACAGACGCAACGTCACGGGCCGTTCCGTCGCCGCCGACGAAGACGACGAGTTCGACGCCGCGCGCGAGGAACTCCCGGCAGGCGTTCTCGGTGTCCTTGGCGGTGGTCGGGGACCCGCATCGGGAGGCGACCTCCGCCGCCACTCCCGCAGCCTGCAGAACGTCTTCCCCCATGGGCCCGCTGGCGGTTACCCATCCGATCGCGATCGCCTGGGGCATCGATTGCAACGCCTTCAGCATCTCCTCTGCTTTCGAGGGGGCCGCGGGCGTGGCACCGCGGCGGCGGGCCTCCTCCACCGCGCCGTCTGTCCCCTTCAGGCCCACGCGCCCGCCCATCCCCGCGATGGGGTTTACCAGGAAGGCGACGCGGCGCATTGGATACCCGTACCGAATCGCTCTATTTGGCGGTTCGGGGATCAGCGAAGAGGGTTCGCGATTGCCACCTCTATCCGGATTACGTGACGGACACGATCCGCGACCCATCGATACAGAGCAGGATGAAGCTGTAGTCCGTCCTATACCCCTGCTCGGTCAGGCAAGCCGGAGATGCAGAACGTATCCGGCGACGGCAATCAGCGGCAGGGCCAGGAGGACCGGGGCGATGACGACGGCAACGGAGAGCCCTGTCGCGATCCCCAGCTGGATCACCGCCAATTCGTTCTTCGTGACGCTCGCGGGGTCTGCGGGGCGCGTGCGGATGTGCGCCACGACGGCGATCGCCGCGAACGGCACCGCCGCCAGAAACGGCGGAGACCAGACCGCAAGGACCCCGAATCCTGCGAGGGCAGCGAGCGCGTACGCAACGGTGTAGGCCTTGCCGGCCTTCCGCCCCAGGAAGGCGACCGTCGTTCGCTTCGGCGGCGTCGCCGCAAGATCCGCCTCGACGTCCAGGTAGTGGTGCATCAGGAGCATCGCCACGCACACGCACGCGTACGCCACCGCGGCAACGATCGCCGCCGCGGAGATCGTCAGCGTCTGGATGTAATAGCCACCGAGGACACACAGGAGGACCCCGAGGAAGCCTCCGGACAGCTCCCCCGCGAACGGCCGGTACGCCGTGCGGACGGGCGGCATCGTGTAGAGCAGTCCGGAGAGGTAACCAGGCAGGACGAACGCGAGGACCGCCCAAGTGCGCGCTGCAACGAGATACGACGTTAGTATCGCAATCAGGGCGCTCGAGGCGGCGAACACCGCCCAGAGCCCTCGCACCGTGAGGAGGCCACGGTTCAGCACCTTGCTTCCGCCGGACAGCGCCCGGGGAACGTCCGCTCGGTCCGTCCCACTCTTCCAGTCGTAAATCTCGTTCACCGAGTGCGTCGCGAAGCCTTGCACGAGGGTCGCGATCGCTAGCGTCGCGAGGAACCACCGCCAGTCGAGGACGCCGGTCTCATGGAACGCCAGCGCGGTCCCTAGGATGACCGCCGTGAACGACCACAGGAGGACGGGGATGAGTCGGAACTCGAGGAACACCCCGAGCGCACGCGGATACCGCACGGCCTTCGAAGTCGAGCCGCGGCATTAACGGTTTTGCCCAAGCGGCGAGGCCGCGACCGACCCCCGACAAAGGTTCATAGGACCTCCGCTATCGAGCCGCGGGTCCCTTGGACAAGCGTCTGTGGCATCTCATCGTCGGGACGCGCGGCGGGCTGAACCGCGCGAAGATCATCCACCTCCTCAGGGCGAGGCCGTACAATGCGAACGCGCTGGCGGCGACGATGAAGCTGGACTACAAGACCGTCCGGCACCACCTGAAGGTGCTAATCGAGAACAACATCGTGATGGCCTCCCGGGACCAGACGTACGGGACGTTGTATTTTCTGACGCCACGGCTGCAGACCCACTTCCAGGACTTCCTGGACATATGGGATAAGGTTAAAGAGGCGGAGAAAAAGATGAGCGAGGTGCCGAGCAATGAGCGTACACACTAGTTTCTGGATCGCGAACATGGTCCTGAGCGCCGCCAGCGTGATCGTCCTTTCCGGGCTTCTCTTGGTCTACGCGAAGAACTTCCGCTCGATCAAGAGCACGTTCTCCATCGGGCTCGTCCTGTTCGGGGTCCTCTTCCTCATCCAGAATATCGCGTCCGTGGGCCTCTACATGGCGATGGCGGCATCGGGGAAATACGGCCTCGATATGGCGGTGCCCATGCTAGCGCTGAACGTGACGCAGCTCGTGGGGTTCGGGGTCCTGTTCCGGGTCTCGTGGCAATAGACGGCGGGCTCAAAGCTCGAAGAGGTCTCGCGCGGGAACGGGACCCAGTCGCCACCACAAGGCGCGTCGCGAGGCTTCTACGGCGACCACCGCCAAAACGTTCATGGCGGACCCTCGATTCCGGCGCGCGTGACCTCCGAACCGACCGAGCGACGAGCGCTCCGCCGCGAGATCCTGAGCCTCGCGTGGCCCGTGATCGTGGCGAATTTTCTTCAGGTGCTCGCCGTCACAATCGACCTCGTCATGGTCGGGCGCATCGGGGTCACGGAACTCAACGCGGTGGGTATCGGCGGGAACATCGTCTTCTTCACGTTCGTGGTCATGATCGGCATTACCTCCGGCACAATCGCGCTCGTTGCCCGCTCGACCGGGGCGAGGAACAAACGCGAGGCGGACCACTTCCTGTCTCAGAGCCTCGTCTCGGGCGTCCTGCTCTCGTTGCCGATGATGACGGTGGGGCTCCTCTTCTCGGGCCTCCTGGTCGGCCCGTTCTCCCCCACCCCCGAGATCCAGGCGCTAGCGGCGGACTACGTGTCCATCATCTTCCTGAGCGTACCCTTCCTGTTCGTCATCTTCATTTCAAACGCGGCGTTGCGCGCGGCGGGCGACACGAAGACGCCCCTGATCATCGGCGTCATCGAGAACATCATCAACTTCGGGATCAACTACACGCTGGTCTTCGGCAACTTCGGCTTCCCGGCCCTCGGAGTCCGTGGGGCGGCGATCGGTACGGCGATCTCCTACTTCGTCGGCGCGGTCCTGTTCCTCGCGCTCTTCGCCGACCGTCGGCTCCGCGTGGGGATCCGGCGGGAGAGGCCTTTCGTGAACTGGCCCTCGATTCGGCGCCTCCTCCGCATCGGGATTCCCGCCGCTACCGAGCAGTTCGCGTTCCAGCTGGGGATCCTCATCTGGATCGTGTTCGTCGTCAGCTTCGGCTCGGACGCGCTGGCGGCGCACCAGATCGGACTGCGCGTGCAGTCATTCGCGTTCATGCCGGGCCTCGGACTGAGCATTGCGTCCTCCGCGCTCGTCGGCCAGAACCTCGGTGCGAAGCTCCCCGACCGGGCGGAGCGCAGTGCGCGGGAGTCCACGAAACTGTCCATCTTGGTCATGGGGGTCATCGCCGCGTTCAACTTCGTGTTCGCGCCGTGGATCGCGCTCGCGTTCGCCGAGCCCGGAGCCGCGGTCGATCTGGCGGTGCTGTTCATCCGACTCCATGCGATTTCGATTCCCGCGGTGGGCGCGTTCTTCACACTGTCCGGATCCCTGCGAGGCGCAGGCGACACGAGATGGCCGCTCTACGCGTCCCTCGTTGGCACGTACATCGTCCGCCTGCCGCTCTCCGCCTTCCTCGGATACACGATGGGGCTCGGCCTGTTCGGCGTGTGGGTTGCCCTCCCGATCGAGTACTACCTCCGCGCCCTGATCATCATCCCGCGGTTCAACGGCGGGGCTTGGAAGGCGACCGTGGTCTGACTGCGGAGCCTGGTCGACGAGGCCCGACCCGCCTCCTCTTATAGCCTCGCGACGTTGCGCGCGCCGGACGCGCCATGGAGTACCGTCGCCTGGGGGACACCGAACTCGAGGTCTCCGCGATCGGACTGGCCGCGTGGCCCCTGAGCACCTCCGCCTGGAAGGGCGACGACG
The DNA here is from genome assembly GCA_964396265.1 of uncultured Methanomassiliicoccales archaeon. Lineage (GTDB taxonomy): Archaea > Thermoplasmatota > Thermoplasmata > RBG-16-68-12 > EA-27 > EA-27. The sequence continues at coordinate 36,739 of CAYNEM010000002.1, forward strand.
GGGAGGCCCTCGCGTTCCTCCAGAAGGCGTACGACCTAGGAATCAACTTCTTCGACACGGCAGACGTGGACGGACACGGGAAGGGCGAGGAGCTCCTGGGGAAGGCGTTCGCGGGGAACCGCGAACTCGTCGTCCTCGCGACGAAGTTCGGATACGACTTCTACAACGATCCCTCGGCAAGTGGCGTCGCGGGCTCGCGGCGCTTCGACGCAGACTACGTGCGGTACGCGATCGAGCGGAGCCTCGAACGAATGTCGACGGGGTACATCGATTTGGTCCAGCTCCACCACCCGACGCTGGAGGCGGTGCACGACGACGCGCTGTTCGCGACGCTCGAGGCCCTTCAGTCCGAGGGCAAGATCAAGTGTTTCGGAGCCGTCCTTGGACCGGGGCTCGGGCACCACGACGAGGGCGTCCTCGCGATGCGCAAGCGGGGCGCGAAGACCCTCTCGACGATCTACAACATGTTCGAGCAGGACCCGGGCCGGAAGTTCTTCACGGTCGCCCTCGAGACGATGACTGGCATCCTCCTCCGGAACCCACACGGGAACGGGGTCCTCGACGACACGGTGACGGACCCTTCCCAGATCAAGAACGGCGGCTACTATCCCCCGCGGACGGAGGCATGGGCGCGGGAGGCGATCGAGAAGCGGAAGAGGCTCGAGTGGATCCGGAAGCACGGGATGACGATCGGCCAGGCCGTGCTGCGCGCCTACCTCTGGGAGGAAACGGTGCCGTCCGCGCTCGTCGAGACGCAGAGCGTGGAGCAACTGAAGGAGTTCTGCGAGGCCATGGACAAGCCTGGCTTCGTGCGCGAGGAGATCGCGGAGATCGCAGAACAATACCGCCGGAACTTCGACGTTCCTAAGGCGGCATGAGATGCACATCGGGTTCCTCGACGCTCAAGGACGCCTGTACGACTTGAACTTCCGGACATTGAAGCGCCGCCTGCGAGACTCGGATGGCGAGTGGGACCTGGCTACGGGCGAGGCGATCAGCGGCGAGGTCTCCATCGAGGCCGCGATGTTCGTCGAGACGGATCGACCCCATCTGCTGATGCGGCCGACGAGCGGGTCGGCCCTCACGACGGACCGTCGCCTGATCTTCGTCGCCGGGACCTCCGTCCCCAGAAGCGCCGAGGAGCCCACGACGTTCCAGGTGGCCATCCACGTGCCGCGGACCGCAGTCGACCATCTCCTTCGCGAGGCGGGAGGCCGCGAGATTGTGGAAGTGCGAAAGGCGGAGGTCCGAGAGGTCCTCGAGGCGAAGGCAGAACTCACCCTCCGCGCACAAGGCCCGTGGATCGGAGGGAGCACCGCCGGATTCCTCGTCGTCCTGCGCCCGGCGAACGCCGCCAGAAACGCAATCTCTCCGCTCGGCCTGTAGACGCGGGGCAACACGGGCGGCTCCCGGCGCTACAAAAGGGTTATACGCGGTGTGCCGGCTGGCCTCACCGAGGCTCCCATGTCCTACGATCTCGGTGTCCTGAACCTCGCGGGTGGTCGGAAGAAGAGCAAGAAGAAACTGTACATGGCCGTCGCGGTCATCGCGATTGTCGTGGTTGTCGCCCTGCTCTACTTCGTCGTCCTCTGAACGACATAGAATCCCGCCATGCTGAAGCATGTCGCGGCGTGATATTCCGGACGGAACCTTCATTATGATCGCTCCCCACCCGAGGCTAGGCGCTCTTTGGAGCCCCTCCATCTCGACGACGCGTGTTGGGTCCTTCTGAAGTCTCTCGCGGACGCGCCGAAGACCCCACAGATGCTTGCCCGCATCCACAACCTCCCGACGGCGGCCTGCTGGAAGCGCGTCCGGTTCCTGGAGGGCCTCGGGTTGATCCACGTCGCCCTGACGTTCCTCACGCGCGAGGGCGAGATCCTCTACTTCTATCAGCGGTCGAACGAGGCCATCGCGATCGACACCGGGGAGGAACCCCGCGCGCATCTCTAGGCCGTGGCTTACGAATCGGGAATAGCTTCAAAGAGGTGCTCTTCATCCTAACCTCGGGGTACGATGAGGGGCAGGGTATTCGCCGCATTGTTCGTCGCCCTTCTCACCCTCGCGCTTCTCCCTCTCGGCCTCGCAGAGCAGGACTCGCCGCGAGCTCTCGACGCGCCTTTCTCCCCCAACGTCCGTGTGAATTCGGGGAACCCGACCTACCTGTACCAGGTCGAGCCGACGATGGCGATTAACTCCCAGGGACGGATCTTCGTCGGCTGGAAGGAGGCGTTCACGCACGACGGCGCCGGCCAACGCGTTTCGTTCTCTTATTCTGCGGATGGTGGCACGACGTGGGCGCCAAGCGTCTTCGCGCCTCTCAACCGAACGACACGCCAGTCCGATCCGTGGCTCTCCATCACCGATGATGACCGCGTCTTCTACACCCGCCTCGAGTTCAACAATGCCTTCACCGTAAGCGGGATCACGGTCTCGAACACCACCGACGGAGTCGCGTGGGGAACTCCATTCTACTACAGCGACTCACCGATGTTTGCCGACAAGGAAACCGCGGCGCACGATGCCGCCGGAAACCTGTACTGGGCGTGGAACACAGACTCGAGCGTGCAGGACATCGTTGTGACGCGCTCCGACGACGGCGGGAGGACTTGGTCGTCCGAGGCTTCCGTCCCCGACCCTGGTGACGGCGTGATCGGCGCGTTCGTGAAGGTCCATCCGGACGGCACCGTCCTCCTGGTGTGGTGGTCCTACTTCACCAACGACGTCTGGTTCGACCGCTCGTTCGATGGCGGCGCCTCCTGGGGCACGGACATTCGAGTGAACGACATCCCGGGCTCTGCGGGAGGTTACGACGGGTCGGATTGGATACTCCCTCTGCCATCCATGGCGGTCGCTTCGAACGGCGCCGTCTATGTCGTGTGGCCCGACTACCGCGGAGGGAATCACGACATCATGTTCTCCCGATCCATGGATCGAGGGACGACCTGGTCCCCGACGGTTCGACTCAACGACGATTCGACGACGGCGGATCAGTGGATGCCGGATTTGGCCGTAGACCCCTTCGGGGGCGTCCACGTCGCATGGATGGACACCAGGAACGGCGTGAACGACGTTTACTACGTGAACTCGACGGACGGTGGCGCGACCTGGGGGCCGAACGTCCGCGTGACGGACATGGGAACACCGCTCAGCTTCTGGAGGCCCGGGGATTACCTCGCGATCGAATCGGACCGCTTTGGCGGCATCCACGTCGTTTGGACCGATGGACGGCTGGCCGACCTCGACATCTTCTATTCGAAGCTGGCGAAGACGACGACCGTCACCGTGGACACGATCCCGGGGGGCCGCATCGTCGAGGTCGAGGGAGTCTTGCGAACGGCTCCCTGGGCTTTCGAGTGCGAGGTCGGTCGGTACTACACGATCGCGGCGCCGACCCCCCAGGGGGGAAGCCCCACGCGCTACACGTTCTCTCTCTGGTCCGACGCAGGCGCGCAGACGCACCAGTTCCTGTGCGCGTCCCCGGAGACATACCTCGCCGTCTTCCTTGTCGAACACGAACTCTCGATCTCCACCTCGCCGCCAAACCTAGAGTTCGTAATCGACGGCATCTCCTACACCACCTCGTCCACGCTCTGGAGGCTTGAGGGTTCCGGGGCGATCGTGGACACCCCGTCGCCCCAGGGGGGTGGCACGACGCGGTACACCTTCGCCTCGTGGTCCGACGGAGGCCTTCGCTCGCATGCGGTCGTGGTCAGCGGCCCGATGACCCTCATCGCCTCCTTCCAGACGCAATTCTTCCTCGAGGTCTCGTCCCCGTACGGAACCGTCTCGTGCGATTCCCCCGACTGCTGGTACGTCGCGAATGCGACCGCGAACTTCGTCGTCTCGCCGCTCCTCGCGCACGGAACCCCGGGCACGCGGTACGTCTTCACGGGTTGGCTGGGAGATTCCAGCGAAACGACCGCTGCCGCCAGCGTCCTCATGGACGGGCCTCGCGTCGTCGGCGCCGTTTGGGAAACGGAACACGAGTTGACAGTCGCCTCCCCGCACGGGACCGCCGCCGGAGCCGGCTGGTATCGTGCCAAGTCGGACGTATCGTTCTCCGTTTCGCCGACGACTGTCGACGGGTCGCCGGGCACCCGATACGTCTTCCAGGCGTGGACGGGGGCCTCCACCGCCAACACCTCCGGCGCGAGCGTCCGGATGGACGGGCCGCGCACGGTGACTGCCGCCTGGGGGACCGAGGTCGAGCTCACGATCGTCTCCACCTACGGGACTCCCATCGGGGCGGGCTGGCATCCCCAGGCTGCCCTGGTCAACGTGAGCGTCGAGGCGGAGGTGACGATCAATGGAACGACGTATCGCTTCGCGGGTTGGACCGGCGACGTGGAGAGCGCTGACCCGGCGTTCGGCACACTCATGACCGGCCCCAAGCGGATCGTGGCGGTATGGGTCGAGGTCCCCCGGCCGCAGACGGGACCGGGCCTCTCCGTGCTCGATTGGTGGGCGTGGCTGATCGCCCTCGCGGTGATCCTCATGCTGATCGTCCTGTTCGCCTGGCGGCGACGCCGGAAGGAGGAGGACCCTCCGCCGCCACCAACGGGCGAGTGAAGAACCTTTATCGCGCGCGCCCGGTTGCCCTGCGCGACCGTGGACTACGAGGGATTGCTCAGGGAACTGTACGGCCTCGAGCGCTTCGGAATCAAGCTCGGGCTCGACGTGATCCGCGAACTCCTCGGGAGGCTTGGGGACCCCCATGAGGCGTTCCCGGCGGTCCACGTCACGGGCACGAACGGAAAGGGTTCGGTGTGCGCGTTCCTCGCGTCGATTTTCCAAGCCGCGGGTTACCGCGTCGGACTGTACACGAGCCCCCATCTCGTCCGGTTCAACGAGCGCATCCGCGTGGACGGGCGCATGATCAGCGACGAAGACGTCGCGAGCCTGTACGCGCGGATCAAGGTCCATGCCGCGGCGATGGCATCGCGTTCCGAGGCGGACCGGCCGACATTCTTCGAGGTCGCGACCGCGATGGCGTTCGAGCACTTTCGCGAGCAGAGGATCGAGGTCGCGGTGGTCGAAGTCGGCATGGGCGGTCGCATGGATGCGACGAACGTCGTGCGGCCGGAGGCGTGCGTCATCACGAGGATCGGACTGGAACACACCGAGCACCTCGGTAGAACGATCGAACGCATCGCGCGAGAGAAGGCCGGGATCCTCAAGCCGGGGGTGCCGCTCGTGTCGGTCGCCCAGCCCGCTCTGGACATCCTCAAATCGCGCGCCGACGAGCTCGGCTGCCCCGTGACCGTCGTGGGCCGCGACGTGCGATACAGCCGGTCCTCCTTCGACCTGGAAGGGCAGGATGTAATCTTGGAGGACGGCATGTCGGTAGCAGTCCGCATCGCGCTCCTCGGCGCGTTCCAGCCCGAGAACGCCGCCACGGCGTTTGCGGCGGCGTTGGCGGTAAGCGGGAAACGGGCGATCCCGAAGGCGGCGATCGAGCAAGGGCTGCGGACCGCTCGGTGGCCGGGTCGCCTGCAGGTCCTCCGCAGGGAGCCGCTCGTCATCGTGGACGCCGCGCACAACGCCCCCGCCGCAGCGGCGCTCGCGGAGTCCCTCCACGAGCTGTTCCCCGGACGGATGCTCACGTTCGTGCTCGGAATCCTCAACGACAAGGACATCGCAGGGATCGCGTCGCACCTCGGACCCCTGGCGGCGAAGGTCGTCGTGACGAAGCCCCGCACGCCCCGCGCGTTCGACACCGAGGACGTCGCCCGCGCGTTCCGTGCGTACGCCCCCGTGGACACCGTCCAGGACGTGAAGGAAGCGGTATCTGGCACGATCCGGGCTGCCGGTCCGGACGACGTGATCGTGGTCGCCGGTTCGATCTACACGATCGGCGAGACCCTCGAGCTCCTCGGGGGCTGGGAATGAAGCGACCGGAGAAGGCTCGGCGCATCCTGGGGGAACTCCAGCGGAGGTACACGAGGGACTTCCGCGACGACCCGGGGACGGCCCTGGCAAGGGTCACCGTGGAGACCGAGGACCCGTTCAAGGTGCTCATCTCGACGATCCTGTCGCAACGGACGAGGGACGAGCGCACGGAGGAGGCCTCCGCGCGTCTGTTCGCGAAGTACGACACGCCCGAGGCGATTGCGGACGCGCCGCTCGACAAGCTCCGCGACCTCATACGCCCCGCAGGATTCTACCGTCAGAAGGCGGGGAAGATCCGCGAGGTGTCGCGCCGCGTGCTGCGGGATCACGACGGCCGCGTCCCGGATACCTACAAAGAGCTCCTCGAACTGCCCCAGGTGGGCCCGAAGACCGCGAACTGCGTGCTCGTGTACGGGTTCGGAAAGCCGGCGATCCCGGTGGACGTGCACGTCGCCGTGGTCTCACGCCGACTCGGGCTCGCGCCCCCCGACGCCTCGGAGGAGGAGGTCGAACGTTTCCTCACCCGGAGCGTGCCCAAGACCCTCTGGCTCCAGGTGAACGAGCTGTTCGTCCGGTTCGGCAAGGAGGTATGCCGCACCGCGGCCCCGCGGTGCGACGTGTGCCCGTTCCCCCCGGTCTGCGTCTACTTCCGCCGCAGAGGTCGACCATTCAGAGGAGGTCGCCCCGGAAAGGACTCCTCGATCTCTTCAGCAGCCCCCCGACCAAGAGGACCACGAAGGCGAAACCCGCCGGGACGCAGCACATCGCGAAGAGCAGTGAGGACCGAGTGACGAGGAAGGCCGCGATGAGCAAGATGAGCCCGACGAGGGCGAACCCGATCATGGACCCAGCCACATCAGGACGCTTCACCCCGGACGAGGTGGGCGCGGGCGTCGGCACCCCTGCTATGGGCGGAATTGCCGTCCGGCCGTATCCCTTCGGGGCGTAGCGGGTGCAGGATGGGCAGTAGTGGCGTTCATACGCCCTGATGTACCTGAGCTCACGGCCGCAGTAGGGGCACGGCAGCGCCGCGGCGGTCCCCGGGAGTGCAGCCGAAGGACCGGCCGGCGCGGAGACGAAGGAGGTGCCGCACGAGCGGCAGAAGCGGTCTTCCGGCTGGGGTTCCCGGCCGCACCCTGGACACGCCATTCCCGCAGCACACAGGTGGCGCAGATGCTGAACGTTTCGGTAATGTAGGGGGCCGCCATTCGGGCTGACGACGATGCAGGTTGACCGCGTGGAGTGGTATCCTCGGGACCTTCCGCGCAAGGAGCGCTTCGCGACGTCCCGTCACACCTCCGAGGTCGCGCACGTCGTGTTCGTGCGCGTGGACGCGGGCGGCCTCGAAGGGTGGGGCGCCGCGAGCCCGAGCGACGTGACCGGGGAGTCGAAGGAGAGCGTCGTCGAGGTCCTGCCGAAGCTGGCGGCGGCGCTCCATGGGTTCGCATTCGAGCGCGGCCGGGACGTCGCGGACGCGATGGACAAGGCCCTCCCGGGAAACCCCTCCGCGAAGGCCGCGATCGATGTGGCGGCGTTCGACCTGATCGGGAAGGCCAAGGGCGTACCGGTCCACGAGCTGCTTGGCCACGCGCGCGAGGCCGTCATGACGGACCGCACGGTCGGCCTCATGGAGCCGGAGGAATGCGTCGCGCGGGGAAAGGCGTTCGTGCGGGAGGGATTCCATGCACTCAAGATCAAGCTGGGGGGCCGCACGGACGAGGACCTCACGCGCGTGCGGTCGGTGCGCGAGGCCGTCGGGAACCACATCCTCCTCCGGACCGATGCGAACCAGGCGTTCACCTACCGCCACGCCCTGCACTTCGCACGGCAGGCGTATCCGCTCGTGATCGAGTTCTTAGAACAGCCCCTCGCCGCGGACGACCTGGACGGGATGAGGAACCTCACGGAGGCATCCCCGATCGCGGTGATGGCGGACGAGTCCGTCGTCACGCCGCACGACGCCGCCAAGGTCGGGTGGGCCAGGTGTGCGCGGCTCGTGAACGTGAAGCTGATGAAGGCGGGAGGCATCTCGCGCGCGCTCGAGGCGAACGCGATCTGCGAGTCTGCCGGATTGCCGACGATGCTCGGATGCAACGCGGAGTCCTCGCTCTCCATCGCCGCCGCCGTGCACGCTGCTCTGAGCCAGAAGAACGTGCGGTTCGCGGACCTCGACTCCCACTTCAACCTGGCGGAGGACCCCGCGACAGGGTTGGACTTCGAGAAGGGCTACCTGAAGCTTTCCGGGAGACCCGGGCTGGGCATGGACGTGCGCCTATAGCTCCTCCGGCTCCTCGTCGGGCTCCACGTCCTCCGGGACGACGTCGTCCTCCGGATCTTCGTCCGACGGGCCGATCTCCGGCCGGGGCTTCGGCGGATCCCTCGGCGGCGCAGCCGCCGCAGCTTCCACGACCAGCTCCTCCTCTTTCTCACTGACGAATCGCGCAACTGCCATCACTTTGTCACCATCCCCGATCCTCATGATCCGCACGCCTTTCGCGGCCCGCCCCGTGACGCGGATGTCCTTCACAGGGCATCGGATGACCATTCCGTTCATCGTCGTGACAAGCAGAGCGTCGTCCTCGTGGACGACCCGCACGGTCACGACCCGCGACTTCGCGATCTTCATGTTCGTCGTCTGGACCCCGTGGCTCCCGCGCCGCGTCTTGCGGTACGAGGCGACCCGCGTCCTCTTCCCGAACCCACTCGCGAGGATTGTCAGGAGCTCGGCATCGGGATTCTTGCTCAAGGTCATCGCGACAATCTCGTCGCTCTGGTGCAGCCTGAGGCCGCGGACCCCCGTCGCAGCACGCCCCATGGGCCGGACGTCCCCGATCGAGAAACGATTCGCGTAGCCGCCGGCGGTCGCGAGGAGGACCTCCTCGTCACCGTCCGCGACCCTCACGTCGATCAGCTCGTCGTTCTCCCGCAGGTTGATCGCTCGGATCCCCGAGACGTTCACGTTCCGGTAGGCGAAAAGCCCCGTCCGCTTGATCACGCCCTTCTTCGTCACGAAAACGAGGAAGTGCTTCTCGTCGAACTCGCGCACGGGGATCATCGTCTGCACGCGCTCGTCCTTGTCCAGCCGCGGAAGCAGGTTCACGACAGGCTTGCCCTTCGCCGCGCGCCCCACCTCCGGAATCCGGTACGTCTTGAGGCGGAACAGGCGGCCTCGGCTCGTGAAGAAGAGGATGTAGTCGTGGGAGTACGCGATGAACAAGTCGACGACGAAGTCCTCCTCCTTCGTCCCCATCCCCGTCACGCCCTTCCCCGCGCGCCGCTGTTGGCGGTACGATTTCACGAACGAACGTTTGACGTAGCCCGTGTTCGAGATCGTGACGACGTTCGCCTCGTTCGGGATGATGTCCTCGATCTCGAAGTCGAGCGCCTGTGGCACGATCTCGGTCCTGCGCGGGTCTCCGTACTTCTCCTTGAGCTCGAGCAGCTCCTGCTTGATGATCCCGAGAATCCGCGTCTCGGACGAGAGGATTCCCTCCAGCCCGGCGATCGTCTTTTCGAGCTCCTGCCGCTCTTCCCGCAGTTCATCGATCGCGAGGCCGGTGAGCCGCTGGAGACGCATGTCGAGGATCGCTTTGACCTGTTCCTCGCTCAACAGGTAGCGCCGCATGAGTCCCTCCCTGGCGGCGTCCGTGTCCCGCGATCGACGGATGAGCGTGATGACCTCGTCCAGATGATCGACGGCGGTGATGAGGCCCTCGACGATGTGCTCCCGCGCGCGGGCCTTGTTGAGGTCGAACTGGGTCCGTCGCCGGACGACGTGTTCGCGGTAGCGCACGTATTCCCGGAGCGTGTCCTTCAACGGGAGCGTCCTAGGCCCTCCGTCCACGAGGGAGAGATTGATCACGCCGAACGTCGACTGGAGCGAAGTGTGCGCGAACAGCTGGTTCAAGACGACGTCCTCGATCGCGTCCTTCTTCAGCTCGATGACGATCCGGATGCCCTCGCGGTCGCTCTCGTCCCGAAGATCGGAGACGCCGTCGATCCGCTTCTCCTTCACGAGCCCCGCGATGCTTTGGAGCAACGTGGACTTGTTCACCATGTACGGGATTTCCGAGAACACGACGCGCCGGTCACCCTCCCCGCCCTCGATCGTGTATCGGCCGCGCACACGGAACTGCCCGCGGCCCGACTTGTACGCCTCCCACACGCCGTCGAAACCATGGATCACCCCGCCGGTCGGGAAGTCCGGGCCCCGGATCGGCCCGGTCTCGTAGTTCACGAGTTGTGATACGTCGATGTCCGGGTTGTCGATCAACGCCACGAGCGCGTCGACGATCTCCCCGAGGTTGTGCGGCGGGATGTTCGTCGCCATGCCCACGGCGATGCCCGAACTTCCGTTGACGAGCAGATTGGGGAACTTCGAAGGCAGCACCGTCGGCTCCTTGAGCGTACCGTCGAAATTGTCGACCATGTCGACGGTGTCCTTCTCGATGTCCTGCAGCATGTCCTCGGCGATCTTCGAGAGACGAACCTCCGTGTAGCGCATTGCGGCCGGTGGATCTCCGTCGACGCTGCCGAAATTTCCTTGTCCTTGAATGAGAGGATACCGGAGGGAAAACGCTTGGGCCATGCGAACGAGTGAATCATACACGGGAGCATCGCCGTGCGGGTGGAATTTTCCCATTGATTCTCCTACTATCCGGGCGCTCTTCTTGTAGGCGGCTCCCGAGGTCGAGCCCATTTCGTTCATCGCGTGCAGGATGCGCCGATGCACGGGCTTCAGCCCGTCCCGGACGTCCGGGAGGGCGCGGCCGACGATCACGCTCATGGCGTAGTCGATGTACGAGCGTTCCATCTCCTCCTCGATGGGGCGCTGAATGATGCGGCGTTGCTCGGGTCCGTCGGGCACGATCCACCTCACACGTCGAGGTTGACGACTTCCTTCGCGTGCGCCATGATGAACTCGCGGCGGGGCTCGACGGCGTCCCCCATGAGAGTCGAGAACAATTGATCGGCGCGGACGGCGTCATCGACCGTGACCTGCTTCAGGACGCGGACGGCCGGATCCAACGTGGTCTCCCAAAGCTCGGAAGGATTCATCTCGCCTAGGCCCTTGAACCGCTGGATGGAGACTCCTTCCCCAAGTCCGCGGACCTTCTCCTCGCGCTCCCGCTCGCTGTACGCATAGACGATCTCCTTCCCTTTCTTCATCTTGTACAGGGGCGGCTGGGCGATGTACACGTAACCTGCATCGATGAGCGGGCGCAGGTGTCGAAACAGGAATGTCAGCAGCAACGTCCGGATGTGCTCGCCATCCACATCCGCGTCTGACAACAGACAGATCGTGTGGTAGCGGCACTTCGAGATGTCGAACTCGTCCTGGATCCCCGCGCCGATGGCGGTGATCAGCGTCCGCAATTCCGCATTCTTGAGCATCTGGTCGAGCCGCGCCTTCTCGACGTTCAGGACTTTTCCGCGCAACGGCAGGATCGCCTGGAACGCGCGGTTGCGTCCCTCCTTCGCGCTCCCCCCCGCACTTGGTCCCTCCACGACATACAACTCCGCCTTCGCGGGGTCGCGTTCCTGGCAGTCCGCGAGCTTCCCAGGGAGGGAGAACGAATCGAGCAGGCCCTTTCTCCGCGTCAGCTCCCGCGCCTTCCTTGCGGCCTCGCGCGCCTGCGAGGCGAGGACCGCCTTCGAGATCGCGACCTGGGCCGTCTTCGGATTTTCATGGAGGAACTCGCTCAACTTCTCGTATACGAGCGACTCGACGATGCCCTTCACGTCGCTGTTCCCGAGCTTCATCTTCGTCTGGCCCTCGAACTGCGGCTCGGGCAGCTTTACGCTGAGGATCGCGGTGAGGCCCTCGCGCACGTCTTCGCCGTCCAGACTCTGGCCGTTCTTCAGGATGCCGTTGCTTCGCGCGTACTGGTTCATCCCGCGCACGAGCGCGGCCTTGAATCCGACGAGGTGCGTCCCACCCTCAACGGTGTTGATGTTGTTGACGAAAGTGTGGATGTTCTCCTGGTACGAGTCCGTCCACTGGAGGGCGACCTCGACGAGGACGCCGTTGCCCTGTTTCGCGAAATAGATCGGGGACTCATGGAGCGGCGTTCGTCCGCGGTTGATCCACTTGACGTACTCGACGACGCCGCCTTCGTACTGGAACACGTCGCCCCTGTCCTTGCGTTTGTCCACGACGATGACCTTGAGGCCGCGGTTCAGGAACGCAAGTTCGCGCATGCGCGCGGCGATCGCGTCATAATCGAACTCGACGCTCTCGAACACGGTCGCATCCGGCTTGAACGTGATGACCGTCCCTCGACCATTGGCGTCGCCCACCACCTTCAGTTCCGTCGTGTGGGTCCCGCGCTCGTAACGTTGGAAGTACTCCTTCCCTCCGCGGCTCACGCGGACCTCGAGCCACTCGCTGAGGGCGTTCACGACGCTCAGGCCGACGCCGTGCAGGCCGCCCGACACGCGGTACATCTTGCGCTCGAACTTGCCGCCCGAGTGCATGCGCGAGAGGACGATCTGCACGCCCGGTTCCTTGTACTTCGGATGGATGTCGACCGGGATGCCGCGTCCGTCGTCGGCGATCGTCACAGACCCGTCGGCGTTGACCGTGACCTGGATCTCTTTGCAGAACCCCGCCATCGCCTCGTCGATCGAGTTGTCGACGACCTCGTGGATGAGGTGGTGGAGGCCCCGCTCGCCGACCGTCCCGATGTACATCGCGGGCCGGCGGCGGATGGCCTGGAGGCCCTCGAGGACCTGGATTTGTTCAGCATCATAGGGGGATTCCGCGCCCTCATCCGTCGACATTTTCACACCGAATTCGCGCGCTGTTTCTGCCTCGGTTTCAGACCGTCTTGCACCCCATCCCGAGACGGCCTTCTGTAAGGGTCCTGCGGATATAAACGTTCGTACCCTCTTTGTATGGAGAAAACCGCCCCTCCGGCGGGCTCCGGGAGTATTTAAACCCCCCTTTATATACTCTGGGAGCTGTTGGAACGCGTCATTCCCAACCGCGAGAACGTCCCCGGAGTGTCGCCTATCGGGCCTTCCAACGCACCCCGGTTTTCGTGTCCTCGAGCACCACGCCGCGCTCGACCAAGAGGTCGCGGATCCGGTCCGAGAGCACGTAGTCCTTCCGCCGCCGCGCGTCCTCGCGAAGCTCGATCATGGCCCCGATTACACTGTCCGTCAGCGGTGCCCCCCGGCCCTGCGTGCGGCGCCACAAGCCCAGCACCTCACCGAACGTCTCGAACGTCTGCTGCGCGTCCGCAAGCGCCCGCTGTCCCGCATCGCCCAGCGCGCGGTTCACGGCAGTGGCCAAATCGAACGCCGCGGCGAGCGCCTCCCTCGCATTGAAATCGTCGTCCATCGCGATCTCGAACGCCTCGCGCGCGAGTTTGGCGGCGCTGATGAGATCCGCATCGCTCGGGCCCGACTCCGGAGCCCGGCGCAGTTCGGCCTCGACGTTAGTGATCGTCTCCGTGAGCCTGGCGTACGCGACCTTGGACTCATCGAGCGCCTCCAGGGTGAAGTCGATCGGGCTCCGATAGTGGGCGTTCTCGAGGAAGAACCGCACGACCTCGCCTTCGTAGCGGGTGAGCGCGTCCTTGATCGCCCAATAGTTGCCGAGGGACTTGTGCATCTCCTCGCCGCTCACCATGAGCATCCCGCCATGCATCCAGTATTTCACGAACGGGGAGACCCCCGTGTAGGCCTCGGCCTGCGCGATCTCCGCCTCGTGGTGCGGGAACATCAGTTCCGTCGCGCCGCCGTGGATGTCGTACTGGGGCCCGAAGTGGCGGACCGTGATCGCGGTGTCCTCGATGTGCCAGCCCGGGCGCCCCTTCCCCCACGGGCTGTCCCAGGCCGGCTCTCCAGGCTTCTGCGCCTTCCATAGAGCAAAGTCCGCGGGATTCCGCTTCCGCTCGTCGACCGCGACCCGCGCCCCGGGCAGGTGCTCCTCGATCTTCTGGCCGCTCAGCTTCCCCCACCCGGTGTACTTCGTCGTGTCGTAATAGGCGCTGCCGTCCGTAGCGACGTACGCGAAGCCGCGGTCGATCAGGCCCTGGATCTGTTCGACGATCTCGGGGATGTAGTCCGTGGCCCATGCGTACACGTCGACGGACGTGCAGTTCAGCGCCTCCATCATCTCGACGTACTCCGCGAAGAACTGGCTCACGATGTCCTGCCAGTCGCGCCCCGTCGCCGCCATCTTCTCGATCACGCGGTCCTCGATGTCCGTGACGTTCTGAAGATAGAAGACGCGGTACCCCTTGTGGCGCAGGTAGCGCGCGACGACGTCGAACGCGACGTACGTCTTCGCGTGTCCCACGTGCGCGTGGTCCTGCGGGGTGAGGCCGCACACGAACATGTGGACGCGCTTCCCGTGGAGGGGGACGAAGTCCTCCTTCTCGCGGGTGAGCGTGTTGTACACACGGAGGGTCACGGGGCGAACGTATCGGCGGGTCTGTATTAAGGTTCCCGAACTGGGCAACGGACCACGCACCCAAAGGGAGTCCGGACACGGACGGACCGAGAACTCGTCTGGCAATCTTCGACGGGCCTTTGACCAATGGTTGATATGGCGGACCGGGAATCTGGAGACGGGGCGAGTCATGGAGGGGGCAAAGGTCACAGAGGGATTCCCGCGTGAGGTCATCGCCGCGGGGGAGCAGATTCTCCTCGAGGTCAAACCTAGCTTCGCTCCATTCCTCCTGGCCCCAATCGCCAGCATCAGCGTTCTGCTTGTGACGGGGGCCGTCTTCCTCGGCTACTCGACCCTGCGAGGCATCGGGGAGGCCTCCGCCTACCTATGCGGGCTCTCCCTCGTGTTCTTGCTTCCGCTGATCGGTTTCGGAGCGGTCGTCGGCTACCTTCGCTGGCGTGCGACGTACTACGCCATCACAGACCGCCGGGCCATCGTGAAGACGGGAATCATCGGGAGCACGATCACCGACGCACCGCATCACGCGATCCAGAACGTGACGATGATCCAGCACGCGTTTCAGAAGCTGTTCGGTTACGGGACGGTCGTGCTGGCGACCTCCGGGGTCGGCGGCGGCGCCACTGCACCGCGAGCATCGGCCATGCGCCTCTGGTCGAACACCACCGTCGTGGCCGGCGACCTCGTCTTCATGGGACTGAGGGACCCCGTCGGCCTCCGGCGACGGTGCCAGGAGATCATGGATCAAAGCGCGGAGAGACTCAAGGAGAGGGAATACCGAAAGATGGCGGACGCGTTCGCCGAGAGAGGACAGGCGCCTATGCCGAGTCGGCCTCCGGTCATCGTGGCCGTCCCCCCGGCCACAAGAAAGCCGGCGAAGTTCTGCGAGCTCTGCGGGTCACGCCTCGAAGGTGCGCCGACGTACTGTGCGAAGTGCGGTGGACGGGTGACCTGACCCGATGAAGAAGAGCAGCCTGTATCTCGTCCTTTGGATTCTCTTTCTGATGCCGACGCTGCTCGGCGTCCTGCTGACCATCGTCGTGGCCGCCTCTCCCACCGACTTTGTGAGCGCCCCCTGGGCGGTGGCATTCTTTGGCGTATGCACTGGCGGCTTTGCCATCCCCACTGTACTATTCTTCCTCCTGTGGCGTAGGGAAGCGAAGAGGATCGAGCAGCTCGAGGCGGTGGGGGCAATCCTCCGCGCCTATCGCGAAATCCCGATCTCGGACCTCGCGCGCCAGCTCGGGAAGGACCCCGCAGAGGCGGAGCGACTGGCCGCAGAGACCGTGGCAGCCGGATTCGCACAGGGGTGGCTCGACCGGGAGCGCGGCGTCTTCTACAGCGGGGTCGTGGTCCCGTACGGCGGCCCAACGGCGCCCCTCGCCCCTGCGCAGACCATTGTCATTGTCCAGCCGTCCGCGCAGCCGGAGGAGACAAGGTTTTGCAGGGAGTGCGGGAACCGAGCGGGCCGCGTTCCGGGCACGGTCTCTTGGCGGTGCCCATCCTGCGGGAACATGCAGTGAGCTACTTGCCGAGCGCCCGCTCCAAGTCCTCCCTGAGGTCGACGATGTCTTCGAGCCCGACACTGAACCGGACGAGTCCGTCGGAAATCCCGCGAGCCTTCCGTTCCTCCGCGGGGATCGACGCGTGGGTCATCGACGCGGGATGCTCGATGAGGGACTCCACGCCGCCGAGGCTCTCCGCGAGCGTGATCACCTCGAGCTTCCTAAGGAAGGACCTCGCCTTCCGCGCGTCCTTCAGCACGAAACTGAGCATGCCGCCAAACCGTCGCATCTGCCTCCGCGCGATCGCGTGGTTCGGGTGGGGCTTGAGTCCCGGGTAGAAGACTCGCTCCACCGAGCGATGGTCCACAAGCCACGCCGCCAGCGCTTCCGCGTTGTCGCAGTGCCTCTCCATCCGCACCGCCAGCGTCTTCGTCCCGCGGAGCACAAGGAAGCAGTCGAGCGCGCCCGGGATCGCACCGAGCGCGTTCTGCCCGTACCGGAGCTTCTCGTGCAGCCCGGGGTCGTTCAGAAGGACCGCGCCGCTCACGACGTCCGCATGGCCGCCAAGATACTTCGTCGCTGAGTGAAGGACCAGGTCGTAGCCGAGGGAGAGCGGGTTCTGGAGGTACGGGGACGCGAACGTGTTGTCCATCACGGAGATGCAGTCGTGCGCTTTCGCGATCTTGGCGGTTGCGCGGATGTCGACGACCTTCATGAGCGGGTTCGTCGGCGACTCCATCCAGATCATCCGCGTGTTCTTCCGGACCGCCCGTTCGACGTTCCCCGTATCCGTCGCGTCGACGAAATCGTACTCGACGCCGTAGTTCGCCCAGATTCGCGTGAAGATCCGGTATACACCCCCGTACGTATCGTCGCTCAGCACCACGTGGTCGCCTTTCTTGAGGAGCGTGAGCATCGTCGTGACCGCGCCCATGCCCGAGGAGAAGGCCAGACCGTGCTTCGCGTCCTCGAGAGCCGCCAGGTTGCGCTCGAGCGCCCGCCGCGTCGGGTTGGCGGTGCGGCCGTACACATACTCCGCTTGCTCCTTCTGCGAGTACGTCGACGTGAGATACACGGGCGGGTTCACGGCACCCGTCGCGTCCGGCTCGCTCCCGACGTGGATCGCCTTCGTGGAGAACCGCATGCGGCGACGATTGCGGGACCGCGTAAAGAGTTTCCGAGGCTACCAGAGGACGAGGGCCACGCGTTTCCCCCGTTGCGCGGCCCAGGTACACACCTTGACCGCGTCCTCCAGCACCATCTGGTACCAGGGCAACCATTCCATGTTGATCGAGCTCGACCGGGCGACTTCCTTCCGCAGTCGCTTCGCCTCGCGGTCGGTCCCTTGGAGCCGCAGGATGCCGCCGAGGACGGCCATGAGGTCGGCCTTGAGAAGGGTGGGATCCTGCCACGCATCCTGGACCTGCTCTGAATTGTCAGCATACGCACTCTCGTCCATTCGCTTGAGGGCCGTCAAGGATTCCGAATTCACACCCAACTTCTGATAGGCGCTTTGATCCGTGAACAACGAGGACACCAAGTCCGCGAGGAACTTCGCATCCGCTCGCTCCTCTACAGGCACCTCGTCCTCGCCCTCGACGGCCACGCTGACGGCGACGCCCATTGGACTCCCCCATTCACATACGCGAGGGGATATTGAGGCGTTTCGGTCAGGCCCGCTCTGCGAGATACTCGATCACGTCGATGCGCGACACGATGCCCTCGAGCTTCTTCTCTGTGCCGACGAGGACCGCTGGACTTCCGCGCACGAGCATGCGGTATATCTTCTCGAGAGGGGTGCCCGGGTCGACGATCGGGAACGGCTTCTCCATGACGTCCTTCACAGGCCTCTCCGCGGCCTTCTTGTCCTTCAACAGGCGGTCGATGAGGACGTCGTCGCGCACGCTGCCGACGACCTTGCCCTTGTCCACGACGGGTAGCTGCGAGATGTCGTACTCCCGCATGAGGTCCACCGCTTCTCGGAGGCTCATGTCCGCGCGCGCGACCACGACGCCCTCCAGCCGCTCCTTCCGCCTCAGGATCGTCATCAGGGGCGCGGTCGGCTCTTCGAGGAACCCGTGCTCTTTGAGCCACTCCTCGTTGTGCGCCTTGCTCAAGTACCGTTCCCCGGTGTCAGGGAGCAGCACGACCACGACGTCGCCCCTGCCGAGCTTCTCCGCGACCTTCAGCGCGCCGACTATCGCGGCGCCCGAGCTCGAGCCCACGAGGATCGCTTCCTCTCGGGCGAGGCGGCGCGTCATCAGGTACGCCTCCTTGTCCCCGACCTTCACGACGTCGTCGATGTACTCGAACCACGTTGTCGTCGGCACGAAGTCCTCGCCGATCCCCTCGATCTTGTACGTGTGGGGCTTCGTCATCTCCTTGGTGTAGAAGTAGTCCTTGAGGATGGACCCGAGGGGGTCGACGCCGATCACCTTGACCTTCTTGCTCTTCTCCTTGAGGAACTTCCCCACGCCGCTGATCGTGCCGCCCGTCCCCATCCCGCACACGAAGTGCGTGACCCTCCCGTCCGTCTGCCGCCAAATCTCCGGCCCCGTCGTCTTGTAGTGCGCCTCCGGGTTGGCGGGGTTGTGATACTGGTAGGGCAGGAACGAGTTCGGAATCTCCTTATTCAGCCGCTCGGCCACCTTGTAGTAGGACTCCGGGTGGTCCGGCGGGACGGCGGTCGGGCATATGACGACCCGCGCGCCGAGCGCCTTCACGAGGTTGATCTTCTCCTGACTCATCTTGTCGGGAATCGTGAAGATGCATCGGTATCCCCTCAGGACCGCCACGAGCGCGAGGCCCATCCCCGTGTTCCCGCTCGTCGGCTCGATGATCGTGCCACCCGGCTTCAGCAGTCCCTTCTTCTCCGCGGCGTCGACCATCGTGATGCCGATGCGATCCTTCACGGATCCGCCGGGGTTGAAGAACTCGCACTTCGCGAGGATGAGGGGCTTGAACCCTTTCGTGACGCGGTTGAGTTTGACGAGTGGTGTGTGTCCGATTGTCTCGAGGATGTCCTCGAAATACTCCACAGGACCGCTATCCCCGGTCCCGTATAATAGTGTGGCTCGACGCACGATCATTCGCTAGTTGAGGGGATCCATTTCGACCGCGGGCGCTTCCCTTCGGACGCCTGGATTGGGATGGAAGCCGCCTTCCCAATTGGTCTTCACTTCGACCCGATCCTCCTTGGGGATGAATTCTTCGAAGCGCAGATTCTCGTCCGCATGTCGCCTCCCGTAGTAGAACCACTCCCAGCGGACCTTTGCAGCTCGTTCGATCCGGAAGTGCTTGGCGTCCCACACACACCCTTCCGGCTCCCAGACCCGCAAGACCTCACCTTCGTTGAATCTAACCATGAGACAATCACCCTCGGCTTCGGCCTCAACCGCGACATGCTCGTTGTCGTAGGGTCTTCCAAACCAGCTTCCGAAGAAACAAAGGCCACCCCTCTTCAGCGTTGCAATGGCACGTCGAATTTCTGCGGCGAAGGCGCCAGATTTCGTGGGTTTTGCGACTCCAGCGGAGGCGATCATGACGCTTAGGCCCCTCGGTTCCTCAGGTACCGGATTCCGCCGCCCTTCAGCAAGATTTCCCTCTGGCGGCTCGACAGGTCGTACGTAAGTTCGAACGAAGTGCCTTTCGTAAGGTTCTGTCCCGTGACGTGCTGCCCTGATTTGAGGCTCTCGAGGAGTCGCGCGACGCGAATCCGATCCCCCATCGCAATCCTATCGTACGAGTTGGAGGAGACAAACATGAGCGGCGGCAGGCCGAAGTTCACGAGGTTGTCTCGGTGCATGCGCGCGAACGACTTCGCGAGGACGAGTTTTACCCCCAGGTGCATGGGCGCAGCCGCAGCGTGCTCGCGCGAGCTGCCCTGCCCGTAGTTCTCGCCGCCGACGATCACTCCTCCGCCCTTCGCCTTCGCGCGGGCAACGAAACCTCGGTCCACGTACTTGAACGTGTACTCCGCGATCGCGGCGATGTTGCTGCGAAGCGGGAGGACCTCCGCCCCGCCTGGGAGGATGTGGTCCGTCGAGACGCCATCCTCGAGCTTGAGGAGGACTTCGCCCTCGATCGTGTCCGGGAGATCGCCGGGAATCGGCACGGTGCCGATGTTCGGCCCGCGATACACGGCCACCTTCTTCCGGTTCTTTGGCGGCCAGAGGTAGCCGGAGTCGTCGATCGGATACGAAGTAAGTTCTGTCACCTTTGGCGGCTTGCCCAGGTCACGTGGGTCCGCGATCACGCCCTTCAGCGCCGTGGCGGCGGCCGTCTCCGGGCTGCAGAGGTAAACCTTGTCGTCCGAGGTCCCGCTCCGCCCCTGGAAGTTCCGGTTGAACGTGCGGACGGACACGCCCTTGGTAGGCGGCGCGAACCCCATGCCGATGCACGGGCCGCACGCGACCTCGAGCTCGCGGACGCCCGCCTTGATGAGCTTCGTCATCACCCCGTGGATGAGGCACGCGACGAGAACCTGGCGGGACCCCGGCGACACCGCGATCGAGAGCCCGGGGTGCACGTGCTTCCCGTCCAGCATCTCGGCGACCATCGACAGGTCCCGGAACGAGGAGTTCACGCTGCTCCCGACGGCGACCTGCGTGACCTCCGTTCCCGCCACCTCGGAGACGGGCTTCACGTTCCCCGGACTCGGGGGACATGCGATCAATGGCTCCAGTTTCGAGAGATCGACCTCCACGCGGTCATCGTACTCCGCCTTGTCGTCCGCCGCGAAACTCCGGAAATCGCCACCGCGCTTCTGACCCTTCAGAAAACGCTCCGTCACGGCATCGCTCGGGAACAGGGAGCCAGTCGCCCCAAGCTCCGCGCCCATGTTCGTGATCGTCCCACGCTCGGGGACGGAGAACTGCTTGATCCCGGGCCCGCCGTATTCCACGACCTTCTCCTTCCCCCACTTCTCCCCGAACCTGCGGAGCATCTCGAGGATCACGTCCTTCGCGGAGCACCACGCCGGCATCCGACCGTGCAGGTCCACGCGGACGACCTGGGGCATCCGCAGGCGGTAGGGCTCCCCCGCCATGACCGCGGCAACCTCGAACCCGCCCGCGCCAATCCCGAGCATCCCGATCGCGCCGGACTGGCACGTGTGGGAATCGCACCCGAGCATCGTCTGCCCTGGCACATCGAAACGCTCCATGTGGGCCCAGTGCGAGATCCCGTTCCCTGCGCGCGAGTAGACCGCCGCGTACCGTCCTGCCATCCCCTGGAGGAAGAGGTGGTCGTCCGGGTTCTCGAACCCCGTCTGAAGGACGTTGTGGTCCACGTACTGGGTCGCCTGTTTCACGCGCACCGTGTCGACGCCCATCTGCTCGAACTCGAGCCAAGCGAGCGTCCCGGTCGCGTCCTGCAGGAGCGCCTGGTCCATCCTGAGGGCGACCTCCTCGCCCGGGACCATGCGACCTTCAACGAGGTGCTTTTGGATGATCTTGTGCCCGAGAGACCTCATGACCACGAACCCACCGGTCCGCGGAAGCGAGGCGGGGACTTGAGGGTTCGCGTCCGGGAGTGAACCGCGTCCACATGCAGGCGACGACCTCCGCCCTCGTTCTCGGCTCCGGAACGGGACGCGGAACCTTGAAATCCGTGCGAAGGGGTTGGCCGTGCGAGAGGCGAACCGCTTGCCGGAAGCCAAACCGTTCATCGAGCTCGTCCGCTTCGCGGACCCGCTGTCGTGGAAGACGTGGTGCACTGAGCCGATCGTCCGGCGGTTCGAGGAAGTCCTGGGCGATGGCGTCCGAGTCACGTATCGCATGGGCGGGCTCTTCGAAAACCTCACGGACTGGATGGACGCGAAAGGGCTCTCGAAAGAGAGGGTCGTGAGCACGATCGTCGAGGACACCGCGGCGGCGGGAATGCCGCTTCATCCGGACTACCTTTGGCAGTGCGGGGTGAAGACGACCTACACCCCCTGCATCGCCTACAGGGCCGCGGAACTTCAAGACGTCCCGCTCGCCCACAAATTCTTGCGCCGCATGATGGAGGCGTTCATGGTCGAAGGTCGACCCGCGTCCCATGACGAGTACATCAACTTGGGCGGTGAGGTCGGGCTGAGCACGAGCCGCCTCCGACGCGACATCGACATCCCCCTTGCCAGGGATCGCTTCGACGCAGACCGCCACGCCATGTCGGAAGGTGGCTTTGGCTTCGACTCCATGTTGATCCGCAGCCGATCCCGCGAGGTCGTTCGCGTCGACGGGTTCGCCGCGAAACCGTACGCGGACGCCATCCTGTCCCTGGAGCCGGAGCTAGCAAGACACCGGCCCTCGGACCTTCTCGAGTACGCCGAGCGACGCCGAGGCCTCCTTCCCGCGCGCGAGGTCGCGGAGGTGTTCCGGCTGACGGAGCCGGTCGCCACGGAGAGGTTGCACACGCTCGCCGCAGGCGGGATCCTCGAACCCCTGCCCTTGGAGGCGGGCGCTCTCTGGCGGTGGAAGACTCGCGTGCCGGATCCGATGCCTCTCGACGTGGCCCTTGCCACGTACATCCCGAAACCGGTCGAGGTCGACACGGAACTCGATCGAGTCCTCGCCGCGGCTGCCCGGGCGCGATACACGGAGGTGGCCGAACATCCGAAGAGTCCGCAGCCATTCCCGTTTGGACCCGAGCTGGCGGCGCGCGTTGGTTACACGCGGGAAATTCTCGCCGAGGTGCCAGTGCCAGCCTTGGAATCCTTCACGGGGGTGGGATATGTGCTGACGAAGAGTGGAATCGACCCCAAGGACACCGTCCTCGACGTCGGCTGCGGGTCCGGAACGGACGCGATCCTGGCTTCGCAGCAGCTCGGCCGGCGCGGGGAGGTCCTCGGCGTCGAGGTCGTGCCGGCCATGGTCGCGAAGGCACGGACCGCCATCGCGGGGGCGGGCGTGAAGCGCATCCAGATCCTCGAGGGAGATGCGGGATCCATCCGCGTGCCTCAAGAGAGCGTTGACTTGGCCCTAAGCAACGGCGTCCTCCACTCGCAACGCGACAAGGCGGGGGTGCTCCGCGAGATCTTCCGCGTCCTTCGCCCCGGCGGGAGGCTTCGACTCGCGGACATCGTGGTACGGCTGAGTGCGGCCGGCACTCTCGGCTCCGACCCTCAGACGTGGGCCGGCAGCCTCTCCGGCGCCCCTCTCGAGACAGGACTGCCTCGGGCGATCGAAAAGGCGGGCTTCCGCGACATCCGGGTCATCGGAGACCACGATTACTATTCGGCGCCAGAACCCTCGATGATGCAGCGACTCGCCCGTGCGATGGGGGCCCGAACGATGGTCGTCGAGGCGATGAAACCCGAGGCCACGCAGAAGCGCCGATAGCGCATGGTCATGGTCACAGCCGGGGTCCGTCCAATCCGACGAGGACCCAACACCTCCGCCAAGGTATCAGCGCCGATAATCGCCGCCTACCAGTTTATCGAGCGCAGAACGCGTGGATGGGGCGGTGGTCATCGGCATCCGCTCTAGGGCATCGCTAGCGTCGCTCTGCCTGCTTCCCGCCCTCGGTGGCGCAATCCTGGCGGCGGGCGCGAGCGACCCGTGGAGCCGCTTCCGCTTCGCCATGCTGGGCATGAGTGCGATGATCGGCGCCGTCTATGCGGAGGCGTACCGCCAACCTCGGGCGGACCCGCTGCCGGACTCGGTCATCCTGAAGACGTTCCTTCAACTGAATCCGGAAGAGGGCTTCGACCTCGAAACACTCAACGCGGTCGAGATCCGGGCCCTGGAGCGGGAGATCCTTCGAGACAAGCGAATGTCACGCGACGTCCTCGCGATGACGGAGTCGCTGCTCGTGCGCGTCCGGTATGAGACCGAGAACGCGGTCCTGGCGGGCGCGATCCTGCGGAACAAGACGCTGGACTGGTACCGGCGCAGTCCCACGGACCCCAACTGGTCCGAGAGAATGGCGATTCGCTGGGGCGGTATCTTCCACGAGTCTAGGACGCCCGGCGGAAGGTTGAGCACGAGGCTCACCGACCGTCTGGAGAACCTGCGCATGGAGTGCGCGAAGGCGAGCGGCCTGTCCGGTTCCCTCCGTCACCGGCTCCACCGCGTCGCCAAGCGTACGCGTCAGCCCCTCATGCCCCAGGTGGCCCAGGCGTACCTCGACGACCTGACCTTGCTCGCGCGCAGGCCCGAGAAGCCCCGCGGCTTGGAACGGCTCAGCGAGCTCGCCCGGCGCATCGGCCCGGCCGACGTGAACATCGCCCTTGCGGAGCTGTTTCCGCGGGAAGGCGTGGGGCCCCTGATCGTCCTCGACCCGCACTATCACCCGGACGAGGACACGGTCGTGATCCGGCCGCCCCCTGGACGGGCCTCCGGCGAGGCGGTCATCTACGACCTTATCCAGACCAAAGCCCCTCCTCCGACCCATACAGGCGCGACGGCGGAGGCCGGCACGACGGCCGACGATGCTTCCTCTTCCCCATGGGCGCGGCCCACCCTCGAGAAGAAGGAATGGATCGAGCTGCTCGTGGACCTCCAGAAACGGAAGACGAGGATGGAGGCCCCTCCAATCACCGACTACCAGACGCGAGAATCCTACCTCAGCCTGAGGGATATCATCCTGGCAGACAACTCCGCACGCAAGGCCTTTCTTGCGATCCATTGGAAGGGGAGGCCGAGCGGTTTGGCCCTGCTCGCCCGTGCCCTGTCCGAAGGCAACTATTCGCCCGAGGTGGAGACCGATGGCGACTATCTCGAAGCCGAGCTCGGCCGGATGGCGGGCGATAATCCGGACAGCCGACCCGATGAGGGCAAGTGGCTCATCGGCGGAGGGTGGAACGGCTGGACGGTGATCCGTGAGGTTGCACAAGGGGTCCGGACTTACCGGGCCAAGCGCAGATTCTTGGACTGAAAGAAGGCTGAGGCGAGGGTCTCGTACACGCTCTCTCGATTGGGCGACCGCCGCAGCGTGGCCTGTGCGAGCGTACTCTCCAGGAGCGCCCAGCTTGTGTCGGCCCGGACGCCCCGAGGCGAGACGACGAGGTTGAAGTAGTTCATCGAGGACGCCGTGGGCGCGTCGGAGATCGCAGTGAACAGCTGCAGGCCGCACGCCCAGTTCAGCAACTCGACGATCAGGTGCATGGTCTTGATCCGACCCTCGGCTGTGCCGTTCCTGCAGAGGAGGAGCGTCCGGCTGTTGGGGTCGTCGATCATCCGGGTCGTGAGCGTCTCGAGCGCCGCGAAGGACAGGTACCGGTGCACGCCCGCGCCGAAGGACGAACCGTCCGCGGGCGCCGGGAGCACGGGTATCCGGAGCAGATCCGTCTCCCCGGTGGCGCCGGGGGCGTCCACCTCAAACTTCTGCATGGCGGCGAACACGGCCTCCATCGTGACACGACCGGAGCGCAGGAGGTCGACGGGCAACACGGCCGTATGGTTCACGAAGGTCGTACGGCCCGCCTCATCCGTGAGCCCCGGGCCGACGTGCGACAGGAGCATCTCGTGACCGGACACGACGGGATGGATCATCTGCAGGTCGAGAGTGTCCGTGGCATTCTGGACCGCGGCGGGGCGGATGGGCGTATAATGCCCCTGCAAGGCGGCGTCGTACAGGCTGACGTTGAGGCCTCGGGAGATGCACTTCGTCGTGTATCCCGTCCCCTGGATCACGCCGTACACCCAGTGGTCGACCTCTGCGATCTCCCCTTCCTGGGTCCGTTGTTCGGTATTCGTGGCAGCCATAGCGCAGACCTGCCAAGCTCACGCGATTTTCGTCGCTGCGGCCTGGAATTTCTCTTCGTCGAGAACCTCATCGGGGATCTTGTGGGCGATTCCTCGGAAGTGCTCGATGAAGGCCACATATTCGTCGAACGCGAAGTCGGGCTCGCCTCCGCTGCCCGGCCGGAAGTCCGTCCGGACGATCCGCGGCGGACCGACCGTGTCCATCCCCTCCTGGGTCTCTGTCTTGACCCAGCTGAGGAAGTACGCAGCCTGATCCATGTTGACGCCGGCGACCCTGCCGCCTCGAATCTGCGAGAGGGTCTGCGGGATGAAGACCCGGAGGAGTGCCTCGGCGTACTCTTTCCGCTTCCGTTTCTCGTTGACCGGCGGGAATCCTCGGTGCAATCCCAACCTCGCAAGCACCTCGTCCCGGACCGTGTCGAATTTCCCGAGGATAAAGGCGGGGTAGATTACGGGGGAGTCCGAGTCGATCCCCTGCGACTTCATCCGCTCGTGTTCCTGGTTCTTGTAGGTCTGGAAGGAAACAAGGAGCTTCGCGACCGCGCTGTCGTACCTCAGCATCCGCTTGTGCGCGGGCGTGTCGAGGTCCATCGTCATCTTGCTGCAGTCGACCAACACGATGATGACGACGCTCTTGAGGAGCTGCTGGATGATCGGCTTGGAGGCCATGCCGCTCTCGATGAACTCCTCGATGTCTTCGCCCGAGACGTCGTAGGCGGAGAACCGGAGGGTGGAGAATGGCTTGATCCAGTTCTTCTGCTTGATGTAGTACGGCAACTTGCCGACGACCGGGCGCACGTAGCCGAAGACGAAGCTCAGCTCCGTGATCTCTTCCTTGAGCGTGGCGCTCGGGAACCGGGCGTCCTTCATCCCCTCGTAGACGGCGGACATGACGTTCAGGGACGAGGGAGGCGCGTGGAAACGGAAGTCGTCACGGATCCCCGTACCGTACTTGACCTGGGCCGCATAGAGGAGGCCCAAGAACGTGGTCTTCCCGGAAGCCCGGTCTCCTAGGATTGCGCAGGGCATGGCGGGTGAGTCAGATTTAGGTGTATATAACTCTAGGGCCGACAATATCATCTTCGAGACAACTTCGGACGACTCCTCCCGTCCGAGACGATTCCCCGGAGGTAGGTGAGTGCCCCAACATATTCCTCCGTCGCGTACTGCGGTTCCCAGCCGCCACCCTCGGTGCGCCCAAACTGGATCCGCTCCGGCTTGCCCGGTTCGGCGCCAAGACGTACCCAGCTGAAGAAGTGGGCGGGAGTCGCGAACGGCACGGCGTCTCGATCCCGGGTCCGCAGCATCGTGAGGGTCTTCGGGAGATTGGACTTCAGGAGGACCTCGGCATAGTTGGCTCGCGACTGCGCCTCCTCGATGCTCGGGGGCTTGTCTCCGATCTTCGCGGCGGCCAGGACCTCGGGATTCACCTGATCGAACTTGGAGAACACGAATATGGGGTAGATCTGCTTGCGGACCTCGGGCTCCGAGCGGCGCTTCATGAGGCGGAGGAGCGATGCGAGCGCTGCGTCGTACATCGCCATCGGACGGGTCTTCTTCCCTTCGTCCGCCACCGCGATCTTCGTGCTGTCCACGAGGATGACGATCACGGAGCTGTCATAGATGTCCTTCCAGCTCTCTTCCTCGATGGGCGTGCCTGCCACGACGCTCGAGAACTCATCGCCCTTCGTCCCCATCAGGTAGAAGTGGACGCCCGGGGTCTTCTCCACCATCCAGCGGTCTCCACGAAACCGGGAGAGAATTCCTCCGGAGCGCCGGAACCCCAGCTCGAACGTGATCTTGCGGACCCCCTGCTTCGTGACCTGATCCGGGAAGGTCCCCGACATGAGTTGCTGGAAGACGAAGCTGAGCGCCTCGAGGGAATCATAAGGGGTATGGAATCGGACCCCGTCCGCCTTGTCGGAGCCGGTCCTCACTTGGGTCATGTAGAGGAAGCCGAGGAAGGTCGCCTTCCCAGAACCGCGGTCTCCGACGATCACGACCTTCAGCATCGTTTCCGTCCTCTTCTCGGCGGCAGTGCCCGGGGAGGGAGTCGAACCCCCTTATAACCGATCTGCAGTCGGTCACATTAGCCGCTCTGTCACCCGGGCGCGGGGGTCGGTAGCCGCGGGGCGGCCAAATACATTTTGGCGGCGGCAACCCATGGGGTGCACTCCTTTATCGTCCGGAAGCCCTCTCAGCGGCGGTGCCCGAACTCAAGACGACCAGCGACACGGTCCACGGGACGATCCGCTTCGGCCCCATGGTCCAGGATCTCATGGAAACCCTCGAGCTCCAGCGCCTATCGGGCATTCGGCAGCTGGGCCTCACGTACCTCGTCTTCCCCGGCGCGAATCACTCGCGGATCGAGCACTGCATGGGGGTCTCGCATGTCGCAGGGAAGATCGCGGAGGCAATCGACCTTCCAGAGGAAGAGCGGAAACTGGTCATGGCGGCG
Source organism: uncultured Methanomassiliicoccales archaeon (assembly GCA_964396265.1). Lineage (GTDB taxonomy): Archaea > Thermoplasmatota > Thermoplasmata > RBG-16-68-12 > EA-27 > EA-27. Next base: position 64,702 of record CAYNEM010000002.1, read on the forward strand.
GGCCTGCTCCACGACCTCGGCCATGGTCCGTTCTCGCACACCCTCGAGCACATCCTGAGCAACAAGCTCTCCATCGACCACATGCACCTCACGCAGGCAATCGTCCTCGGGGAGGACGACAATGTCCGGGAAGAGGAGCGCAAAGCGTTCCCCGACGTCCCTCGCATCCCGGAAGTGCTCGAGAAGCATGGGGTCCCGCCGAAGTCCGTCGCGGCGCTCATCCGCGGGCCTGAGTCGGCGGGAGGCTTCCGGAGTCCGCGCCTAAGTCCGAATCGGTATCTCGGGCAGATCATCCACAGCGCGATCGACGCGGATCAGATCGACTACCTCATGCGGGACTCGCACTACACAGGGGCCGCGCACGGCATGATCGACGTGAACCGCATCTACCAGACGTTCGCCGTCCACGAAGGCGAGCTTGCGGTGGACAAGAAGGGGCTGCCCGCATTGGAGGGGATGTTCGTCGCACGCGCCCTCATGTACTCCTCCGTCTACTTTCACAAGACGGTCCGAATCGCCGAGCAGATGGTCGCGCGCGCGGTCGAACGCGCCGCCGCGGACGTGCGGGAGGTGCAGAAGATGGTCGACGCGGAACTCCTGCAATGGCTCGCGAACCAAGGCGAGTTCCAGCGCGACATCGCCCTCAGGATTAAGTTCCGGAAACTCTACAAACGTGCGTGGGACCGCGGAGGCGACGAGCTCTCGGAGGCGGAGCGCAGCGCGCTCCACGTGCTCTCGGACCCCCTCCGGCGTCGGCGCGCGGAGGATGCAATCTGCAAGCGCGCGGGGATTCCGCCGGGGCGCGCGATCATCGACATCCCGCTGCCGGAACTCCTGATCAGCGAGCCTCGAATCGCCCAGACGGATGTGAAGGTGCTGGACGGAGCGAAAGTACAATACTTTCGCAAAGTCAGCCCCCTCGCGCGTGCGCTCCAGCTTCGCCAGGTGTCGGACTGGGTCGTCATGGTGGCAGCTGACCCGAAGCACCGGGCCGCGGTCGCAAAGGCGGCGGAGCGCGTGCTGTTTGCGTAATCCGTGACGATGCCCGCGGGATCTTGCCGCGGGGACACCTGTTCAGGGCTCCGGCCTCCCGGGAGCCTCCCGGCCCTCGACTATACTACTTACCTAAATCTATATACAGCCAGCCTGCAGTCCATGGAGCGCTGGCAATACGCCGGCAGTTGGGATCGAATGAACAATGCGCGTTCCCGTACGCAGGCGGTCCGCACCGCGATTCTCGCGTGCGCGCTTCTTGCGACGGGTCTTGTGGGCGTTCTGCAGAGCCCTGGCGCGGTCGCTCAAGGTGAGCGGACCGAGATCGTCATCGGCCTGCAGAATGACATGACATCGTTGAACTTCTGGAACCCGGAAACGAACACCGTCTGGAATCTGTACCAGGTGGGCTGGTCCTTCGAAACTCTCTTCGCGACCGACCCAGACCTGAACTTGTACCCCGTGCTCGCCGATCCGGCGAGGCAGGGGTCACAGGCCGAGGACCGGCCGGGCTACGACATCCTCCCCGGCGGGATGAATGTCGACGTGTTCCTGCGAACCGGCGTGACCTTCCACGACGGATCGGCCATGACCGCCGATGACGTCGTGTTCAGTTTCCAGACGAAGGCGTGGTCCACGGAGCAGACCATCATCACGGAGGCGCTCTGGTGGCCGGCCCCCGTTTGGCCGCATTGGAGCGGGGGCGCGGCCGTGTCGCACATCGGCGTCGAGAAGATCGACGCGACGACGGTCCGGTTCCACCTCTATCAGGCCTTCGCCCTGTTCTTCCCCGGCACCCTCGGCGGGACGACGATCATACCGAAGGGCGTATGGCAGGGTCACATCGACCCGACCCCGCCCGTGAACATCTCGGACCCCGGGACCACGATCACGGACTCCGCGGACTTGTCCATCGACTTCGCGTATGGGGCCGGCGGCGAAATCCCCGCCACCTACGGGACGGGATGGTTCAAGCTCGACTCGTGGACCCCCCGAGCCGAGTCCCACATTTCCGTGTACACGAACTACTGGGGCATCGGCGACCCGACGGCAGGCCACATGTGGCGCAGCGTGAATTACCCGTTCTACCCCGAGAACCTTCGGTCGATCAAGTTCGTGATTTACAGCAGCCTTGACGTGATCAGTCTTGCCCTGCAGAGGGGCGACATTGACACCTTGATTTGGTCACTCACGCCGGGCTTCCTGAGCCAGGTCCGATCCAATCCCGCGATCGGCGTCGAACAGGTCACGGACCGCGGGTTCTTCTATCTCTCGTTCAACCTGCGGCGTGCCCCGTGGGGCGACCCCACGAACACGCCCGCCCGCACCGCCGCCTCCCTGGCCCTGCGGCGGGCGATCTCCATGGCCATCGACAAGGACTACATCGTGAACACGCTCATGGGCGGCTTCGGAATCAAGGGCGCTCAACCGATCTCGATCCACAACTCGTTCTACGTCAACACGAGCGCGACGGGGCAGACCTTCGACATGACCGCCGCCGCGGCGCTCCTCACGAGCGCGGGAATCACGGATCAGAACGGGGACGGGTTCCGCGACTACATCGACGGCTCGCCGATCCGCGCAACGATCCTGACCCCGCCAAAGGACTACGACCCCGTGCGGGCCGACGCGGGCATCATGATCTCGAACAACCTGAAGCGGATCGGCCTGAACATCGACGCCGCTCCGACGAGCTTCGATACGATCGTAAGCAAGGCGTTCACGGAGGTCGACTTCGACATCTACATCCTCGGCTGGCTGCTCGGCGACTTCCCCGAGCTGTACATCAAGGACTTCTTCCACACCTCCGGGGACGTCGCGGCGAACCCAGCGGGATCGAACTCCGCGGGATACGACAACCCGACGGTTGACGCGTTGATCGATCAGGCGCTCATCACGGTGGACACCGCCTCGCGGGTCGCCCTCCTGAAGGATGTCCAAGGCCTCGTCACGAACGATATCCCCTGGAACGTCCTATACTACCGGAAGAACCTGAACGCATTCCGGAACGACCGTTGGGTGGGCTGGGTCAACACGCCCCCCCAGATCTATAACTTCTGGTCCCTCGCGAAGATTCAGCCCGCCGGCGCCGTCTCGGTCCCGCCGCCTACGGGGGCCTTGACCGTCGCCCTCACGGCCCCGGAGCGCGCACTCGCGGGCCGCACCGTGACCATTGACGCCTTCGTCTCGCAAAGCCTCGCCCCCGCGAGCGGGGCAACGGTCGTGCTGAACGCAACCTTCGGATCGGACTACCGCGTCCTGACGGCCACGACCGATGTCCGGGGGAAGGCCACGTTCTCGTGGGTCGTCCCGGTGATTCAGGGGAACCTCCTGCTCACGGCGACCGCCACCTTGGGCACGGCGTCGGGCACCGCCACGAAGCTCCTGGAGATCACCGTCGGCCCCCCTGCGCCGATTGCGACCCTCTCCTTGTCGACCACGAGGCCCGTGATCGGAGTCGGTGACACGACGACCATCACAGCTCGAGTCGGCGATGGCCTCGGCGCAGGGGTCTCAGGCGTGACCGTCCGTGTCGATACGACGTTGGTGTTCGGAGGCGTTGCACCGGCCTCAGGTGTGACGGACACCACCGGCTCGCTGGCGTTTACATACACAGCCCCCGCTACTGCGGTCGGGTTCCCGAACCAGCACCTCACGGAGTTCCTGAAATTCACCACGACCGTGGGCGATACGGTCGCCGTCGACACACAGACCCAGTCGCTAATCGTGTTTGTCGAGAACGACGCCGCCCCCAACTGGCTGATTGCGGACTTGGCAGCCACAGACTTGGTCCTCACGTTACCGGCAGAGAGCGTCTCCGTGGATGTGACAATCACGGACTTCGCTGGCGCGCCTCAATCCGGAATCGTCGTCGAATCGGTCCTCCCGGCGAGCGAATCCGGGATCGCAAACGTGACCGTGACGCCGACGGCAACGACGAACGGCGCCGGAGTGGCGACGTTCTCCGTGAGCTTGGCCCCGGGTGCGGTCGTGGGAAATGTGCCCATCCGCTTCCGAGCCTCCGGAGCGACGTACGAGGTCTCCGACGTGGCTGGACTGCTGATCACGGACGGCCTCACGCTGGGTTACGCGGCCTTGATCGACATTGGGGACCGGAGCATCGCCTCATCGCCCGCCGCCATCGAAACGCCAATCACGGCGACGGTCTGGAACCAGTTAGGCCTGCCGGCGACGGACGCAGGGGTCATCTTCAAGATCGGCTCGGGGCCCGTTGGACTGCAAGCCCAGTTCAAGTGGGCCTTTGACTACGCCACGGGTCAGTACCTCAACGAGGGCCTCGACCTGGCCTACTTCGACTTCGGAGGGTCTTTCGGACCGTCCTTCGCGAGTTCCGCCGGGGAAGGACCCGGGTTCGGCGCGGACAACGCCCTCGGAGACTTCGAGCTCTTGGACTACACGGGAGTAGACTCCTGCGATGACACGACATGGCCAGCTGGCTTTAGTGGCGTGTACGTCGTCAACGCCACGGGAGATCTGGCGGGTACGATCCGGTCGGTCCCGCACAAGGGTGACTCGGCGGTCCAGATCCAGGCTTTCATCGGCAGCATCAACCCCCTGGACAGGCTGAATCTCGAGATCTTGGCCTGTTCGGGTGACATAGTGACGTTCTTCGGTTGGGGCGTCGGGGATTCCACACGCGAGGGGATCCGGAACTATGACTTCATGATCGACACCGGGCTCGTCGTCCGGCGGGCGCCGGCCTTCGCCCTGGGCTCCGTGGTCGTCGGAACTGGAGGGCAGCTCTTCAGTTCGGAGGCACGCACGCAGACCGTGAACGCGACATTCTATCTGCGCGACGGCGCCCCTGCAGCGAACGCCAAGGTCTTCTTGACGCGAGGTGCGGGAACGACGGCCCGGAACGTGCTTGGCGCAACAGGTGGGACGATCATGACGGACGCGAACGGAAGACTGTCTGTCGATGTCACGGTCCCGTTGCTGAGCCTCTCGCAGGCGCACTTCTTCAACTTACTGACGGCCGATGAGCGGTATGCCTACGGGGGCCGACACCAGCTCATGGCGGGAGACTACCTGGGAGACTACTACCTCAACCAGTTCCTCTTCGTAGTCCTCACGAAGATCCCGATGGAAGCTATCCGCGGGTACCTGTTCGTTCCGTCAGCCATCGTCTTCGCAACGGCGACCGTGAGCCAAACGCTCCTGAGCGAAGGGGGCACGACCACCTTGACCGTGGAGGTACTGACCGGCACCGATGCCGCCGTGGAGGGCGCGACGGTGTGGTCAGGGCCACTGCAGAATGTGACGGACGCGAACGGGATTGCGACGTTTACCTTCCAGGTGGCCGGCCTTGGAGCGATTGAGAGCCTCGCGGTCGTGCGCACATTGGACGACCAGGTCCTCAGGGCTTGGTATGGGGTCGTCGTCTCGCACCCCGTGCTCCGGGTCGATTCCATCACAGTCGCCACGAGGCCAGCCGGCCAGGCGTCGACAATCTCCGTCACCGTCACGAACCTGCTCGCGGTCGCGGGACCCGCGACGGTCGTCGTCTCCGTCACAGGGAACCCCGACGTCGCCCAAGTCATATCGATCGGATCGTCGGCCTCGATGACCGTCGCGCTGAGGTACGCATTCCCGGCAAGTGGTTCGTACACACTCACCTCCGGGAGTCAGTCCGCGGCGGCGGTCGTGCCCGCGGCCCCCGGTGCGGACCTGGGGCTCGGGATCGGCCTGATGGTCGTCGGCCTGATCATCGGCGCAGTGCTCGGAATCGTGATCATCCGGATGCGGAAAGGACCGTCGGCGGGGGCTCCGAAGGCCGGGTCGGAGGACGAAACACCGGAGGCCCAGGAGCCGGAGGCCGAGGAGCTGGAAAGCGAGCGGCAGTAGACGCAAGGGGGCAGGACCGCCTGCCCCCCATTCTCCTTTCCGTCGCCCGGCCCGTACGGCTACCGCAAAGCGTCATATACGGTCCACCATGTAAAAACCGACCGAGGCGAGAACGGTGAACCCTCTCGTGCGCTACATTGCGCGGCGTGTGGTCCAGGGGATCGTCACGCTCCTCGTCGTGACGCTCATCGTCTTCCTCCTGTTCGAGGCGATGCCGGGGACGCCGATCGATCGATTCCGGGCGGACCCGACGTTCGACGCAGCCCGCCTCGCGCAGCTCGAGAGGAGCTTTGGGATAAACGACCCGATCCACGTGCGGGCTCTCCTCTTCCTCAGGAACATGTTCACGTTCGACTTCGGTTGGTCCTTCGTCGAAGGCAGACCCGTCGCGGACGTGATCGGTTTCGCGCTGCCCCGGACCCTGCTCCTGTTCGGCGGCGCGGTAATCATAGAGTACGTCATCGGCATCGTCCTCGGCCAGTACATCGCCTGGCGGCGAGGCAGGCCCACTGAGGGCGGCGTGGTCCTCTCGAGCCTCTTCTTCTACAACATGCCCTCCTTTTGGATCGGCCTCATCCTTTTGTGGGCATTCGCGTTCTCGACCCTGAGCTTCGGACCGATCCTCGTCGACGCCCCATTCCCTCTCCGTGGCTGGAGCAACCCGGATTTTACAGCCGAACGTTGGGGCTGGCTTGCCGGGAGCGACCCCGGAAACCTCTGGTTTGCGATTGTGGACAGGTCCGTCCACGCAGCGCTCCCCATGCTCGCGCTCGTCTTGATCAACGCCGCAGGGACCATCCTGCTGATGCGGACGTCCATGCTCGAAGTCATGGGCGAAGACTACATCCTCACCGCCAAGGCCAAGGGCCTCTCAGAACGCGTCGTCCGCCGCCATCACGCCGCGAGGAACGCGTACCTTCCCATGGTCACGTCGTTGACGATCAGCATGGCGTTCGCGATTGGGGGTGCCATCATTCTTGAGCAGGTCTTTTCCTATTTCGGAATCGGCTACTTTTTCCTGCAGGCCATCATCAACCAGGATCAGTTCTTGGCGGGGGCGATTCTGTTCATCATCTCCATCCTAGTCATCTTCGGGAACATCGTCGCGGACATCCTCTATGGAGTGCTCGATCCCCGTGTCCGAATCTAGGTTTTCTCTCGCGTACATCGCACGAGGAACCGTGCTCGTCTTACGCCGCCTCCTCCTGCTGGGTCGAAAGACGTGGGCCGTTTTCAAGGAGAGCAGACTCGCCGTCCTCGGGCTCGTCATCGTTCTCGCGTTCGCGATGATCGCCATCTTTGCCCCTGTGATTTCCCCCTACTCGCAGTATTTCGAGGCGCCGGAGTCGGACAGGTTCGTCGCCCGCGCGTATGGACTGCCGCTCCCGCCGAATTACACGTACAACCCGCCTGTCCTGGGTCCCACGACCCCGCTCGCGAGCGACAGACAGGGGGGAATGTGGCTCATCAACTCCGTGCAGGAAGGACTCATTTTCATGGACTTCGTTCGAGGCAACCTCGGGACCAATGTCACGCCCTTCGAGGCGGGGAACGTTTCCTTCATGATCGACATCACCCAGGACCTCGGGCTCGCTCCTCCGCCGCGCCCGCCGCTCTCCTCGGTGTACTACATCGTGCCCGGCGCGAATTCACTGTTGCAGCAAGGGCCCGGGGAATTCACGGGTGCTCTCGCGTTCTTCGCGGACCGGGATTTCGTCGTCATCGACCCATTCCGCAGTACCGTCATTTTCCGGGATACCCTGACGTTCGATCCCGTCTGGACGGGGGGAGATCCCGCCTCCGCGGGCGAGATGCTGCTCCTTCCCATCGAGCGGGTGGCCCAAGTGGGGATCGTCACGTTCGACGTCGGCCCGTACCGCTACTTCTACGCCGCCGACGCGACGAACGTCGTCGTGTACGAAATCACGTACGTGAACCCCGCCGACTCCACGGCGCCTTCCGGCCGCGTCGTGATCTCTCTAGCCACGAGTCTCTCGGCACCGCCCTTCGTGTATTACAACCAAGACTACATCGATAGAAACGCGAGCCACCCGGCACAATATCGCACAGGGCCTGGTCAGGCGATCCTGCTCCCGCTCACGAACGGGACCCTCGAGATCAGGGGCGTGGACGGCTCGCTACGCGACTGGATGCCCCTGCGCCTCGCGGGCGAAAGCGCCACCGTCGACGGCCCAGTCGGATGGACCCGAGCTTCCTTTCCGCTGCTCCTCTACCTCCCTCTGCGTTCCGCATCGCGGCTCGGCATCGCGGTCCTGGACCTCTCCTCCTTGACCGTAGGCTCAGAGTATGCGGTGTCCGCGCCGGGATGGGAGCATGCGGGGTCCCCGACAAGTTACCTGGGCCGTGCAATCCATGCCGCGTTCTTCGACCCTACGGCAGGCGCCGGCGGCACGACCGTCCTCGTCCGCGTTAACGAGACCGGCGCGGAAAGGTTCCGCGCCTCATTCCCCGGAAGGATCCACTCTTTCTTCGAAGTGGACCAGCGTTCAAAGGTCTATGTGTTCCCGGAGAACGGCGGGATCTGGATGGTGAGCTCGATCGCCGCTACGCCACCCGAAAAGTTCCCAATCTTACCCCCAGCAACCGCCACGAGGTTCCGTTACGCCGGTGCCCTGGGCGGAACGCTGTATGGGAGCGGGCTCCCGCCGGCAGAACTCTGGGGTGCCTGGACCGATGCATCCCAAGGACAGACCGTCGTATTCCAGCTGCTGGGGACCCCGGTGACGCCGCTACCACCGGGAACGTATCCCTCCGGGAACACGTACCTGCTCGGTACGGATTTCCGCGGGCAGGACATCCTCACTCAGCTCTTCTGGGGCACGCGCATCGCCTTCATCGTCGGCCTTTTGGCGGCACTCGCGGCGGTCGGTTTGGGCACCGTGGTGGGCCTCCTCGCCGGCTACTTCGGACGAGTCGTCGACACCTTGCTCATGCGCACCGCGGACATCTTCCTGGTCCTCCCTTTCCTACCCATCGTCCTCGTCCTATCGCAGATCCTCGGGGCGAGCATCTGGAACATCGTGCTCGTGATCGCCCTCGTCGGATGGCCGGGAATCGCACGTGTTATCCGGGCCCAAGTCCTCACCCTCAAGGAACGTCCGTTCGTCGACGCCGCCAGGGTGGCGGGCGCCACAGACCTTCGGCTCATCTTCTACCACATCGCGCCGAACGTGCTCCCCTTCAGCTTCCTGTATATGAGCCTCGGCGTGGCGGGCGCGATCATCACCGAGGCCGCCCTGAGCTTCCTGGGCCTCGGGGACGCGAGCGTGATCTCCTGGGGCGGAATGCTCGCCGGGGTCCTCACGTTTGGCGGCGCGCTCAACGCTTGGTGGTGGCTCGTGCCGCCCGGCCTCGCAATCACCGTCCTGTCCCTCGGTTTCTACTTGCTCGGCCGCGGCTTCGACGAGATCGTGAACCCCCGTCTTCGGAGGCGGTGACGTGGCCCTCGTTTCCGTCCGGAACCTCCGGATGTACTTCCAGGTCCGGGAGGGGTGGGTCAAGGCCGTGGACGGGGTCAGCCTCGACGTCGCCAGAGGCGAGACGGTCGGACTCGTCGGCGAATCGGGATGCGGGAAGACGTCCCTCGCCTATGCGATCACGCAGCTCCTGCCCACGAACGCGTACATTCTTGGCGGACAGGTTTTCTTCGGTTCGGAGGAGAAGATAGCCTCCCTCCGCCCTCAGTACCTCGGCCTTGCCGAGGAGCGGATGTGGAGGGACCTCCAGGCGGTGCGAGCCGAGTTCGCGACGCTGGAGAAGTCTATCGATCCCGAGGCCTCGGAACGCCGCAAGGCGCTCGTCAACAAGATGGCATCCCTTGAGTACCCCCTGTCGGCGACGTATCGGCGGTACCTCGGCCCGGAGATCGCCCAACTGAGTGCCCGACGAGCGGACCTCCAGCGCAGGATGGAATCCGGGACAGGGAGAGCCCGCCAAGAGCTCCGCGACGTGCAGGACCGCCTGAGCGCCGCCACGTGCGACGGCGACCTCATCGACGTGACCCGCCGCCCTCAGGGGAGACTCCGGGAGTACCATCCCAAGCTGAGCGCCGTCCGTTGGCGGCAGATCTCAATCGTCTTTCAGGGTGCCATGAACGCCCTCAACCCCGTGTACACCGTCGGGGAGCAGATCATTGAGGCGATCCGGACACACGAGAACGGAAGCGCGGAGGCTGCACGCCGCCGGGTCGAGGGGCTCTTCCGCCTCGTGGGGATCCCTGTGGACAGAATCGACAACTTCCCCCACGAGTACAGCGGCGGGATGAAGCAGCGCGCGATGATCGCGATGGCGCTCTGCCTGAATCCCAAGCTCGTGATCATGGACGAGCCGACCACGGCGCTCGACGTCATCACCGCCGCACGGATCATGGACGAGGTCCTCCGAATCCAGAACGAGCTCAAGATGACAATCATCATCATCTCCCACGACGTGTCGGTCGTCGCGAAGGTCGCGGACCGGATCGCGGTCATGTACGCGGGCAAGATCGTCGAGGAGGGGTCCACGAAGGATGTCTTCCGCTCGATCCTGCACCCGTACACGCACGGTCTCCTCGGGGCGTTCCCGAGCATCGAGGGTCCGAAAGTGCGCCTCAAGTCCATCCCCGGGAGCCCGCCGAGCCTGGTGAACCCGCCGCCCGCGTGCCGTTTCCATCCGCGATGCACCTATGCGAAGGACGTCTGCCGGCTCGTCGTGCCCGTGGACGCTATCCCCTCGCCCGGGCATCGTGCCCTCTGCCACTTCTCGAACGACTTCCATGCGCGCGGGGGGCTGGGGAGCCTATGATCGAGGGTGCCGTCGTCCCCGCACCAATCGAGGACGAGGTCGTGATCTCGGTCCGGGGCCTCAAGAAGTACTTCTCCCTCAAACGAGGCTTTGTCAAGTCGCTCCGGGGACGGGACCTGTACGTGCGAGCGGTGGACGGCGTGAGCCTCGACCTGCACCGCGGGGAGATCCTGGGTCTGGTCGGGGAATCCGGGTGCGGCAAGACCACGACCGGCCGGCTCATCGCGCGGCTCGAGCGCCCGACGGAGGGTCACATCCTGTTCGAGGGCGTGGACATCGCGTCGCTGCTGGGGCGCGAAATGTTCCAGTTCCGCAAGGACCTGCAGATGATCTTCCAGGATCCGTACGAATCGCTCAACCCGCGCTATTCCGTCCTTCGGGCGGTCTCGGAACCGCTGATCATCCACGGCATGGGGTCTACGAAGGAGGAGCGGGCGGATCTCGTCGTCCAGGCACTCGAGGATGCGGGACTGCGCCCCGGCACGGACTTCCTGGGCCGGTTCCCGCACGAACTGTCCGGCGGGCAGCGCCAGCGCGTCGCAATCGCCCGTGCGATGGTGCTGAACCCGAAGATCGTCGTGGCGGACGAGCCGGTGAGCATGCTCGACGTCTCGATCCGGGCAGGCGTGATGAACCTCATGCTCGATCTGCGGGACGAGCACCGCATCCCGTACCTGTTCATCACCCACGACATCGCCGTCGCACGGTACATGTCCGACCGGATCGCGGTCATGTACCTCGGCCGCATCGTTGAGACGGGCCCGACGGACGAGGTCATCCACAGGCCGACGCACCCCTACACGCGCGCGCTGCTCGCGGCCGTCCCGGTCCCGAACCCGGAGCACGAATACTCCAAGGTGCCCATCACGGGCGAGCTCCCCAGCCCGATCGACCTACCGAGCGGATGCCGTTTCCGGACGCGATGCGTGTACGCGCAACAGATCTGCAAGGATGCCGAGCCCCCCTTGGTCGAGGTCGCTCCGGGGCACTCCGCGGAGTGCCACTTCGCCCATGACATCTACGATGGCCGGATGGTCGTGCCAGAGGCGAATCTCGTGCCTCCGGACGTCGCACCTCCTGTTGGACTCGGGGGAGACGCGTGAACCGCGATCGTAGTCTCCAGGCGGAGCGCGTCGCATGGGTGACCTTGGCGGCGGTGACGATCGCTCTCCTCGTCCTGAGCGTCACATCCTCCCAGAGCTACGCCTCCGTCGTCGTTGCGAGCGCGACCGTCTACATCGTGCCAGGATACACGGTTTCCTTCGAGGGGACGGATCCGGACGGCACCTTGACCGCGAACGGGTCCGTGTTGGTTTCCCTCTCGCTCCTCGTCGAGAACCCCAGCGAACGGACCTTGCGCATCCACCTCGTCGCGTACGGCGGTTGGATTCGGGATTGGCCCGCAGAGAACGGACTGAACGAGACGCGCCGTCGGAGCGACGCGGCGGTGGTCAACTCATCCGGGACCCTGTACTTCTTCCAGGCGTATTCGGAATCCTCGGAGGTCCCGCCCAAGATCGTGTCCGCTCGAGGAAACGCGACGTACCCGGTTTCCTACGCCCTAGACCGGACCAGCGATCCGGTCCGGTTCGACGTCGTCCGCAATATCACGGGCTATGGGGTCGCACGGAACGGGACTGCGAGCTTGGTGCCATGGAATCACTGGGTCCGGGTCGCGCTGACGATCGATGGCGCGCTGGAACCCACCTCGACCTACGGCGCCGCGCACCTCCGGGCCCTGCGCCGTATCGAGAGAGAGGTGGGGGAGAACCTTGCGACTTAGGCCCGGGGCCCGCGGCCGTCGCTACCTGAGGGTCGGCGCTCTCTCCGCGTTCCTCGGGCTCGTCCTCGGCTATCTGACGTTCCTCGCGATCTTCCCCACGGTGGCGGTCCCGGTGGCGGGCGAGCCCTCCCTCGCAGCGATCCTTCTCGGACTGATTGGCGGCGCCCTTCTGGCAGGATTCCTATCGGAGGACGTCTTCGCGATCACGGTCCAGAGCTTCGCCTCCCTCCCGGTGGGCGTCGTCGCGACCAGTGCGATGGTGCTGTCGCCGGTCCTCACGGGGATGGTCCAAGCACAGGCGGACGAACTCGTCTTCTTCGTCCTTCGGTTCGGGTTTCCGATCTACCTCCTCGCAATCCCCGTGAACCTGCTCGCGGGGCTTGTGGGGTTGGGGGTTCGAGAGCGTCTCGCGCCCCGCTACGTCAGCCAGACCGTCCGCGAGCGCGGTGATTGACCGGACGGGCAGCGCGAGCCCGGACCTCGGTGACATTTTTATAGGCGGACTCCCCATGCGCCCGAGCACGGGATGGGATTAGTCTCGAGCCCAGAGGTGAACTAATGATACCCAGGGATAGCCAGGAGCCGAGTGGCGGGTTGTTGGAAGACACGCGCGTGGACGCGGAGCTTGAGGATATACTGACGAAGCTTCGCACGAACATCAAGATCGTCGGCGTGGGAGGCGGAGGGTCGAACACGATCGCTCGCCTCTACAACGAGGGGATCATTGGCGCGGAGCTGTACGCGGCGAACACGGACGCGCAGCACCTCCTCGCAATCAAGACCCCGAAGAAGATTCTACTCGGGCGTCGCGTGACCCGCGGCCTCGGGGCGGGTGCCCTTCCGGCCGTCGGTGAGGAGGCCGCGCGCGAGGCAGAAGATGAGCTCCGAGGCGTCCTGTCGGGAGCCGACATCGTCTTCGTGACGTGCGGCCTCGGGGGCGGCACGGGAACGGGCGGCGGCGGCTACATCGCGCGCCTCGCGAAGGACCTTGGAGCGCTCACGATCGCGGTCGTCACGATGCCGTTCCGCGGAGAGGGGCGGCTGCGCCTGGAGGCGGCGGAGTGGGGCCTTGAGCGCCTCCGTGAGGCAGCGGACACCGTGATCACGATCCCCAACGACAAGCTCCTCGAGCTCGTCCCGCGCCTCTCGCTCCAGGCGGCGTTCAAGTTCGCGGACGAGGTCCTGATGCGGGCCATCAAGGGGCTCACGGAGACGATCACGAAGCCCGGGCTCGTGAACCTCGACTTCAACGATGTCAAGACGATCATGAGGGACGGCGGCGTCGCGATGATCGGCATGGGGGAGTCCCAGGCCGTGGGCGACACGCGCGCCTCGGAGGCCATCGAGGAAGCAATCAACTCCCCGCTCCTCGAGGTGGACATCTCCGGCGCCACGGGCGTCCTCGTGAACGTCACCGGCGGGTCGGACATGACGATCGGCGAGGCCGAGAAGGCCGCGGAGGTCGTCCAGGCACGCGTCGCCCCGAACGCGCGGATCATCTGGGGGGCGTCCCTCGACCCCACCCTCGAACACACGCTCAGGGTGATGCTGGTCGTGACTGGCGTGAAGAGCAAGCAGATCCTGGGCCGCAAGACCGGGTACGAAGGCGAGAAGCGGGCGGGAGTCGACGTAGTCCGATAGGCGCCGGGACAGGCCCCGCCCCCGAATCCCCTATATATGGGAAAGGGAATCATTCATCTAGGATGCTGGTCCGGCGCCCCGGACCTTCGGGCGGTATCCCCGTGATCACGGAACCGAAGCGGATGAAGGCGAAGGTGTGCCTCGTGGGCGAGCACAGCGTGGGCAAGACCTCCCTCATCCGTCGATACGTCCTCGACGAATTCGACGATCGGTACATCGTGACGCTGGGGGCGAAGGTGAGCAAGCGCGAGATGGCGATCGCGTTGCCGAATTCGGAGGAGGTCCTGATGGACATGACCGTATGGGACATCATGGGCTCGCGTGGCTTCCGCGAGCTGCTCCGGGAAGCGTACTTCCATGGGGCGCAGGGCATCCTCGCGGTGTGCGACATCACCCGGTATGCGACGCTCACGGACCTCGACGACTGGATCGAGACGGTGTTCCGGACGGTGAAGCCCGTCCCGATCGTGTTCGCCGTCAACAAGTCGGACCTGAAGGATGCGCCGGCGATCCAGGACGCGCAGGTGCGGGGGGCTGCGGAGGCGTTCGGAGCGCCGCACTACTTCACGAGCGCGAAGTCCGGGGAGAACGTGGAGGCGGCGTTCCGGGCCCTCGGCACCGCCGTCGCGCAACGCGCCTGGCCCTCCTGAAATCCTTAAAGGGCGTCCCGGATACGGCGGAACGTGTCGGACGATGATGGCGCGGTGGAGATCCGCCTTGCGCGGGACATTTCGTTCGTCAGCGCCACGATGATGGGGGTCGGCGCCACGGTGGGTGCCGGCATCTTCGTGCTCTTCGGGTACGCGGCGGGTGCCGCAGGGCCCGCGGTGCTCCTCGCGATCATATTCAACGGCTTGGTCGCGGGGCTGACCGCGATCACGTACGCAGACCTCGGCACGACGTTCCCGGAAGCGGGTGGCGGCTACCTGTGGGTCCGAGAGGCCTTGCCGGGCCCCGCGGCGTTCGCCGCCGGCTGGACGGTCTGGTTCGGCCACATGGTCGCGGGCGCGGTGGCCGCCCTCGGGTTCGGGCACTACGTGGCTTGGGGCCTCGAAGCGAACGGATGGCTGGGCCCTCTCAGCCGCGGCGAGGTCGCCATCCTTCTCGGCCTCGTGGTCACCTCCGCATTCGTCGCCATCGGCTATCTCGGCGTCCACTCCCGCCGCGCGAGCCTGGGCATCACGTCGTTCGTCAAGATCGCGATTCTCGTCGTGCTCGTCGCGTTCGGGCTCATGGCGATCGTCCGCGCGCCCTCGCGAAACCTCTTCCCGTTCTTCGCCGAGGGGACGGGCGGCGTGCTCTCGGCGATGGCCCTCACGTTCGTCGCATTCCAGGGCTTTGAGGTGATCGCCCAGGCCGGCGAGGAGGTGCGGGACCCCGAGCGGATGATCCCGAGGGCGATGTTCCTCTCGCTGGCAATCGTCGTCTCCCTCTACCTCATCGTCGCGTTCGTTGCGCTAGCGGCGATCGCTCCGCCCGCGGGGCAGACGGCCTGGGGCTTCCTCGGGAGCGACCCCCGGGCCCCCATTGCGATCGTCGAGGTCGGTCGTCAGATCCTTCCCTGGTTCGGAGGCCCCCTCGTCGCGCTCGGAGGGCTCGTCGCCACGCTCCTGGCAATCGACACGACGTTGTTCTCGGCCTCGCGCTTGTCGTTCGCGATGGGGAGGGACAAGGTGCTCCCGAAGTCCTTGGGCCACGTCCACCCGAAGTACCGCGCCCCGAGCACCGCGGTCCTCGTGAGCGGCATCGTCATGTTCTTCCTGGTCCTCCTCTACGACTTGCGGGTGGTGGGCGCCACCGCGGGTCTCTCATTCCTGTTCGCGTTCATCCTCGTGAACGCATCCCTCATCCGCTGGCGATACAAACACCCGGAGGTGCGGCGAGGATTCACCGCGCCCCTTTTCCCGCTGTTTCCAGTCCTTGGGATCGCCGCCAACTTCATCCTCATCGTATACCTCGCGATGGACCCCGGAGTCGGCCGGCTCGCATGGACCGTCATGGCCCTGTGGCTGAGCCTCGGCCTTCTCCTCTACTACCCGTACCGCGGACGACGGGAACTCGCGAAGCCGCTCCCCCCACGAATCGATGTCGCGCAGCTGCTCGCGCGGGAAGTCGTCCCTGTCGAGCTCGAGAAGTTCCGCGTCCTCGTGCCCTTGCGCGAGTTCGAGAACCTCGGGCTCGTCCGCCTCGGCGCCCACGTGGCCGCCTCGAGGCGCGGCGAGCTGAGCCTGCTCAACGTCCTCGAGATCCCGCGCGGGCTCCCGCCAAAAGCAATCCGCTATCACTACGTCGACGAACGCATCCGGGGCCTCCGGAAGGTCGAACGTTTTGCCAGCGAATTCGACGTCGACACGCGCACCGTCGTCCGGATAGGCCATCTGCCTTACGAGATCCTCCTCCGGACGATCGAGGAGGAAGACGTGAACCTCCTCGTCCTCGGGTGGCGGAAGCAGCGAACCCAGACCGAATTCCGCATTATGGGCAGCACAATCGACTACATGGTGCAACGCGCCCCTTGCGACGTCGTCGTCGCGAGCACGGCGAAGTGGGACGAGGTCCGGTCCGTCCTCGTGTACGCGAGATCCTCCGAGCACGCCGGCGGCGCCGTCGAACTTGCGCGCATCCTGGCAACCGCGTGCCACGCGCGGGTCACCATCCTCGAGGTCCAGGAGGCCGGCAGGCTTCCGCCGCCAAGTGGGGAAACGCTCGCGGAGCCCCTCCGACGGACGGGACTCGACGTCAACGTCGTGCGTGTCACCGCGAAGGAGGCCACCGTCCGCGTTGTCGAGGAGAGCGGGAAGCACGACCTCCTCGTCCTCGGGGCGGGGGAGCGTTCTGTCCTCAGCTCGTCCTCTTTCGGCCCGGTCGTGGGGGCAATCGCGCAGGTCGCCAAGTGTCCCGTCGTCGTATTCCGACGCGGGACGAAATCCTCAATCGGCGGTTGACGTGAGCACCTTCAACTTCTTCTCATGGAACAAGTCCTGAATCGTGTAGAGGAGGGCGCTCTTCACCTGTTTCATCTGTTCCGGCTCGCTCGTGTACGCGAGAAGCTGGTGGACGATCGCATTCCCGTGCACGTCCTTCCCGAATACCGCAGGCGGGGGGGACTCCAGGATTCCGGGCGTGCGTTTGGCGGCGGCGATCAGCAGCGTCTCGACCGTCCCATGCGCGACGTTCCAACCGACCTCTACTTCGACGAAGATCGGGTGGTGCTCCGAGCGAGTGAAGTTCAGAACTGGGGCCGTGAGCACCTCGCGGTTCGGCATCGTGACGAGCTCCCCCCGACCCGTCCGCAGCTGGGTCATCGTCAGCGTGATGCCGAAGACCTCCCCCACGAGGTCCGCGCCGATCTTCACGCGGTCCCCCACGGAGAACGGGTCCGCCAGCATGAGTGCGAGGCCCGCAAACGCGTTTCGCAGGGAGTCGAACGCGATGAAGAGGATTGTGAGGACAGAAAGGAGGAATGCCACCGCAAACACGAGCATCTGGGTCCCGTCGAGCACGATGGTGAGTTCCAGGAACAGCACCACGGCGAACGACAACACGTAGATCGCGTTCCGCGTGATGGACTTGAACTGATCGAGCACCTTCGGGCCGTGCTTGCGGGACCGAGTCTTCATGTCCTCAAACACGGAATCGAACAGGCGAGCGAGGCCGAACGCGACGATCGCGCCGACCACCGCGATGCCGATGGCCTTTAGCAGGCTCTCCGAGGGAGCGCTGAGGCTCCGCCCGACGCTCTCGAGGATCGGTTTCTCGGGGACCCCGGCCGGGAGGATGATTCCGGCCCCCACGAACGAGATGAGAATCGTGCTCGCCACGACGATGTATTTGAGGACGCCCTCTGCGACGCTCCACAGTCGCGGCTGGGTGATGTGTCGGGGCTTCGCGCGGAGTTCGCCGCGGAGGAACGCCCCGTAACGGCGCATGATCTTGAGGAGGACCACCGCGACGATCCAGGTCGCCCCGACGAACAGCCCTGCAACGAACCGAAGGTTGATCTGGTCGAGGGGGGCCTTGGGCTCGGACCATCGGAGGGAAGCGATGAACAGCAGCATGTACAGAAAGATCCCGATCCAGGACCACGCAAGGAGCCGGCCGAGAAAACCGAGGGTCTCCACACTGAAGTACTTCGCACCCCACACCCGCGGATGTTCGAGCTCGTTCTCCGCGCCCAGGACGGCCTTATTCGCCTCAATCCGGCGTGAGATGTAGGCGAGGATGTACACCATGAACGCCGTCCAAGCGACCATCGCCGCGATGACGGGGAGGGTGAGCTGCGCCTCCGTCAAGAGATCCGAGCCCAGATCCAGGGCGATCCAGTCGAGAAGGGCCACGGGCCGGGCATCGAAGGCCGCCGCTCATAAAGCTATCCGGGTCAATCAGTACGGGTGGAACGACCCACGGAGCAACCACAAGGACCCGCCCATGCCCGCGGGCCCGCCAAACAGTACCCCGAACGGTTTGGGCAGGTCCATGTAGACGCCGAAGTTGACCTCCCAGGTCCCCCAGGCTTGGCCCAAGACGCTGCCAATCCAGGCGAGATTCGCCTCGATCTGAGCCGCCACTCGCAGCTGGAATTCCAGGCCGATCGATTTGAGAACGGCGCGCACTGGGAGGGGGAGCTCGACGGAAACGTGGACCTCGACCCGGATGAATAGGTGCTCGAGGAGGTTCACGGGCATCTCCTGGAAATCCACAAACGCGAGGGGGCTCAACAGCGCTCGGAGGTATGCCGCGACGTTGGCGGCGATCCACGCAACGATCCCCGCCAGGGCCGTACCGTCCGCGACGAACGCGAGGCGGAAGCCGGTGCCGAGGGGGCTCATGGTTCCGATGTTGAATTCCGCCTCGATGTAGACGGAGAGCTCGACGAGGTCGTCCCCGTGCTTCTCGACGATGGCAAGGACGTTCTCCGAAAAGTGACGGAGGAGCGATTCCGAAAACCGGATGACGTACTCCAGCGACAGCCCCATGCCGTCGACGTCGTGGAACGCCTGCGAGATCGTGGTCAGGAGCAGGTCGAACACGATTGCCAAGGGGTCCGTCGTGATGAGGATCTCGAATCCGATCTCGATCTCGATGTCCCCGTACGGGGGGATGGGGATCCAGCCGATCGGGATGGAATAGGAGTACGATAGGTACGGTTCGAGGACGAGGGCCTCGAGGTCCATCCTCCACCAGTCGTCCCACTCCGCCTGACCGACGAGGACGTAGTCCTGAACCAGGCGAAGGGGGTCAAGGTCGGCATCGAGATGGTAGGGACCGAGGGAGACCTCCCACGACGCGAGCACATCGTACCGGACGTCCGCCGGCATCCGAACCTCGCCGAGATCCACGAACGCCGCGCTGGCCACGAGGGTGCCCGTGTCCACAGTCACCCCGAGCTCCCGGCCGTCCGCGCCGTTCACGACGAACCGCCACGACATCCCGTACGCTTCGACCGAGAACGTCTTCTCGGGGAACGCGTCCACGACGACGTCGGCGACCGATAGGATCTCTTGCAACGCGCCGACGGCGACCTGGTACAGTAGGTCGACGATGGTCCGCATGACCTCGGTCAGAACCTTGACCACCGTGTGGACGAAACTAAGGATCGGCTCTAGCGATTCCATCAGGACGCGCACGACCGTCCGCAAGGCATCCATGACCCACGAGGCCAACTGGGAAAGCGCCTCCCACGCCACGTCGAGGAACTTGAGGAGGAGGTTCCAAGAGTCGCCGAGAATGTCGTTGGAGTTGTGGTACTTCACCCCGGTCAGGTTCCAGCCGGAATAGGCGTCCACCGTGATCGTGAAGTCGAGCGGCCACGCTTTCTCCACGACCGCGGGCTCGAGGCCTTCCGGACCGATGAGGACCGCACTCTCCGTCTCCGCGCGAACGG
Organism: uncultured Methanomassiliicoccales archaeon; assembly: GCA_964396265.1. Classification (GTDB taxonomy): domain Archaea; phylum Thermoplasmatota; class Thermoplasmata; order RBG-16-68-12; family EA-27; genus EA-27. The sequence continues at coordinate 84,672 of CAYNEM010000002.1, forward strand.
TCAGAAGGCCGAGGACGTTGACGGTCCACCGCGTCCCGAACGGGCGGCTCGCTCTCTCGAAGGGGCGCGTGTAATGGACGTTGGGCGTGTCGGGCCCGACGGGGATCGCCGTGGGGTCCACGATCTCGATCCACAATCCGGGGCCACCCGGAAGTCCGATGCGGCGGAGCAAGGGTGGTTCGTGGTGAACCCGGAATCGTTCCAGGGATCGTTGCTTGGGATTCCGGGGGTCCCACAGTTCGAACGCCCCAAGGCTCGTCGCGATGGAGGCCTCGGCGGAGGCAATCGCAACCCCTGCCGCGCTCTCCTGCATGACGCGATGAATCGTGTCCCTGGCAAGCAGAAGCCATCCGCCCGCCCCTACCGCGGCCGCCCGGAGGTTCTCCCGGAGCGCCCTTGACGCCGGCAGGGCCGTGTCGTTCGTCACCACCAACGCGTTGCGCCACGTCGCGATGTCCCCTTCTCGGGCCTCGGAGAAGGCCCGCGGGGCCCAGCCCATGGCGGACACGTCGTCGCAGATCATCTGTCGAAGGGCGCTCTTTTGGGCATCGGAGAGCGTTTGGAAATCCGGATCGCCGGCGGTGCGGGCGGTCAGGTCTTCGATGAGGGCCGCCTCGCTGTTCGCGATCTGTGCCGACTCGTCCGCGAGGATCGAATAGGAAGCGACGAGGTGGTCCACGAGCCCCCAGATCATCGCCTTGGCGGCGTCCCAGAGGTGTCGCATGAGGGAGTCGACCGCGTTCGGATCCGAGCGGAACCACTCGGCCGCGTCATCCACCGCCTCTTCGACGCGTGCCGCGACCGCCGCCAGGAACGTGATCTCGTCCTTCGGATCGACAGGGCCGGACGCGGTCTCGGCGAGGAGTCCCGCCAACACGGCATCCCGCGCGAGCTTGGCGGCGACATCGTTCGCGAGGTCGCGGATCCCCTCGTGGATGCGGCGTGCGTCCCCGGCGAAGGTCGGGTAGTACGCGACCCAGAACGCGTCGAGGGACCGCGACAGAAGGTCCTTCCGCGCAAAGGGGATTGTGAACGCGTGCGCCGGGACCGAGATGCGGATCGATGAGGACCCGTTCGGGACGTCGTACCCCCGGTCCGGCAGCGAAGCCGTGACGGGGCCGAGATACGTGGTCGGGGTCCCCGAGTCCCGGAAGAGGACATGCAGGTACTCCAGAATGTACTCCGCCTCTTCCGGCGGGTTGTCCAGGAGCCAGTCCAGGAAGTCGTCAAACGTCTTCGCGGCACCCTCGGCGGTTTTCGTCAACCAGTCCGCGAGGGGCGTGAGGCCCAGGTAGTCGAGGTGTTTGAGGACGGCGTCGTCCGCCAGGGCCGCGACCGCCTGGGCGAGGAGGGCCCCCATGTGGAGCCCCCGCGTGTCGAGGCCCGTGTACAGCGCATAGAGGTCGACGGCGTCTAGGGACCCGCTGGCCGCGTATCGCTCGAGGAGGTCGGCGAGCGGGCGGCCCGCCGTCCCGTGCGCGACATCGATCGCCGCGGCGGCGACGGGGTCGTACGCGCGGAAGCTCCGAATCTCCTCGAGGAGGATCGCGAGGTTGACCGCCGATTCCACATCCTGCGCGGTCAGCACATCCGCGGCCGTCGTTTCCGGCCTGGCGGCGGATGCGAATCCGTCGAGAATGCGGAACTGCACGACCGTCGTGAGGATCGCCTTCACGGTCCGCCCGACGCCCGTCACGTCCCCCACACCCGTGCGCACGAGCTGCTCGATCTTCGCCTCCATCAGCGGGGCGGGAACCGGGACGAGGGTCTGGAGGGGCGCCCAGCGCCCGACCGTGACGCCTTCGAGCGAGAAGGTATAGTTCACGTATCCGTGGACCGAGAAATACGCGAGCCGGTCAAGTACCGTCCAATCGTCCGGGGCGCTCGGGTCTGGGACCTCGACCGGGGTGTCGCCCACGAAGTCCAGGTCCGTCGCGTTCGGCGGCGCGATGTCCATGAGCCTGCGCCCTGTAAGGCGGAGGTCGCCGCCGTAATCCTCGATGCGAATGGCGACGCTGCGAACCGTCCGCGGGAAGTGTGTGGAGAGGTAGTCCGCAAGTGTCTCCCGGAAGAGGAGACGGATCTTCGTCTCGTTCACAAGGCCATCCGTCCCCCTACGGATTGCGTCGACCGCGAGGTGCTGCGCCTGCGCAAGGACCTCGGCGTGGACCGCGTCGGCGACTTCGCCCAGCGCCTCCAGCCGTGCCTCGCGCAGCCGGCGCGAGGCTTCGTCCTGCGCGAACCTGGCGGAATACAACGCCGTGAGACCCGTGGAGAGAAGGAGGAGGACCGCGACGAGGGCGAATGGCACGCGACCCTTGGAATCCCCGCGCAACATGCGTCGGACTCTCGCGGCCCAATAGAAAGCGGTTCGCCGTACATGCAGCATTTCCTCTCATTCCGGCGGGGAACGGCCCTTGGCACCTGCTAGCCTGCGTGAATTCCCACGAGCCCCCCCACCGCCAAGGTTCATCTGAGCCACCCCGTTGGCGGCGACCGTGCACTTCCGGGCCGGCCCGCGTTGGCTCGCGATCCTCCTCGCCGCCGCGATCGTGCTTCTGGCGGTGGGCGCCTACCTCTCGTTCCCCCGCGCATTCATCCTCATGGCGACCACCACGAGCACGCGGGACACGGGGCTGCTGCCCTACCTCCTCCCCGAGTTCACGCGGGACACCGGGATCGAGGTGCGGTACCTTGCGGTGGGGACCGGCCAGGCCTTGGACGCGGGCCGCCGAGGAGATGCCGACGTCGTGATGGTGCACTCCCCGCCCCTCGAGGACGCGTTCATGGCTGCCGGCGAGGGACTGTGCCGGAACCTTGTGATGTACAATCGCTTCGTGATCGTGGGTCCTGCGTTAGATCCCGCGGGGGTGCGCGGCGCGACGAACGCGACGGACGCCTTCCACCGGATCTACAACGACACGGCGCGGTTTGAGTCCCGCGATGACAACTCGGGGACGCACAACAAGGAGCGCGAGCTGTGGGCAGACCTTGGCCTCGATCCTTCGACGTTCGGCCCGTGGTATGAGAAGACGGAGCAGGGCATGGGAGCCACCCTAACCCTCGCGGAAGAGCGTGACGCGTACACGTTGTCCGATGACGGGACGTGGTACGCTCGCGTGACGACCCTGCCCCACCTCGCACTCCTTTACGACCGCCCGGACGACATCCTCCGGAACCAGTATTCCGTGATCCCGGTCAACCCCGCCGTCCATCCCGGCGTCAAGTCGGAGCACGCGGTCGTATTCGCGCAGTGGCTCGTGGGCACGCGGGGCCAGTCCCTGATCGCGGCCTTCACGGTGAACGGACACCCCATCTTCACCCCGAACGGCGTCGGGGTGTGCTGAACAATGTCGGGGGACATCGGCGGAATCGCTGCCCTTTCCCTGTTCGTGTCAGGAACGTCGACCCTGATCTCCACCCTGATTGCGGTCCCCCTCGGCGTCTTCCTCGGGCTGCATGAAATCGGAAGCCAGCGGCTTCTGCGGACGATCCTCTTCACGCTTTATGGCCTCCCGCCGGTCCTGGCGGGCCTCCTCGTCTTCCTGCTTCTCTCGCGCTCCGGGCCCCTCGGCGCCCTGGGGCTTCTTTACACACCTCTGGGCATGATCTTCGCGCAGGTCGTGGTCGTCACACCCATCATCCTCGGCGTCACGACCTCTGTCGTCGCGACGGTGGAACGGCGGGTGAAGGACACCGCGTTCGTCCTCGGTGCGGACCGTCGTCAGGTGTCCTGGACCGTCCTCCGCGAGGGTTTCGCGGGCATCCTCACGGCGGTGATGGTCGGGTTTGGGCGCGCGATCTCCGAGGTCGGTGCCGTGTTCATCGTCGGCGGGCACATCGAGGGTCGGACACAAGTCCTCACGACGTCGATCATCACGGACATTCAACAGGCCGAGTACGCGCAGGCGGTCGGGCTCGGCGTAATCCTTCTTGTGATCGCCGGTGTCGTGTATTCACTGCTGTATCGACTGCAGGAGAGGACGCTGCCATGACCATGGCGCTGGACGTGGCAGGGCTCCACAAAGCGTTCGGCTCGCGGAAGGTCTTGAGGGCGATCGACCTCCGAGTACCCGCGGGCGAGGTGTTCGCCCTCGTCGGCCCGAGCGGGGCGGGCAAGACGACCCTCCTTCGATGCATCGGCTTCCTGTTGAGTCCGGATGGCGGCGTCGTGCGCTTCGACGGGCGGGAGGCCCCCGCTGCGCCCACGGACCGGCTCGCCCTGCGGCGGCGAATCGGCATGGTGGCCCAGAATCCTCTCCTGTTCCGGGGCACCGTGTTCCACAACGTCTCGTATGGCCTGTGCGTTCGAGGCGTGGAGGATCCCTCGCTGTCGGAGCAGACTGGGAAGGCCCTCGCGGCGGTGGGGCTTTCGGACCGTGCGGAGTCCCAGGCTTCCCGACTGTCGGCCGGCGAGGCCCAGCGCGTCGCGTTCGCCCGTGCAATCGTCGTTCGTCCCGATCTCCTGCTCCTCGACGAGTTCACCGCCAACCTCGACCCCGCGAACGTCGCGCACCTCGAGAAAGGGATCACCGCATATCACGAGGAGACGGGGGCCACGATCTTTGCGGTGACGCACAACCTGTTCCAGGCACGGCGGGTGGCATCGCGTGCGGGCTTGCTCCTAGCAGGAGAGATCATCGAAGCATCAGACGTTGCGACGTTCTTCTCGGGTCCTACTGACCCGCGGACCCGCGCGTTCGTGAACGGTGAGATGCCATACTGAACGACCCGATCAGAGAAGGCTGACGCCGAGGGTCTCAACCTCGCCGACACCGGTCAAGCCGCGGATCCTCTCCTCGATTCCTTCCGCGGCACCGGCCGCATCGTCCACGACCACGGTCGCTTCGAGCGCATTCAGCCCGAACGCGACCGGTTTCACCGCCACGGCTCGCAGGCTCCCGCCGAGCGCGCCACGGACGGATGACTCGAGACCCGCGACGTCGACCTCCGAGCCCTCCGGCAGAATGCGGAACGTCACCGCCACGCGTCCCATCTCACGGCCCCCGGAAGGCGCACGCGGGGCACGTGTACAGGACCCCCTGGTCTCGGCACTGGCGGCAGCGGCCGATCGTCGCTTCGCCGCATTGCGGGCAGGGAAACGCGGTCGTGCCTCTCTTCCCGAGCACGCTTCCGCAGGAGATGCAGCGAGCTTCCCTTCGAATCACGGGCGCCATCGATGAACGGCATGTATAAAAGGGTTGGCGGCGATGCCCCCCCGTGGCGTTCCCGCAGGGGACCGCGTCGTAAGCTTTATCTAGCACCGCCAGTTTCGCAATGGCTCTCATGTCCGCCGTAGCGCTCGGGGCCCGTAGCTCAGCTAGGTCGGACGTGTCGTGCAGGCCGTCCCTAGAAAGAGCATCTGGCTTTTAACCGACCCGAAAGGGAGAGGGAGGAAACCAGATGGTCCGGGGTTCGAAAACGCCTTCGCGCTTTGCGTCGAGGGCTTCGAAAGTCCCCGCGGGCCCGCCCGCGCGGCGACATGCGACGAAGGACGACCACCGGAGGCTTCCCCTTGCGATTCAACGTGCTTGAACACAAGAGCGTACCCGAACACCGCCTGCTCTCCCCGGAGGAGGCGAGCCAGGTCCTCGCCGGCCTCAAGATCACGCGGGACCAGCTCCCGAAGATCCGGAAGACGGACCCGGTGATTCGCGTGCTCGAAAGGATCCACGGTGAAATCGCCGAAGGCAGCATCGTCCGCGTGTTCCGTCTGACGCAGACCGCGGGCGTGTCGGAGGCCTTCCGGCTCGTCGTGGGGCGGTGAACTAATGCGCGAACTTGTCGACTCGTTCTTCCATGAGCGGAGCATCGTGAACCACCACATCGCGTCGTTCGACGACTTCCTGCCGACAATCGACAACGCGAACAGCCGAATGCAGCGCATCGTGGACAGCCTTCGTGTCTCCCCTGAGGACGAGCGCCGGGGTCTGATCAAGCTCGACGAGGACCGCACGGAAGGGGACGTCATCGAGATCCGCATCGGCCGGAAGCGCGACGACAAGGGCCGAATCGACCTCGAGGCGAAGCCGACGATCAAGGTGGGCACGCCCGTCGTCAAGGAGGCAAATGGGGCGACGCACGCCCTCACCCCGATGGAAGCGCGGATCCGGAACCTCAATTACACGGCGCCGATCTTCCTCGAGTTCACGGTCATCGAGAACGGGATCGAGCGGGAGCCGGAGTGGATTCCGATCGGCAACGTCCCGATCATGACGAAGTCGAAGCGATGCTCGCTCCACCCGGAGAACGTGGAGACGGACGGGGAACTGCGGGAGGAAGAGTACCTGCAGCGGCTCGTCTCGATGGGCGAAGACCCTCACGACGCCGGCGGCTACTTCATCATCGCGGGCACGGAGCGTGTCCTGATCTCCCTCGAGGACTTGGCGCCGAACCGGGTCCTCGTCGAGTTCAACGAGCGCTACGGCCGCGAGGTCCCCATCGCGAAAGTGTTCTCGCAGAAGGAGGGGTACCGCGCGCTCACCCTGGTCGAGATGAAGAAGGACGGAGTGCTCGTCGTCACTGTCCCCACCGCAAGCGGGCAGATCCCTCTCGTCATCCTCATGAAGGCACTGGGGATGGAGAAGGACGAGGACATCTACAACGCCGTCGTGAGCAGCCCGGAGATGGCGAACATCGTCTACGCGAACATCGAGGAGATCCGAAACAAGAAGCTGTACCCGCCCAACGGCATCTTCTCAAAGGAGGACGCGCTCAACTACCTGGAGCGCAAGTTCGCCACGGGCCAGGCGAAGGAGTATCGAATCAAGAAGGTCGAATCGATCTTGGACCGGAGCCTCCTCCCCCATCTCGGAGATGCCCGCGAGGACCGCACGAAGAAGGCGATCTTCCTCGGGCGAGTCGCGCGGTCGGTCCTCGAGCTTCAGTTGGGGAAGCGGCGGCAGGACGACAAGGACCACTACGCGAACAAGCGATTGAAACTCGCGGGCGACCTCATGGAGGATCTATTCCGCGTCGCGTTCGCCAACCTGGTCAAGGACCTGAAGTACCAGCTCGAGCGGAACTACGCACGCCGGCCGGAGGTCAAAATCAGCAGCGCAATCCGGCCCGACCTCCTCAGCCAGCGCCTCCTCCACGCCCTCGCGACCGGGAACTGGGTCGGAGGGCGCGCGGGGGTGAGCCAGCTTCTCGATCGCACGTCGAACGTCAGCGCGTTGTCCCACCTGCGTCGGATCACCTCCCCGCTCACGCGCTCCCAGCCCCACTTCGAGGCGCGAGACCTGCACCCCACGCAATGGGGACGCCTGTGCCCCAACGAGACGCCCGAGGGACAGAACTGCGGACTCGTCAAGAACACTGCGCTCGTCATCGATGTCTCCGAGGGCTTTTCGGAGGCGGAGGTCCACCTCCTCCTCGCGGACCTCGGCGCGAAGCAGGTCGGCGGCCAGATGGAAGACCTCACGCGCGTCTATGTGAACGGAGACCTCATCGGCCTGCACGACGACCCGACCACGCTCGTGAACGAGATTCGGGACCGCCGGCGCACGGGCCTCCTGAGCCACGAGGTCAACGTCCACCACGACGAGAACATGAACGAGGTGTGGATCAACTGCGACGAGGGCCGCATCCGCCGTCCGCTGCTCGTCGTGAAGGATGGGCGCGTTGTGGCAAACCGCCGCCACCTCGAGGACCTCCGCATCGTGAAGCTGCGCTGGTCCGACCTCGTGCGGAACGGGATTGTGGAGTGGGTGGACGCGGAAGAGGAGGAGGACGCCTACATCGCGATCTACCCGTTCGACGTCCCTCAGAAGTGTAAGAACTGCAAGCGTCCCCTCTCGCGGAACGACGTCATCTGGAAGAACATGGGAGCCGCGGACGCTCAGGCAGAGCTCGAGTGCAGGAGCTGCGCGAAGTCCATGGAGGTGCCATCCATGGTTACGAAAGAGCACACGCACCTTGAGCTCGATCCTGTCACGATCCTTGGCGTCGCGTCCGGATTGGTCCCCTACCCAGAGCACAACTCGTCGCCGCGCGTCACGATGGGGGCGGGCATGGCGAAGCAGTCCCTCGGCTTGGCGGCGAGCAACTACCGGAGGCGCCCCGACACTCGCGCCCACCTTCTCCACTATCCCCAGATGCCGCTCGTTCAGACGGAGACGATGAAGTACGTCGCGTTCAACCGACGTCCCGCGGGTCAGAACTTCGTGGTCGCGGTCATGTCGTACCACGGGTACAACATGGAGGACGCGATCGTCATGAACAAGGCGTCCGTGGAGCGCGGACTCGGCCGGAGCTCGTTCCTGCGGACGTACCGCGCGGAGGAGCGGCGTTACCCCGGTGGCCAGGAGGACCACTTCGAGATCCCCTCGCCGGACGTGCGCGGCGCGCGCGCGGACCTGAGCTACGCGAACCTCACCCCGGAGGACGGGCTCATCTCGCCGGAGGTGTTGGTCGTCGGGGGCGAGGTGCTCATCGGGAAGACGAGCCCCCCGCGGTTCCTTGAGGAGGAGACGGACTTCCTGACCCCCCAGAAGCGACGCGAGACGTCGATCACGGTGCGCCATGGGGAGGCGGGGTGGGTCGACTCCGTCATGCTCACGGAAAGCGAGAATGGGTCGAAGCTCGCGAAGGTCAAGGTGCGCGACCTGCGCATCCCCGAGCTGGGCGACAAGTTCGCCTCCCGCCACGGCCAGAAGGGGGTCATCGGACTGCTCGCTCGCCAGGAGGACCTCCCGTTCACCGCGGAGGGCATCATCCCGGACCTGATCATCAACCCGCACGCCATCCCGTCGCGGATGACGGTCGCCCATGTGCTCGAGATGATCGGCGGCAAGGTCGGATCGATGGAGGGTCGCATGATCGACGGAACCCCGTTCAGCGGCGAGCGCGAGGAGGCTCTCCGGAAAGGGCTGACGGAGGCCGGGTTCAAGCACAATGGGAAGGAGATCCTGTACGAGGGCCTCACGGGCCGAATGATCCCCGCGGACATCTTCACGGGCGTGATCTACTACCAAAAGCTCCACCACATGGTCAGCGGGAAGCTCCACGTGCGGTCCCGGGGTCCCGTCCAGATCCTGACGCGCCAGCCTACGGAGGGTCGCAGCCGTCAGGGCGGCCTGCGGTTCGGCGAGATGGAGCGCGATTGCCTGATCGGCCACGGCGCCGCGATGGTGATCAAGGACCGCCTGCTCGACGAGTCGGACGGCACCGTCCAGTACGTGTGCGGGAATTCGGACTGCGGGCACTTCGCGATCAAGGACCGGAAGGGCGCCCTGCGATGTCCGGTGTGCGACAACACCTCGAAGATCTACCCGGTGCAGACATCCTACGCGTTCAAGCTGCTGCTCGACGAGCTCCTGTCGCTTGGCGTGGCGATGCGCCTCCAGCTGGAGGACTTGAAATGAACCCCTCGGTCGGCATCACGAAGAGGATCCATGCGATCAAGTTCGCCTTGCTGAGCCCGGACGAGATGCGGCGGATGTCTGCGACGAAGATCATCACGGCGGACACATACGACGACGACGGGTTCCCGATCGACATGGGGCTCATGGACTCCCATCTCGGGGTGATCGAGCCCGGCCTGCGGTGCAAGACGTGCGGGGGCAAAGTCGACGAATGTCCAGGCCACTTCGGCCACATCGACCTCGCCATGCCCGTCATCCACGTGGGGTACGTGAAGGAGACGAAGAAGCTCCTTCAGTCGACCTGCAAGCAATGCGGCCGTCTCTTGCTGACCCGCCAGCAGGCGCAGGAGTTCATGCGGGAGCTCGAGGCCCAGGAGGAACTCGGGATGGACGTCGCGGACTCCGCGGAGATGGTGAAGGAGACCGCCAGGGAGGCGCAGAAGCGCGTCCGTTGCCCGCACTGTCAGACCGAGCAGAGCAAGATCACGCTTGACAAGCCGACGACGTTCCGCGAGGACGGCCACAAGCTTACGCCGCGCGAGGTTCGCGAGCGGATGGAACGCATCCCGAACGACGACGTGAAGGTGCTCGGAATGGATCCGGATTCCGCCCGGCCCGAATGGATGGTACTGACCGCCCTCCCCGTGCCGCCCGTCACCGTGCGGCCGTCGATTACGCTCGAGTCCGGCGACCGGTCCGAGGACGACCTCACGCACAAGCTCGTGGACGTCCTGAGGATCAACCAGCGGCTGCGCGAGAACCGCGATGCGGGCGCGCCACAGCTCATCGTCGAGGACCTGTGGGAGCTCCTCCAGTACCACGTGACGACGTACTTCGACAACCAGACGAGCGGCATCCCGCCGGCTCGCCATCGTTCCGGCCGTCCCCTGAAAACCCTCGTGCAGAGACTCAAGGGGAAGGAAGGCCGGTTCCGCTCGAACCTGAGCGGGAAGCGGGTGAACTTCTCGGCGCGAACGGTGATCTCGCCGGACCCGGTCCTCTCGATCAACGAGGTCGGTGTCCCCGTGGAAGCCGCCCGGGAGCTCACGGTGCCGATCCGCGTACAGGCCTACAACGTGGATATCGTACGGGAGTGGGTGAAGCGCGGCCCCGTGCCGGCCGCGCCAACCGGGGGCTACCTGGCGGGCGTAAACTACGTGATCCGGCCGGACGGACGGCGCATCCGCGTGACCGACAAGAATGCAGAGACGGTCGCCGAGACCGTCGACATCAGCTGGACCGTGGAACGCCAGCTCGTGGACGGCGACATCGTCCTCTTCAACCGCCAGCCCTCGCTCCACCGGATGTCCATGATGGCCCACGAGGTCCGCGTGATGCCGCACAAGACGTTCCGATTCAATCTCGCCGTCTGTCCGCCGTACAATGCGGACTTCGACGGGGACGAGATGAACCTTCATGTACTTCAGTCCGAGGAGGCGCGCGCGGAGGCGAAGATCCTCATGCGCGTCCAGGAGCATATCCTCAGCCCGCGGTTCGGCGGCCCCGTGATCGGCGGCATCCACGACCACATCAGCGGCGGCTTCCTCCTCACGTACAAGAACAGCGAGTTCGACCGCGAGGAGACCACGTTCATCCTGTCCAAGCTCGGAATCAAAGAACTCCCGAAGCCCGCCAGGGTGGAGAAGGACGACACGGAGTGGTGGACCGGGAAACAGCTCTTCTCCCTCGTCCTGCCGAAGGACCTGAGCATGGCGTTCAAGTCGTCCATCGCGCCGAAGGGTGTCTCCGACCTGAAGATCCTGGCCGAGGAGGACGCATGGGTCGAGATCAAGGACGGCGAGCTCCGGTCCGGGACGATTGACGAGAACTCCATCGGCGCCTTCAAAGGCCGGATCCTCGACAAGATCGCCAGGGACTACGGTGCGGAGAGGGCGAAGCAGTTCATCGATGAGACGACGAAGCTCGCTCTGGGCGCGATCATGGTCCGGGGGTTCACGACCGGGATCGACGACGAGGACATTCCCGAGGCCGCCAAGAAGGACATCGGGGACGAGCTGCGCACTGCGGAGGAGGCCGTGCACGAGCTCGTCGAGCGATATCGCAAGGGCCAACTCGACCAGATGCCCGGGCGCTCGCTCGAGGAGACGCTTGAGGTCGAGGCGATGAAAGTCCTCGGCCGCGCTCGAGACAAGGCCGGCCAGATCGCGGGGAAGCACCTCGGCATGGAGAATCCCTCCGTCATCATGGCTCGGTCCGGCGCGCGCGGTTCCATGCTCAACCTGTCACAAATGGCGGGGTGTATCGGGCAGCAGGCCGTCCGGGGCGAGCGGCTGAGCCGCGGCTACTGGAACCGAACGCTGCCGCACTTCCGGAAGGGCGACCTTGGCGCTCAGGCGAAGGGGTTCGTGAAGTCATCGTACAAGTCCGGCCTCCACCCCACGGAATACTTCTTTCACGCAATGGGCGGGCGCGAGGGTCTCGTCGACACCGCGGTCCGGACGTCCCGGTCCGGCTACATGCAGCGCCGCCTGATCAACGCGCTCGAGGACCTCAAGGTGAAGGAGGACGGCACGGTGCGCAACACGGGTGACACGATCATCCAATTCCGGTTCGGCGAGGACGGCGTGGACCCTTCGCGCTCCGTTGCGGGCAGCGCGGTCGACATCGACGACATCCTCCAGTCGGTGCTCGGAGAGGAGCCCGGATGGCGCGAGCGCCTCGCGCAGAAGGAGATGACCGGTTACGGGCTCACGGAGAAGGACATGTACGTGGAGCTTGAGGAAGAGGAGACCGAGGAAGAAGAAGTCACGGAGGAGTGACCATGGCGCGTTCCGACACAATCGAGGCGCTTCGACGGCGCGGGATATCCAAGAAGACAGCGATGACGCTTGCGGACGCCGGGTTCACGATCGAATCCCTGAAGAGCGCCAGCCCGGAGCGCGTAGGGAAGTTCATCTCCGCGAAGGAGGCGAAGAAAATCCTCGCGAAGGTCGGGCAGCCGGAAGCGCCGCCGAAGAAGAAGGAGCCGAAGACGCGCGCGGCACCCGACGAGCCGGAGCCGGAGGCGCCCGAAGCGACGGTTCCCGAGGCCTCCGAGCCCCCGCCGAAGGCGCCGGACAAGGTGCCGAAGGCCTCCGAAGGGGAGGCAGAGATCAACAAGATCCTCAAGGACTTGGGGCGGACGCTTCCCCGCCAGGTCGCCTGGGACCTCGTCGAAAAGACGAAGGGCATCAAGATCACGAAGAAGCAGCTCGCGGAGGTCGTCCGTCGCGTGTGCGACCGGTACGACGCACACCTGATCGACCCGAACGAGAGCGCCGGCATCGTGTCCGCGCAGTCCATCGGGGAACCCGGGACGCAAATGAGCCTGCCCCGTGGCGAGAAGATCTTGATCCGCGAACATGGTCAGGTCCTCGTCCGCGCCATCGGAGATGTGGTCGACTCGCTCATGTCGGGCGCGCCCGTGAGCAAGGAGGGCGAGACGGAGTGGTGCGATCTTCCTGATGGGACTCTGGATGTCTTGAGTCTCTCTGGAGATGGTAGGACGACGTGGAAGCCCGTCCGTTCGGCGAGCCGCCATCGACACGGGAGACCCCTACTGACAATCCGCACGCGCAGCGGTCGGGAGATCACCGCCACCTCGAACCACTCTTTCGTCATCAGGATCGACGGGCGTATCGTTCCGGTCCGGGGGGACTCCCTACAAGTGGGCGACCGCGTGCCGGTCGTTTGGCGATGGAGCGTCCCCGACCCATCTTCGGACACACCCCTCGACGCAATCCTCCCGAAGGCCTCGTTCTGGTACGGCAGTGAGCTCGTGAAGGCCCGGACGTTCGGCCGCGGGTGGCGGCGGGGCATCGGTCGCTCGTTCGTCGTCCCCGTGCAGGCGGATCGATTGGGACAGATGCTTCGCGGATCGGCGGACGAGATTGAGCCCGGATTCGTCTATCCGTTCCAGAACCACGGGGGCGCCGGCCTTCCGGAGCGCCTTCCCCTCAACGCTGCCCTGGGCTGGATTGTCGGCGCGTACCTCGCGGAAGGTTGGGCGGCGCGAAACTACGTGAACATCTCGAACACCGATCCCCGGTTCCTCGCCCGCACGCGGGCGGTCGCGAATGGGTTCGGGTTCCGGTTCGCGGAGTATGCGAACGATCGCGGGTTTGCCCCGGGCAATGACCTCCACATCCGGTCGACGATCCTTGCGGAACTCCTGAAACGCACCTGCGGCTCGGGATCCGCCCATAAGCGCGTGCCCGAGCTTGCGTTTGGCGCGGAAGATGCGTTCGTGGCCTCCCTGCTCCGGTCGTACTTCGACGGCGACGGCAACGTCACGGTCTCCCGTGGCGCAATCCGGGCGAGCTCGAACTCCAAGGAACTGCTCGACGGCATCTCGCTGCTCCTCAGCCGGTTCGGGATCTTCGCCAGCAAGGGGGTACAGGGCTCGCACCACACGCTGTGGATTCCTCGCCGGTACGCGCAGCGCTTCCGCGAGACGATCGGCTTTGAATCGGAGAAGAAGACGCGTCTGCTGGACGATCTGTGCCGCGAGCCACCGGGCCGCTGGACGTACGACGCTCTCGACATGGTCGGGGGCTTCGGTACGATCCTGCGGGACACTGCCGCCAAACTCCGGGTCCCCACGCGGTACACGAACAACTTCACGAACCGACAACGCGTGGGCCGGGCGACCCTCCGGCGATACCTGGAGCGTTTTGAAGGCCGAATGCGAGAAACGGGAATCGACGCGACCGCTGAGCTATCGCGCATTCGGTCCTTGATCGAGGAGGACGTCCTATGGGACGAAATCGTCGAAATCCGTGAAAGCGCCCCGGGGGACGAGGACGTCTACGACCTATCCGTTCCGGGCCTTGAGACGTTCACGACCGTGGAGGGGATCGTCACCCACAACACCATGAGGACGTTTCACTACGCGGGTGTCGCGGAGATGAACGTGACGCTAGGCCTGCCGCGTCTCATCGAGATCGTGGACGCGCGACGCGTCCCGAGCACGCCCCTGATGGAGATCCACCTGAAGGCCAAAGTCGCGAAAGACCTCGAACGCGTCCGGCGAATCGCGCAGGAGATCGAGACGACGAAGCTCGACGATATCGCAGACATCGGCGCCGACATGGTCAACATGCGCGTCATGGTGTACCCGGATGCGCCGAAGATGAAGGCTCGGGGCGTGAAGGCGGACGAGCTGCGGGAGAAGCTGCGGAAATTCACGTACGTCGAGGACGTGAAGCGGACGGTCGGAGGCGAGACGAGGTCGACGGACGCGTACGTGATCGAGTCCGGGGAACCCTCGTTCAAGAAGCTCCAGCGCCTCGTCGAGGGCGTGCGCGCGACGAAGGTCAAGGGCATCGACAACATCCGCAGGGCGATCATCCGAAAACAGCAGCCAGAGGGTTTCGTCATCTACACGGAGGGATCGAACCTCGCGAAGGTCCTCGACCTCGATGACGTCGACCCCACGAAGACCTCGACGAACAGCGTCGAGGAGATATACGAGACGCTCGGCGTCGAGGCCGCTCGGAACGCGATCATCAAGGAGGCCCACGACACCCTCGAGGAGCAGGGGCTCACCGTGGACATCCGCCACATCATGCTCGTCGCGGACATGATGACGAACGATGGAGACGTCAAGGCGATCGGGCGGCACGGCATTTCCGGCCGCAAGTCGTCCGTGCTCGCTCGCGCGGCGTTCGAGATCACCGCGCACCACCTGCTCCGGGCCGCGATCTCGGGGGAAAGCGACGCCCTCGATGGCGTCGCGGAGAACGTCATCGTCGGTCAGCCGGTGACCCTTGGCACGGGGGCGGTCAACCTCGTGTACAAGCCGCCGGCCGGAGGCGTGAGGAAGAAGGTGGAACCTGTGGCGACCGCTGAGGCCACGGCATGATCGACGTCCCCCGTGCCCTGAAGATTGCGGTCGACACGGGCAAGGTCCGGTTCGGGACGCGTCAGGTCCGCCTCACCGCCAAGGCGGGGAAGGCCCGCCTCGTGGTCGTCGCGTCGAACTGCCCGGACGACCTGGCGGCTTTAGGAGCGAAGGTCCTAGCGTTCCCGGGGACAAACGCGGAACTAGGCGCGGCTTGCGGGAAGCCTTTCTCGGTGTCCGCGCTCGCGGTAGTCGACCCGGGGGACTCGAACATCCTGTCGGCCTAGGTGCCGCATGGCGGAGATCACGTTCACCGAGGAGACGATCCAGTACGTGCGCCTCTTCCAAGACCTCACGGGGACGACGGTCGTGGATTGCGTGGACACGACGGAGCGGCTCATCTTCGTGGTGAAGGCGGGGGACATCGCGAAGGCGATCGGGAAGGGCGGGGAGAACGTACAGAACCTTCGAAAGAAGATGAACAAGGACATCCACCTCGTGGAGTACAGCGACGACCCCAAACAGTTCGTCGCGAACGTGTTCCGCAATTACGATGTGAAGAAGGTCGAGATCGAGACGAGGGATGGCGAGGTGGTCCACGCGACGGTGACCGTCGACCCGCTGAAGAAGGGGCGGGCGATCGGGAAGGCGGGCCGGAACCTGCGCGTGTATCGCGACCTCATCGCGCGCCACCACCCGATCCATAGCGTCAGCGTCGCGTGACCGGGGAATCCCCGCAGAATGGTTAAACGAGGGCCGAGGCATACCGACGGTCCCCCAAGGTGGGCTATCATCACGGCATTCGAGGGATGGGAACTCACGCATCTCGCCGCCAAGGCGAAGAGCCACGGCCTCTTGACGGAGTCCGACCGCGCCTTCCTCTCCAAGGTAGGCCGGCAGTCGAGGAACCAACAGCCCCTCGCCGAGGAACAGGCCCACCATCTGAAGAAGGTCCTGGGGGAACTTGTGCAGGCGCACCTTGGCGGCGCCCCGTGCGAACGGCCCGACTGCACCGCCTGCGCGAAGCTGGCGGGTGGAACGACAACCGTCGTGATCCTTGCCCCGGAAGCCGCAGCAACGCCGCCGCCGACACAAGAGCAAGTCCGCGGGATTCCAGGGGTTTCCTATGCACCGCAGTTCATCCCGGAGCTCGCGTTCTCGCCCGAGGACGCGCAGGTCCTCGCGAAGGTGCACGACGGAGTTCACGAGGAGGCCCACCTCTGGCGGTTGAACCTCGACGCGAACGAGCTGTCCCTCATGTCCGGATTCGATGAGCTCTTGTGCCTGCCGCTCGTGCGGGGCGTGAGGAAGTTCGACTATCAGATCGCGACGGCCTTCAAGGTCCTTAGAGACCTTCGGGGGCGCGCGCTCCTCGCCGACGAGGTCGGCCTCGGGAAGACGATCGAGGCGGCCCTCATCCTCAAGGAATACGTCGTGCGCGGCCTCGTGCGGAAGGCCCTCGTCCTCGTGCCCGCGAGCCTCACCGTGCAATGGCAGGAGGAGCTCCG
Source organism: uncultured Methanomassiliicoccales archaeon (assembly GCA_964396265.1). GTDB lineage: Archaea > Thermoplasmatota > Thermoplasmata > RBG-16-68-12 > EA-27 > EA-27. The sequence goes on from CAYNEM010000002.1 coordinate 101,387, forward strand.
GGAGAAGTTCGGCCTGCACTTCGAGATCATGGACGAGATCGAGGACTGGGAGCGCCATCCCTTCGTGATCGCGTCGCTCGACACCGCCAAGCGCGACGTGAACCGCGAGGTCATCGAGAGGCTCTACTACGACCTCGTCATCGTGGACGAGGCGCACAAACTTCGCCATCGGAACACGAAGAATTGGAAGTTCGTGAGCGCGATCCGCAGGAAGTACATCCTGATGCTGACCGCCACCCCGGTGCAGAACGACCTCGAGGAACTGTTCAACCTCGTTACGTTGCTCAAGCCGGGCCAGCTGAAGACGTGGGGGGCGTTCCGGAAGGAGTTCTTCGAGGCGGGGGATCGACGGACCCCGGCGAATGCCCCGGAGCTCCGCCAGTTGCTGCTCGAGGTCATGATCCGTAACCGCCGCGGCGAGGCCATCACCTTGCCGCCGAGGCGCGTCGACGCCGTCGAGGTCTCTCTCGCACCCGACGAGCGGGATCTGTACACGGGGGTGACGAAGTTCATCCGACGCTGGTACGCGAACTCACCCAACGCGAACCGCCTCAGTCTCATGGTGCTGCAGCGCGAGATCGGGAGCAGCCCCGCCGCCGCGACCGAGACATTGCGCCGCCTCCGCGAGGGCTCGAACTTTTCCTGGGAGGAGCGTGCGGAACTCGACCAGCTGTACCAGCGCGCCGCCGCCATCCGCGACAGCGAGCGCGCGAACCGCCTCGTTGAGCTCGTGGACAAGGTCCCCGACAAGGTGATCGTGTTCACCCAGTACTATCGCACGATGCTGTGGCTCGCCGGGCGGCTGAGGGCACGCGGCTTCTCCATCGCCACGTTCCACGGCGGCATGAACCCGATGGAGAAGGAGACGGCGGTGCGGGACTTCCGCGCGTCGTCCCAGGTCTTTCTCTCGACGGAGGCCGGTGGGGAGGGGAGGAATCTCCAGTTCGCACACCGCCTCGTGAACTTCGACCTCCCGTGGAACCCCCTCCGGCTCGAGCAGCGGATCGGACGGATACACCGCATCGGGCAGACGCGGGAGGTCCACGTCGTCAACCTGTGGGCGAAGGACACGATCGAGGAGTACGTGCTCGAGCTGCTCGACAAGAAGATCCACATGTTCGAGCTGGTCGTGGGCGAGCTCGACATGGTGCTCGGCAACCTCGACGAGCACAAGTCGTTCGACGCCCTCCTCATGGAGGTCTGGACGATTGAGGACGAGGTCCGGCGTCGTCAGGAACTGGAGAAGCTCGGTGCGTCCCTCCTGGCGGCGCGGACAGAGTACGAGAGGACGAAGGACCTCGAAGATCGATTGTTCGGAAACGACTTGGCGGCGGGGGCGGCGGTGACTCCGTGACCGACGTGCGGGCGTTTGTGGCCTCGTACCTCCAGGCGATCGGAGCGGGGGCGGAGGCCCTGTCCGCGGGGGCCCTGGCCGTGCGGTGGCCCCCGACCCACGCCGCCAGGTTCGGCCCGTCGACGACGGTCGCCTTCGACCCGCTCGTCGCCGAGGCGTCGAACGCCGAGCTCTGCGTCGTCGGCAGCGACCTGCTCGACCGCATCGTCGCGGACGCCTCCGGGAGAGGCTTCCATTGCGTTGCGCTTGTGGACGCGGAGAACGAGCCGCCCAGGGGGGAAGTCCTGACGGCGAATCTGAACTTCCCGAACGCGCGCGCGTCCATCGTCGCGGGGGAGGAGGGCCTCGTCCCCTACCTGCTGTTCAACTTTCGGGTCACGCTGACCACGGACGAGAAGCGGGAGCTCGTGAGGTCGATCCTCCTGAACGCGGTAACCTTGCAGGAGCACCCCGCCGTGGACATCTTCCTTCGGGAGTCCTTGACCCTGCCCGAGGCGAGAGAGGACACGCTTCTGGCGGAGCAGAGCATTCTCAACACCTATCGAAGCGCGTGCGGCGCCCTCGAGCGCGCGATCCTGCGCGAGGTCGAGCAGGTGCGGGGGAAGGCGAGCGCCTTCCTCTCGACGGAACTACAGAGGATCGATGCGTTCTACGAGAACTCCATCAAGGAGCTGTATGCCGGACGCACGCAGACGCCCCTCGAGGCGGAAAAGGAACTTCGGGCGGAACGCGAGCGACGCGTCGACGAGGTCCGGCGGAAGCTCGAGTTCAGCGTCGCCGCGAAACTCATCAACGTCCGCACGATCCTCGTCCCGACGGTGACGTTGCGCGTTAGTCTTGCGAACTCGCGAGCGTCGAAGGACCTAGACCTGGAGTACGACGCGGTCACCCTCGAGACGAACCGGCCGGCATGCGAGTCCTGCCGCGCCCCGACGGGGACCATCCATCTGTGCAGCCGGGGCCACATCGCGTGCGACGCATGCGAACGCCGCTGCGACTTCTGCGACGAGGTCGTCTGCTCGAAATGCGCGCCCGAGGTGCTGTCGCCGTGCGCCTCGTGCATCCGGAAGGGGTGCCCCGACCACACGTTCGTCGACGAGATCGGGCGGAAGACCTACTGCCAGGACCACATCCACACGTGCGCGATCTGCCGCCGCATGGTCGGCCCTCCGTACGTCAAGCCGTGCAGGGTGTGCTCGCAGTCGTATTGCGCGGTGTGCGTCGAAGAGCAGGGCCGGTGCACGACGTGCCGGACGCTGGCGGCGGTCGCCGATGCACACAAGGACGTCGCCCGCGTCCAAGCCTTCCCCGGGGCACCGAAGGGCGTGCGTTGGCTACGGGGTCAGAACGGGGAATACACGATCCTCCTCGGGAAGGGCGCCGTCTTCCAGCACCTGTTCGTCCTTGACTCGAAGGGCGCCCTGGTGCACCGCCGGAAGGGGCGGGGGATCGCGGGCTGACCGCGCACCGGGTATTCCGGGTTGTCTCACAGAGCCGAACGGACCGGAAAGGCTTATTTTGGGGAGCGAGGTTCCCACCCGATGACGCTCGTCCTCGATCGGACCGTCGAAGCGAGCCCGGAACAAGTGTTCTCCGTCGTCGCGGACATCGGCCAAGCCGTCGAGTGGATGCCTGCGATCCAGCGAATCGACGACATGTCGGCGGGCCCGTTCGGGGTCGGCACGAACTGGCTGGAGACCCGGCTCGCTGGGAAGCGGACCACCAAGTCGAGGGTCCGCGTCACCCGGTTCGAACCGGCAAGGGTCCTCGAGATCTCGGTCGAGAGCAAGGGCGTGGTGGGTTCCATGCGGTTCACCCTCATCCCCACCGGCGGATTGACGCACGTCCACTACGAGGCTGATCTCCAGGGGCGTGGCGTCCTGAAGTTGTCCACAAAGACGATGAACCGGGAGATGGAAGAAGCAGACCGAGACCTCCTCGACCGCCTCGCGGCCCAGGTGGAAAAGTCCCTGCAAGACGACTGAGGCGAGACACCGACTTCATGAGCCCCGGCGTCCTCCCAAAGCCGTGGGTGGAACCCGGGAGGTCCGTTTTCAGGCGGCGAGCTCGACGGACGAGGTCCGCGGGATCGTGCACGAGACGACATCGCCGCCAAAGGCCGCGCTGATCGTGACCCACGGTCGATCGAACGACATGAAGAACTCTCTCGTGCGGCGAATCGCCGAGGCCGCGGCGGAGAATGACTCATGGGCCCTGCGCGTGAACTTCCGGTATGTGGACGCGAGGGGGCGCGCGTCGAGGGACCTTTCGCGCGAGGAGGACGACCTGAGGGGCGCCGTGCGGTTCGTGCGAGCGGAGTTGCCCGTGGTGCCCATCTACCTTGCCGGGAAGTCCATGGGAGCGCGGGTGTGCGCGCGGGCGTCATCCGATCCCGAAGTGTCGGGCGTCATCGCCCTCGGTTACCCGCTGCATCCGTTGTTCCGGCCGCAGGTCCGGAATCCGCCGGAATGGCCCAAGCTCGTGAAGCCCGCGCTGTTCGTCCAAGGGGACCAAGACCCGTTCTGCGACCTGGCGCGTCTGGCGGAGGAGCTGCCGCGCTTGGTCCACCCGCATGAACTCGTCGTGATTCCGGAGGCCGGACACTCGTTCGAGCCCAAGGGAGCGAAGCGGGACACGTTCCTCGAAGTGTGGCAGGCCGTTCAATCGTGGCTCCACCGCCAACGCACTCAGTAGCCGGGCAATCGCTGCCGCTCGACCTCAAGCCCATCCGCGGTCGGGTACTCCTCCACGACGAACGAGGGCCATGGGAGCTTGGCCGCAATCTCTTCGAGAACCCAGGACGCAACCTCGACTCGTCTCTTCTCGGGCACCGCCGCCAAAAGGTCGGGCGGAACCTCGAACGTGCCCGTCAGCACGCGCTCCACCGCCGCCAAATCGTCCGCCTCGATCACCCCTTTCACGAGCGTACCGTCCTCGGTCACCTCGTCGTACGGACGCGCGACGGTCGCCGCGCGCCGCTTGAGCCTCGTCCGAAGCTGCCACCCGTCCTTGTATCCGGACGAACAGTAGTGCACCGTAATCTCCCACGGCATCTGAAGGATCTCCGCCGCAGCCTCATCCGCTCCTTTGACACCATATGACAACTCGTGCTTCATCGAGTAGTCGGACCGCCGCATGCGGCCCCAGTTCGCCTCGGAGTACTCGAGTTCGTCGAGGTTCACAAACTCCAATCGCTCCGACTCGGCCCATCGGACGAGTTCGATTAGGTCGAGCTTCCGATCGGGGAGGAGCGGCACCTCGAGACCCACCGCCATCCCCAGGTCGCGGGCGAGACGCACCGCAGGCACAAACCCGCTCCTGGCGGCGTGCCGCCACAGCCCTGGAGGCACGTGGAACCGGATCTCGTCGAGCCCCGCCTCCCGCGCGCGGCGGATCTTGTCGAGGTCCGTGGTCATCGTGTACAGGTGCGTCTGGAATTCCGGCCCGAACTCTCCCTTCAGCAGACGAAGGTAGTGGCACAGCCGGTCCATCGCCTCCATCGGGTCCCCGCCCGTGATCCCCGCACCCTTCGCCCGGATCGCGCGCGCCTCGGCAAGGACGTCCTCGTCCCGCTGGACGCGCATCTCGTCCGCGAAGACCACGTCCTTGTACATCTTCTCGTCCGAGACGGGACAGTAGAAGCAGTGGTACGAGCAAAGGCCCGTGACGAACAGCACCATCTTCGCACCCTCCTCGCACAGCCGGCATCCTTCCGGCAGCGAGCCCTGGATCGCGGAGCCACACGGGCGGGACCTCACGGGGAGCGCAATCGCGGACACGGGCCTGTGACGAAGAGTCCCGAGGTATTCAAGGCTGACGCCGCGCTCACGGCGGGGGCGGGGCAGACTTGTGCGCCTGTGGTTCCCTCGCGCCCCCGCCGGAGACTCGGATTTCCGTGCTCATGCCGTACAGGGGAACGAGGAACCGCTGGAGCTCGTCACCGCGGTGCGCTCCGGAGTGATTGGTGGCGACGGCCCCACTCCGTGTAGGATTGACCGGGGGCGGGCCCCACAGGATTCGATACATCCGGCCTTCCTTGTCGCGATCCACGTCCAGCACCATCCCGGTCCACGGCGCGGGATTGGTTTCCAGGTCATCCTTCAAGGAGACGATGTCCCCCTCCGTGAAGAAGCAGGGGTTCTCATACGTGCAATTCGGACAGACGTGCGACCTCGAGGGCATCGACGTGGCCTCCTCGCCCCGTCCCCCGGGCGGCGTGGCGTCCGGGGTGGACGTGCGCTCATGGGGGTCCACCCTTCATATAGGTTGCGCAGGGAATGTAGTCTCGCGAAACGAAACAAGCGAGCGGTTAGGGGTGCGCCGAACGATTTCCAACCTTATATTCACCCCCGATCCCTACCTCGGAGCAGTGGTCCTATGCTCGGATTGACGAAGATTGTGCTCGTGACGGTATCCCTAGCATCCCTGCTCTCCGGCGGCGTAATCGTCGCGTTGACCGGCGGGCCCGGTCCCGCGGGCGGCGCGGACTATGGCCTCGACGTGGACGGAGACGGCGCGTTCGATTGGCTCGTCGTGAGAATGGCGATGACCGTGGACACCCCGGATTGGTACAACGTGTGGGGAACCCTAGGCACGGACCAACCCTCCGGCCGCGGATGCGGGCAAGGCGGGGTCGCGATCCTCGGAGGGTCAAACGCCTACCCCCCCGACGGGGGGCGCGGCGGCGTGACGACGACTCTCGGAGGAGACGCGTACCCGATCTCATGGGCTTCCGCCCGTCAGTTCCTTGAGACGGGGGAGCACCAAATCTCTCTTGCGTTCAAGGGGACGGACATCGGCTACGTGGGCGTCGACGGACCGTACACGGTCCATGCGCAGGTGTACCGGGACGGGGAATGGGATTCGAGGACCATGGATCCGGCGATCGGCGCGCCCATCCCCGGACCCACCCCCTCGGGCTGGGAGTGGTCGTACGAGACCCGCGCCTACGACACGAGCGCGTTCGAGCAACCCCGCTTCGCGATCCGCTTCTCCGGCGAGCGCAGCGACTCCGGCGTGGACCGGGACGGGGATGGCCTCATCGACTACCTGATGATCGAGGCGCAGGCGGACGTCGCCCTCGCGGGGACGTACTCGATCGGGGCAAGCCTCTTCGTCCCGGAGGGCGAGTGGGGGTCCACGTGGATCGCCGGGACCTGGGGCTCGATCGACCTCAGGGAGGGCCGCCAGACGATCGAGTACAGGTTCAACGGCGCGGACATCTGGGCCTCCGGGAGGAGCGGCGCTTTCGACTTCACCCTCGATGCATGGTACGGCGGGGGCTTCTACCTCGACGGGACGATCAACGGGACGATTCGCGAGGGCGAGCCGTACCCCCCGCAGACCGACGGGTTCGACGTCTACGGCGACCACCTGTGCGGGGTGACCTCGGAGTACCGCCACGAGCAGTTCGAGGAGCGCGTCGAGCCTGCGAAGTACACGGGCGTCTACGCGGACTTCGGGGAGGACTACGACGGGGACGGCCTGTTCGACGCCCTCGTGGTTCAGGCGGAGGTCGAGGTCACGGAGGCGAACCTGTTCGACTTCTCCGGGCAGCTCGTGGCCGGTGACGGTTCCCTTTGGATCGGTGGCGCCTGGGAGCAGGTCTACCTCGACGTCGGGGTCCACATGCTCGCACTTCGCTTCCCCGGGCCGGACATCCGGCGGAGCGGCATCGACGGCCCCTACCGCGTGGACCTGAACCTCGTCGTCGCGAACCGCGATCCGGCGACCACGATCTTCACGGCCCCTTACCGCCACACGGACTTCGACGGTGACGATCAGACGCGCGGCATGCACTGGATCGCGAACCTGACCGCGGACGGCACCGCGATCGCGGTCCTCGTCGTCCGCGGCCTCGACATGCTCGACTTCGTGATCGAGGATGTCCTGGGCGTGGAGGCGTACGCGAGCACGGGCGAGGTCGTGTTCCAGGCGCGCGAAAAGGTGTACCTGGCGAGCGGCGGCGATTCCCAGTCGTTCCCATTCGCGTGGAGCCCGACCCCGGGTACGTACGTCGTGCGCGCCACGCTTGGATCGCCGGACCAGCCCAACGGCGTCATCGAGATCGTCGTCACGGTGTGATCGTCACACGGGGCGCTTGCACCGGGCGCACACGAGGCGGCAGTCGTTCTTGCACTCCATGCACGTGCCGTGAAGGAACCGCTCGCGCACGGGGGCGTGGTGGCAGTCGCTCACCGCGCTCACCATGTGCCCACAGTAGTTGCACAGGTGCTGCGTCGGCTTCCTTCCCATGATGTACCGTTGGTACGCCATGAGTGCCACGAGGGCGACCAAGGCGCCGCCGATGATGGCCCCGAGCGCCCAGCACGTGAGCTCCTGCCGTAGGACCGCAGAGAGGCCCTGGCCGGCGACGCCCACGACGCGACGATTTCGGCCTCCGTATTTGAACGTGTCCCTAACATTATTGGCGGCCCCGGGGATACCGGCGTGTGAAGGCCGAGGATGCGAGGAGCCGATTGCGCGCGATCGGGATGCGCGCTTCGAAGGGGCTCGGCCAGCACTTCCTGCTCGACGAGGGCATCGCCGACCGTCATGTGGAACTCGCGAGGATCGCCGCGAACGACATCGTTCTCGAAATCGGCCCCGGGCTCGGGATCCTCACGGAACGCTTGTTGGGGAAAGGGGCGCACGTGGTGGCGGTGGAGATGGACCGTCGGCTCGCGCGGGCCCTCCACGGCCTTGGCGGCAACCTCAACGTCATCGAGGGCGACGCCGTCAGGGTGCCGCTCCCGTCCTTCGACAAGGTGGTCAGCAACCTCCCGTACCAGATCTCTTCGCCGATCACCTTCCGCCTGCTCGACCACCCGTTCGACCGGGCAGCGCTCATGTACCAGCGGGAGTTCGCGGAGCGGCTCGTCGCAAGGCCGGGGACGGAGCACTATTCGCGCCTCTCGGTGAAGGCCTACGTCCGGTGCAAGGCCATCGTGGCCGAGGATGTGCCTCGCGCCGCGTTCTGGCCACAGCCCAAGGTGGACTCCGCGATCGTCGTGCTCGAACCCCGCCCGTTCCCCTTCCCCGTGACGGACCCGGGCGTGTTCGACGCGGTCGTTGACGCGACGTTCGAACATCGACGCAAGATGATCGAGAACTCTCTCCCCCTGACCTGGAATCGATTCGCCGAGTCCCGCGCTGCATTCGACAGGATGCTCGACGCGGCGCCTTACCGGAGGAGTCGGCCGGAGGAACTCACCCCGGAGCAGTTCGGCGAGCTTGCGGACGCCTTCGCCCATGGGAAGGGTTAAGACCCCCTAGAGGTCTCTGCGACTACTTCGGGGCGGGGTATGGTCCGCAGGAAGGTTCCTTCCGAGCTTGACAAGGCAGAGATCAAGCTCAGCGACTTGATGAACCGGCGGGACTCCTTCAACGAGCAGGCGAATGTCCTCCGCCAGGAGCGAGATCAACTTCACGAGCAGAAGCGCTCCGTTTCCGCTGAGGTGAGGAGCCTCAAGGGGGCTCGGGATGCGTTCGTCCGCGAGATGCGCGCGCACAAGGGCGTGAGGAACGAGCTGCAGGACAAGGCGAAGAAGCTCGTCGACATCCGCCGAGAGTTCCGCGGGAAGATGAAGGAGAACGTCACGGGGGAGCTGGCGTCGTTGCGCAAGGACTTCAAGCGCATCGAGATGGAACAGCAGACCGTCCCGATGAAGCTCGACGAGGAGAACGAACTCATCGAGAACTTGCGAGCCACGATGCGCCATATCCGTGAGCTCGAGAAGATGAAGGGGCAACAGGACGCGGTCACGAAGGAGGTCCGGGACCTCGACTCGACCATCGACGACCTGTTCAAGGATGCGGACACGGAGCACGAGCAGGTCGTTCATCTGTCCCGGAAGGCGAACGACCTACACGACAAGGTCACGGAACTCATCAAGAACATCGCAATCCTGATTGTCGAGTCGGACAAGAAGCACGAGGAGTACCTCGAGACCCGGGAGAAGGCGGACGAGATCCATCAGAAGGTCGTCGAGATGCGCGAGAAGGTGCTCACGACGCGGGAGGCACAGCGGGCGGAGGTCCGCGAGGTCCGACAGTACCTGAAGCAGCACCGCCTGGAGGTCCGTCGGAACCTGTTTGACGAAAAGAAACTCGACGAGTTCGCGGACAAGGCCGTGCAGGCGCTCCTCAATAAAGGCAAGGTGGAGATCCGCGGATGAAGGCGATCGTCCTCGCGGGCGGCGAGGGCCAACGCCTCCGGCCGCTGACCCAATCCCGTCCCAAACCGTTGCTCCCTGTGGCGGGGCGCCCGTGCGTCGACTTTGTTCTGCGTTCCCTGGTAAATTCCGGAGTGAGGGAGCTCGTGATCACGACCGCCTACATGTCCGACCGGCTCATCCGTGCGATCGCGGAGGGCCTCGGCTACGACGCTTCTATCCTGTACTCGTTCGAGGGGACGCCCGCGGGCACCGCGGGGAGCGTGAAGCGCGTGGCGAACTTCATCGATGACACGTTCGTGGTGGCGATGGGCGACGTCCTCGTGGACCTCGACGTGCGCCCCTTGATCGACTTCCACCGCCGACGGAAGTCCGTCGCGACGATCGCGCTCACGGAGGTCGAGGACCCGACCGGCTACGGCATCGCGGGCCTGGGGAAGGACGGGCGAATCGAGAGGTTCAAGGAGAAACCGCGCCCGGAGGAGGCGTTCTCGAAGCTCGTGAACGCTGGGATCTACGTGCTCGAGCCGGAGGTCCTGGAGCTCATTCCGGAGAACACGAAGTTCGACTTCTCCAAGGACGTGTTCCCGATGATGCTCGCGAAGGGGCTGGCGCTTTACGGTATGAGGATCGAGGGGGTGTGGGTCGACATCGGCCGACCGAGGGACCTCATCCGCGCGAGCCTTGAGGTGGTGCGCCGCGAAGGGCGCGAACATCAGATGCTGGGACGAGACCCGTTCGGGCCGGCGTTGGTGGGTAAGGGGCTCATCCTCGAACCGGGGGTGCGTCTTGCCGGCCCTCTGTACCTGGGATCGAACGTGCGCATCGGGAAGGGCGCCGTCGTGGAAGGGGCCTGCCTGTACGATGACGTCATCGTCGAGGCGGGAGCCACGATCCGGGAGTCCGTGATCCTCGAGGGGACGCACGTGGGGAAGGATAGCGAGGTCCTCGACTCCGTCCTTTCCGAGAGATGCGTGATCGAGGAGGGGGCTCACCTGTCGGGATCGATTATCGGGGACGGGATGACCGTGAAGGCTCGCTCGCGCCTCCAGGATGCGACGATCGCGCCCCCGGGATAGGTGACCGCGTCAGCCCGAGGGCGCCGGATTGCCGGCCCGCGGCGCAAACCGCTTGACGAGCCGTTTCTGGACCTCTGCCGCAACGACGACCCATGGGGCGACGAGGAGGAGGGCCGCCCAGTCCCAGGGACCGAGAGGCACCGTGGCGAACATGGCTTGCATCGCCGGGTGGTAAATCGCAAGGAGTTGCAGGGCGAGCGCCCCCGCGATGCCGACCAACAGGTAGCGGTTCGAGAAGAGGCCCACGCGGCCCAGGGGTTCGCCGAGGCTGCGGCAGTTGAACGCGTTCGCCAGCTCGAAGAGGACGAGCGCAGTGAACGCCATCGTCCGCGCCCCCGCCAGGCCGTCCGAACCGAGCTTGAGGGAGAAGAGCCCCATCGTACCCACGAGCATCACCGCCAGCACGGCGACCATGAGGAGACGCACCTCGAAGGAGATCAGCCCCGCGTTCAGCCGCCGCGGACTCCTCGTGAGGACCCCGGGGTGCCGCGGCTCCAGGCTCAACGAGAGCACCGCCGGCGTGGCGGTGACCATGTTTATCCACACGATGTGGACGGCGAGCAGCGGCAGGGGGAATCCCGCGGCGATGCACGCGATGAGGACGGCCGCCTCGCTCAGGTTCGTGGTGAACAAGAAGGCGACGACGCGCTTGATGTTCATGAACGCGACCCGACCCTCCTCGATGGCGGCCACGATGCTCGTGAAGTTGTCGTCCGTCAGGACGATCTCCGACGCGTCCCTGGCGACGTCCGTGCCGGAGATCCCCATCGCGATCCCCACGTCCGCACGCTTGAGGGCGGGCGAGTCGTTCACGCCGTCCCCGGTGACTGCGACGACGTTGCCCTTCTTCTTCAGGGCCTCGACCACGCGGAGCTTCACGTGCGGCGACACGCGCGCGAAAACGTTCGTCCTATCGAGCTCCCGCGCGAACTGTTCGTCGTCCATCCCCTCGACGCGGTCGCCCGTCAGAACCTGCGCGTGCGCATCGTCGATGATGGAGAGGCGGCGCGCGATCGCCTCGGCCGTGAGCCGGTGGTCCCCCGTGAGCATCACGACGCGAATCCCCGCCGCGTGGCACCGCCGGACTGACTCCGCCACGCCCGCGCGCGGCGGGTCCATGAGGCCGACGAAGCCGACGAACACGAGGTCGCGCATCGCTTCGTCGTCCAGGGCCGTCCCCGCCGTGTCCATGTCCCGGTAGGCGAACCCGAGGACGCGAAGCCCCTGCCCCGACATCTCCGACGCGCGCTGCTCGTAGAACTCTCGGCGATCCGGCGCGAGGTCGATGGCGAGATCGCCCTCGAGGCTGCGAGTGCAGCGCTGCAGGATCACCTCGGGAGCTCCCTTGGCATAGAGCTGGGGACCGACTCCGACGCCCTCGTACTGGACGGCCATGTACTTCCGCTCATGGGAGAACGGGATCTCGCCAAGGCGATTCGCGCGCTCCACGACCGGCGTCCCGACCTGGGAGGCGAACAGAAGGAGCGCGACCTCCGTCGGATCGCCCCGGACCTGAAGACCCTCGTCCCCGTACTCCTCGCGCAGGTCGTGACAGAGGGAGGAGATGCGACCGAGCATGACGAGCGGGGCCTCGGCGACACCGCCGTCCGCCGCATGCGCTAGCAAGTCCATGTCGACGCGATGTCCTGGCAGGTACGCGCGCGCGACCTTCATCCGGTTCTCCGTCAGGGTGCCGGTCTTGTCCGTGCAGATCACCGTTGCTGCGCCGAGGGTCTCGACCGCGGAGAGCTTTCGCACGACCGCATGGCGCCGGGCCATCCGCTGCACGCCCACCGCCAGGACGATCGAGACGGCCGCCGGGAGCCCCTCAGGGATGATCGAAACGGCCTCGCCGAGGGCGAACAGGACGACGTCCCCCAGCGCCAAACCCCGCGCGAGGCCGATCACGAGGATGAGAAGGACCGCGAACGCGGCGAACGCCGCGATCAGCTTGCTGAACGCACGCACCTCCCGCATGAGGGGGGAGAGGTCCGTGCGCACGGATTGGAGCGTGGTCGCGATCTTCCCCATCTCGGTGTCCGCCCCCGTGGCGGTGACGAGGAACGACCCGTGCCCCCCAACGACGAGGGTGCCCATGTACACCATGGAGGGCCGCTCCGGGATCGGGGCGTTCGCAAGCTCAGTGGCGGCGGGGGTCTTCATCACGGGCAGCGATTCTCCCGTGAGGATCGACTCCTCGGTCTCGACGCCTTGTCCCTGGACCATTCGCCCGTCCGCGGGGATCGCGTCTCCTGATTCGAGAAGGACGAGGTCCCCCGGCACCAGCTCCGAGGTGGGGACCGCGCGCGGGACGCCCCCGCGCATCACCGCGGCCTTCGGCGCATTCAGCTTCTTGAGCGACGTGAGCGCTCGCTCTGCCTTGTACTCCTGCATGAACCCGATCATGACGTTCGCCGAGACCGCGACCGCGATCACGAACGCCGTCAGATAGGTGTGGACGGCCACGGAGATACACGCGGCAGCGAAGAGCACGAGGATGAACGGGCTGAGGACCTGGTGCGCGAGCAGCGGGAGGGGGCCGGCACGGCGCCCCTCCGGGAGGGCGTTCGGACCGTATGCCTCCAAGCGGACCGCGGCCTCTTCTTCCGTGATTCCCTCGGGAGTGGATCGGAGGCGTGCGCGCACTTCCGGGACGGGCATCGCGTGCCACGCCACGGCGTCTGGCTGTCTCCGAGGAGAAGACCTTCGGTTGGAGTGAAGAGAGTCTCTGCCCATCCCATCCCTTCTAGGCACGGAAGGAGGTTTTCCTCTAAATATGTTCGGGTGCGCGCCGCCAGACCACGCGCCCATCCTTGACGACGACCTCCGCGATCCGCGCCCCGATGCGATACGCGAGATGGCGGTGGTCCGGCACGTCGAGGACGAGCAGGTCCGCGCGCTTCCCGACCTCGAGGCTCCCGACCTCGCTGCCCAAGCCGACGGCATGCGCCGCGTTGATCGTCGCCGCGGTCAGCGCCTCCGCCGGCGTGAGCCCGAGCTGGTGCGCCGCCAGCGAGACGACCAGTGCCATGGACTCCGTCCAGCAGTTCGGACTGAAATCGGTGCCCAGCGCGACCGGGACCCCCATGTCGACGAGGTGCCGCGCCCGCGCGAAGGGGATTCGCGATGCGAGGCTCGAGGCCGGCAGGAGGACCGCGATCGTGCCCCGCTCGGCCATCTTCCGGATCCCCTCATTGCTCGCATGCACGAGGTGGTCCGCGCTCACTGCGCCGACCTCCGCCGCCAGCGCCGCACCCCCGCCGTCCGTGAACTCGTCCGCGTGCAGCTTGGCGGAAAGGCCGAGACGTTCGGCCTCCGAGAGGATCCGGCGGGTCTGGTCCCCGTTGAAGTACCCGTCCTCCAGGAACACGTCACAATACCGAGCGCTCGTCTTCGCCGCCACGTCCGGCAACATCTCCCGCACGACGACATCCACGTAATCGTCCGCGCGCTTCTCGAACTCCGGCGGCACGGCGTGCGCGCCGAGGAACGTGGAGACGACGGTCGCCGGGTGACCCTCTTGCAGGGCCTGGATCGCGCGGAGCATCTTCATCTCGTCTGTGGTGGTGAGGCCGTACCCCGACTTCGCCTCGAGTGTTGTCGTGCCGTGCGCGAGCATGGCGTCGAGCCTCTGGCGGCCGCGAAGGATGAGCTCATCCTCGGACGCCCGGCGCGTGCTCTCCACGGTGTGGCCGATCCCGCCTCCGCGCATCGCGATGTCTTGGTACGTCAGCCCGTCCGCCTTCCATTCGAGCTCGTGCTCCCGGGAACCGGCGAACAGAAGATGGGTGTGCGGGTCGACGAACCCGGGGACGACGGTCTTGCCGGTTGCGTCCAAGACCAGCGCCGCGTCCGCGTGGTTCGCCTGGAGCGCCCGAGACGGGCCCACGTCGCGGATCATGCCCTCCTCGACGTACACCGCGCCGTCGGGGATGACCGCGAGCTCCCGCATCTCGCGGCCACGACGTGGACGTTCTCCGCCGAGCAGTGTCACGAGCTCCCCCGCGTGGACGACGAGGAGGGATGGCGCCGCGCCCTCGGGGGCCGGACCCTCCTCTTCCGAAGAGGGGACGGTCCCCCGGGGGGCGAGCACCTTGTGGTGCCGCTGACGACCTTTCATGGGATAACGACGACCCCCTTGGGCTCCGCGTGGACCGTGAACGCGCGCCCGCCGGCTGCGGCGATCGCCTTCGCGGTCCTCTCCGGTTCGTCGGTGAGGGCGACCATGCTCCCACCGCCGCCCGCGCCCGTCAGCTTCGCGCCGTACGAGGTCGGCGCGGCAGCGGCCACGAGCTTGTCGAGCAACGGGTGACCGACGAGGAGTTGGTTCAGCAGCGCGTGGTTCGCGTTCATAAGCTCGCCGGCCCTGACGAGGTCCTTCGCCTGCAGCGCGCGCACGCCCTCCAGGGCGATCTGCCCGATCTCGGAGATCCGACTGCGCGCCTCCGGTTTCGTCTTCGCAAGCTCGCGGACCTTAGCCACGAGAGGCCCGGTGGCGGCGCTCACGCCCGTGAATCCCACGACGAGCCGGAGAGGAGGGAGGATGCGGTGATGGAGGAACCAGCGCTGTTCCCCACGCTCGAACGACCAGAGAAGGCCTTCCGACTTCTCGGGAAGGACAAGGATCGCGCCGCCGGCGGTCGCGGTCGTGGTGTCCGTCGGGCTCGCTCGCCCCTGCACCGCCAGCTCCACTTCGAACGCGTCGTTCGCGATCACGGCGGCGTCGAAGGTCCCTCGCATCCGGTGGAGGGATCCAAGGGTTGCGACGGTGACCGCCGCGGAGGAGCCGAGTCCGGAGCCCTCGGGAACCTGAGACCGCACCTCGATCCACAGGGGCTTCGGGGGCCGCACCCTCTCCACGGCCGCCCGCACGTAGGCGTATCTCGGGTCCGACAGGTCCCTTCCGTCCGCGAGCCATTCCGTGTGGGGTCGCGCGAACACCTCCGCGCGGAGGTCGACCGCGATGGCCAGTGCCGGCTCGCCGAACACGACGGCGTGCTCCCCGAACAGGATCAGCTTCCCGGGTGCGGAGCAGCCCGGCACAGGCGCGCGGATGGGGGCAGCTGCGATTAACGTTTCTGCGCGGGTGTCGTCGCCTGTAATCGCTTCTACAAGGGTCATATGATGTGCATGGCTGGTGACCGACCGTTGCCGGGACGTGCGTGCGGGGAGTCCACAGCCGCGAGGTGGGGGGGAAGCAGCCCCGGTCCCCGGTCAACCGCGCTTCACCGTGATCGGAAGCACGCGCTTTCGGAACTCAAGGTCGGCGATGTCGATGGGATCGACCATACCGGCTGGGACTTCGACGAGGAGAGGTGCACCCATGGAAATCTGCAGCGCGCGGGCCCCGATGATCCGCGCACGCTCAAACCGCGTGTAGCGCATCCCCTCGCCCTCAACCATCGAATGACCTCCGGGGGCCGCGACAAGGCGGGTCTCCGCATTAATGTAACGGGCGTACCATTCAGCGCCATGGGAGCGATCACCGGCTGACGGGGCGCGTGCGGACCTTGCGGGACCCACATCGCGGACATGCATCGACCTTGCGGGCCGATACGAACATCCCGCAGCGGTCCGGCCCGCGGCAGAGGATCTCGTACAAAACTTCGTCTCCCACGGGCGGGCCATGCCGTCTTCCGGTATACCCCTTCCCATCCTTGAAAATCACAGGTGATTACGGCGGGCGAATCGTCTTATAAAAAGGAGTCCAGCGTGAATAGAGTCTTGGTCGAAGACTCTACGCGGGGTAGACATTCCTGGCACAACGTGACCCAAGGAGAGTGCTCGAAGCACTCGCGAGCGAGCACGGGCTTCCGATCCTGCGGTTCCTGCGGGGGCGGAACTGGACGCTGGCGAGCGAGGTCGCTCATGGCCTCGCCGTCCACACCTCGACGGCGAGTAAGTATCTCGCGGAATTCCACATGGCCGGATTCCTCGACCGCGAAGCGCACGCCGCGAAGAGGCCCACGCACGCATACCGCCTGCGTTCCCCGGTGATCCGCCTCGAGCTCGATCTCGCGGAACGGGTGGGCCCGGCCGAGGCGCGCGAGTTCGCATTCGCATTCGCGGACGCCCTGTTCGCGGCATCGCAGCGGGTCGGCGGGAGCCGCCTGGCGGCCTCCCTTGCACGCAAGATCTGGGGCGAGGAGGACTGGAGGGCGTCCCTCGAAAAAGAGTTCGCGCGCGACGAACACCCACGCGCGGTGGTCGACGCCGTCCTGCAAGAGGCGCGGCGCGCGTCGATAGAACTCATGGGAGCGGCCGCGGGCGGCCGCATCGTCCGCATGGCGTGGGAAGCCGCCGTCGAAGGCCGTCGAGAGCTCGTCGCGTTGCTGGGCCTGGCGGAGGTGGCCGCATGATCGTCCCTCCCGTGACGGCCCTCGCCTCCAACCGTGTCCCGACGGGAATCCACGGCCTCGACCCCCTCATCCAGGGAGGGTTTCCCCGGGGCGGCGTGAACCTCGTCGCGGGCCCCGCGGGGAGCGGGAAGAGCCTGTTGGGGTTGCAGTTCGCCTACCAAGGGGCCCGGCTGTTCGACGAGCCTTCGGCGTTCCTTGCACTCGAGGAGGAGCGGGAGAGCGTCGAGCGGGTGGCGGCGCTCTTCGGGATGGATCTCAAACGGATGGAAGACGAGGGCAAGTTCGTCCTCGTCGACCTCGGCGCAATCCGCGCCGCCAGCTCCCGCGACGGTCTGCCGGTGGGGTTGCGAGAGCTGCAGGACTTCCTCCGCAGCTGCATCGCCTCCACGAACGTCCGACGCGTGGTCGTCGACTCGATCTCCGCGGTCGGCCTCCGATACCGTAGCCTCCCCGAGCTCCGAGAGGAGATGTTCGCCTTCACACGGTTCCTGCGCGAGTCGAAGGTCACGTCGCTCCTCGTGACGGAGTCGCCCGAGGGCGGACGTCTCACGCGGTTCGGCATCGAGCAGTTCCTCGCGGACTCTTTCCTGCACCTCGCGCTCGATGAGGTGAAGGGCGAGCTGCGCCGGACGCTCACGGTCCGCAAGATGCGGTTCACGCGCCACGACACGGGGAAACATCCGGTCCACATCACGTCGGACGGGCTCGTCGTCGCGGAGGAGCGTGTGATATGAGACTCTCCTCCGGCGTCCCCGGCTTCGACGCCCTCATCCAAGGGGGCATCCCCCAGGGCGCGGCCGTCATCGTCCAGGGACCCGCAGGCGTTGAGAAGGACGCGATCCTTCTCCAGTTCATCGGGGAGGGACTCAAGCAGGGGGGTTCCGCCCTCGTCGTCCTCTCCTCCGTATCGACGGAGACGTTCCGGAAGGAGCTTCGCGCCGCCGGGGTCGAGGTCGACCGCGCGATTGCGGAGAACCGCCTGAAGTTCGTGGATTGGTTCTCCTACAAGGAAGAGAACGTCCATGAGATCGAAGAGGAGGGACCCACTTACAAGGCGTCCGTCGACCTCGCGAACGTCGGGATCGCGGTCTCCCGGGCGATCGCATCCTTCCCGAAGGACACGGAACTGCGCGCGGCGGTCGAGGTCCTGTCGCCCGCATTGAGCTTCTACGAACTGCAGAACGTCTACGGCTTCGCGCAATCGACCAAGGCGAAGCTCGAGCGGTTCGGGTTCACCTCGCTGTTCGTCCTCGAGAAGGAGATGCACGACGAGCGCACGGTCTCGTCGATCCAGCAGCCGTTCGACGGCGTCATCGACATCGAGCGGATCCGCGAGGGGGACAAGATCGTCCGCAAAATCGCTGTTCTCTCCCTGAAGGGGACCCGGGCGGAGCCTCAGTACGTTCCGCTCGAGCTCGGTGCGGACAACCGGCTGCAGGTCCTCGTGATGACCGAGAGGGAGCGCACCCTGCGCGACCAGGAGAACCTCCTCAAGACGAATCCCGACGACCCTAGGATCTGGCTCGCGACGGGCCGGAACTACCATGGAATGGGGAAGGACGAGCGCGCGCTGGAGTGCGTCGAGGCGGCCCTGATCCTCGCTCCGGACGATGCTTCCGCGTGGCGGTTCAAGGCCGATGTCCTCGATGCCCTGGGGCGGGACGAGGAGGCGAAGCAGTCGCGCCGGCGCGCGACGACGCCATCGCGGAGGCCCGACAGCCAGGAGAACTTCCCATCAGACCGGGCGGCAGCCGTGGACGACCGGCTCGGGGAGAACGCGGAAGACGCGGATGCTCTCTTCGCAAAGGCGGCGATGCTCGCGAAGGGGGGCGACGTCCCGGGCGCAATCCGGACCCTCGAGACCCTCGCGTCGGTCGACGGCGCGTACCCCGGCCTCTGGGTGCTCAAGGCGAAGCTCCACGCTCTCCGCGGCGAGAAAGAACAGTGGCGCCAAGCGCGCGAGCACGCTCAAGAGTCCTCAGGCCGCCAAGATGAACCAGCATCCGAGCGCGAGGCCGCAACCCCATTGGTGCCCGCTGCCGCCGCCTACGCGTGTCCGGCGTGCGGCGCCGGCGTTCGCGAGCAGGACGCGACGTGCCCGCTGTGCGGTCTTGTCTTCGAAGGAGGAGAAGGGACTGTCGCGGAAACGGTCCCGCCGCCAAAGACCAACCGACTAGCCGCCGAGCGGGGCTTGACCAACGGCCTATCCCGGAGACCTGAGCGCGGCACCGGGAGGACGAACGGGCTTGTCAAAGGCCTTGGCGGGCGGACGAACGGACTCGTGAACGGGACGCGGGATCGGTCGGGCGGCCGGACGAACGGACTCGTGAACGGCACGAGGGATCGCTCGGGCGGCCGGACGAACGGACTCGTGAACGGCACGAGGGATCGCTCGGGCGGCCGGACGAACGGACTCGTGAACGGGACGCGGGATCGGTCGGACGGGCGGACCAATGGCCTTCAGGGCCGGACGGATGGCAAGACCAACGGGCTCGTGAACGGGCTCGGGGCGCTCCGGGCGGGATTGACGAATGGGTTCACGAACGGCTCGGGGTTCACGAACGGCCTCGGGTCCGTGCGGTTCCGCCCGGACGCCGCCGTCACTCGGAGGAAGCTGTACATCATCCCCCTTCTCTCAGCCGCTCTCCTTCTCCTCCCCCTCCTCGCATCCCCGACCCCGCTTTCCGGCCTGGGACCGATCACGATCGACGGCGACGCGTCCGACTGGACTCCATCGTTGGCGATCGCCCAGTCGCGCGGAGGGTCGAATCCGAATGTCGACATCGTGCGGTTCGGGATCGTCGACAACATGGGTGGCTTGGCCGTCCTGATCGAGGTCGCGGGAACCGCCCTCCAGGGCGGCGGGAATCCGCCGACCATGGATGCCTTCCACGTGTTCCTCGACACGGACGGAGATTGGGCGACCGGCTACCGCGTCGACGGGCTCGGGGCCGACCGCCTCATTCGGATCTCTGGGTGGGGTGCCAGCGTGAACGTGAGTACGGTTCAGACGTGGGATGGAAGTTTCGATCCGACGGATTGGAGGGGCTGGATCGGCGGGGCGGGAATCCCCGCAGCTGCAGCCGGTCCACGGACCGAAGCTCACGTCGACTGGCAATATCTCGAGGATGCCGGGCGGATCGCATTTGCCACCGTCCATGCGCGAGGGTTCGACGGATCCACGGATACCGCGGATTTCGCGCTGAACGTTGCGGGTGGGAGCTTGGTTGTCCGCCAAGTCCCCGTTGTCCCCGAGACCATCACGACCCCAACGACGCAGCTCCTCCGCCTGGATGTCTCCGCCGCTCTCGCGGCGACCCGGTGGAACGCCCTCACCGTCACATTGATCGGCTCGGCACCGTTCACCACGACGACGCAGATTCGACTCGTGGATGCCGTCGGCTCCATTGTCGACACGCAGGTCCCTGCGGGCAGGCGGGTCGCCTTTCAGTTCGCCGAGCGTACCGTCATCGCGGGGGCGACGGAAACATACTACATCATCGCCGAGACCCTCGGTTTGGGCGGCGACACGATCGGCGCCCTTGTGGGGAGTGCACAGGACGTCAACGCCCCAGGCGCTGTCGTCAGCGTGATTCGGCTCGCAGGGCCCAGCGACGTAGGGTACCTCGTTGCCTCCCCCGCCGCGCCCCGAGTCGACGGCGGGTACGACGAATGGAGAACGCTGGGAGTCGACCCGTCTGGTGATGTCACCGGCCCGGACCGCCCCGGCATCGACTTCGAGGGTTTCGCGGCGCAGTCCCTCGGGAACGAATCCTTCTTCTTCGTCGAAGTCGGGGGTCGAGTCTTTGGCGGCACGTGGGTCGTCGAGCCGAACGGACTGGCGATGCCCGCAGGGGTGACAGCCGTTGACTCGGACCGGGACCAGGTTCCCGACGCGGTAGACCCCCTTCCCTTCGACTTCAACAATGACGGGATCCCGGATGCGGATGAGGCCGGGGACGTTGACAAGGACGGCGTCATGGACTTCGGCGGTCCCGGCGGCACGGATCTCTGGCTGAACACAACCATCCCGGCCGGATTCCCCGCGCCCCATGCGGGACGGGCTGTGAGCATTTACGTCGGGCCCGTCCAGAAGCCACTGCGTTCGCGGGACGATATCCTTCGGGTCTTTGTGGATCGCGACAATTCCAGCTCGAGCGGGTATGCGATCAACGGCTTGGGCGCGGATCGAATGATCGAGCTCGCAGGGACCTCCGGGGCCGTGCGGTCTTCTGGCCTCTTCTCGTTCGCGGGCACCTTCCCCGGCCAGTGGTCGTGGCTCCGGACCGCGGACACCTCCTTCGCGCTGGGGTTCAACCGCACGGAGTTCGCGGCGCCCGAGAACCTGACGCCCGGCGGCTCGCGGGTCTACGTGGAGATCGCCGAGCCTATGGGGGCCCGCGACGTGTACGATGCGGGCACGCGCGGCACTCGGGGAAATCCCGGATTTGCATCCGGGGCCTCATCGACTTCGCCCGCATCGTCCTTTGACACGGCGCCGTCGCCAATGCCCGTCGTTCTTCCCTGGGCGGACGTTCCCGGCACGCGCGCGAACACGCTCATCGACCCGCGCTCGAACGCGATCACCACACAGTACAATCACCAGCGGAAGGTCGTCCGGGCGGGGGATGTCGCAGTCGACAGCGCGTGCGACGCGACGAACTCCGACGGGTGTTGGTATTCGGTGTTCGACGATCGGGCCGGGTCGGTTGAGTCCGATTTCAAGGACGGCTCGTCGGTGGCAGTCCCGACAACCTTGGGGCTCTTGGACTCGATGGCAACGACCCGCACCTCGAGCGACAACCTCATCGTCGCTGTGGTCCAGTTCGACAACACAGCAGCGTCCGCCCGAACCATCTCCGCAGGGAGCCTTGAACTGAGACGGGGGACGGCGACGACCGATCCCCTCATCTCGGAAACGCAGTTCGCCGTCAAGGTGCCTGCGACCGGCGGAGTGGGCGACGGGATGTTCGCGGTGCTCATTGGGAAGGACCCGTCGGCTCCGGGGGACTCGACCTACGGAGTGTTCGCGGCAGCCGACGCCACGGGTCTGAACGCGGAGGTGAAGTTGGTCATGATCAACGGGCTTGCGTCCGCCGGCAGCGTCTTCGCCGACGGCAGCTCCGTCGCCCTCGCCACCACTGCTACCGTCCTCGTGTCGCAGGCCACGACGTTCCCCGCCGCCTCGTCGAGCCTCCCGAACATCATCGTCGCCGCCGTGCAGATTGACCAGACGAAAGGCCGGGTGGAAATCGACACGCCCTTGGGAATCGAAGTGCGGCGGGGATCGACCTCGCTTCGTGGCATCGAGTACAAGATGTCGATTACGGACGCCGCGGCGGCCTCCCCGAACGGGGTCTTCGCCATGCTGGTCGCCCTCGACGCCGGGGCCGCGGCGAACCCGACTTACGACGTGAGGGCGGTGAACGCCGACGCGACGAGCACGGGCAACGGCGAGGCCAAGCTCATGGTCTTCCGGGGTCTGGCGGCGACGGACGTTGACACGTCCAGCGTCTCGATTGGGACGTCGAGGACGGTCCTCGGGACGAGCAGCACGACGTTCGCGTCCGGCGACGACGTGATCCTCGGCTCGATGCAGATCAATTCGCCGATCATCTCGCGGACGTACGCGGCAGCCGCAAACGACATCCGGTTGGCGGGCACGGGTTCGGGCAGCAGCAACGAGTTCGCCCACACGATTGGTGCCCTGGCGGCTGACATGTTTGTGGACACGGGCTCCTTCAACATTGGGACCGGCGCGGCGGGCACGACGGTCACGGTCACCACGGGGTTCGAGCCGAAGGTTTACTTCCTGTGGGCGAGCAGGCGGACGGAGAGTACGGATACCGCATCGACGCAGAACCACAAACAGGCATTTGGCGCCGGGATCTCCACGACGGACCGCCGGGCCGTGTGCGGGCAATCTGTGGACAACGTTACTTCGGCCGCGAACACCGCGCACCGCGCGGACGCGGCGCTGTGCGCACTATTCACCGGGGGCGGGATCGACGGGCTGGCGGACCACGACGCGATGCTTCCGACGGGATTCCGCCTCATCATCGACGACAACTTCGGGTTCGACCTCCGCGTGCACTACCTCGCGATCGGGGGCTCGGACCTCACGAACGTTGCGACCGGGATGTTCACCGAGTCCGCGACGACGGGCAACCAGGACATCACGACGGTAGGCTTCCAGCCCGACGCCGTGGTCCTGTTCTCGGCGATGATCGGCGCGGACCCACCGGGGCTGCAGATCGACTCGACGATGATGATCGGCTTCGCGGCAGGGTCCGGGAACCCGAACGACGTCGTGTGGGCGGGCGGGGCCAACGACGCGGTCAGTCCCACACAGGCGATCTCGTACAACCGCGCGGGGGAGAGCATCGGCCTGTTCGACGCCGCCGTGACGCTCACGAACGGGCGGGGGGAGGTCGACGCGTGGCTCTCGAACGGGTTCTCGCTGGACTGGACGGAGCGGGCGGGAAGCCGGAGGATCCACTACGTCGCGCTGAAGGGAGGACAGCACGCGGTCGGGGACGTCCTCACGCAGACGAACACGAGCCAGTTCTCGGAGACAGGGCTTGCGTTCTCGCCCATGGCTGGCCTGTTCGTGTCCCACAACAAGGCCCAGAGCACATCGGATATCGTGCAGGACCACGACGAATGGAGCCTGGGGTCCGTCACGGACGCCAGCACGCGGAGGGCCCACTGCGTGCTCGACGAGGACGCCCAGGCAATCTCCGACGTGGGAACCGGAGTGGAGCACGACGAGCTGTACTGTAACCTCAGCACGGACACGGCGATCGAGGGCCTCATGGACGTCGTATCCGTGAACTCGGACGGGTGGACCCTTGTGATGGACGACGCAGACCCCGCGGCGGCGTTCGTCGGGTACTGGGCGATCGGACCCTCGTCCGGTCTGTTTGTGGACACGGGCTCCTTCAACATTGGGACCGGCGCGGCGGGCACGACGGTCACGGTCACCACGGGGTTCGAGCCGAAGGTTTACTTCCTGTGGGCGAGCAGGCGGACGGAGAGTACGGATACCGCATCGACGCAGAACCACAAACAGGCATTTGGCGCCGGGATCTCCACGACGGACCGCCGGGCCGTGTGCGGGCAATCTGTGGACAACGTTACTTCGGCCGCGAACACCGCGCACCGCGCGGACGCGGCGCTGTGCGCACTATTCACCGGGGGCGGGATCGACGGGCTGGCGGACCACGACGCGATGCTTCCGACGGGATTCCGCCTCATCATCGACGACAACTTCGGGTTCGACCTCCGCGTGCACTACCTCGCGATCGGGGGCTCGGACCTCACGAACGTTGCGACCGGGATGTTCACCGAGTCCGCGACGACGGGCAACCAGGACATCACGACGGTAGGCTTCCAGCCCGACGCCGTGGTCCTGTTCTCGGCGATGATCGGCGCGGACCCACCGGGGCTGCAGATCGACTCGACGATGATGATCGGCTTCGCGGCAGGGTCCGGGAACCCGAACGACGTCGTGTGGGCGGGCGGGGCCAACGACGCGGTCAGTCCCACACAGGCGATCTCGTACAACCGCGCGGGGGAGAGCATCGGCCTGTTCGACGCCGCCGTGACGCTCACGAACGGGCGGGGGGAGGTCGACGCGTGGCTCTCGAACGGGTTCTCGCTGGACTGGACGGAGCGGGCGGGAAGCCGGAGGATCCACTACGTCGCGCTGAAGGGAGGACAGCACGCGGTCGGGGACGTCCTCACGCAGACGAACACGAGCCAGTTCTCGGAGACAGGGCTTGCGTTCTCGCCCATGGCTGGCCTGTTCGTGTCCCACAACAAGGCCCAGAGCACATCGGATATCGTGCAGGACCACGACGAATGGAGCCTGGGGTCCGTCACGGACGCCAGCACGCGGAGGGCCCACTGCGTGCTCGACGAGGACGCCCAGGCAATCTCCGACGTGGGAACCGGAGTGGAGCACGACGAGCTGTACTGTAACCTCAGCACGGACACGGCGATCGAGGGCCTCATGGACGTCGTATCCGTGAACTCGGACGGGTGGACCCTTGTGATGGACGACGCAGACCCCGCGGCGGCGTTCGTCGGGTACTGGGCGATCGGACCCTACCTCCCGGTCGGGGCTAGTATGTGGGAGCCGTTCGTCCGGAAGGTGACGACCGCGTCGGCGAATCCGTCCTACGAGGGCGCCGCGACGGCCCCCTCGACCGGGTCGAACGGCGAGCTCAAGCTCGTCGCAATCCACCTCCCTGTCTGGGACCGCCTCGTCCTGATGCGAAGCTCCGACACGAGCGGCTCGACATGGGGCTCGCAAGTGATTCTGGCATCCGGGAACACCGCGGACAGTCCACTGCTTTTGTCGCGCGATTCCGCGGAGCCTTCGATCGCCATCGACTCAGCGGGATACCTACACGTCGTCTGGGTGTCGGCGTCCGCGGCGGGAGACCAGAACACTCTGAACCTCGTCCGGTACACGAAGACCACGGTCGCCTATCCGACCCAAGGTGAGTTGGCCAACGCCGCAAACTGGGAGGCGGTCACGAACGTCGACGACGCGTCAGCGGGGTACATGCCCACGGTCTCGACGGACACGAGCAATAACCCTCACGTCGCGTGGAGCGGTTCGAAGACAGGTGAGACCATTTACTACAAGAACAAAGCCGGGGGCGCATGGAAACCCACCGTCTCGTGGGGCACGACGTACACGGGCCAGTCCGTGGACCTGTCCCCTCAGAACAACTACGTGAGCCTCGCACGTTCATTCGTTGGGGACACGGAGGCACAGATCGGCTATCGTTCGAACACTGGGACGAACACGGTCAACAGCCCCAAGACGAGGCCGTGGGACGGCTCCGCATGGGGCGGCGAAACGGAGCGGTCCACGTCGGGCAGCCCCATCCGGGCGGTTCGGATGGCGTATTCACCGACGATCGCGAGCGAACGCGTCATCGTCACCCTGAGCGACGATGGATGGCTCGACGCGTACGTCTGTTCGCCTTGGTGCACGGTGACGAACAACATCGGGCAGGTGTGGTCAGCCGCCCCGACGACGTCCCAGATGCGGTTCGACATCGCGTACGAGCAGGCGAGTGGGGAGGCGTTGCTCGTGTACGGCGTGCTGTCGACGGACACGACCCGCGACATCGCCTACAAGACCTACATCGGCGGCTCTTGGAGCGCGGAGCAGTACCTCGACGATACCGGCCACGCGACGGACACGGAGTACGTGTTGATCGTCTTGGCCTCGAGGAAGGGGAGCAACCAGATCGGGCTCGTCGGCGGCGACACGACGAACGCGGATGTGAACGCTTGGATCTGGGACGGGAGCGCGTTCGGATCGTTCATCGAGGTCAACGCGAACGCCCAGAATCCAATTCGGGGGCAGGCCGCGATTGCGTGGGAGTCCAGCTCGGGCCATCTGCTCGCGGTCTCCGTGGACACTGGAAGCACGAACCTCGTGTCGAAGGAGTTCACGACGAGCTGGGGTGCCGCCTCGACGCCTTTCACGTGCGCGGACACGGCGGAGGTCCGCTGGCTCTCCCTGAAGCCGAATCCGCTGTCGACCGCGAACGACATGATGCTCGTGAACGTGGACAGCAAGCCCGACCTGAACCAGTGCTACTGGGACGGGTCTGCGTGGGCGTTCTGGAACAGCGGAATCGGCACTGTGGACACGCAAGCGAGCCAGACATGCGACTTCGCGTGGGAGTCGTCCGGCAGCAAGGGCTTGGTCGTCTGCGCGGACCTCCCGGGACTCAACTACATAAGCTTCACGGCTCCGAACACGTGGAACACCCCATCCGTCGCGGTGTCGATGGGGGGTTCCAACACCCACCCATGGATTCAGCTCCGGACCAACCCGTTCCCCCAGGCGGGGGACACAAAGATCCTCGGTGCCGTCATGGAGGGGACCGCGAACGACCTCGGCGCCATCCGGTGGGACGGGACGACGTTCACGGTCATCGGCACGAGCACGTTCTCGGCCGACGTTGGGACGACGCTCTACGAGAGCTTCGAACTGGAGTATAGGGAAACCGCCGCCTCGGATCCCTTCACGGACATCCAGTACACCGTTTGCAAGAATCTGTCGACGAGCAGCTGTGACGCTTCCGGGGAGTTCACGAAGTGGGACGGCACTGCGGGTTACGACACGGTCGCGACCTCCGTAGAAAGCACGTCGTACGCTTCGCTCGCCACGACCTACGAGGCGAACGGCGACCTCTGGGTCGCGTACGCGAAGGACGTCGACGCGACGACGAGGGCGATCTTCGCGAGGTATTTGGACTACCCGAGCGGGGGGTGGGCGAGCGCTGAGACTTTGGACAGCTCGACGGGGGTTCTGTTCACCAAGCCGTCAATCGGCATCGACAAGGACAACAACGTCCACGCCCTGTATGTCCGGACGACGGGCCCTCACCTGTTCTACAAGCACAGGACGGGCGGGATCTGGGGATCGGACACGGCGGCGTCGACGGAGACGCTCACAAAAGGGGGCCGTGTGTCGGGCACGTTCTCTCGAGATGTCGCACTCGAGGACACCACATACGTCCAGTACCGCGAGGCGGACTTCCTCACGAAAGTCAGTTCGTTCAACGTCGGCACGGGCGCCGTCGGCACCACGACGCAGGTCACCGGTACGGGATTCCAGCCGAAGGCAGTGCTGTTCTGGTGGTCGGGGCTGACAACGACCGTTGACTTCACAGGCGGGCTGGTCCACAAGCGAGGGTTCGGGGTCGCGGTCTCTCCGACGGACCGGCGCGCGGTCTACTCGCAGTCCATGGGCCTCGCGGACCCGACGGCGACGGACGCAGGCCACCACGACGCCGCTGCGATCGG
The DNA here is from genome assembly GCA_964396265.1 of uncultured Methanomassiliicoccales archaeon. Taxonomy (GTDB): domain Archaea; phylum Thermoplasmatota; class Thermoplasmata; order RBG-16-68-12; family EA-27; genus EA-27. The sequence goes on from CAYNEM010000002.1 coordinate 129,192, forward strand.
GGCGCTGACGACGGCCGGCGCGATCGACGGGCTTGCGGACCTCCAGTCGATGGATTCGAACGGGTTCACGCTCATCATCGACGATCAGTTCGCGACGAACCTCCGCGTTCACTACCTCGCGCTCGGCGGCTCGGAACTGACGAATGTCGGGTCCGGAATCTTCACGGAGCCCGGGGCCACCGGATCGCAGAACATCACGACCGTGGGATTCCAGCCCGACGCCGTCGTCCTCTTCTCCGCGATGATCGGGGCGGACCCCCCGGGGACCGCGGTCGACTCCACAATGATGCTGGGGGCTGCCGCGGGTTCTACGCCGGTGGACGCCGTGTGGGCTGGCGGCTCGAACGATGCGGCTGCGACCGCGCAGACAATCTCGTACAGCCGCGCAGGCGAGTCAATCGCGCTATTCGACTCCGCGGTGACGCTCACGGACGGTCGCGCGGAGGTCTCGTCGTGGTTGTCGAACGGCTTCCAGGTCAACTGGCTGGAGCGCGCGGGCTCCCGCAGGGTGCACTACCTCGCCCTCAAGGGCGGGCAGTATCTCGTGGGCGACCTGCTTACGGAGAAGGACACGGTCACGACGATCGTCGAAGGCGCGTTCGGCTTCCAGCCCAAGGGGGCCCTCCTCGCCTCCCACGGCACGACCCAGAGCACGCAGGACACCGTGAAGGACCACGACTCCTGGAGTCTCGGGGGTTTCACGTCCGCGACGGAGCGTGCGGCCCACGGAACATGGGACGAGCACGGCACGCCGACCGCCGAGGTCACCGATGGCGTCGAGCACGACGAGGTGTACATCAACATCGCCACGACGGAGACCCTAGAGGGGCTGATGGATGTCCAATCCGTCGACTCCGGCGGCTTTACGCTCATCATGGACGACGCAGACCCCGATCAGTTCTTCGTCTGGTACCTCGCGTTCGGCAGCGCGGGCGGCGCAATGGAGATTCGGCACGACTTCTCGAGCGTGCCGAGCGGGACGACGTACACTCTGAAGGCGAAAGGATATCGCGTGGACGAGGACATGCTCGTCCAGGTCCTCACCCCGCCTTCGGCGTGGAACACCCGGATCACGATCTCGGCGACGACGAACGCTCTGTACACGTACACGATGACCGGCACGGAGTACAACTCCGGCGCCCCGTCGATCCGCTTCGTCGATGCGAGCGGCCCGGACCCCGTCGTCTCGGACCTCTACCTCGATGTGGCGGTCGTCGTCACGGACCGTGGCCGCGAGTTCGTGGACTCCGCGGACCAGCCGACGTTGATGGTGCGCGCCCCGAACGATGCTACGTATGGCGGGGCGGCCGGAGGCCTGTACTGGAAGGCGTCGGCCTCGGAGACGTACTTCTTCTCCCAAATCGTCGCGGGAATCCCCGAGTTCGAGGCCGTGGCTATCCCGGTCCTGGGGATTCTCCTGTTCGCCCTTTGGCGGCGACGCCGCGTCCGAGGGACGAGGGCGGAGGACGAACGTCTCGAAGCCCCCAAGTTTGCGGAGGCGCACATCCCATGAGGATCTCCTCCGGCGTCCCCGGCTTCGACGCACTCATCCAGGGAGGCATCCCGAGCGGTGCTGCGGTCGTCATCCAGGGCCCCGCGGGCCGCGAGAAGGACACGTTCCTCTTCCAGTTCATCGTCGCCGGGCTGCGGGGCGGGGGGTCCGCCCTCGTCGTCCTCTCCTCCGTGTCCCCCGCGAAGTACATGGAGGAGCTGCGGGAGGCGGGCGTCGACGTGGACCGCGCGGTCGCGGAGAACCGCCTGAAGTTCGTGGACTGGTTCACGTACAAGGAGAACCCCGTCCAGGACGTCGAGCAGGACGGGCCCGTGTTCCGGGCGTCCATCGACCTCGCGAACGTGGGCATCGCGATCTCCCGGGCGATCGCCGCCTTGTCCCGAGAGGGGGAGAGGCGCGCGGCGGTGGAGGTGTTGTCCCCGGCGCTGAGCGCGTACGACGCTCCCGCGGTGTACGGCTTCGCGCAATCCTCGAAAGCCAAGCTCGAACGCCTCGGCATCACGTCGCTCTTCGTCGTTGAGAAGGAGATGCACGACGAGCGGACGGTCTCCTCGATCCACCAGCCGTTCGACGGCGTCGTCGACATCGAGCGGATCCGCGAGGGCGACAAGCTCGTGCGCAAGGTCGCGGTGCTGTCCCTGCGAGGCACGGCGGCGGATTCGAATTATGTCCCAATCGAGGTGGGGAAGGACCGCGTCCTCCGCGTTTCCGGAACCTCCGTGAGGGAGCGCACGCTCCTCCGCCAGGCAGCACTGATCAAGTCCCATCCCAAGGACCCGAAGATCTGGCTCGCCACCGCGCGCAACCTCCGCGAGATGGGCGATCACGCACAGGCGCTCCGGTGCGCAGACGCTGCGCTGAAGATCGACGCGAACGACCGAGAGGCGTGGCGCGTCAAGGCGGAGATCCTGGACGCCCTCGGACGAACGGAAGAGGCAGGGCAGGCGCGCGCCAAGGCAGCGCCGCCAGAGGCTCCTCCTAAGAAGGAAGACGCCGGGGCCCGGCTCCTTAACTTTGTGGAGCGCCGCCTCCGCAACGACCCCCGTGACCCCGACGCCTTGTTCGTGAGGGCGGCGGCAAGGGCGAAGGCCGGCGATCTCCGCGGCGCTCTCGCGACCCTCGAGACCCTCGCGGAGGTCGACGAGCGATATCCGGGTCTATGGGTCCTCAAGACGAAGTTGCACGCGAAGAGTGGGGACCTGAAGAAGGCCGAGGAGAGCCTTGCCCGGCGCCTCGCGATTGACAAGCAGCCGGATCGCTCGGAGCAGGCGCAGGCTGCAGAGACGACCGCAGCCCCGCTCCGCGAACCGTACCTGCTCTGCCCCTCTTGCCGAACCCTCGTGCAAGAAGAGGACCGGGCCTGTCCAGCGTGCGGGGTCGCGTTCGAGGGTTGGCAAGAGCCGCCCGCTCCCCTGGAAGCACAGGTCGTGGAGCCCCGCCCGGAGGTGTACGGAGTGTCCGTCGGTCCGCAAGGCACCCCGAGGGGCCTCACCAACGGGCTCGCGAAGGACCTCGCCCGCGGGACGGGACGGACGAATGGACTCGTAAACGGGACTCGAGACCGGACGAACGGGATGACGAACGGGCTCACGAACGGGCTCGCGACCCTGCGATCCGGAATGACGAACGGGCTCACGAACGGATCCGGGTTCACCAACGGGCTCGGGTCGATGCGCATCCGGCACGAGGCCGCAGGCCGACGGTGGAAGCTGCTCATCATCCCGGTCCTGTCCGGCATCCTCCTGATTGCTCCGCTCATGGGCCCATCGGAAGACGGTCAGTATCCGATCGCGATCGACGGGCGGTTCTCGGACTGGAACGCGGTGCCCCTCCTCGCCTCCCCGGCGAACGCGACCGTGCCTCCAAACATCGACCTCGTCCGGTTCGGAATCACGGACAACGTCGACTTCCTGGCGTTCTACTTTGAGGTCGCGGGCACGGCCCTCACAGGCGGCGGTTCGCCGCCAATCCTGGACACGTTCCGCGCGTTCCTCGACGTGGACCGGGATCCGGACACGGGGTATGCCGCCGCGGGCCTGGGCGGGGACCGCCTCCTGGAAGTGTCCGGAGCCGATGGGCGGGTCGAGCACGCGGCGTTGTCGGAATGGGACGCGGGTCGGGAGCCCCTCGATTGGAACGGCTGGATCAAGCCGACGTCGATCAGCGCGGCGGTCGGAGGCCCGCGGATCGAGGCACACGTCGATTGGCTTTCCCTGGCGGCAGAGAAACAGGCTATCGACGTCGCGTTCCACGCGATGGCGTACGATGGCGCGGTCGAAGCAGGGGAGTACGTCGCGAGCACCACGTCGGGCAGCCTCCATATCGTTGAGAACCTCGTCGTGCCGGAGATCGTCGCAGGAGCGATGGTTCCCCTCGTCCGATTCGAGTTGACGGCGGCCGTCCGCGACGTGACCTACGATTCCCTCGCGGTCGTCCTGACTGGGACCGCACCCGTCAGCGCGATTTCCGACGTGCGCCTCGTCGACGAACTCGGCGCGGAACTCGGCGTCCGCATTCCCCTCACGTCGGAAGTCGTGTTCCAGTTCCCGCCCCGAACCCTCCGCCTCGGCGAGACCGAGGAGCTGACGCTCTTCGCAAGCACGACCGCGACCTCCGGCGACACGCTCGGGGGGCGCATCGATGGCCCTGGGGACATCGGCGCGGGTTCGGCGGCCGTGTCCATCGCCCGGCCTCTCGCCAATCGCGCCGTCGGATATCTCGGCACGGTCCCGACCGCGGCCATCGTCGACGGCGGATTCTCGGAGTGGACGAACACGACGTCGGATCCCCCAGGCGAACCAGGGGTGCCCGCGCGGATCGACCTCGTGGAATACTCGTTCTATCTGAACGCGCAACAGGCCTCTGCGTATTTCCGCGTGTCCGGAAGGGCGTTGGACGGTGCCGTCGTCCCTGCCTCCCCGGGACCCGCCACCGGCAGCGTCCCGCCACCGGCCGATGCCGACCGGGACCGGGTACCGGACTTCGAGGACCCGTTCCCCTTTGACTTCGACAACGACGGCGTGTACGACGTCGACACCGGAGGCGACTACGACACCGACGGTCTCCTCGATTATCCCGGCGGTCCGGACCTCTACCTGAACACGACAATCCCCGGGACGTTCCCGCCGGCGTACGCGGGCCTTCCCGTCAGCGTCTACATCGGCCCCACGGTCCGTCCCGTCGTCCTCGGGGAGGACGTCGCCCGGGTCTTCCTCGACTCGGACAACGATACGGCGACGGGGTTGCGGGTCGACGCCATCGGCGCGGACTTCCTCGTCGAGATCCGCGGGAAGTATGGCGAGATGACCTCGCAGACGCTCAGCGCCTTTACGGGGGCGAGCCCGTGGGATTGGGCGTGGACGTCGTTGGAGACGATTACGGTTGCCTCGGACTTCAGCCGCGTGGAATTTGCCTTCAGCGCCCTCGGGCGAAACCTCGCGAACGACTCTCGGGCGTACTTCGAGCTGAAGGATTGGAGCGGACGCGTCGACAGTGTCGGCCAGGCGACATACCGCTTGGATACGCGCGGAGGCGCCCGCCCACAACCGCTCGACATCGGGGGCAATCAGAGGCTTTGGCTCCTCAACACGGACCACGCGTCGGAGACGGACTGCAACTACAACAAGGTCGCCTCGACGACGCAGGGCCCGGGGCCCGTGCAGCAGGTCTCCCTCACCACGGGCCAAAGTGCGTGCTGGTACGCGGACCCCACCACGGGCACGACGATCCCGGCGGGTAGTTGGGAATCCCTGCTAGATGTCACGACAAGCGGCGTCGGAGGCATCGCGTTCGACATTGCGGGGACGGGGTGGGGTTCGGGCACCACGGTCAACATCGTCGGCCCCAACGTGGGCTCGGGGTCAAACCGACTCTTGCTCGTGGGCATCGGGCAGGGCGATTCCGCGGCGACCCTGACCTCGGTGACCTGGGACCAAGGGGGGACGAACCAGGCAATGACCCGGATTGCGGGGCGGACGCAAGGGGGAGGTCCGGATACTCGCATCGAACTCTGGAAGCTCGTGGCGCCGACCCCCGGCGCCAAGACCCTCCGCATCGTTTCGCCAAGTTCCGTCGGCATGGCGGTCGGAATCGTCGCCTATACCGGGGTGGACCAGACCACTCCCAACGATGCTCCCGTGACCGCGGGCGGATCACCCGGGTCTTCGCCGTCGGTCGTGGTTCCCTCCGCCGCCGGCGAATTGGTCGTCGACGCGGTCAGCTCGAAGGTCGACCTTTCCAACAAGAACCCTGGGCCGGGCCAGACCGAGCGCTATGAAGGGTCTGGGGGGAATGAGATTGTGTTCGGTTCGGAGGAAGCGGGCGCCGCCTCCGTCACGATGTCTTGGACGGGGAGCTTCGAGGAGTGGGCCCAGATCGGAGTCTCCCTCAACCCTGCGAACTCCGTGGAATACGACGTGTTTCTCGCCGTGTGGGACAAACCCTCGAACTCCGTGAAGGCGGCGATCGGTTCGTGCCTCAACGTCGTGACAACGGGCGCCGACGTGCAATGCCTCGTCTCCAGCGTCGGGGCGCAGGTGTTGGATGCGAATGACGTCGTGCGGATCCGTGTCGCCCACTCGGCCGCCGCGGGCACGGTCACGATTGATTATGACGACGCCGACTTGACGGGCGATTCGCGAATCACGATACCGACCGGCATCCCGGAGTTTGAGGAAGTAGCCCTTCCCATCATCGCGGCCGTCCTCGTGCCCATCGTATGGCGTTGGTCGGGGCGGCGTAGATCGAAGCGGGACCGGGGGGTGGCGCAATGAGGCTGTCCTCCGGCGTCCCCGGCTTCGACGCCCTCATCCAGGGGGGCATCCCGAGCGGCGCTGCGGTCGTCATCCAGGGCCCTGCGGGCCGCGAGAAGGACACGTTCCTCTTCCAGTTCATCGTCGCCGGGCTGCGGGGCGGGGGGTCCGCCCTCGTCGTCCTCTCCTCCGTGTCCCCCGCGAAGTACATGGAGGAGCTGCGGGAGGCGGGCGTCGACGTGGACCGCGCGGTCGCGGAGAACCGCCTGAAGTTCGTGGACTGGTTCACGTACAAGGAGAACCCCGTCCAGGACGTCGAGCAGGACGGGCCCGTGTTCCGGGCGTCCATCGACCTCGCGAACGTGGGCATCGCGATCTCCCGGGCGATCGCCGCCTTGTCCCGAGAGGGGGAGAGGCGCGCGGCGGTGGAGGTGTTGTCCCCGGCGCTGAGCGCGTACGACCTCTCCGGAGTCTACGGCTTCGCGCAGTCGACGAAGGCGAAGCTCGAGCGGTCCGGCTTCACGTCCCTCTTCGTCCTCGAAGAAGAGATGCACGACGAGCGGACGCTGTCGTCTATCCACCAGCCGTTCGACGGGGTCGTCGACATCGAGCGGGTCCGCGAGGGCGACGAGATCGTGCGCAAGGTCGCGGTGCTCTCGTTGAGGGGCACCGCCGCCAAATCGAAGTACGTCCCCCTGGAGGTGGGCTCGGATCGGGAGCTCCGCGTGTCCACGGACCCCATGCGGGAGCGCACGCGGCTCCTTCAGGAAGAACTCATCAAGGAGAATCCCAAGGACCCGAAGCTCTGGCTCGCGACCGCGCGGAACCTCCGCGTCATGGGGGAGAATGCGCGGGCTTTGCGATGCGTGGAGGCAGCGCTCAACCTCGCTCCGGACGATCACGAGGCATGGCGGTTCAAAGCGGAGATCCTCGATTCGCTCGGACGAAAGGACGAGGCGGACCACGCACGCGCCCGTGGAATGCCACCGCCCCCGCCGCCAGCGGCCCCTCCGATTCCTCAGGACGCTACGACCCGAGTCATGGACCTGGTGGAGCAGCGCCTCCGCAACGACCCGCGAGACGCGGACGCCCTGTTCGCGGTGGCGGCGGTCCTGGCCAGGGCAAATGATCTCATCGGAGCCGTCGCGATCCTGGACAAGCTCGCCGAGATCGACGAGACCTACCCCGGCCTCTGGGTCCTCAAGACGCAGCTCCATGCGCGGCGCGGGGAACTCAAGAAGGCCGAGGAAAGTCGTACCCGCCGGCTGGAGATCGAGCAGCGGCAGGACCGCGAGACTCCGAAGGCGACACCGATCCCGACCGCCCGCCTCCCCCCGGTCCGCGCGCCCGCCGTGCGGCCGCCCACGCAGCTCCTGTACTTCTGCCCCTCGTGCGGATCCGCCGTCCGGGAGGAGGACACGATCTGCTCCTCGTGCGGTGTGATCTTCGAGGGTTCGGAGGTGCCGCCCTCGCCCCCACCGCGAGTCCGGAGCCCGGCAATCGCAACGCCTACGCCGGCTGTAACGAAACCGAAGCCGGAAATTCCAACCATCCCCCCGCCGACTCCGAAGAGGCTTCCCGAACCCAGGAGGGAGGTCGTCCCATGGTCGCGCGTGGAGCCGCGTGTTGCCCGAGAGCCGCCGGCCACGCGCGGCAGGACGAACGGCCTCGCAAAGGGCTCTGCCCGCGTGCCGGGGCGGACGAACGGGCTCGTCAACGGAACGCGCGGGCGTACCAACGGGCTCGTGAACGGACTTCGTGGACGGACGAACGGGCTCGTCAACGGCCTCCGGGGACGGACCAACGGGCTCGTGAACGGCGCTCGCCCCTCACGGGGACGAACGAACGGCCTCGTGAACGGCCTCCGCGGGCGGACCAACGGGCTCGTCAATGGCCTTCAGAACATGCGTTCCGGGATGACGAACGGCCTCACGAACGGCACGGGTCTCACGAACGGCCTCGGGGCGGATCGGCTCGCGGGGGAGACCGGGATGGCGAAGTGGAAAGTGTATGTCATCCCGATCGTGACCATCGCCCTGCTCCTCCTCCCCATCCTTGGGCCGGAGTCGCTCTCAGGTTCCTCGGGGATCTCAATCGACGGAGACGCCTCGGACTGGGACCCCGCGCGGATCGCGATCCACGGCCGCTCGTCGGGGGCTACGAACCCGAACGTCGACATCGTACGTACGGGGATCGACGCAAGCGCGTCCTCCCTCTTCATCCTCGTGCAGGTGGAAGGCACTATGCTGACAGGCGGAGGCACCACGGCCACGACCGACCGATTCCACGTGTTCCTCGACACGGACCGCGACATCGCGACGGGCTACACCGTCGACTCCCTCGGCGCGGACACGCTTATCGACGTGTCGGGCCACGGCGGCATCGCCCAGGAGGCGTCCATCTACACCTGGGACGGCGCGCTGGGATCGCACGATTGGCGCGGTTGGGAGCGTTCGGGTTTCGCGGCCGCCGGTTCGTCTGGGAGCACGCTCGAGATCCGCATGGACTGGTCCGGGATGGTGTCGGATTCGTCGACCGTGGTTGCGGCCGTGCACGGGCGAGCGTTCGACGAGACCTTCGACACATCGGACAGCGTCCTCAGTGCGGGCGGCAGCCTGGGCATCGTCCAGGAGCCCGTGGTCGCGGACGTGCTCCCGGGCCCGACGGCGGCGGTGCTCCTTCGGTTCGACGTCACCGCGTATGGAGGACCCGCGACCTTGACCGGTCTGGACGTGACGCTCACGGGTCTCGCGAATGTGACGTCAGTCGCCACGGTCCGGCTCGTCGACGGAGGCAGTGGGCTCGTGGACCAACGCATCCCGACCGGCCCGGACGTTGCGTTCCAGTTCGCGGCGCGCAACGTGATCCCGTCCTCGCCTCAACGGTTCTTCGTCGTCGCAGACATCCTCCCCTCGGACGGAAGCACCCTCGGAGCGATCATCGCGGACGCGTCCGACGTGCGCAGCAGCGTCCCGGCCTCGGTCCGACGCGCGCCCTCCGCGCGGGAGGTCGGGTACCTGACTCTGGTTCCGCCCGAACCCCGCGTGGACGGTGGCTATTCGGAGTGGACCGGGATCCTCCCCGACCCCCAGGGAGATGCGGGCCGAGGGGAGGTCGACCTCACCGCGTTCGACGCGCGCTTCGCGGGGAACACGTCCTACTTCTATGCGGCGGTGGACGGACGCATCCTCTCGGGGACCTGGGTCCCGGAAGGGAACCGAGCCGTCTACCTGCCGCCGGTCAACCCGGGGCCCGACTCCGACCGCGACACGGTTCCGGACGCGGCGGACCTGTATCCGTTCGACTTCGACAACGATCTCGTGCCGGATGCGGACAGCGGCGGGGACGTCGACGCCGACGGCCTCGTGGACTACGGCCAGCCGGGCGGCAGCGACTGGTGGCTCAACACGACGATACCCGCAAGCTTCCCCGCCCCTTACGCGGGCAAGCCGGTCTCCACGTTCATCGGGCCCTGGGAGATGCCGTTCCGGACGCGGGACGACATCGTGCGCCTCCTCGTCGACCTCGACAACTCGAGCTGGACGGGCTTCTCGATCGCGGGCCTAGGGGCGGATCGGCTCATCGAGATCTCGGGGACGGAGGGACGACTGCGGAACGCGGACTACTTCACGTTTGGCGGCAGCTACCCGGGGCAATGGTCTTGGATTCCCCTGTCCCCGGCCACCGTCGCCACGGGGTTCAGCCGGATGGAGTTCTCCGTCGCAGCGAACCTCTCTGCGAGCGGGGCGAGGATGTTCGTGGAGGCCCGCGCGCCCCTGGGGGCGAACGACGACATGGACGGGACACGTGGAGCAGGGGGAAGCGGATGGTCCAACCCGAGTCCGTCCGCGGCCTTCGCGTCCTCGTTCGACAGGGCCCCCTCGCCCATCGTGGAGACGTGGCGGGCAACCGCTGCACCTGCGACCCGCGGCACGCTCATCGACGCGAGCTCGAGCAGGATCAGCACTCAGTACAACCACCAGCGGAAGGTCGTCCGGGCGGGGGACGTCGCCGGCGACGGCGCGTGCGACGCGACGAACTCCGACGGATGTTGGTATGCGGCATTCTCCGACCAAGTTCGACCGATTGAATCGGACGCCAAGGATGGAACGTCGGTCGCCGTCCCCACCACGATAGGACTCCTGGACTCACTGGCCACGACTCGCCCCTCCGGCGACAATCTCATCGTCGCGGCCATCCAATTCGACAATACGAACGCGGCCGCGCGGACGATCTCGGCGGGCAATCTTGAGATCCGGCGCGGGACGGCGACAACCGACCCGTTCGTGTCGGAAAACCAGTTTGCCATCGTAATCTCCGCCACAGGAGTGATCGCCGACGGGATGTTCGCGGTCTTGCTCGGCAGGGACGCCTCCGCGCCCGCCAGCTCGACGTACGGCGTGTTCGGCGCCGCTTCCGGGACAGGGCTCAACGCGGAGGTCAAGTTCCTCATCCTCAACGGGCTCGCATCGAGCGACTCGGAGTTCACGGACGGCGGTTCCCAATCCTTTGGGTCCGCGACCGTCCTCGCAACCGAGACCACATCGTTCCCTGCCTCGTCCTCCTCCCTCCCCAACATCATCGTCGCGGCGGTTCAGATCGACAGGGGGAGTCAGGACATGCAAGTCGCCGCTGCGGGCCTCGAGCTTAACCGGGGCACGCTATGCACGTCGACGACCATCGCGTCGAACGAGTATGCCTTCGGAATGGACGACCCAACTACTTTCAACGGGATTTCCGTCGTCCTCGTCACGATCGACACGGCCGGTGCGGCGAACCAGGCGTACAGCGTGTGCGGTACGGTTAGCAGCGGCGGCCCTTCGAACGGGGAGGCGAAGATCCTGGCGTTCCGCGGATTATCGGCGAACGCGGTCGATTCCGGGAGTGTGTCCATCGGCACATCGAGGACGGTCATCGGGACGGCCACGACCTCGTTCGCCACCGGCGACGACATCGTCATCGGCGCCATCCAGCTCAGCGCCCTGACGTCGACCCGGACGATCGCCGCAGCCGCCGACGACATCCGGAGGAACGGCGAAGGCTCGGGGAGCTCCAACCAGTTCGCGCAGGTCGTTGCCTCGGCAACTTTTGGGGGAGGTCAGTTCCAGACTTTCGTCCGGAAGGTGACGACGACGACGTCGAGCCCGTCGTACGAGGGAGCCGCGACCGCGCCCGCATCGTCCTCGCTGAACGCCGAGCTCAAGCTCGTCGCAATCCACCTGAATGCCTACGACCGCATCGTCCTGATGCGAAGCTCGGACACGAGCGGCTCGACGTGGGGCTCCCAGATCATCCTCGCTTCGGGGAACTCCGCCGACAGTCCGCTCCTGTACACGTATGACTCCGCGGAGCCATCGATCGCGATCGATGCGTCGGGGTTCCTTCATGTGGTCTGGGTGTCCGCTTCGGGCATGGGCGAACAGAGCACCCTCGACCGCGTGCGCTACACGAAAACGACGGTCGCGTACCCCACGCAGTCCGAATTGGCGGCCGCCGGGAATTGGGAGGCTGTGACGAGCGTGGACGACTCGTACGGTGCGAAAGTCGGCGCGTTCAACATCGGCACCGGAAGCGTGGGGACGACGGTGCCCGTCACCGTCGGGTTCCAGCCGAAGGTCGTCCTCTTCTGGTGGTCGGGGCGCACGACGAGCACGGACTCCGCGGGCACGGCGACCCACCAGCGAGGCTTCGGCGTGGCGGTCACGACGACGGACCGACGCGCAATCTGCTCCGTGTCCCCAGACAACGTGGGGACCTCAGACACCGAAACGGGGCACCGGGCGGACGCAGCGATTTGTTCCCTCACGACCCCCGGCGTGATTGACGGGTTGGCGGACCTCTCATCGATGGATGCCAATGGGTTCACGCTCATCATCGACGACGCCTTCGCGACGGACCTGCGAATCCACTACCTCGCGCTCGGCGGAACTTCCCTCACGAACGCTGCGACCGGGATGTTCACCGAGTCCGCGACGACGGGCAATCAAGACATCACGACGGTAGGCTTCCAGCCCGATGCCGTAATCCTGTTGTCGTCGATGATAGACGCCGACCCGCCCGGGACCAATACCGATTCGAGGATGATGGTGGGCCTTGCTGCGGGCGCGGGCAACCCGAACGACGTCGTGTGGGCCGGTGACGCGGACAGCAGCCAGACCACCATGCAGACCATATCCTACCACCGGGCGGGCGAGAGCATCGCCCTGTTCAGCGTTGGGGCTACGTCCACGACCGGGAGGGGGGAGGTTGACGCCTGGCGGGCGGACGGCTTCAGCCTGAACTGGAACGAGGCGACGGCGGACGGCCGCCGAATCCACTACCTCGCCCTGAAGGGCGGGAGCTACCTCGTCGGGGACCTCCTCACCCTAGCCACGACGGGGACGATCGCGGAGAGCGGTTTCGGGTTCTCGCCGAAGGCCTCCCTCTTCCTCTCCCACAACAAGGCCCAAAGCACCGCCGACCTCGCGCAGGACCACGATGAACTGTCCGTCGGCGCGTTCAGCTCGACGACGGACCGCGGCGCGCAGTGCGTCATCGACGAGGACGCTGTGGCCCCATCTGACGTCGGGACTGCCGTGGAGCACGACGAGGTATACTGCAACCTAAGCACGGCCACCGCGATCGAGGGGCTGATGGGCATTCAGAGCGTCGATTCCGGAGGCTTCACGCTCGTCATGGACGACCCGGACCCGGTCGCGTCGTTCGTCGGCTACATCGCGTTCGGGGCCGACATCACGTACCCGGGTTACATGCCGACGGTCTCGACGGACACAAGCAACAACCCCCACGTCGCGTGGAGCGGCTCGAAGACGAGCGGGACAGTGTACTACAGGAACAAGGCAGGGGGGACGTGGCGCTCAACGGTCTCATGGGGCACGACGTACACGGGACTGTCCGTCGACGTGTCCCCGCAGAACAACTACGCGAGCCTCGCACGGTACTACGAGGCGGGCACAAACGAAATCCAGTACACGGTGTGCAAAGATCTCTCGACGAGTAACTGCGACGCCTCGGCGGAGTTCACGAAGTGGGACGGGACCGCGGGCGTCGACACGGTCGCCACGGCGGTCGAGACCGCCTCGTACCCCTCCCTCGCAACGACGTACGAGGCGAACGGGGACCTTTGGGTTGCCTACGCGGACAACGGCGGGACGACCCGCACAATCTACGCGCGGAACTTGGACTACCCGTCGGGCGGATGGCAGGCCGCGACGACCGTCGACTCGCTGAGCGGGACGATCTTCACGCGACCGTCGATCGGGATCGACAAGGACAACAACGTCCACGCGCTGTACGTGTCTACCTCCGGCCCCCAACTGTACTACAACAAACGGACGGGGGGGAGCTGGGGGACCCGGTCGGCGGTCGACACAACCTCCGACAATCCGACGCTCATGGTTCGGACCCCAAATGATGTGACATACGGTGGGGACACGGGCGGGTTGTACTGGAAGACGGCGACATCGGAAACGTACTTCCACTACATCCCGGAGTTCGAAGCGGTCGCGGTTCCGATCCTGGGAATCCTCCTGTTCGTACTCTGGCGGCGGCGCCGGGCTCGGAGGACTCGGAGCGGCGACGGCGGACCTGACGTCCCGCTCCTTTCGGTGACACGATGAGACCGGCTGACTCCCGTACGAAGCTCGAGCAGATCGATGGTCTCTTGGCGGCGCTGCGAAACGCGCCACGAGATGCGAACGTGTGGTCCCACGTCGCGGACGTGCTGATGGAAACGGGCCAGTTCGAGAAGGCCGTGCTCGCCTTCGACCTCGCCCTCCAGTTCGACCGCACGCTGCACCGTGCGCAGATCGGCCTCACCGTCGCCCTTGACCTTTGCGGTCGCGACATGGCGAGAAGACCACCCGCGTTGCTTCGCCCCATCCTTTGGGATGCTCTCCAATCGATGGAGACCCTGGTCCAAGGACTCAGGGAGGAGAAGAGGTCCCCCTTCGTCGACGTCCACGCGATCCGGTTGCAGAGGGAAACGGAACGCCGGGTTGCGGCGAATCCCTACGACGCCGACGCGCTCTTCCTGAAGAGTGCCTTCCTCGCAAAGCAAGGACGCTTCGAGGACGCGGTCGCATGCGTCGACAAGCTCAGGCAAAGGAACGGGAATTACCCCGGCGCCGTCGAGTTCAGGAGGCAGCTCAAGGACATGATGAAGCTCGCCGCACCGAGCACGGCCCGCCCCCGCAAAAGGGCGGGTGTCCCCCGATCGTAACAGCGCGATTCACGGCCACGCTCTGCGCTCTCGTCGCCCTGACCCTGACCGGGGGCTTGTCGGACACCGGGGCTGTCCTCCGCTCATGGACACCCCATCACGGGGCACTCACGCAGGGACCCACTTGACGGCGCCCGTTTCGCCCCGGTCTTGCATCGCAGATCACCAGTCCCTGCGACCTTCATCCGGGGCAAGGGATGCGTACGATGCACAGCAGCAAGTACTTGCCGCTTCGGGGGGGCTTGTCACAAAGCTAGGGATAAAGCCCGCTTGGCGGTTCCAGACTAGACGGTCCTTCTCCATAAGAGGGTCGCCAAGAATCCCGCACCGCCCCTCGAAATCCCTAAAGACTTGACAAGCCCGCTTCGGGACTCAGTTCGGAAACTCATTGCGGCGTCCCGATCGCGCCAATCCACGGACGCACATCCTTTTAGGCGGGTCCGTGATGCGGGGCGCGGGATGGACGAGCCAAAGACCGCGCTCGTGGCCCTCTTTCGGATCCACGGCCGCGAGGCGATCACGGAGAGTGAGTTCGTACAGGACGCCTCCTTCAAGCTCCGCTGGTACTCACCGAAGGAGGCGCAGCGCCTGCTGCAGTCCGGCCTGGACCGGGGCCTCCTCCTCGCGGAGGCGGGCAACGTGCGACTCGCCTTCGATGGGGCCTCCGTGGCGGTGCCCGTGAACTACAGGCCGGGCCCCGAGGCGATCGCCCCCCGCCCACCTGCGGACCTCTTCTCACGCATCCTCGAGAGGCTCCGCGCCGCCACGGGAGAATCTGCGCAGCCCCTTGTCGCCCGGATCAACCACATGCAGGACCGGCTCGGGGTCGACGCCGAGGTCGCGGCGGCCTGCGTGGCGACCTCCCACGGTGTGGACGTCTCGGACCTGCTCGTCGATCTCGAGGCGGAAGTGCTACGGCGCTCCGGGTGAGCGCGGTTCTTCGGGCGGCGGGCCTTCCTCGATCTCAGACCGTCGTGCCCGCACGCGCGCCTGCAATCCGTAACCGGGCTTCATAAGGTACTCCCACCCGAGGAATGCGATGGCGAGGAACCCGACCGTGCACACGGCCCCCGCGATTCCCCCGGCTGCACCGCCGGCGGCTGCGTAGTACAGCACCGCCAATGTCCCGATGATGACGCCGAAGACGACGATGGTGACGAGGTTCCTGTACGACTGTGCGTGGCGGCGCTCGCGTTCTTCGAGCCCCTCGTCGATCATCCTTCTCCGTCCAGGTCGAACAGATCGCCGAGCGTGATGCCGTCCTGAGCGGCACTGGCCTTCTTCACCGCCGGCGGCGGCACCTTGTCCCTGAGCTTGATGCCGAGCGCGCGTTCCAACCGCCGGATGAGGGCGTCGTTCGGGACCATCGTGGCGGACTCGAGCTTCGCGATGATCGTTGCGCGCTCGTTGATCTTCGCGCCGAGGTCCGTTTGCTTCCACCCCCGGGCCTCCCGGGCGCGACGGATCCGGTCGTCGTAGTCGACCACGAGCTCCTCTTCGCCGGCCTGTGCGTAGAGATCCTTCTCCGTCATCCGCCGCCGGCGCGCTTCTAGCCTCTGCGCGACGACCGGGGGTGCGGTCGGGCCCCGGGCCCTGGGTGGGTCCGCCTCGCGACCGAACTTGGCGCAGTTCGGGCACGCGTTCAAAACGGTCCCCTCGACGCTGATCGCCTTCGTGCGGGCCACCTCCGCACCGCACACCTCGCAAAGCATGATTCCCGTACCGAAAGCCTCAATAAGACGCCCCGTTTTTATACCTACCCCGCAAGACGCAGGCGCCCGGTGTGCTCCGCATGGATGACGAGCAAGTCCGCGAGTTCCACGAGAAAGTGACGGGACGCATCGCCGTCCTGGAGGAGCGTAACGAGAAGCTCTCCGAGGATTCGCGCCGGCTCGACGGCGAGAGGCGTTACGTGGAGGCGGAAGTCCTTCGTCTCCAGAAGGAGATCAAGAGGCTGAAGGTCGAACTCGACCGGCTCAAGGCGCCGCCCCTCATCATCGGGAACGTCCGCGACGTGCTCGCGGACGGTCGCGTCGTCGTGAAGTCGTCGACCGGCCCCGACTTCATTGTGCACTCCGCGGAGTACGTCGCGAAGGAGAACCTCCTCCCCGGCACCCGCGTCGCGTTGAACAAGCAGACGCTCGCGGTCATGGGCGTCCTGCCGCCGAGCCTCGACCCGATCGTGATGGGCGCGGAGGTCATCGCGAGGCCGGACGTCGCGTACGAACAGGTCGGGGGCCTCGACGACCAGATCCGCGACATCAAGGAGGCCGTCGAGGACCCGCTGCTGAAGCCGGACCTGTTCCGGAGGGTCGGCATCGACCCGCCGAAGGGTGTGCTCCTCGTCGGGCTGCCCGGAACGGGGAAGACGCTCCTCGCGAAGGCCGTCGCGCACAAGACGAACGCGACGTTCATCCGCCTCGTCGGCAGCGAGCTCGTGCAGAAATACATCGGCGAAGGCGCGCGCCTCGTCCGGGAGCTGTTCCAGCTCGCGAAGGAGAAGACGCCGGCGATCGTGTTCATCGACGAGCTCGACGCGATCGGGGCGAAGCGCCTCGACGTCGCGACGAGCGGGGACCGCGAGGTCCAACGCACGCTCATGCAGCTGCTCGCCGAGATGGACGGGTTCAACCCGATCGGGGACGTGAAGATCATCGGCGCAACGAACCGGCCAGACATCCTGGACGAGGCGCTCCTGCGCCCTGGCCGTTTCGACCGCATCATCGAGATCCCAATCCCGAACCTGGAGGCAAGGAAGCAGATCTTCCGGATCCACACGGCGAGGATGTCGATTGCCCCGGACGTGGAGTTCGACTTGCTGGCGGCTCACACCGACGGAGGGACCGGCGCGGACATCAAGGCGATGTGCACGGAGGCCGGCATGTTCGCGATCCGCGAGGACCGCGACGTCGTGACGTCCCACGACTTCGACCTCGCGGTCGAGAAGGTCCACGGACAGAACCTGTCCAAGAGCAAGTCGCCCGAGGGCATGTACGCCTGATCAAGCCCTCTTGCTGAGGGACTCTTTCGCGCGTTTCACCATGAGGCGCGCCTGCTTCGGCGTCAACGTCGTGCCCGCCGAAAGCTTCTCCGGGCTCGTCGCCGCCAGATCGTCGACGCCCCGAATCCCGAACCCCTCAAGCTCCCTCGCCCGGGCACGACCCACGCCGGGAAGTTCCCTCAGGCCCGCGCGGGAGCCGCGGCCGAGGCGGCTCGGCCGACGCACGAGCCACACGATGGCGATTGCTGCGGCGGCCGCGCCCCCGACCCCGATCCCGATCTTCGCGTAGTCCGGGGGCGGGGGGCAGGATCCGCGCAGTCCCTCCGCGGGGAGGTCGACGGTCTGCTCGCCCCAGCCATTGGGATTCCTCGTGTTCTTGACCGCGGTGCGGATCTCCGACACGGTGGTCCCATCGATGGTCACCAGGATCGTATCGCCGACATTGTGGGCCGATCTGGGGGCGTTCGCCTCGATGTCGAAGCTGTCGTGCATGTGGAGCTGGATGCGGTAGGCCCCCGAGGCGTCCGTCACCGCCGTCCGGTTGTTGTCCGGGGACGGTTTGGTGATGTCCGCGGCGCGCACGGTCACCCCGCACAATGGTTCGCCAAGCTCGTTCGTCACCGTGCCCACGAGGAAGTATCGATGGTCCGGAAGGTGCTCCGCCCGAGCCGAGGACGCGAGGAAGACCGCCATCAGGGCGAGGACCAACATCAAGGCCCCGAGAACCTTGCGCATTGCCCGAAGGGATGAACGGGGGTTTCCTTTAACTTTTGGACAGACCCCGAGCGCGTTCCCCGCTGAGGGACGAGCCAGGCCGCCATGGAGGGAAGTAATTTCGGGACAAGACCCCCCAGGCCCGCACCACAACGATTATTAGGCGTCCGCTCTTCGGTTTCGCCTACATGATCCGGGACACAGGAGGTCTGGGCAAGGTGTGGACGTTCCTCATCGTCCTCGGCCTCTTCTCGGTCGCATACTGGGGCGTGTACTCCGTCGTCAGCCCCGACCTGCCATCCCCGTTCACTCCGGGCATCGCAGAGACCGGTGACTTCATCGAGGTCGACTACGTCGGCTGGTTCCCGGGATCGCCGGGACGACCCGCGCGGGTCTTCGACACCTCGATCGAGGCCGTGGCCCAAGACAACGCGACCCACCCGAAGGCCGCGTCGTTCGTCTATCGCGCCGGTCCCGGCGGTCGATACGAGCCCCTCCAGTTCACGATGGGTTGCACGTCCAGCGGGGGGGAGCCCTGCCCCTTGCCCGCGTTCCAGGCGGCGATCCTCGGGATGCGCATCGGGGACTCCAAGAGCATGACGCTCACCCCGGTCCAGGCGTACGGGAACCCCACCCCCACGCTCGTCGAGACCCGCCTGCTCCGTGAGGAGGTCGTCGTCACGGAGGAGATGAACGCGACGGAGTTCCGCGATCGCTTCGCGGGCCAGCCGGAGGACGGGACGATCGTCAAGGACCTCCGCTGGGGGTGGAACGTGACCGTGCGCGTCGCAGGGGACATCGTCACGACTCGGAACAGCCCGCATCTCGGCGAGGTCGTCCAAGTCGCGGGGCGATGGCAGGCCCAGATCGTCTCGATCGACGATGGGGCGAACGCGGGGAAGGGCGCCGTCACCGTCCAGCACCTGCTGACCGCGGCCGACGTCCGCGCCTTCGTTGCAGAGGACGACCGAGGCAACTTCATCGTCGTTGCGCTCGACGAGAGCGCGGGCACGTACACGGTCGACTACAACGCTGAGGTCGTGGGCAAGACGCTCCTCTTTGAAGTCACGCTCAAAGGGCTACGGAAAGGGCGCCGGTAGGGTGTCATGGCCCTCGGGGACTGGATCCGGGACGCGTTCGCGTTCCTGGGTCCCGGCGGGCTCCTGGCGGCGATGTTCCTCATCTTCCTCCTGGATGCCGCGATCTTTCCGGCGCTCCCGGAGGTCTTCATCGTCCTGTTCTACCAGCAACTCGTCGACATTTTTTCTTGGTCCTCGCCGACCGCGGCGGGATCGCTCCTCGTCCTCGCGCTGGCGGGGGACCTGTGCGGGAACGCGGCCATGTACGGGATCATGAAGTGGTTCCACGCCCGCGGGAAGGTGCCGAAGATCATCGAGAAGGCGATGAAGAAGTGGACCTCCTTCTTGGCGGTGCGCGACGAGCGGATCATCCTCGTGAACCGCATCGCGCCGGCGGTGCCCTTCACGGGCGCGTTCATCGCCGTCTGCGGATGGAGCGTTCGGCGGTCGCTCGCATACGTGTTCATCGGCGGCGTTGTGAAGTACGTGCTCCTGCTCGCCCTCGTAATCGGCCTCGGGGTGGCGTTCGATCCGGACACCGCACGGCTCGTGACCTTGGTGGCGGTGATCGTCCTCGTGGCGGCGAGCCTCGTGGCCGGCTGGCTCCGAGGGAGGAAACGGCAGGTGCAAGCATGAGTCGAATTTCGATCGTGGTGCCGACCCTAGACGAGGCAGGATACCTTCCCAACCTGCTGGAATCGATCCGCCGCCAGACCTTCGGGGATTGGGAGGTCCTCGTCGCGGACTCCGGGAGCACGGATGGGACGCCGGACGTCGCTACTGCCGCGGGTGCGCGCGTCCTCCCCGGGGAGCGGAAGGGCCCGGGCGAGGGCCGCAACCGAGGCGCCAGGGCCGCGACGGGGGACGTTCTCGTGTTCGCGGACGCGGACTGCGTCCTGCCGCCTGGCCTCTTGGCGGCGGTGCTCCGGGCGCTCGAGGACCCCCACGTGATCGGCGGGGCGACGAGGTTCATGCCCCAGGATGGCACGACGCTCGACCGCCTCCTCTTCCGGGCCGCGAACTTGTACCAGCGGGTGATGACCGAGATCGGCCTTCCCCACAACGCCGGTTACTGCTTCTTCTTCCGACGAGAGACGTTCGAACGGCTCGGGGGGATCGACGAGGAGATGTTCCTGAACGAGACCCATGACCTCGCCCTCCGGTCGCCTCCCCTGGGGCGGTTCCTCCAGATCCCGATCACCGTCACCACGTCCATGCGGCGGTTCCGGACGTACGGCTACGCGCGGACGATCCTCAAGGAGTACGTCGCCTCCACGATCATGTACTACGCGACGGGACGGACGCCGGCGGAGCGATTCCGACCGAAGCCCGCCCGTTGACGAGCGTCTCGTAGACGCGCATGAGCCTCCGGGTGGTGGACTCGACCGTGTATCCCTCTGCGGTCTCGCGCGCTGCTCGGCCGAGCCGCGCCCGGTCGTCGAGGCACAGGTCGATCGCCGCCGCGGCTGACTTCGCGTCCTTCGGGGGGAACAGGAACCCGTTCCGGCCGTCGTGCACGAATTCGGGGATCGCCCGGTAGTTCACGCCCGCCACGGCCTTCCCCGAGGCCATCGCCTCGAGGACCGCGAGGCCCTGCGTCTCGAACCGCGACGTGATCGCGAACGTGTCGCACGCCGCGTAGTATGCGGGGAGCTCCTCGTCGGGGATGAAGCCCGCAAAGACCACGTCGTCCTCGATCCCCTTCTTGCGCACGAAGGCCTGGAGTCCCCTCTCGTACGGACCGCGGCCCACGAGGAGGAGCTTCGCGTTCGGCCGCCACGACTTGAGCCTCGCGAACGCATTCACGAGCACGCTCAGGTCCTTCTCGTACGCGATCCGGCCCACATGGAGGACGACGTCCTTGCCGTCGAGCCCGTGCCTCTGGCGGACCCAGGTCCCGTCGATGCCCGGACGGAAGCGCTCGATGTCCACGCCCGTGGGAATCACGTCGGTGAGCCGCATGTGGGGCGCAAGCCCTTCGAGCTCCTTCAGGATCGACGAGGAGGGGACCACCACGGCCGCGCACTTGTGGAGGAACACCCGGAGGTACAGCCGGAGCCCGCGGGCGAGGAGGTCGAGGTTGAGGCGGAAGGGCGTGTAGTACGTCATCGCGTCCATGACCATCGTGTGGAACGTGAGGACGAGGGGGAGCTTGCACTGCCAGGCCGACCACAGCCCCTTGATCCCCATGAAGCCGATGCCGTGGGAGTGGACGAGGTCGACCTTCATGCCCTTCAGCACCTCGACCTCGCGCCCCGGGAACATCGCGAGGCGATAGCCTGGGTACGCGCGGAACTCGCGCGCGCGGACCCACACGACGTCCTCGATCCGCCCGCGGCCGTTCCCCGGGATCTGAGGGGCGAACACGAAGACCTCGTGGCCGAGCCGCTCGAGCTCCCGCTTCGTCGTCAGGAGCGAGGTGACGACCCCGTCCACCGTCGGCAGATACGTGTCCGTGAAGACCGCGATGCGCATCTCAACCGCGAACGATCCTGCGAACCTTCCGGAGCACGTCCTCGGGCGTCCGGCCTAGCACGCGGATCATTCCCTCCTTTCCGACCGACCCTGAATCGTAGATGGCGTCCGGCACCCGACCTACCGCCTGGATCGCCTGCGTCGTGCCCCATTCCATGGTCGACGTCCTCTCGGGCTGCTGGCGCCGATCGAAGGTCCCCAATCGGACCCTCGCCTTCCGTAGGTGGCGAAAGCCCGCCTCGCTGTATTTCAAGTTTGCGGCGCTCCGGATCGAGGGGTCGAACCGCATCGCCGCCAGGACGACGCGGGCGACGTGCTTGCTGGCCCCGAATTCGGCGGGTCCGGTCACCACCACCGACGTGCCCACGCGCTGGATCCGACCCTGGAGGGCGCAGACGTCCTCGACGGCCTCCGCCGCGGGTAGCGCGTAGGCGAGATTGATGCCGACCTCGGGGACCCACGGTGGCGAGAGGACCGCCGCTAGCCCGGCAGCCGCGCGCGTGACCGAACGCCACACCTCGAACCGATCCGGCGACCAGTGGGCGTTGATCACCGCCACGCCGCGACCAATCCCGTACGACGTGAGGAACCCGGCCTGAACCCTCCGCCGCCCCTCGGCGACCGCCGTCCGCAGCGACCTCCCCGTCGCCAGGTATGCGGCGATTGAGGACGCCAAGGCGCACCCGCTTCCGTGCAGTTCCTTTGGGAACCGGGGACCCCGGAACTCGTGGAACCGCCCGTCGTACAGGAGGTCGAGAACCTCGCCGCCCTGCAGGTGCCCCCCCTTGACGAGAACGGCCCCCGCCCCGCTCGAGGCGATCGCTTTGGCGGCGCGACGCATGGCCTCCGGCGTCTCGACGTCGAATCCCGCGAGCTTCGATGCCTCGTAGAGGTTCGGGGTCACGAGCGCCGCCTTCGGCAGGAGGTGTTCCACCAGCGCCTCTCGGAACCCCCGCCGTTCGAGGGACGCCCCGACCGTCGCCACCATGACGGGGTCTACGACGACCGGGATCGTCCTTGGCGGCAGCCCGTCCGCGACCGCCCGCACGATCTCCCGAGAGTACAGCATGCCCGTCTTCACGGCGTGGACCGGGATGTCCGACCGCACGGCCTCGAGCTGCGCGCGGATCTCCCGCACGGGCAGGGGGAAGATCGACGTCACGCCTCGCGTGTTCTGCGCGGTGACGCACGTGACGACGGAGCACCCGTGGACGCCGACCGCCGCGAACGACTTCAGGTCCGCCTGGATCCCGGCACCGCCACCGCTGTCGCTGCCCGCGACCGTGAGAGCCGTCCGCATCGCCGCGGCCATGCGGCGAGAAGGCAAGAACCCAGCGCCTACTCCTGGGGAGGCGGGGGCAGGCTCTCCGGGGGTTCTGGCGGTGGGGCGGTTCCCTCTGTGCTTGGCGGTGGGGCTGCCGCGGCCTTCTTCCGGCGCATGAAGAAGAGGAGCAGCGCCGCCACGATGACCGCGACGATGATGGCCAGGATGAGGCTAACCACCCACCCGGCAAGTCCTCCGGCGGGCGCGACCACCTGGACCGTGATCGTGACCGTGTCCTCCGCGTAGTTGCCGGACTCGTCCGTGACACGGAGGGTGATGACATAGGTGCCGGCCGCGGTGAACGTGTGGGTGGGCGCGACGCCCGTCATTGTCGTAGTCTGCGTCCCTTCCATGAAGGTCCACGTGTAGTTCACGATTCCGTGGTTGTCCGTGGACCCGGAGCCATCGAGGGACACGACCAGACCGACGCGCGCATTCGCGTCCGCACCCGCATCGGCGACGGGGTTCATCGTGTCCTGCGACGCGAACGTGCCGGTTGCCACGTCGGTGTTGCCGGACGCATCCGCGGCGGTGATCGTGAACGCGTAGTTCCCGAGCGCCGTCGGAGTGTAACTGTATTGGTACGTGCCCGAGACGAGCGTCATCGAGAAGTTGCCCACCACGGCGTTCGAGGGGTCCCGGATCTCCACGCGGACGCTGGCAATGCCGGCGAGGTCTGTCGCGTTCGCGCGGATTTGGACCGGGGTCCCGGCCTCGACTGGGTTCGGCACGGCCGTCTCGCCCGTGAGGACCGGCGCGGTGGTGTCCACGATCTCGAAAGTGCCGGAGGAGGAACCCCGGTTGCCGGACGTGTCCGTCGCCCAGACCGTGAATGTGTTCATGCCGAGCCGCAGGACCGTCCCCGTGTACTCGTACATCCCGCTTCCAGCGTTGTACGCCATCGTGAAGTTCCCGACGAGAGCTCCGCCGGAGTCCCGCACCGCGACGGTGACGGTCGCAATCCCGATGTTATCCGTCACCGTGGCGGCGAAGAGGACGGACAGCCCGTACTCCTGGGGGTCTGGCGTCACGCTCGCCCCGGAGACCGTCGGCGGCGTCAGCTCGATCACGCTGAAGGCGCCGCTGTTGCTGACGGCGTTCCCTCCGAAGTCCGTGACGGTGACCGTGTACGTCCATGCGCCGACCACGCCTGGCGGGAAGCTGTAGTCGTAGTTCCCGCCGCCAAGGTCGGTCATCGCGGCGTCCACGACGAGCCCGCCGGACGGGTCCCACGCCTGGAGCCACGCCGTAGCGATTCCCACGTTGTCGGAGGCGGATGCAGAGATGGTGATGGAGTTCCCGAGAAGGACCGGATTGGGGGCGGCCCCCACAGAGGCGATCACCGGGTCCGTGAAGTCCGGCACGCTCGACACGAGCTGGACCCAGACGAAGTCGATGCCGTCGAACGGGGTGGGGTCGAGGCCGGGGTTGATGACGGCGGTCTGGGTGCCGACGCCGGTGATCGAGACGCCCGGGGCTCCGGTGAACGAGTTCAGCACGTACCCGGGGGGCAGGAGGAGCGTGTTCTGCCCGTCCTGAAACGCATTGTCGTAGGTCACGTTCACATCGACCGTGTGGGCTCCTCCCGCCGCAATCGTCCCGTTCTGATACGTGGCGGATTGGACCAGCCGGAGGGGGACGGTGGAATCGATTGTGCCTGGCACGTTCTGGAACGCGAACGACTCGGAGCCGGCGCTGAGCTCGTAGAAGATCGAGTCCGTGAGGAGGAAGTCCCAGGTCGAGTTCGGGGGGGTCGGCGGGACGAATCCGAATGCTGCGAGGAACGCATCGAACTCCGCCTGCGAGAGGAACTGGCTTCGGTCGCCGAACTGCCAGTCGATGAACTGACGCAAGCCCTGCACGTCGTTCTGCAGGATGCTCGTGACCAGAAGGTCGAACGTGCTCCACGTCGACAGCGTCAGGTTCCCGAAGAAGAGGCCTGGCGGCGAGGGGTCGAGGAACGCATTCACAGTCGTGGACGCCGCGACCGTGATGGCCGACAACTCGTCATCGTAGGCGAAATCGTCGTACACGACGATCCAGTTCCCCTGGTAGAGGGGCAGGGAGTACAGCCCCATCCCGTCAGCGTTCGTGCCCATTACGACCAGGTTCGTGTAATCGTACGCGGTCACGCTTGCGAACGGGATCCCGAACGACGTCACGGCGTCGCGGATGGTACCGTCGAGGTTGCCGGGAGTGACGGCCTGGAAGTCCGTGGCCAGGTACGCTCCCGTCATGTGGACGTCGGTGTCGTAAAGGTAAAAGAAGTCGCCGACGAACAGATTCACGAGGTACGGTCCGTCGATGGCGGACTGGCGGATCTCGATGCCGGAGAAGTATACGGGAACCGTCTGCGTCCCCACGACAAGCGGTATGAACTGGAAGTATGTGCTCGCGACGAAGGTCGTCATCGTCGAGTCCCACAGCTCCGCGACGAGGAGGTACGACCCCGCGGTGTCCGCGTTCACGGAGACGTCCACACGCAGCACGTTGAACTGCCCGTCCGGGGGCAGATCGCGATCCTCGCCGGCGTCCGCGTGGGGGGGAGCGAAGGTGACGGGGACCGGGTCGAACTGGGAGAACATGTAGGAGGCCGTCAGGAATGCGTCCGTGTCCATCACGGTGAACGTGGCGGCGTCCCGCAGGAGGATCTGGACGTTGTACTGCCCGTCGTAGCCCGCGAGGACCATCTCGATGGTGGACTTCCAGACAGGGACGACCTGGAAGCCCGTGGGCAGCGTCGCGAGCGTCGTGTTCCCCCCGAAAAAGGTCGTGAGGGTCGAGTCGTAGAAGTTGGCCTCCACGATGTAGTCCCCGGCGACGCTGATGGAGACAGAGATGTTCGCCTCGATCGCGTTGAACAGGCTGTCCCCGTCTGTGTCGATGCCGCGATCGGCGTGGGGCGGGGCCAGGGAGCCGGGGGGCATCTCGAAGTCCGCGGCGAGGTATGCCGCCGTGACGTGGGTGTCGAATCCAAGAAAGCCGGACGGCCCGGACAAGTACAGCTCCACAGTGTAGGGACCGCCGACGCCGTTCGCGCGGAACGCCCAGCCAAGAAGATCCACGGCGATGGTCTGGCCCACCCCTGCCGGGAGGAAGACGGTGCTGCTTGCACTCGCGATGTAGCCGAAGAACATGTCGAACGCATTGGCGTCGACGGTGAAGGACGCGGCGGTCGTCACGTCGACCATGGCGTTCACCCGAAGGAAGTCGTACAGGAGGTCCGCGTCCGTGTCGACCGTGGTATCGGAGTGGGGGGGCGCGAAAACCGCCTCCGGGGGTTCGAAATCCGTGAACAGATACACCCCGGTCATGTGGACGCCGCTGTCATCGAGGTTGAAGACGTCGTCGTAGACCTGAAGGTTCACCACATACGGTCCGTCGAACCCCGAGTTGAAGATGTCCTGGCCCGGGATGTCGGCGATCACCGTGGTGGGCCCGAGGGGGAGGTTCACGAAGGCCGAGCCGCTCGTGATGTAGAAGAATCCTGAATTGTCGTAGAGGTCCGCGAAGACGAAGAAGTCCCCCGCTATGGTCACGTCAACCTCGATGTACATCCGCAGGACTTCGAACAGGGTGTTTGCGTTGATGTCAATCCCGGCATCCGCGTGGGGGGGCACGAGGGCCGCCTGGCTCAGCGCGCTCACGATCGGCGCCGCGAGGACCAAGACGAGCACGAGTGCGGTCACAGCCCCAATTCCGCGCGAAGTCCCGAACGGCAATCGGCCGGTGGTGGTACGAAAGATCACTTTCCCATCCTCTGCGGGGCCGCGCAGAGCCCTGCATGTATTTAAGACGCTCGGGGAGCGCGTCCCAACGGGGCGGAGCGTTCATCTTCACCTGCCTGTTCCCCCCGGGCGATGAAGGTCCGCAGCGGACATCTCGTGTTCGACCGCAAGGTGACGTTCAAGCAGCTCCTGCCCGTCTTCCGCCCGATGTTCCTCAAGTTCCTCGAGGAGACGCAACAGATCCCCGAGGACCCCGAGAGCCTCGAGGTCCTCCTGGAGGAGAACCTGCGGGACCTCCGGCGGAACCGGAAGCCGGAGGGGTACAACCGCGAAGGCACGATGCGCCTCGTGTTCCCGATCACCGCCAAGAGGATCGAGATGTACGTGTACAGCAAGACGCGGACGACGGACGTGCCGCGGGTGGTCGAGGTCGTGAGCCGCATGTTCACGAAGGCGAAGGTCAAGCACGCGATCGAGTGGGACAAGCTCACGCTGTATCAGGAGAAGAAGGCGAGCTAGGCGGGGAAGGGGACCTCAGCGACGGTCGTGTACTCGGGGCCCTTGGGGGTGAGGACGGATCGCCTCAGGCGGATGCGATCGACCGGGGCGATCCCGAACTCCTCGTCCGCGTGCGCTTCGATCACCGCGCGGACGCGATCGATGTTCCTATCCCCCTTCGCGCGCGCGACGGTGACGTGCGGCTGCCACGCGCGGCCCTCGGGGCGGAACCCGAGGGGTGCGAGTTCCCGATCGAGTTTGGCGGCGATCGCCCCCAGGCGCTGGGCACCCTCGAGGCCGATCCATACCACATTGATCCTCCTCGAGCTTGGGAACGCCCCCGTGCCGCGCAGGACGACCATTGGCGGTGGGATGCCCCTCACCGCATCCTCCATGACCGCGACGATCCCCGGCACGAGCGCCTCGTCCGTGTCGCCGAGGAACTTCAGGGTCGTATGGAGCAGGTCGAGGTCCACGAGCTTCAGCTGTCCCTCGGCCGCACGCAGCGCATGCGAGAAGGCGTCGACCAAGGGGAAGCGCCCGAAGTCTGCCGAGATGAACCCGCGGAACACGGGCGTCCCTACCCGACGCGCGTGCCCCGGAACGGCTTTCCGAGGACGGCGTTTCGCAGCGCCTCGATGTCGCGACCGTCGACCACCGCCACGGGGATGCCCGCCTTCGCCACGATGCGCGCGGCCTTCGGGTCGAACACGATCGACGGGCCGGCCCTCGCGTGCGACTTCCCGGAGAGACGCACGAGCTCCTCATGGGTGACGCGGTCCAGCCGCTTGGCGGCGGAATCCTTCGCGGGGTCCGCGGTGTAGACGCCGTCGACGGACGTCGCGTTCACGAGACGCACCGCGCCCACGGCCTCCGCGATCTCCGCCGCCACCGCGTCCGTCGTGTGCCCCGGCGTCGTCCCGCCCATGACCACGAGGCGCGTCGCCTTCCCTGCGTGCACGGCCTCCTCGACGGTGTGGGGCATCTCGTCGGGGGAGCCGCCGCCGAGCGCCGCCAGGAGGAGGCGCGCGTTGAGGCGCGTGACCTTGATGCCGAGCCGGTCGAGGAACGGTTCCGGCGCGCCGAGCGCGCGGCCCGCCTCGATGTACGCTCTCGCGGTCCGCCCGCCCCCGGTCACGACGAAGAGGCGGCGGGAGCGGCTGAGGGAGCGCAAGGCGTCCGACAGGAGGCGGAGGAACGCGGCGTCCGGCTCCCCGGGGGCGAGCACGGAGCCACCGAGCGAGAGGACGACGGTATCCATGATCGCGAGGCTAAGGGTATATAATGACTTGAAGATTGGTGCACGGCAAATGGCCGAATTGAGCGACCTCGACAAGTATCGGTTCCGCCGCGACCTCGAGGAGATCGAGAAGGCGACCGGCCGGGGCACGGAGCTGGTGACCGTGTACGTGCCTCCGGACAAGCAGATCTCCGACGTCGCGAACTACCTGCGCGGCGAGTACTCGCAGAGCTCGAACATCAAGTCGCAGTCGACGCGGAAGCGCGTGCAGGGCGCGATCGAGTCGATCCTCCAGCGCCTCAAGGCGTACCGCCAATCGCCCCCCAACGGCGTCGTCTTCTTCACGGGGCACAAGGCGACGGAGGCGGACCAGACGGCGATGGTCGCGTTCGTCGTCGAGCCGCCGGAACCGGTCGTGTCCTTCCTGTACCGTTGCGACTCGCGTTTCTACACGGAGCCGCTCCACGACATGCTCGTCGAGAAGGACACATACGGGCTGGTCGTGATCGACCAGAGCGAGGCGACCCTCGGCCTCCTGCGCGGGAAGCGCATCGAGGCGCTGAAGAACGTGCAGTCCCTCGTGCCGCGGAAGCACCGCATGGGCGGGCAGAGCGCGCGGCGGTTCGAGCGCCTCCACGAACTCGCGATCCACGAGTTCTTCAAGAAGATCGGGGACCTGATGACGGAGGCGTTCCTCAACCGCGATCTGCGCGGCATCCTTGTCGGCGGCCCGGGATACACGAAGGAGCGGTTCGCGGGCGGCGGGTACCTCCACCACGAGCTCCTGAAGAAGCTCCTGCCGCCGTACGTCGACGTCGGGTACACGGACGAGAACGGGTTGCGCGAGATCGTCGACGGCGCGCGGGAGACGCTCAAGGACCTCGACCTCATGCGGGAGAAGGACCTCCTGCAGCGCCTCATGAACGAGATCCGGAAGCCGGACGGGGGCCTCGCGATGTACGGGGATGCGCAGGTCCGGAAGGCGCTGGACCTCGGGGCCGTGGACACGCTCATCGTGAGCGAGGGGCTGCGCCGCGCGCGCGCGAAGATGCGGTGCGACAGCTGCGGGCGCGAACACGAGACGACGATCGACGAGACCCACCCGCTCCCCGTCTGCCCGAACTGCGGCGCGGACAAGCTGACAGTGCGGGAGCGGAAGGACGTGGTCGTCGAGTTCACGGAGAGGGCCGCGGCGATGGGGACGCGGATGGAGCTCGTCTCGCGCGAGTCCGAGGAGGGGGAGATGCTCCTCCGGGCGTTCGGCGGTCTGGCGGCGATCCTCCGCTATCGGGTGACGTGATGACGTACGATCCGTGGGGGTACGTCGTCGGGGAGGCCCGCCGGAGTCTGGCGGCGGCGGAGTCCTCGCTCGGGTTGCCGAACCTGCCGCCAAGATTCGAAGACCCGCCGGAGGGCATGGGCGACCTCGCGATCCCCGCGTTCCCGTACGCGAAGCACGCGCGAAAGCCGCCGGCGGTCCTCGCGAGGGACCTCGCCAACGCGATGCCGCCAAGTCCCTGGTTCCCGAGGGTCGACGCGACCGGCGCCTATGTGAACCTCTTCGTCGACGACGGCCGGCTCGCGGTGCTCACGCTGCAGGCGGCGCGCCAGCGCGGCGCGGCCTACGGCGCGCATCCTCCGAGCGGCAGACACGTCCTGTTGGAGCACACGAGCGTGAACCCGACGGGGCCAATCCACGTGGGCCGCGCGCGCAACTCCTTCATCGGGGACGCCCTCGCCCGCATCCTCCGCCTCGCGGGGTACGGGGTGACGACGGAGTTCCTCGTGAACGACATCGGCCGTCAGATGGTCCTCCTCGCCTGGGGCGTGAAGAACCTCCCTAAGTCGGACCTGCCGCCGTCGGAGCGGGAGCGCGACGACTATCGCCTCGCGCAGGCGTACGTCGCCGCGAACAAACACGTGGAAGAGAACCCGGACGTGAACGCCGAGATCGAGGCGATGATGTACCGCCTCGAGAACGGGGACGACGCGCTCACGCGCGAGATACACGGGATCGCGGAGCGCATCCTCGCGGGAGTCTCCGAGACCCTGGCGCGCCTGGACATCACGTTCGACGCGTACTTCTGGGAAAGCGACTTGATCCTCGGCGGGAAGGTCGCGCCCGTCCTCGCGCGGATGAAGGTCCTCCCCGAGGCGGCGGTCGAGGACGGTGCGCACTACATCGACCTGGCTCCGTACGGCGTGCAGGGACGGAACACGAAGTGGTTCTTCACGCGGAAGGACGGGACCTCGCTGTATCCGGCCCGTGACGTGGCGTACCACATCGACAAGTTCGCGCGCTCCGAGGAGGCGATCGTCGTCCTCGGGGAGAACCACCGCCTCGAGAGCACGCAGCTGAGGGTCGCCCTCAAGCTCCTCGGGACCGGGCGGGACGTGGAACCCGTGTTCTATTCGTACGTCTCGCTACCGGAGGGCGGCATGAGCATGCGGAAGGGGCGCGTCGTGTTCGTGGACGACCTCGTCGACGAGGCGATCGCGCGCGCATACGCGGAGGTGTCGAAGCGCCGCCAGGATCTGCCGGAGGCGCGGAAGAACGAGATCGCAAATTTCGTCGGGATCGGGGCCCTCCGGTACAACATCGGCCGCGTGCAAGCGGAGAAGCCGATCGTGTTCCAATGGGAGGAGGCACTGAACTTCGAGGGCGACAGTGCACCGTTCCTGCAGTACGCCCACGCGCGGGCCTGCAGCATCCTCGCGAAGGCGGGTCCGTCGGCGATGGCCGACGCTGCCACGCTGGGGCACGAGGCGGAGCGGAAGCTCGTGCGGCTCGTCGCGAAACTCCCGTCGACGGTCGAGGCGTGCGCCGCCAACCGGCGCGTCCACCCGCTTGCCACGTACGCGTACTCGCTCGCGTCCCAGTTCAACCAGTTCTATCGGGACTGCCCCGTCCTCCTCGCGGAGGAACCGCTGCGCTCGTCACGGCTCGCCCTCGTCGAGGCGACGCGCTTCGCGCTGGGGACGGCGCTCGGAGGTCTCGGCCTCGTGGCGCCCGAAGAGATGTGAGGGGAGGTCAAAGGCGCTTCTTCCCGCCCTTCTCCTCCTTCTCTTCGTCCTCGTCCTCTTCCTCGTCCTCCTCGTCTTCGTCCTCGCCCTCCTTCGGGCGGCGTCGAGGCAGGTGGAGTTCGCCCGCGCGGACCTTGCGCACGACCCAGATGATCATGGGGATGCCCACGATGATGAAGAAGAACGCGCCGACCCACGCCCAGATCTTCCAGCCGCCCTCGCGGACGACCAGGCTCGTCGTGATCTTGTTGCTGTCGTCGATCCACTTCGGGGGCTCCTGACCGTCCCAGACCGTGATCTTGATCGTCTTGTTCCCGAGCGTCGGGAACGCGTACTTGAACTCGACTGTCACGTTCTCGCCGGGGGCGATGCTCGTCGCGGCGGTGCCGTCCGCCTTCAGCCAGCGCACGGACGTC
>CAYNEM010000003.1:0-48393 GCA_964396265.1 uncultured Methanomassiliicoccales archaeon
CCGATGGTCGACTGCTTCACGCGGGTTGGCGGCAACCAGTACATCAACAGCACCGCCACCGGACCATACGACGACTACCTCGTGAAGGAGGTCGTCCCGTTCGTCGAGTCGAAGTACCGCGTGTCCCGCCGCGGGATCTGGGGCAAGTCGTCCGGTGGGTACGGGTCGATCGTCCAGGCGATGCTCCATCCGGACGTGTGGAGCGCGTTCGCGGACCATTCGGGGGACGCTTTGTTCGAGTTCTGCTACGTGCCGGACTTCCCGAAGGCGCTGGCGGCGTTCCGCGAACACGGCGGCCCGAAGGGATGGCTGAACTGGTTCTGGCGGCAGCCGGTCCGTCGCCGAAACGAGTTTTTCCCCGCTCTGAACACGATCGGCATGGCGGCGCATTACTCCCCGAACCCGAGGAGCCCGGAGCTCGGCATTGACTTCCCGTTCGACTTGAAGACGGGCGAATGGCGGCCGGACGTGTGGGCGCGCTGGCGTCGGTGGGACCTCGTGAACATGGTCGAGCGCCGCGTCCGCGCGCTACGGAGGATGCGCCTCGCCTACATCGACTGCGGGACGAAGGACGAGTGGAATCTGATCTGGGGGGCGCGAGTCCTGCACGAGAAGCTCACGACGCTACGGGTCAAACACGTCTACGAGGAGTTCGATGAGGGCCACCTGAACATCACCTACCGATACGACACGAGCCTGCCCCTCCTGTGGAGGGCCTTGACGGACAGATCTCGAGCCTAGGCTCCACGGGGCGCCTTGTCCGGAAGACTTCATGAATTCAAATACCCGGGACGCCATCCCCCTTTCCCTTCGGGGAGATGGTGAGCCAAGATGTCAGGTGCGGACACGAAGAAGGTCGTGAATCAGGTAGAGAAAGCGTTGAACGCCCACGATCTGAAGAAATTCAGATCCTTCCACGCCGAGAACGTCGTCCTGCAGGCGCCGGACAGTCCGCAACCCATCCGCGGGATCGATTCGGTGGCCAAGTGGTACAAGACGTTCTTCGACGCCTTCCCGGACATGAAGGCGACGGTGGAACGGTCGGTCAACCAGGGAGAGTGGCTGGCGGTCGAGTACACGATTACGGGGACGCACAAGGGACCCCTTCCCGGCCCCGGCGGGGTGACCGTCCCTCCCACGAACAAGACCGTCCGGATCGCGAACCTCTCGCTGTACCGCGTGAAGGGCGGCAAGGTCGCAGAGGTCCACGAGTACTTCGACCAGCTGGCGTTCATCTCACAGCTGGGCCTGTCGAACCCCTGACGTCGGTCACGACCTGCGACGGTCGAGGGCCTCGTTCGCGAGGCGGTCGGCGAGGGCGAGTCGTCCCGTCATCCGGGGCGCATGGCGGTAGGTGACGCGCGTGAAGTTACGCTCGGCCTCTCGAACGGCGACGAGGAGCTCTTGGAGGTTCCGCTGGCGGACCTTGTACCGGCCCGTGAGCTGCCGCACCGCCAGCTCGCTGTCGGACGTCAGCTCCACCTCGCCCTCCGTGTATGCCGTCGCCAGTCTCAGCGCGCGCAAGATCGCGCGGTACTCCGCTTCGTTGTTCGTGGCTTCGCCCAGGTACTCTTTGTGGCGGCGGAGGACGCGATCGTCCGCATCGCACACGACCACGCCAATGGCGGCGGGCCCCGGATTCCCTCGGGACGCTCCATCCGTGTAGACGCGCACGGAATCCATCGAGGTCCTTCTCGCTGATCTCCGGCTAGGGCCGAAGGTGTTTCTTGAAGAAGTCCGTGATCCCGTTGTAGCACGAGACGCGGTTCTTGAGTTTCAGCACGTCGTGGCCCTCGTCCTCGAACATG
Source organism: uncultured Methanomassiliicoccales archaeon (assembly GCA_964396265.1). GTDB lineage: Archaea > Thermoplasmatota > Thermoplasmata > RBG-16-68-12 > EA-27 > EA-27. The sequence continues at coordinate 1,809 of CAYNEM010000003.1, forward strand.
AGGTAATCGATCTCCTTGCCTTTCGCCCGCAGGGCTTCGACGAGGTCGCGCGTCTCCCGCTCGACGACGCGCGGATCGTTCTTCCCCTGGATGGCGAGAAGCGGACTCGTGATGCCCGTGATGTGCGTGCGCGGCGACCGCTCGACGAGGAAGGCGCGGTCCTTCGGACTCTTGGGGTCTCCGACGGCAATCGCGAAGTACGGTTTCCATGTCTCCGGCAGTCGGTCAATGAACGTGAGAAGGTCGTATGGCCCGAACATGTCCACGGACGCGGCCCAGAGTTCGGGATGGCGCGCCGCCAGCGTCAGGCTCATGTAGCCCCCGTAGGAACGACCGACCACGCCGGCGCGACGCACGGCGATCCTCTTGTCCTTCGGCAGGACCTTCGTCATCGCGTGCACGTGGTCGAGCCGGTCCTTCCCGCCCCAGTCGTGGTCGACCTGCTTCATGTACGCCATGCCGTAGCCCGAGGACCCCCGCACGTTCGGCACGAACACCGCGAATCCGTTGATCGTGAGGAACTGGATGAGCGGCATCGAGAACCACGCGAAGTCCGGCCGCTCCTGGCTCTGAGGACCGCCGTGGACGTAGTAGACCAGGGGTCTCGGCCCCTTGAACCCCCGCTCCTTGGCGGGAAGGTAGAGGCGCGCGGAGCACCGCGTGCCGTCGAACGAGGTGAACGACGCGTCCTCGCCCGCGGACATCCAGGACTTCGGGATGCCGAGCACGCGCTCCCTCGTGTGCCGCGCGGGCGACCGTTTCTTCCCCTCGAGGGTGAGGATCTGCGTCGGCGACGTGGCGGTGGAGAACGCGAGCGCATAGGAGTCCGTCGCCTGGTCGTACCGCATCGACTCGAGCACGCCGTTCGCGAGTTCGCCCCGCCCGACGAGGACCGTGTCGAGCCGCATCTTCCGCGACCCCAGGTTGAAAGCGCCTTCGTACGCCCACGACGCGCCGTCGATGTTGTAATGGACGCGGTACCGGTCGTCCCGCACGTGCCACAGCTCCCCGATCTCGCCCTTGCCTTCGTGGACCGTCCCGGTGATCGTCACGGGCTTCATCGCGTCCGGCCGAGCGAGGTCCAAGTACGCGAGGCCGCCCGCGTCGTCGAACAGGCATGTGGTGAACAGGAGGCCGCGGTCGTCGTCGACGAATTGGCATCCTGAGATGCCGTTCGGCGGGACCTTTTCGCCCGGCTTGCGTTCCTCGATCGGCGTCCCATAGAGGAGCTTGCGCTCTCCCTTCCCTTTCCTCCAGAGATAGAGGACGTTGTCGCCCGCCGAGTACCCGTCGATAATGACGATCTTCGCGTGGTCCTCGCTCACGCCGTCGGCCCCACCGCCCCACTTGCTCTCGGCGAGCTTGTCGACCTTGCCCGTCCCGAGGTTCCCCTGGAACGTCGTGATGAGCGCTTCCTTCCGGGATTCCGCCGCGAAGTACATGATGTTCCGGTCGGCGTCCGGATGGGCCGCGTGCACGCGCTGGTCCGCGAATACCTCAGGAGCGAACGGCTCCGGCAGGCCTCCGTCGATCGGGACGAGCATCGGCTGGTAGTTCTCGTCCCCGTTGTGGTCGAGGCTCAGCAGGATCTTCTTGAGCTTTGGGAAGACGTAGTATCCGAGGCCGGGAAGGAGGTGGGGGTTCTGGAGCGCGAGGTCCGGCGGGATGAGCGGTTCCGGGACGCTCCCCCCGCGGTCCATCGCGTACAGGCTGATGTGGCCGCCGAGGTTGCTCTCGAAGAAGATGCGGTCGCCGACGAGCTGTGGTTGGAGAAAGAGCCGCGCAGAGAGGAGCGATTCGATCTGTGCCATGGGAGTCCCAATCTTCGAGAGGCGGGGCGGTCTCTTAATGCCTTTGACGAACTGTAGGACTCAGCGCGTTTGGCGGTTCGCCTAAGTGGCACGGACCCGGGGGGATTCGAACCCCCGATCACCGGCTTAGAAGGCCGGTGCCATATCCGGCTTGGCTACGGGTCCCCGTGCTCCATCGGACGATGCGTACAAAAGGCCTCTCGTAACATAACGTCGTAACGTCGCAACGCTCAAATGGGGGCACGGATTCGTCCGCCGCCAAAGAGGGACCCATGGTCGAGTTCACGCGCGTGAAGAGGGACGACCTCGTCCAGTTCTGCGTCGCGGTGTTCGAGAGGCTCGGGGTCCCGCGCAAGGACGCGGCGGTCGTCACAGAGGTCCTCGTCCTCGCAGACCTCAGGAACAAAGATTCCCACGGCGTCGCGCGCCTCGCACGGTATGTGGAGGGCCTCAGGTCCGGCCTCATGCTCCCGACGGACCACTCGAAGGTCGTGAAAGAGACGAACACGACCGCCTTGATCGACGGGCAGAGGTCCCTCGGCCAGGTCGTCGGCAAGAAGGGCATGGAGCTCGCGATCCGGAAGGCGAAGGAGCACGGGACCGGCTTCGTGACCGTCCGCAACTCGAACCATTACGGCATCGCCGGTTACTACGCGCTCATGGCGGTGGACGCGGGGTGCATCGGGATCTCGATGACGAACGCCGCCCCCCTCGTCGTGCCCACGTTCGGCCGCGACGCGCTCCTCGGCACGAACCCAATCAGCATCGCGATCCCGGCGGAGGGCGAGCCGTTCATCCTGGACATGGCCACGTCCGTCGTCCCGCGCGGCAAGCTCGAGGTGTACGACCGCCAGGGCAAGTCGATGCCCGTCGGTTGGGCGGTGGACGAGAAGGGCCACGTGTCCCAGGACCCCACACGCGTGCTGAACAACCTGAAGAAACGCGGCGGCGGAGGCATCCTGCCCCTTGGCGGCGAGGGCGAGGAGTTCGGCGGACACAAGGGCTACGGCCTCGCGCTGGCGGTGGAGATCCTGTGCGGCACGCTCTCTGCGAGCGCGTTCGGCGGGCAAACGTACGTGAACGAGCAGAGCGCGAACGTCGGCCACTTCTTCGGCGCCATCGAAGTGACCGCGTTCCGCCCTCTCGCGGAGATGAAGAGGGACCTCCGGGGCTACCTCGACAGCGTGCAGGAGAGCCCGAAGGCCGAGGGGCACGAGCGCATCTACGTGCACGGGGAGAAGGGGTTCATCTACGAACGCGACTGCCTTGCGAGGGGCATCCCGATCGACGAGAAGACGCTCGCGTCGATGAAGAAGATGGGCGGGGAGCTCGCGGTCCCTTGGGTCGCCTGACTCTTAGGCGGTACGTCGGATAACCTCATAACCATCCGCTTGAGTGTCGTCAGGCGGCATGGAGCGATTCGACGTCGCGATCGTCGGCGGCGGCGTCCTCGGCACGTCGTTCGCGTACTGGCTGGCCTCGCGGTACGACGGCACGATTGCGGTCTTCGAGCGCGAGCGGACCGTCGCGCGTCACACGAGCGGTCGAAACACGGGCGTGATCCACCGCCCGTTCTACCTGCACCCGGAGGAGCGCAAGGTGTTCGCGCGCGCGTCCCAGACATCCTACGGGCTTTGGAAGGCCTACGCTGCGGATCGCAATCTCCCTTGGAGCGAGGCGGGGACGCTCAAAGCCGCCATGGCGGAGGACGAGGTTAAGACCCTTGAGAAGAACGCGAAGTGGGCGGTGGCCAACGGCATGGACCCGTCCGAGGTCGAGGTGCTCGACGGGAAGGACGTTGCGAAACTCGAGCCGAACGTGCGCTGCGCCGCCGCCCTTCACGCGAAGACGGACACCGTCGTGGACTACCGCCGGATGACGGAGGCCGTCCGCCGGGACGCCGAGGCCCTCGGAGCCGTCTTCCTCACGAGCGCGCCCGTCGCCACCGCCAAATCGGACGGTTACGGCGTCACGCTCGTCTCCGGCGGCGTGCAACCGGACATGCGCGCGACGTTCCTGATCAACTGTGCGGGCGGCGACGCGGTCGACATCGCCCATGCGCTCGGCGTCGGCCTCGAGTACGCGGACCTCCACTTCCGCGGGGACTACTGGGTCGTCGACGATCGCTTGGCGAGCCTCGTCCGCACGAACGTATACGTCGTCCCCCGCCAGTCGGACCTGCCGTTCCTCGATCCTCACTGGATCGTCCGCGTGGACGGCTCGCGCGAGATCGGCCCGAACGCCGCCCCCGTGCCAGGCCCCTGCGACTATGAAGGCGTGTTCCGTCATCTCCAGGAATGGCCACAAAAGGTGTTCGAGCCGCCCGTCGTGAACAAGCTGCGCCTTGGTTTGAGCCGTGAGTTTCTCGGAGTCGTCGTCCGCGAGATGCTCAGCTCCCTCTCCCGGGGCGAGATGCTCCGCCGTGTGCAGCGGTTCATCCCGAAGCTTCGGGAGGAAAACCTCGTCTCGCGGGGGATTGCCGGTGTCCGAGCAAACGTCGTGAACCCCCAAGGACGGATGGAGAAGGAGGCGCTCGAGCTCGAGGGGCCGCACTCGTTCCACATCCTGAATTACAACTCCCCCGGCGCGACGGGCGCGCCCGCGTACGCGGCGTACCTCGTCGATCGACTGGCGGCGGCGGGACACTTCGACCATCTGAGGCCGAATGCGAAGAATGGACCGTGGGACGCGACCGCGGTCGCGCGCGGGATGGGCTTGGCGGGATAGTCTCCCTTCTTCGCTCGAGCGCGCGGGCGTCAGCGCCGGTCGCGACGGTAGGGTCCCCGCGACGATCCCCCCGAGCTCCCTCTCCGTGGGCCTGCGAAACGAGCGCCCGACCCGCCCCCTCGTGTCTTCGGCGGCGCTGGTGCGCGGTAGTCGAAGTCGGGAAGCGTGATTCTGGGAATCGCCCGTCCGAGGGTCCGCTCGATGCCCCGGAAGTCGTTCTCCTCCTCGGGCGCGACGAGCGTGATCGCTTCGCCCTCCGCCTCCATCCGGGCGGTCCGTCCGACCCGATGCACGTAGTCCGTTGGGACCGCGGACACATCGTAGTTGATCACGTGCGTGATTCCGAAGACGTCGATCCCCCGCGCGGCGACATCGGTGGCCACGAGGACCTGGTGGCGGCCTTCCCGGAACCCGTGCAGGGCAGCCTCCCTCTGGCTCTGGCTCCGGTCGCCGTGAATGCGGGCGACGGGGAACCCCGATTGCTCCACTTGACGGGCCACGCGGTCCGCGCGACGTTTTGTACGGACGAAGACGAGGACGGACATCATGTCCTCGCGGCTGAGGAGTCGCACCAACAGAGAGGTCTTCAGGTGCTGCGCCACGGGATAGGCCTCGTGGCGGATCGTGGAGGGCGGCCGATGCGGCGGGGACACGGAGATGCGGATGGGATTCCGCTGGATGTTCCGCGCGAGCGCCTCGACCTCGGGAAGCATCGTGGCGGAGAACAACAGCGTCTGCCGCTCCCGAGGGAGCGTCTCGACGATGCGCCGCACGTCGGGCAGGAAGCCCATGTCCAGCATGCGGTCCGCCTCGTCGAGCACGAGGACCTGGAGGCCGCGGAAGTCGACGTTGCGGCGGCCCATGTGGTCGAGGAGGCGTCCGGGCGTGGCGATCACGACGTCGACCCCGCGCCGGAGAGCGTCCTCCTGCGGGGCCATGCCGACGCCGCCATACACGGCCTTCCCGCGGATACGACCGCCGCGCGCGAGACCGTGCAGTGCGTCTTCGATCTGCGCAGCGAGTTCCCGCGTCGGCGTGAGCACCAGCACCCGCGTCCGTCCCGCCGGCTGGCCGTGGATCCGTTGGAGGATGGGCAACAGGAAGGCGGCGGTTTTCCCGGAACCCGTCTGCGCGGTCCCGACCACGTCCCGCCCGGCGAGGATCGGCGGAATCCCCTCGCGCTGGATCGGCGTGGGCGACTCGTAGCCGAGTGCTTGAACGGCGCGCAGCAGCACCGGGTCCAAGCCCAGCTGCGCGAACGTCGGGTGTTGGTCCATCGCGGTCGGTACGGACGCCGGCTCATAAGGTTTGCCCGGGCGGGGGCCACTTGTTGCTATCGTCCAATCTGCTCGCGGTAGATGCGCAATGCCCGCTCGCTCGTGCGCCAGTCGCCCGAGACCTTCACCGCGGGAAGACGTTCCTGGCTCGCCCGAAGGGCAAGATACTTCAGCGAGTAGTCGCCCTTCCCCGCGACCTTCTTGAGGGATTTGAGCTCGTCCTCTCGGGTTCCGATCTGGTCGAGGAGATCCAGCAACGATCGTGACATCGTGACGCGGAGGAATTCCTCTAAGTCCTCAAGGTCGCCGTCGTTTCCTTTCTCAAGGCCCTTCAGGTATCGGCTTCGGTCAGGAGGCAGGACGTGGACCGGAGGCCAATTGTGCTTCAAGAAGTGGAGGTTCAGGAGCAGTCGCCCGACGCGACCGTTTCCGTCGCTGAACGGATGGATCCCCTCGAATGCGAAATGCATCCACGCAGCGAACGGGAACACGGCCTCTCCCAGGGTATCCCTCTTCGAATACGACTGCTGCCACTCGGTCATCAATGGCACAACCTTTTCCATTCGAGGAAGCACGAGTCTGGTGCCCGTGATGCGAACGTTGACCCGCCGCCACTGGCCGGCGTCCGCCTTGATCCTGCCGAAGACCGTTTCGTGGAGTTCAAGAACGGTGAGCAAGCGGAGAGGAGCCCCCCGACGGTTGAGGAGCCCCTCGAAGGCTTCGGCGTGCTGGATTGTTTCCATCACGTCGTGAAGGGGTCGGTTTGGAACACTCCTCTGTTCCAGGAGGATCTGCTCGACGTCCTCCCGGCTGAGGGTATTCCCTTCGATTGCGTTCGTGCCCCAGGTGTTGAGAGCTCCGATCCGCTTCCACACGTCCGGCGGGATTGCATCGAGCGGCGATCGTGTGAGGAGCTCGGTTCGGAGGGGTTCTAGTATGGCTTGGTCCACTTCTTTTCACAAGAACATACTTAATATATAAACTAGTATGGAATATCGGTTCCAAAGGGGACTAACCGATGTCGACAGAACAGCGAACAGACACCCGAAGGACTCGAAGATCCACTCCCGAGTCCGTGTCGCCTAGGGAGCCAGACTTCTTGGAGCCGGCACCTCGTGCTCTCTATGGCGGCGAGACCCCTGCATCTCGGAGAGGAGTGGACCGGGTGGGATTTGAACCCACGGCCTCTACAATGCCAATGTAGCGATCTTCCAGCTGATCTACCGGCCCGCGGGCGGGCGATACTGAGGGCCTCGATTAATACCTTTGGCGGCGCGCGAACGTGTCGCGGCCCGGGCCGACGACGCGTGCGGGTTCTCTTCGCTCGACCCGGGTTGGGCGGCGTCGCCGGTTTCCTGCGCGTTGATCAACGGGCCCCTTCCTTCCTCCGTTGTACTGGCCTTCGTCGTCTTGGCGGTCGTTCGGGCGGTCCGCCGGGGCTCGTCCGTGAACGTCTCCAATAGCCGCAAGCCACGCACCTTCTCCCCGGGGACTTCGACGGGATACTCGCCCGTCAGGCATCCGAGGCACAGGTCCTCCCTCGGGTGGCTCAGGGCTTTGATCAGGCCCCGGAGGCTCAGGTACCCAAGGCTGTCCGCACCGACGAAATCGCGCACCTCCTCGACCGTGCGATTGTTCGCGATGAACTGGTCGCGCGTCTTCATGTCGATGCCGAGGTAGCAGGGTGCGCGAATCGGAGGACACCCGATCCGGAGATGGACCTCCCTCGCCCCCGCCTGCTTCAGGATCTTCACGATCTTCTTGATCGTCGTCCCGCGGACGATGGAGTCGTCCACGAGGACGACCCGTTTCCCCTTGACCGCGGACTTGATCGGGTTGAGCTTCAGGAGCACGGAGACCTCGCGGTCCGTCTGCTCCGGCATGATGAACGTGCGCTCGATGTAGCGGTTCTTGATGAGCCCCTCGACGACGGGAAGCCCGCTCGCGCGCGAGTAGCCCTGTGCCTGGGCACGGCCGGACTCCGGCACGGGCACGACGATGTCCGCCTCGACGGGACTCTCCCGCGCGAGTTCCGTGCCGATCCGCACCCGCGCGTCGTACACGAGGCGCCCGTCGAGGACGCTGTCCGGTCGCGCGAAATACACCCACTCGAACATGCAATGCGCGGTGTGCGTCGGGTGCGGGATGCGGATGGAGTCGAACCCGTCCGGCCGGAGGCGGACTATCTCGCCCGGCTTCAGGTCGCGGATGAACTTGCCGCCAAGCGTGTCGAACACGACGGATTCCGACGCCACGACGTACGAGCCGTCGACCTCGCCCACGCAGAGCGGCCGCACCGCCAGCGGATCGCGGATCGCATACACGGTGTCCTTGATCAGCAGGACGAGGGAGTACGCGCCCACGAGGACGGAGGTGAACTCCTTCAGCGCGCGCTCCAGGTCGCCCGTTCGCGCGATCTCGTTCGCGAGCAACCGGACGATGACCTCGCTGTCGGACGAGGACATGAACGCCCAGCCCTTTTTTTGCAGATCCGTCCGCAGGTCCATCGCGTTGATGATGTCCCCGTTGTGGGCGAGCGAGACGTCCCCGATGCTGGACTGGCACGTGATCGGCTGCGCGTTCTCGATCACGGAGGAGCCCGTCGTGGAATACCGTACGTGGCCGATCCCCGCGCTCCCGGCGAGGCCTTCGAGGTCGTCCCGAGAGAAGACCTCGTGCACGAGCCCCATCCCGCGCCGGGCCTTCGTCCCCCCGTTGAATACGACGATGCCCGCGCTCTCCTGGCCGCGGTGTTGCAGGATGCGAAGGCCGTAGTACAGGTTCGGCGCGACGTCGGCCTTCCCCGCGATCCCGATGATCCCGCACTTCTCTGCGGGTTTGAAGGCCTTCCAACCGTCTTCGCGGTCGGCGGCCATGGTCAATGCCTCTTCGCCCACGTGTAGTTGCGACGTTTCGCGGAGAACCCGAAGCCGCACGACGCGCACTGCTTCTTGCGGATGTGGTATGCGTGCCGACCGCATCTGCGGCAGCGGATGTGCGTGCTCCGGACGCCTTTCTTCCCGAGGGCTGCTGTGCCTTTCGACATCCGCGCTCACCTCAGGGAGACACGTAGATGACGTTGTCGCCCCGCACGATCGCGAGGTCGACCTTCCGCGTCGTCTCGTTGTTGAGGAGTTCCTCCGCGTTCTTGAGGACGAGATTCATATGCGGGTCGAACCCGTCGAGGATCCCGCGGTACCCGCGACCTCCTTTCAGCTCAACCATGACGTTCTGACTGATGCTCTGGTTGAGGAGCGAGAGCGGCTTAATCATGGGTCCTCACCTGTCGGATATGGCAGCGCGATATAAACCTATGCGGCTCTCCGATTGATCCATCGCGCCCGAACATGGGTTGCGGGCGAGGACGCCCGCCTCGTGGCCCCTGCGACTGGTCTTCAGACCTTGGCGAGGAGTGCGCGGAGGACATCGCCGGCGTTCGTGTACTTCCCCTCAGGGAGGGTCTTCGCGAACCAGTCGCGGTCCTCCTTGGGGTAGTCCGACATGTTACTGCATGCCGCCAAGACCGCCTTCCGGTCCGCCGGGTACATCACGTCGTTCTTCAGGTGTCCGAGTTCCGTTGCGAGGTTGCTCATTTGGGTGCCCCCGGGCGGAGACGGTGAAGCGGTATTAAGGGCTTCGCCAGAGTGCCAGAGCTCCATCCGCCGCCATAGGCGACCTCCGGCGCAGTTAAGAGGCATGGACGGTCTCTCGCGCGCATGGATGCGGATCGCGCGATTCCGACGAAGCACGGCGCGATGACGCTCGAACAGCTCGCAGAGATGCAGCCCGGGATGGCGCGACTCATGGACGAGTACGCGCACCGGTTCTGGACGATGTTCTACGCCGCCAAGGCGGGCAACTGGGCGCTCGCGAAGTACATGCACTCCGAGATGATGAAGCTCGGGAAGATCGTCCCCGTCGTCCGACCGAAGTACGCGGAGGGGATGGCGGAGTTCGAGCGCGAGTTCATGGACACGCTCTTGGCGGCGATTACCGCCAGCGACTGGTCCGCGTTCGAGGCCGCCTACCGCGCCGCGATCGCAGGGTCCGACATGTATCACGATCGGTTCGCGAAGCCCTTCCTCCGCTTCCGGCTCCCGCCGGAACCGCCGCCGCTCCTCGAGATGGACCCCGACGTCCGACCGCCGAAGGCGTGACCGCGCATCTTTTTCTAGCGGACCTGTGTTCGTTCTGCGGCGGTGCCATGGAACGGGTTACACTCGGTCGGGGCGGCCCAAAGGTCTCCACGATCGGCGTTGGCATGTGGCAGGCAGGGGGCCCCGCATGGGGTTCGGACGTCACGGACGACGGCTGCGTGGCTGCGATGCGCCGCGCGCATGAACTGGGCGTGAGCCTGATCGACACCGCCGAGGCGTACGGCCAGGGGCACAGCGAGGAGGTCGTCGGCCGGGCGATCAAGGAGTTGGGCCGGGACGACTTGGTGATCGCCACGAAGCTTGCGGGCGCGCACCTCCGGCCCGAGCTCGTCGCACGTGCGTGCGAGGGGAGCCTGAAGCGTCTGGGGATCTCGGAAATCGACCTGTACCAGATCCATTGGCCCGACCCATGGGACCAGGTCCCGCTCGCGGGGACGATGAAGGCCCTCGAGAAGCTCCAGAAGGAGGGCAAGATCCGCCACATCGGCGTGAGCAACTTCGCGGTCCGCGATCTCGAGGAGGCGCGCGCCGCCCTCTCGGGGACGGACATCGTGGAGAACCAGGTGCACTGGTCCCTGCTTCATCGCACCGTCGAGGACGAGGTCCTGCCGTACTGCGCGAAGGAGGGGATCGCCGTGCTCCCGTGGAGCCCGCTCGAGAAGGGGATCCTGGCCGGCAAGTACCATGCGGGGAACAAGCCGAGCGACGAGGTCCGCAAGAGCAGCCGCATGCTCAAGGACGGAAACCTCGCGGAGATTGCGAAGCTCGTGGAGGTGTTGCGGGCGACCGGAGCAAAGCACGGGAAGACTCCCGTCCAAGTCGCATTGAACTGGCTCATACAGCAGCCGGGCACGGTCGTCCCCATTCCCGGTGCGAAGTCCCCCGCCCAGGCGGAGGAGAACGCTGGGGCCGCCGGCTGGAAGCTCGGACCCTCCGAGATCCGCGCAATCTCCGACGCGTCCAGAGCCTTGAACCTCGACCTCTTCTGAAGGCCATGAGGGGTCGAAAGTGCGGGGGGCAGGATTCGAACCTGCGGACCTCTAGAGGACGGGATCTTAAGTCCCGCGCCGTTGGCCGGGCTTGGCTACCCCCGCGGGCGGCGCATCCGGGGCGCGCTAGTTAATCCTACCCCAATCGGCCCGCCAGGAGGCTCGCCCCTGGGAGGCGCATCGTCGCGCGCTCGTCGCCGAACCGGACATCGATCTCGACGACGTCCCCCGGGGCCGTACGCATTTCCGGAACGAGGCGATCCGTCTCGAGGCGCCGCAGGAGTCGCCGGCGGAACTCTCGCAGGCGTTTCGCGGCGTTCCTCTCGAGCGCGGAGGCCGCGCCGCCGGGATAATACCGGCGATATCGCCCGTCCGCAACCGCCACGAGGAGTTCCGCGTCCACGAGCGTTCGGATCGAACGTGTGACGTTGCCCCGGCCTACCGCCCTCGCGAGCTGTCCGCCCGTGAGTCCTGGAGTCGCGAGCGTCGCGGCGAGGATCTGGCCAGCCCCGGAGTCCGCCAGAGCCTCCAACGTCGCCCTCTCGGAGTCCGCGAGGCCCAGCCCCGCAACGCAATATCGGGCGGCGCGACCCCCCGCCGGGCGGATGGCGTACCCCGCCTCGACGAGCTTCGCGAGGTGCCACGCGGCCGTCGGCGACGACACCGCCAACGACCGGGAGACCTCCGCGGCCGTGCAGCACGGGTGCCACGCGAGATACTCGAAAACCCTCCGGCGGTTCTCGTTCATGAGCACGCTCTCAGGGGCGCCCGCACCCTCCGCGTCGTACGACTCCGATACGACCGCTTTCAGCGCCGCGCCGAGCCGGCGATCATCGCTCAAGCCCGTACTCCTCCAGGACGAGGGAGAGCACTTCGAGCGGGTCGACGTCCCCGGGGGAATCCTCGGCGATCATCTCGACCGCGCGGAGCAGGTGCGAGAGCGATTTCGCGTTCAGCTTCCCCTCGGGGGCAAGCCGGTCGACCACGCCTCGGATCTCCGCCTCGACCTTCGTTCGGTCCATGGTGCTCGGGCCCTCACCCTTGACCCGCGTCACGAACAGGCCGGCGCCGCGGACAATCCCGTAGGGGTGCCAGGCGCGAGAGTGCTTCGAGTTGCGGCACTTGATGATCTTGAGCTCGCGGCGCTCCGGGTGCTCGTGGCTTGCATACCGCAGGTGGATCACGTTGTCCCCGAGGTACATCGGGATGATCAGTTCCGGCGCGGACAGGTCCGCGACGACCCCGTGCTCCTCGAGCGTGCAAAGGACCGTGCCGATCTTGCGCGTCTGGCGCAGGAGGAAGGAGACGAGCTCGCGTTGCTCGTACTTCTCCTTCACAGACCACAGGACGGGCGTGAGCGGGTCGATCACAATGCGGGCGGCGTGGCCCTCCCACTCCCGCACGAAGTCCGCAAGCTCCTTGCGGATGAAGTTCGAGAACTGCTTCCCCCCCGCGTCCACGAACACCATGTTGCCGCTCTCGATGTAGGACTCCGCGTCGTCCCATCCCAGGAGCTTCGCGTTCTTGATGATCTCCGCGGGCACCTCGTCCAAGGTGATGAAGACCGCGTCCTCGCCGATCTCCAGCCCGCGTCGAAGGAACTGCGTCGCGAACGTCGTCTTCCCCGCGCCGGGCGAACCGATCACGACGGTCGTCGTGTGTTCGTTGATGCCGCCGTCCATGAGGGCGTTGAGCCCGAACACCCCGCTGGGGATCTTTCGCATGGGAGAATCACGATTGCGCGTCGTGTCCTATTAGGGTTTTCCCGCCTTGGCGGTGACGTAGACGTATGTGAGGACGGACCGGCCTGCATTCGCCACGTCGTGGCGGGTGCCCTGGGGCACGAAGGCGGCGTGGCCCGCGGGCACCTTCGTTGTGGTTCCTGCCGCGAAGAGCGTCGCCTCTCCCTCGAGAACGAACAGGAGCTCCTCCTTGCCCTCGGTCAAGTGCTCCCCGACGCGCTCCCCCGGACCGAGGGACACGCACGACGAGGAGATCGACTGAGCCTCCGTCGGGCTGATCTTTCCTGGCTCGCGGAAGGATCTCGTCCACACGCGTTAGTCATCCGCGCCGCGGGAATGAACCCTTCGCCCCTCGCCTCGGGGAGCGCGCAGGAAAGCCTTAATCCCCTCTGCGGATACCGGCGGTCGTGGCGCGGAAACCACGGAGGCCGGCGAGACCGAGACGAGCGTCGAAGCCAAAGGCGAAGGCCCCCGCAAGGACCAAAGCGAAGCCCGCGCCCAAAGCGCCGCCCTCCCGGCCGAAGATCGTCGCGACCTCAAAGCCAGCCCGCGAGGAGTTCGAGGAGGAGACCGTTTGCTCCATCGAGTTCCTCCAGGACAACCGTTCCTTCGTCGCGCGACTCGACACCACCCGGGGCGGGATGCGGGAGCACCGCGCGCCCTCGTTCATGGATCTCCTAGAACTCGTCGCGGAGGACCTGCGCGAGGAATTCCTCGAGGCCTGAGAGCGCCGAAAGGGGTAAGGGACCGTCCGCGTTACGCGCCGCGATGCGATTGGCGGGCAAGGCAGCGCTCGTCGTTGGCGGCAGCGGGGGCATGGGCGCCGCGACCTGCATCGAGCTCGCGAGGGAGGGCGCGAGGGTCGCGGTCCACTACGGTCGGTCCAAGCGCGCCGCGGAGTCCGTGGTGAGGGCGATTGAAGAGAACGGCGGCACCGCGGTCTCGCTCTCCGGGGACGTTTCGAACAGGGCGCAGGCTTTGCGGATCGTCACCGGAGCGGTCCGGGCGCTTGACGGGTTGGACGCGCTCGTCGTGTATGCAGGTCACCCGTTCCGGGCGGACGAGTGGTTCGCGCCGTATGAGGACCTGTCGGCGGAAGCGTTCCGCAAGCCGATCGAGGTCGACCTGCTCGGAGCCATCTATGTGACGCAGGGCGCCGTGCCGCACTTCAAGGCGCAGGGGTCCGGCAAGATCGTCCTCATCGGATCCACGCCCCCGATCACCGGCGACGTCGTGGGCTTCACATACCTCGTCGCGAAGGCGGGCATCCTCGCGCTGACGAGATCCCTCGCGCAATACCTGGGACCGTACAACGTGCACGTGAACGCGATCGCCCCGGGGATGGTCGCGACCGCGCCGATGGAGGCCCTGCCGCCAAAGGAGAGAAAGAAAGTCGTGGCGGAGGCGGCGCTCCGGCGCGTCGGCACGCCGGAGGAGATCGCGCGCAAGGCGGTCTTCCTGTGTTCCCCGGACAGCGACTTCGTCACGGGGCAGACGCTCGTGGTGGACGGCGGCTCTGCGATGCGCTGAGGCGCGGGCGCGGGTGGCATCCAGGCCGCGTCGAAACCATCATAGCCGTTCGTCGGATGGGCCCCGCGATGAGTCCCGTGACCGGGCGCGCCTATTTCGTGGACGGCGAGCGCCGCGTGGCAGCGCCGATCAGCGCGTACTGGTTCACGCGTCGCGGCATCGTCGAGCTGAACGAGAAGTTACGAGCTCCCCCGGTGAGCCTGCGAGTCCGTGTACTATCCCGCGAGCTAACGGCGGCACAGCGCGCGCGATTCACCGCGGAGGCGGTGCGCCTGACCCGCGAGGTGATGGCCGCACTGTTTCGGCGGACGCGCCCGATGATCGAGCGCCACATGATGAATTACCCGCTTCCGGAATTGGACCCCGAGCGATTCGCGAGTCCCACGGGCCGCGCGGCGAGCGAGCGGTACCTGAAAATCCTTCGGGCTCACGACGGCAGCTTCCGTCCCCGGTCCCTGTCCCCCCACGCGGCGGTGCCACCCGTGGTGATCGTGGGCACGAACAAGAGCGCCGAGAGCCTCCGGATGCACTCTCTCTCCTCCCGCGGGATCGCGTGGAACCAGCTGGAGAACCAACGGGGCAACGCGCACGCGGACTACTGCCTCGACCTCACCGCCATCGGGGGCGACACGACGCTGAACTTGCTCGACTACTGGTGGGACGGGAAGACCGCCGCCGCGGACCATGCCCTCCAAGAGGCATATGACACGCTGTTCCACGAACCCCTCCACCGGATGTGCGACCTCACGAATCCCTTCGGGCCTCAGTATGGCCCCAAGGGCGGCGCGAAGGAGCATTACTGGATGGAGGAGTACGAGCCGTTCGCGGGCCAGGTCGAGCGGGTCGTCGTCGCGCACCTCTCGGAAGCGCGGGAGCGCGGGCTCCTGAAGAAGCGCGTCGTGGATGCGCAGTGATTCGCACCGGCGAGGCCCATGGGGTAACGCAAAAGTATATTTACGATTCAGCGCGCATTCATCGGAAGGCCATCACGTCGGGGATGGCGAGATCTGGGAGGGAATGCCATGTGCAGGAACATCAAGACGCTGTACAACTTCGATCCTCCAGCGACCGAAACGGAGATCCGTGAAAGCTCACTCCAATTCGTGAGGAAGCTCTCGGGGTTCAACAAACCTTCGAGGGCAAACGAGGCTGCGTTCGGCCGCGCCGTCGAAGAGATTGGAGTCGTGGCCCGGAACCTGCTAAATTCCCTGGTCACCGCCGCAGAGCCGCGCAATCGCAAGGTCGAAGCGGCGCGCGCTCTTGCCAAGGCGGCGGAAAGGTTTGGGGACTCCTGATAAGTCAGGGCTCCGGAGACGATCCCAGGGACGGGGAGGCGTTCGCCTCTGCCGCGCCCCCGTAGTCGATGGGTCCGTGGCGATTTGAACGCCAGTCGCCAGCACCCCAAGCTGGTAGGATACCAAGCTACCCCACGGACCCGCGCCGCCGAACATAGGAAGGGCGGATAAAAACCTAACCGAACGGGAGGATGTCGTCGATGAGTTCCGCGTTCGACAGGAGCATCCGTCGGCAGCAGTACCGCGCGAGCCCGAGCTCGTCCAGCACCTTCGCCGCGTCGTCCCCCGCCGCCGTCCGCTTCACGAACGTCTCCCAGTGCGACGCGACGACGGTCCCACACGTGAAGCAACGGACGGGGATGATCATCGGCTCACCGGTACGACTTCTGCCGCTTCTTCCGCGCCCCGCGGCCGAGGGGGTTCTTCGGGAGCTTGAACCGCGTGTCCGGGGCGATCAACGTGCGGTCGTACTCCCGGTAAAGGTTCGCGAGCTCGTCGTCCTTCAAGTACGCCCACAGGCCTCGGGCGATGGCGGTGCGCGCCGCGTCCGCCTGGCCCATGACGCCGCCGCCGCGGACGCTCACGTCGATGTCCAGCCCGTCCACCTTCTTGCCCGCGAGCTTCACGGGCTCCAGCATCTTGAGGCGGCCGATCTCGTACGGCCAGATCTCGACGGGCACACGGTTGATGCGGATCCGACCCTGGCCTTTGCGGACGGAAGCCCTGGCGACCGCGGTCTTGCGCTTCCCCGCCGCGACGATGACCTTCATTGCTTCGCCCCCAGCCGCCGGGAGATCTCCCCCAGCTCCAGGAACTTGGCGGTGCGGATGTGGGAGGCCTCCTCGATGGTCTCCGCTGCCTGCGATCCGATCTCCCTGGGAACGCCCATGTACACGCGGAGCCTCTTGAACGCCGCCCGACCATGGGGCGTCTGGTATGGGATCATCCCGCGGATCACGCGTTGGAGGATGCGGTCCGCGCGCTTCGGGTAATAGGGCCCCTTGCCGCGCATGCGGCTCGCCGTGCTGCCCATGTTCTTCTTGATCTTGTACTCCTCGATCAGCGCCGCGCGGTCTCCGGTCACGAGCGCCTTTTCCGCGTTCACGACGTGGATTTCCTCACCATTGAGGAGGCGCTTGGCGACGACGGAGGCGAACCGCCCCATCACCTGCCCGGACGCGTCGAGGACCGCCATGGTTCATCCCACGATGCGGACGTTCGAGCCCTTCGGGTTCGACGCCGCCAGTTCGAGCAGCCCGACGACCTTCCCGCCCGCGAGCACGACCTTGGCTCTCGCCCCCGCGGAGGCGCGCCACGTCGCGATCGTCATGGGCCTCGACAGGTCCCCCGACCCGAGGAGGACGCCGGGGACGATCGCCGTCTCGCCCTCGCCCACGGTCCGGTTCACCCGGCTGAGGTTCACCTCGGACCAGTTCCGGTTGCGGCGCTCGAGGCGTTCCGCGACGTCCCGCCAGAGGGGGGCTCGGTGCTCCCGTGAGAGGGCCTTTAGTTCCCCGATGAGCTTGACGAGGGAAGCGTTCGTCTTGACCGTCGTACCCATAAGAATGGTCTCGGGACCGTTTGCATCCCAGTTTCTGATATAAACGTTTGGGTGACCTAAGGCAGCGCGTGCGAACGTACTAATATCAGGGGTGGGCAAATAGAAGTGATCCCCGCGAACCGCCTCCCCGGTGCCCCATGATACGTTTTGGACCCTCAGGCATCCCCCTCTCGTGCAAAGGGCGCACGCTGCGCGACGCGATCGAGGACGTCCACAACCTCGGCCTGACCGCAATGGAGGTCCAGCTCGTCCGGGTCAACGTGCTCGAGCGGCCGGCGGGGGATGACGAGGCAGGACAGACGCCGCGCACTCTCCCCGGGGAGCTCGTCGTGGAGATCCGGCGCAAGGAGGACAAGAAGGACCTCCGGATCGCGGACCTGAACGAGAAGATCGAGGCGGGGGACACGCTGGTGTCGCTGACGAGCGGCCTCGCGCGGGACTACCTCGAACTCGCGGAGCTCGGCGTGATCGCCGTCGAGATGGACATCGAGCTCAGCCTCCACACGCCCTACTACATGGATCTCGCTGGCGCGGACAACCTCGCCCAGAAGAGCATGGACTCGATCATGTGGGGCGGCCTGCTCGCGGATGCGATGGGAGCCTCGGTCGTGGCGACGTTCCTCGGCCTCTACGGGGAGTACGGGCCGAAGGAGGCCGTCGCGCGCATCCAGGCGAACGTGAAGGCGCTACGCGACATGTACCGAGAGCGGAAGCTCGCGGTGAAGCTGGGCCTCGAGACGAGCGGGCGCCGCGAGGTCGTCGGCAGCCTCGACGAGATCATGACGATCTGCAAGGCGGTGAAGGGCGTCGTGCCCGTGCTCAACTTCGCCCACGTCCACGCGCGCGACGGGGGCCTCCTGAAGCGTCCGGAGGACTTCGCAGCGGCGATCGAGACGACGCAGAAGTTCGGGGGACCTCACATCCACACGCACTTCACGGGCGTGGAACATGAGGGCGGCCTCGAGCTGCGATACACGCCGATCAAGAAGGGCGACCTCAGGTTCGAGCCGCTCGCGGAGTGTCTCCTCGACGGGGACTACGATCTGAGCCTCATCTCCTCGTCCCCGCTCCTGGAGCACGACGCGATGTACATGAAAGTCATCCTGGAGCGCGTCCTCGCCAAGAAGCTCGTGAAGGTGCCCCCCCGCCTCCCGTTTAAGAAGGTGGAGGCGCGATGAGCACCGCGCGTGAGGCTTCCGACTTCATCCTGGCCGCGGTCGCGAAGATGCTCGCGGTCGAGGACGGCGCCGTCCAGGACGCAGTGAAGGCGATCACCGCCGCCAAACGGGTGTTCGTCTACGGCGTGGGCCGGTCGGGGCTCGTCGCTCGCGCGTTCGCCATGCGCCTCACGCAGCTCGGGCTGGACACGTTCTTCATCGGCGAGACGATCACCCCGATCGTGAAGGCAGGCGACCTCGTCGTCGTCGTGTCCAACACGGGTTCGACCATGAGCGCGGTACAGACCGCGAACATCGCGCGTCGCGTCGGCGCGGGCGTTTTGGCGGTGGTCGGGATCCGCCATTCGAAGCTCGGGCAGGCGGCAAACGTCGTGCTCGCGATTTCCGAGGACAGAAATGAGAAGACCGCGAGGTTTGCGCCTCTCGGGACGTTGTTCGAGGACGCCGCACTCATCCTGCTCGACGGCGTCGTGGCGGACGTCATGGCGGCGCTCGGGGAGACGGAGTCCTCGATGCGGGGTCGGCACGCGATCATGGTGTGATCGACCAGAATCGGCTTTATCTACGGCCCTCAGATACGTTGCCCGGTGCCCGACGATTTCATCGTCACTCCGTGGGAGGTCTCCGGGGTCGTCGACTACGACAAGCTCGTCGAACGGTTTGGCACCCAGCGGATTGACGCTCCCCTCCTCGAACGGATCCGCCGCCACACCGGCGAACTCCATCCGCTCCTGAAGCGCGGCCTGTTCTTCTCCCACCGCGATATGAACTGGATCCTTGACGAGTACGAGAAGGGGAACCCGTTCGCGCTGTACACGGGACGCGGGCCGTCGAGCGGCATCCACATCGGCCACATGGTGCCGTGGTTCGTTGTGAAGTGGCTCCAGGACAAGTTCCACGTGCCTTTGTGGTTCCAGATCACGGACGACGAGAAGTACCTCTTCCGGGACTTCGAAAAGCTCGAGGACTCCAAAGCGATCGCCTACGACAACATCCTCGACATCATCGCGATCGGCTTCGACCCCAAGCTCACGAAGATCTTCATCGACACGGAGTACATCCGCCATCTGTATCCGTTGGCGGTGCAGGTCGCGAAACGCATTACGTTGTCCACCGCCAAGGCCGTCTTCGGATTCGACGACTCGTTCAACCTCGGGCAGATCTTCTACACCGCCATCCAGTCCGTGCCCTGCTTCCTCCCGACGGTCGAGGCCGGCCGCAACGTCCCCGTGCTGATCCCCTGCGGGATCGACCAGGACCCCCACTTCCGGGTCACGCGGGACATCGCGGAGAAGCTCGGGTACTACAAGCCCGCGGGCCTGTACAGCAAGCTCATGCCCGGCCTGTTCGGGCTGGAGTCGAAGATGTCCACGTCACGCCCGGAGACCGCGATCTTCGCGACGGACGCAGAGAAGGATGTGCGCAAGAAGATCTCGAACGCGTTCACGGGCGGCCGAGCGACCGTCGAGGAGCAACGCCGGCTCGGAGCGAACCCGTACATCTGTTCCGTGTTCGCGTACTATGCGTACCTGTTCGCGCCGGAGGACGAGGACTTGGCGGGGGTCGAGCGGACGTGCAAGTCCGGCGAGCGGCTGTGCGGCGACTGCAAGGGAGAGCTCGGGGACCGCGTCGCGAAGTTCCTCAAGGCCCATCAAGAGCGTCGCGAGCTGGCGAGGGACCACATCGACGAATTCCTCCTGCGGGACTGACGCGGCCAGAACTGAGAATTGGGTGCGCACCCTTTTGGCGGCGTCTGGGAATGACGTTCTTGAGGGCATGGGCGCGACCGGCACGGTGGAACGATCCCTCTACGCGAGGGAGACCGAACGCCGCCTGCAGGCGGACCCGACGGATCGGGACGCGCTGTTCGCCTCGGCGTCCCTCGTGGCCGCAAAGCGCGAGTTCACCCGCGCGATATATCTTCTGAACCTGCTCGGCGAGTTGGACCCGAAGTACCCGGGCCTTTGGCGGTTCAAGGCGCGCGTGTACCGCGAGGCTGGCGACCGCCGGATGGAGCGGCGGTGTCTCATCGCCGCTGATCGGCAGGAAATGGGTCCGTAGCCCACGATCACGACAGGACGTCGGTCGCGCGGAAGCCGTTCTCGTAAACCAGCGCGTGGTGGCCGACGTCGTGCTTCGCGCCGCTCTCAGCCATGATAACGGTCGTGAGGGGGGCCGCGTCCGCGTCCCGAAACCCTTTAGTCGCGCCTCCCATACGCGGCCTCGTGCCGGCCGACGTCCTGGAACAGATTAGCCTCCATGAGAAGAAGGTCCTCCTCGCGCTGCGCGGGGTTCCCGAGGCCACCCCCCAGGATATCCTCTCGCGAGCCAAGTTCAAGGAGCTCGTGGAGATCATGAACGCCGCTTCGTGGCTCCAGGCGAAGGGTCTCCTGACGATGCGGGAGCGAGTGCGCCGGACGTACGCGCTCGCCCGCAAGCAGTGGGCGTCGAAGAACCTCCCCGAGCGGACCCTGCTGAAGGCCCTGGCGAAACTTCGACGCGTCGCCACCGCTGCCGACCTGCGGGTGAAGGCGGAGATGGAGGAGCACGAGTTCTCGATCGCATTGGGTTGGATGCGTCGGAAGGGATGGGCGACGATCTCGAAGGAGAAGGGCGAGACGATCGTGTCGATCACGGACGCGGGCGCGGAAGCCCTCGTGACGAAGGGGCGCGACGAGGTGCTCCTCGCCGAGTTCGCGGATCGGGAGATGGCAGAGGAGGAGATCGACCCGCACCTCCTCGGGATGCTGAAGTCCCGCCAAGACTTCCTGCGCGAGAAGGAGAGCGTGCGACGAGAGCTGAAACTCACAGACAAGGGGAAGGAGGCGGCCGAGCGCCTCGCGGCGGCGATTGCAGCGGAGCGGAAGATCGATGTGGACGATGTGCTCAAGGTGGTCGACGACATCTTCGTCGAGGTCTCGCAGGTGACCCCCGAGCTGCTGCAGACGGGCCGATGGCGGGACGCCTCGTTCCGCAAGTACGACGTCCGTGCGTTCGCGCCGACGCCTCACGGGGGGAAGCGCCACCCGCTCGCGCAGCACATCGAGCGCGTCCGGAAGATCATGATCGCGATGGGATTCACAGAGATCGAGGGCGACTTCGTGCAGAGCGCGTTCTGGTCGTTCGACGCGCTGTTCCAGCCCCAGGACCATCCGGCGCGGGACATGCTTGACACGTTTTACACGGATCTGGGGCCTCGTCCCCTGCCGGACGACGCCGTCGTCCGAAAGGTCGCGGACATGCACGAGACGGGAGGGGGCATCAGCGAGGGCTGGAAGTATCGGTGGGACCCGGGAGAGGCGCGGAAGGCCATCCTGAGGCCGCACACGACCGCGGTCACGATCAAGTACCTCGCCGAGCACACGAAGCCGCCCCTGAAGGCGTTCATCGTGGGGCGGAATTTCCGACGGGATGCCACCACGTGGAAGTCCCTCCCCGAGTTCCACCAGGTCGAGGGCGTCGTGATGGAGGAGGGCGCGAATCTCGCGATGCTCATCGGCGTGATCCAGGAGTTCTACCGCCGGATGGGCGCGGAGGACGTCCGGGTGAGGCCCGGCTACTTCCCGTACACGGAGCCGAGCCTCGAGCCGGAGATCCGCTTCAACGGGCGTTGGATGGAGATGGGCGGCGCCGGCATCTTCCGTCCGGAGGTCACCAAGCCCCTCGGCATCGAGACGCCCGTCCTCGCATGGGGCCTCGGGCTGGAGCGCCTCGTCATGGCAATCGAGGGGATCACGGACATCCGTCAGCTGTACCTGAGCGATCTCGATTGGCTGCGGACGAGCCGTGTCGTCCGGTGACCGTCGGGCCTGCCACCGGCCGGTCGGAGCCGGGGCATGGCAAACCCGTCATTGCGTCTCGTGCGACGGAGACCGCAATCCTCATAATGCCGCGCGCCGCATGCCGAAGCGTAACGATGCCGTCCGCGGACGACGAAATCGGGGCGGGGGAGGCAGCCCTCGGCCGCCTCGACTACGAAGCGGCCTTCAAGCACTTCGACAAGGCCACGAAGTCGGACCCGAGGAACGCGATCGGTTTCTTCGGAAAGGCGGAGGCCGCCCTCGGCATGCCCACCCAGGACGCGGACAACATCGTAACGTGGTACCGCAAGGCGATCGAGCTCGATTCCGAGAACGCGCAGTTCCACGAGGCGATCGCGTCCCTGTGCATGGACCTCGGCCGGTTCAACGAGGCGGAGCAGGCCTACGCGAAGGCCGCAGAGTTGGACAAGGACAACGCCTCGTTCTACTACTCCGAGTTCGCGATCCACTACCGCAACAAGGCTCCCGTGATCATGGAGCAGTTCCTCGATGACAAGACCCGCGACATGATCGCACAGAAGTCGCTGAGCTACATGCTCAAAGCGCTGAACATGGAGCGGGAAGAGGCGAAGCGCCTCCTGTGAGCGCGAACGTCTACGTCCGGATCGCGCCGGGAGCGCGGCGCCCCGCGCGGCAGGACTCGCAACGGAGGTGCGGTGTATCGAAATGCAGGACGCACGTCGACCTGCCACATTGGAAGCAGCTCGCGAGCGCGGGTCGCGAACACAGGTGGCAGAGGGAGGCGACCGCCATGGCGGCCGCGCATCCTTCCGGCCGCTAGTTAAGCGTGTCGGAACGATTCTCGGGTGCGTCAGGGAGCCCGCAGCTCTCCGAGCGTGGCAGCGCGCTCCGCGACCGCGTTGTGCTTGTGGATCGACTCCTCGCTGTCGCTCTTCACCTTCACCCGCGCGTCATCCGGCAGATCCTGATACTTCTTGAGAACGCGGCCAAGCACCTCGCGCACGACGTCCTCCACGAACATCGGCTTCGCGTGCGCCTGTTCGACCAGCCGTCCTTCGTCCGGCCGCTTGAGGACCTCGTACGTCGGTGCGCTCATGGAGGCTTCGACAATGTTGATGAGGTCGTCCGCCTCGATGTCGGCGCCCGGGGGCTCCTCGAGGACGAGGGAGGTGCGGTTCCTCTGGTTGTGCGTGATGATCGGTGCGTCGACGGACGCGTAGGCAGGGTTCTCCTCACGGATGGTCTCCATCGCGCACGGGCATGCGGTCATCCCGACGACCTCGACCCCCACGGACTTCCGGACCTCGACGCGCGCCCCGCGGTGCGCGTTCGCGCGGGCGACGAGCTTGTACGGCTCCAGGGACTTGCGCCCCATGGGGGTCGTCCTCTCGAGGAAGTAGTCGGCGGTCGCCCACACCTCCCCGTCCATTGCGTACCCGTGCTTTTCGAGGAGTTTCAGGCTGATTTTTTCCGTCAGGTCCTCGAGCGAATGCACCGGGTTTCGGACCGCCTCGTCGATGATCTCTGCGATCGCTTCGAGGTTCCGCGACAGGTGCGCCCCGCGCTGGTCCCATGGGAGATCGACGAACACGTCGAATCTCGTCGTCAAGGTCACGACTCTGTTCGTGCGGGCGATCTGGACGGGTTTGACGACTCCGGTGACGCCGACCTTCGTGAGCCGGAATCCGTTCTCGATCCGTCCACTCTGCACGTCCGGCATGCTTCCCCGCCCGCCTAGCTGGAGGTTCCTCTTAAACCTTAAGACGCCGACGATGCCTGGGGGCAGGAGCGTGTCCAGATCGCCGTAGTCTGATCATGATTCTCTCGGTGGGATGCGGACATGAACCCGTTTCGCCGCCGGATGTGCAGAAAGAAAAGGGCGGCAGCGGGAGCCGCCGCCCAGGTTGGGGGGGAGGAGTTCAGCGTAAACCGATCAGACCGGACGCGTCGAATGCGACAGGAGCGAACTCGGCGGCAGCCTCGACGACGGGCGTCGCGACCTCGACGGGGAGCGAAGCGTTCCCTTCAGTCATCCCGCGAGCGACGCCGTCGAGTTCCTCCGCGACCGTGGTGAGGACCGCGGCGCTCACGTGTTCAAGGATCCCCTCGAGCATGGTCAGGACGACCTGGTTCATGACGTGGAACGCCTCTCGGAGGCTGAGGTCACTGTCGAGTTTGAGGAGGTTGTCGTTGTCCAACACGACCAGGGAGTCGCACGAGGATTTGAGATCCGCGAGCCCGCCGTCCGCGGCCGTGCGCCGTCCCTCTTCTCGGAATGGAAGGATTGCGACACCGACCGTGTGGGCCCCCGCGTCCCGCGCGGCGCGTGCAAGCACCGGCGCGGCCCCGGTGCCCGTGGCACCGCCCAAGCCTGTGACGAGGAACACGATGTCCGCCGTCGTGGCGGATTGGAGCAGGTCACGGCACGCCTCCGCCGCATACGAGGCGAGGACGGGATCCCCGTCGATCTGGACACCCTGCGCGAGCAGGATGCGGACGTCCGCACGCGTGCGCTCAAGGGAGCCCGCGTCGGTGTTCACCGCCAGGGTCTCCACGCCGGGCAGCTCCTTCTCGTACACGCGGGTTACGACGTTGCACCCCGCGCCGCCGCAGCCGGCGACGATGATCCGAGGCTCTGCGTCCCCGGCGATCCTTACGGCGATTCCTGCATCCGCGCTTCCCTCAGGTCCCATCCGATTGCCTCCTTGCTTGCTCCGGTTCCGGCCCCTCCGGGGTCGGGGGAGCCAGGCACCCGCACGGTGTCCCGAGGGTGTGCATCCCATCCCTTCTGACGGCTTCCGCGGCGCTCTCCGTGCGTCGCGTCAGGGTGCAGACACCTGGCTCTCGAACGTCGTCACGTCCTTCATTTCGACACGACCTCGTCGCGGTCGCCCATCTTGAGCTCGACCCGCTCGCCCTTGGCCTTCTGGAGTTCCGTCTTGTGCTCGACGTACCCCTTGATCCGCGCGGCGTCGTAGTGCTCCCGAAGGGCTTGGACGACCGCGTCCTGCCGGTCGTTGAAGTAGCCTTCCGACACCAGGTGGTCGATGACCTCAAGGACCTTCACAGGCACCTTGAGGGCCACGGTGTTCCCACCCTGGGTCACGTTCTCGATGAACGTCTGGACGGCATCTCGGGCCAGCTGGCTTCGGTTCCGGAAGTGGGGGTTCTGTTCCAGAAACGCGTCGATCAGCCGGAGATTCTCCTTCTCCAGCCGCAACGTTATCCGGCCGTTGTCGTCCGCATCCATTCGGGTTCACTTCTCCGCCGCGCGCGCCCGATATGACATCGGTCATACCGATTTGAGGCGCGTGCAGACGTTGTGCCGCGGGCATGGGGAGGAACGCTATAAATAGCTTTTGTCAAGAATATGACGAGATGTGACAACGATGGGATGTCGCGGGTTCGTGGCGAACTTCGAACATTTATCCTCACGCATGAATAATTCTAAGCCCTCCATAGGAATTGCCTGAAACGCCAAAGCTTTTACCCGCCCCCCTCTTACGCGCGTCGCCTATGTCGGTCCCGTCCCCGTACGATCCGAGGCTCGTCGAGCCGAAATGGCAGCGGGTGTGGGAGGAGAAGGGGGTGCATCGCGCGCGCGCCGCCCCCACGAGGCCGAAGTTCTTCGCCTGCGTCCCCTACCCCTACATGAGCGGGTACCAGCACCTGGGGTTCGGGGTCTCGTTCCTGCGAGCGGAGTTCCTCGCGCGGTACAAGAGGATGACGGGCTTCAACGTCCTGCTCCCGCAAGCCTTCCACTGCACCGGGTTGCCCATCCTCGGCGCGGCCCGCCGGGTCGCGGAGGGAGAGCCGAAACAGATCGAGATCCTCCGAGCCATGGGCGTGTCGGAAGGCGAGATTCCGAAGTTCGCGGACCCATTGCATTGGATCGAGGTTTTCCCGGAAGCCACGCGCGAGGACCTCCGGCGCCTCGGCGCGGCTGTGGACTGGTCCCGGTCCTTCATCACGACGCCCCTGAATCCTCCGTACGACGCGTTCGTCCGATGGCAGTTCCGCCGCCTGCAGGAGGGCGGGTATGTGCAGGTGGGCTCGCACCCCGTGGTCTGGTGTCCGAAGGACCAGGCCCCGATCGGGGACCACGACCGGCTCGAGGGCGAGGGCGTGCAGCCCGTGAGCTTCACGCTCTTGAAGTTCCCCTGGGCGAACGTGTTCCTCGTTGCGGCGACGCTGCGGCCGGAGACGGTCTTCGGCCAGACGAACCTGTGGGTCGACCCGGACGCAACGTACGTGGAAGCGGAGATCGACGGGGAGACCTGGGTCATGAACCGTGGTGCCGCCGACAAGCTCCAAGAGCAGGGACGGTCGGTCCGCGTGACCGGGGAGATCAAAGGGAGCGATCTCGTCGGCCGCGAAGTGCTCGCCCCTGGCGTGGACCGCCTCATCCCCGTGCTCCCCGGCCGTTTCCTAAACCAGAACCGGGGGACCGGGATCGTGACGAGCGTCCCCTCCGACGCACCGGACGACTGGATGGCGCTCAAGGACTTGCAAGCGGACGAAGCGCAGCTGCGAGCGTACGGCCTCGACGTAGGGACCGTGCGGGCGATCCGACCGATCCCGATCATCCGCAGCGAGGGCTGGGGCCCCCTCCCCGCCGTCGAGATCAGCGAGCGGATGGGGATCGCGGGCCAGCTCGACCGCGAGAAGTTGGAGGCCGCGAAGGCGGAGATCTACCGCACTGGCTTCTACACCGGCGTGATGACAGAGGCCGCCGGGGAGTTCGCGGGCCAGAAGGTCGAAGAGGCGAAGGAGCGGATCCGGGAGCGACTCGTGCAGGCAGGGCAGGCGGCGACGATGTGGGAGCCGGCGGAGGAGGTCGTGTGCCGATGCACGACGCGCGCGCTCGTGAAGATCGTCGAGGACCAGTGGTTCCTCACCTACGCGGACGCCGCATGGAAGAAGGAGGCGCACGACGCGCTGAGCCGGATGGTCCTCTACCCGGAGTCCGTCCGGAAGCAGTTCCGCCATACCGTCGACTGGCTCCGGGACTGGGCGTGCGCGCACCACAAGGGGCTGGGCACGAAGCTGCCCTGGGACGACCAGTGGGTCATCGAGTCCCTCTCCGACTCCACGGTCTACATGGCGTACTACACGATTGCGCACGCGCTCCAGGAGGGCAAGTTGCGGTCCGAGGTCCCCTGGGCACAGTCCCTGACGGATGGGTTCTTCGATTACATCTTCCTCGACGAAGGGACGCCGGAGGCTGCGGCGGCGGCCGTCGGCCTCGACGCCAGGTCCGTCGAGTCGCTCCGCAAGGAGTTCCAGTACTGGTATCCGTTCGACCTGCGGAACACGGGGAAGGACCTCGTGCAGAACCACATGACGTTCTGCCTGTTCAACCACGCCGCGTTGTTTCCCCGGGAGAAGTGGCCGCGCGGGTTCGGGATCAACGGGATGGTCCGCCTCGGTGGCGCGCCGATGTCGAAGTCGAAGGGGAACGTGTGGTACCTCCGCGCCGCCCTCGAGGAGTGGGGCGCCGACGTGGTGCGCCTCATGGTCGCGAACGCCGGAGACGGCGCGGACGACCCTCATCTCAACCTGGACTTTGCGGAGATCGCCCGGGCGCGCGTCGCCGCGTGGTTCGCGTACGCCACTGGCGGTCCGCCGACGACGGAGGATTCCACGCCGCTTGACCCGTGGTTCCTATCCAAGCTCACCCGCTGTGTCCTGACGTCGCGCGAGGGCATGGAGGCGATGGAGTACCGGACGGCGCTTCGCGCGGGGTTCTTCGACCTGCAGGCCGCGTGGGACTGGTACGTGGTGCGCGTCGGCGCCCCGAACCGGGCGCTTCGGGAGCGCTTCCTGGAGGTCCAGACGAAGCTGCTCGCGCCGTTCGCGCCGCACGTGGCCGAGGAGATCTGGCAAAGGCTTGGTCGTTCGGACTTCGTCGTGTCCTCCCCGTACCCGGAAGCGCGCCAGGTGGAGCTCAACGTGGCGGCGGAGGCGGCGGAGGCGACGTTGCGCGACACGCTCGCCGACGTGCGAGAGATCCTGAAGGTCACCGGACTCACACCGAGGGGCGTCACCCTGTTCACCGCTCCCCCGTGGAAGCGCGAGGTGTACGCTCTGGCCGTAGGCCTTGCAAGGGAAGGCGGCCTGACGATGAGAGGGCTGATGGAGCGCGCGACCGCGCTTGCGTCGCTTCGGGAGCGGGCGGGGGACGTGGCGGCGTTCGCCCAGCAGGCGGTCAACGAGCTCTCCCGTCGAAACGCCGAGGAGCTCTCGGTCGCGGCGGCCTCCGTGGATGAGAGGGCCTACCTGGAGACCGCCTTGGCGTTCCTCTCCCGAGAGGTCGGCTGCCCGGTCTCGGTGCACGATGCGGAGGAGGCCGGGGTTCCGGATCCGCATGGGAAGGCGCGGCGGGCGCTGCCGGGTCGGCCCGCGATCTCCGTGGAGTGATCGAAATGCCCATCCGTCTGCCCTTCCGCCGGCGCATGGAGCCCCGGGGACCCGTGGCGTTCCGGAGGCGTATCCCACCGACGCCGCAGGCCACCCGGCTCATGAAGATCTCGCTGGCCTCGGGCCTCCTGTTCATCCTCGTCCTTTCGGCAGTGTTCGTTCCGAGGGCCCTGCAGTACGGTCAGCCGCCGAATCCGATCGCGGTCCTCGCGCTCCGATCGTCCGATCCGTTCATCATCGAGGTCGTGCAAGTGAACGTGGAGAAGCCGCTTTCGGAGTACCGCGCGGAGCTGAACGTCTCGGGATACGGACGACCTTCCCTGAACGCGACCCAGAATCCGCTTGGGGAAGGCGCATGGCCGGCGCCGTTCGCCGGCGACGTCTCCTTCGACGACGCGGACGGCGACGGGGCACTGTCCGCGGGGGACACGTTCACGGTCCTGTCTCGGGCGGGATACTCCTCGTATCTCCTGCTCGTCTTCCACGAGAGCGCTTTCGTGGATTCCCGGCCGCCGTGCCCGTGCGCCGCCGCACGCATCGAGTTCCCCTCCTAGCCCGATACCTTTATGGCGCTCGCGTTCTTCGCACGGAATTGCGGGCCCATAGCTTAGTCAGGTAGAGCAATCGGCTCTTAACCGATAGGTCAAGGGTTCGAATCCCTTTGGGCCCGTCCCCGTGGTGCGTCCGTGTCCCGCAACCTCTATCTCCTCGGAACCGCCGGCTCGGGGAAGACGACGCTCACCCACGCGTTCCAGAACTGGATGCAGTCGCAGGGCCTCGACTCGATCACGGTGAACCTGGACCCCGGCGTCGAGGACCTCCCGTACGCCCCCGACGTGGACGTGCGCGACTGGATTCGTCTGGACGAGATCATGGAGCAGCGGGGCCTAGGACCCAACGGGGCGCAGATCGTGGCGGCGGATCTCCTAGCGCTCAACGCGAACGAGATCGCGGAGGTGCTCGAAAAGTTCCAGACGAACTACGTATTGATCGACACCCCGGGTCAGATGGAACTGTTCACCTTCCGCGAATCCGCGCGTGTCGTGATTGACACGTTCGGCCGCGAGGATTCCGCGCTCATCTACCTCAACGACCCTGCGCTCGTCAAGCAGCCGTCCGGCCTCGTGTCCTCGATGCTCCTCGTCGCGACGACGCAGTTCCGACACAACCTCCCCTTCATCAACGTGCTCAGCAAGGCGGACCTGCTCACGCCCGAAGAGCTCGAGCAGGTGTTGAAGTGGTCCGACGAGCCCATGGCGCTGTACGCCGCGCTCTCGGAGGCCGAGCCGGCGCCACGGATGGTCTTGGACACCGCGTTCTTCGAATCCCTGGAGACGATCGGTGCGTACAAGCGGTTGACCGCAGTCTCCTCGGAGACACCGTCCGGTTTCGAGGAGATCTACGCGCAGGTCCAGATGGTGTTCGAAGGCGGCGAGGATCTCCGTCCGGACTAGATGGGGGCCGTGCGCCTAGGACAGCTCCAGCTCCTGGAGTATTTCGGGATGTCTCTCGCGCATCGCTTCGAGGATCGCTGGCCCGCTGATCTGCGGCAGCGCCAGGTTCGCGACGGCGCGCACGAGACGGTTGAGCGTCGCGTCGTCCATCGTCCGCAGTCTCTCCTTGAGCATGTAGTTCCGTTGCAGCTGCTTCTCGAAGCGAGCCCTCCACCGGTGGTCGTACCTCTGCAAGAATGCGGCCGAGAAATCGTCCGCCGCCAACGCCTGCCCCGCGACCTCGCCGGCGTACCGGCCTGCGACGCAGCCGTTCATGATGCCGCCGCCCGTGAGCGGGTCGGTTATCCGCGCAGCGTCCCCCACGAGGACGCATCCGCTGGTGACCGTGCGCTCGAGGGGTGCCGACACGCTGACGCCCCCCGCGATCTCCGAGAGGACGTTCCCTCGGCCCAGGTCCGGGTGCTCATGCAGGAATCGGTCCAGGTAGGTCTTGGCCTCCGCCTTGTCGCGGAGCCTCGATAGGTTCACCCCGATGCCGACGTTCGCCACGTCCTCGCCCTTCCAGAAGACCCAGGCGTAGCCGCCGGGTGCGCAGGAGCCCAGGTAGAAGTCGTCGAACCTCGCGTCGCCCTCGACGCCGACCATCGTGTACTCGATGCACGCGTCGATGTCCCGCGCCGTCAGGGGCGTCGCGAGGCCCGCCCAGCGGCCGACCTGGGATTCGAAGCCGTCCGCGCCGATCACAAGCTTCGCGCGAACGTCGAAGGTCCGGCCCATGTGCTCGCACCTGGCGCCGACGATCTGGCCGGACTCCTTGAGGAGGCCGACGGCGCTCGTCCGGATGCGGATCTCCGCGCCCGCGCGCGCCGCCTCAGCAGCCAGATACCGGTCGAACAGGTCGCGCTCCACTGTGTATCCCACCTCGTTCCCCGCCAAGGACGCGTCGATCGTGAGGGACGTACCGTCGGGCGCGAAGACGCGGGCGCCTTGGACCTCGTGCGCGACGAACTTGGCGCTCGGGGGGACGCCGATCTCCTCGAGCCAGCCCTTTGCGATCCCTTCGCCGCATCGGACGGGCACGCCGATCTCCGTGCGTTTCTCGATGAGGAGAGTGCGGCACCCCGCGTTGGCGGCGTACCTGGCGGCGGTACTCCCCGAGGGCCCCGCGCCGACGACGAGGACGTCGTACGACTCCACGCCGGGACGACCCGGACGTTCCATAATAAACCTTCCCGGGCAAACCATTTTGGCGGCGATGCGGATTCCACTCCGTCCCTGTGTCGTCCAACCCGCTGCGAGAGTGGGGCACTGCGCTCCTGGTGCTGGGTTCGATCCTCGCCGTCATCGCGGGGGCGTTCTTCGTCGCTCAGGGCTTGATCGCCAACGCCACTCCGAGGTCGTACGGGTTCCGCGACAACGCGACCGGGGCGGGATGGCTGGCGGTGATGCTATGCGCCCTCGGCGGCGCTCTTCGGGTCTTGGACTACGTCACGATCGTGCGACCCCGTCGCCTAACGACCGACCTTCGTCCGCGATAGGTAGTCGCGTCGCAGTTCCGTCATCGTCCGCGTCTTCCCCGGCCCGGCCTGGGGCAACTCGGGAACGAGGACCACCTCGTGGACGTGCGCCAGGAGCGGATTCAGGTTCGCCTTGATGTTCTGCTCGAACTCACGCCGGAGTCGATCCGCAAGTTCCGCGGATCCGACGTGTCTCGGGTCTCGCGGGACCGCGTACACGACGAGCGCGTGCTGCCCGCTCCCGTCCACGTCCACCGCCAAAGGCTTCGCGTCGTACACGGCCTCGTGGACGATCGCGTTCCGGACCTCTTCGGAGCTGGTCTTGACGCCCCCGATGTTGATCACGTCGTCGATCCGCCCTTCGTGGCGGTAGAAACCGCCGGCGAGCCGCACTATGCGATCCCCGTGGCGGCGGAGCACCTCGCCGTTCGGCCCACGCGGCAACCCCTCGTAGTATTCGCGGTAATGGCCCTCGGCGAGCAGCTCGTTCGAGAGGCCGATGCTCGGAGGGACCAAGAGGACCTCGCCGCGGTCCGCGGGCTTGCCTTCATCGTAGATCAGGAAGTCGAGGCCGAGCGCGGGCGTCGTGAACGTCGCGGGCGCGCACGGCTGCACGAGCGTCCCGGTGACGTATCCACCGCCGATTTCCGTGCCCCCGCAGTACTCGACGACGGGTCTGTATCCCCCCAACCACATCAGGTAGAACATCTCCTCCGGCAGCGACGGCTCCGCGGTGTTTCCGAACATGCGGAGGTGGTTCCAGTCGAGACCCTCCATCGTCCCCCGCGCCTTCCACGCCCTCACGAGCTTTGGGACGACCCCGAGGGACGTGACGTCCGCACGGGCCACGAACTCCCCGAACGCCCGGCCCTGTGGATCGCCGACGTAGAGCGCCATCGTCCCACGGTTCACGAGGCTCGCGTACGTCAGCCACGGCCCCATCATCCAGCCGAAGCTCGTCGGCCACGCGAGGACGTCCGTCGGCCGCGCGTCCATGTGAAGGTACGCGTCGACCGCGCTCTTGATCGGCGTCGTGTGCGTCCAGGGGATCGCCTTCGGGTCCTTCGTCGTGCCCGAGGAGAAGAGGATGTTTGTGAAGTCCCCAGGCGTGCGCACGGCGACGTCCAAGGGCTCCCGTTCCCCGAGGAAGTCCTCCCACGCGACGTCCCCGGGCCTCTCGAGGAAGACGGACGATTCGCCCTCGGAAGGGACGACGACGGCCCGGGGGACCTTCGCCTCGACGACCTTCTCGTAGATGCCGAGGTCCTTTCCCCCTCGGCGGTACGCGTCGATCGTGAACACGGCCTTGGCGTCGGCGATGCGCACGCGCCTCTCGAGGTCGGGAGGGGCGACGGTGTCCGCGATCCCTACGACGCACCGGCCCGCGAGGATAACGCCGAGGTAAACCGCGACGGCCTCCGGGGTCATCGGCATGTAGAGGGCGACGCGGTCTCGGGCGCCGATCCCGAGGGCCTCGAGCCCGTTCGCGACCCGCGCGCTGAGCCGAAGGAGTTCCCCGTACGTCAGACGACGAAGCTCGGAGGTTGCCTCCGAGGCGCTCACGATCGCGGTCTTGGCGGCGTCCGCGCGGAAGCAGCTCTCCGCGATGTTGAGCTCCGCGCCGGGCAGCCAGTCCGGTCGTGCGGCGTCCGACCCGGGGTCGAGGATGCGCTCCGGTTCCTTGCGGAACGCGATGCCCACCTCGCGGATCATCCGCGCCCAGAAGTCCTCGCGGTGCGTCACGGACCATCGATGGAGCTCCTCGTACGATCCGAGTCCGAGTCCCGACTGGAGGCGGCCGATGTTCGTGCCGCGCGCGTCCGTGGGATCGGGAATCCAAGCGGGCGGCGGCCCGTCTTGCGGGGCTCGACCCTCGTACGCGAGCTGGTACAGCCGCCAATGAAGAGGGAAGTCCCACCGCCAAGGAGGGTCGCGCACGATGGCCTGGCATTCTTGCCACAGCCGGACCTGGGCGTCCCCGTCACCCGTGGCCTGGCCGCGCAGGGCGGTCCTCGCACGTTCGGCAGCGATCCGCGCAGCCTCGGCGGGGAGCCCCGCGGCCTCCAGTTCCGAGGCGTCCACGTCGCGGCCCATGCGCGACCATCGATGGGGACCACTTAAGAGTGCGGACGCGTACGGCTCCCGCGCCTCGGCGATGCGGGCTCGCTGTCGATCACCGCCAAGGTTCGCCGGCGGCAGGAGACCCGGACGGATGCGCGGGCGAGCTTCGCAATCGAAACGCCTATCACGCGCGATTCCCGAGAGGGTGGGTATTTATGTCGTCGGAGCCAAAGTCGGTTCCATGCGCTGGCCGTGGGACCGTCGGACCCCTTCTCCGCCGGAGGGGCCGCGGCCCGAGCCACAGCCGAAGTCGTCGGGACGCACGGAGGTCCTGGACCTCATCTCGAAGCGACTCCGAGAGTGCGAGGAGGCCCTGCGGCGGAACCCGAACGACCCGGACGCGCTGTTCACGCGGGGCGTGTTCCTCGCGCGAATCGGGGAATACTGGAGGTCGCTCCAGTGCCTCGAGCGCGTGACGGAGATCAACGGGGAGTATCCGGGCGTCTGGCTTCTCAAGTCCTCGCTGTACCTCCGCGTCGGGGACCACGCGAGGGCACGCGCCTGTCGCGAGCGCACCCAGACCGAGTAGACGGGACGCGACAAGCGCTTTAACCCGCCTTCTCCTTCCACGCCCCGTGATCGCGCGCGGCGGGGGGCCCTTCGTCGTCGCCCCCCTTCTCGTGATGGTCCCATTCGCTGCGCTCGCACTCCTCCTCGAGGATCCGAGGTGGTCGTACCCTGCCCTCCCGCTCGGCATCGCGTTCGTCTTCGGCCTCGTGTTCTTCCGCGACCCGCAACGCGAGATCGGCCCGGGGATCGTCAGCCCCGCCGACGGACGGGTCTTGGCGGCGGATTCGGAGGAAGGCATACTGACCGTCTTCATGGGCGTCCACAACGTCCACGTGAACCGCGCGCCCCTGGACGGCCGCGTCGTCTCCGTCGTGCACACGGACGGGGGCCACGCTCCGGCATACGCGGAGGACGCCGCGACGAACGAGAGGGTCGAGACCACGCTCGACACCGCCGTCGGCCGTGTGACGGTGACGCAGATCGCGGGCGTCTTCGCGCGTCGGATCGTGCCCTACGTCCGCCGGGGCGACACCGTGAGGAAGGGACAGCGCATCGGGATGATCCGGTTCGGCTCGCGCGCGGAACTCCGCCTCCCAGAGGGCGTGCTCATCACCGTCCGGGTCGGGGACAAGGTGCGTGCGGGGGAGACCACGGTCGCGGAGGTGGGACTTGGCCTTCCTCCGTAAGGAATCCGCCGCGGACCTCGTCACCTTGGGGAACGCCCTCTGCGGGTTCCTTGCGATGACCTACGTCGCGGACGGCAGGTTCACCGCCGCGGCGCTGCTGATCATCCTGGCGGCGCTCCTCGACGGCATCGACGGCGTGGTCGCCCGGCGGTGGGGATCGAGCCCCAGCGGCCGGTTCGCGGACGCGGTCGCCGACGCGGTCTCGTTCTGCCTGGCCCCGGCCCTCTTCCTCTACGCGCTCACGTACGACCCCGCCCGGCCGAGCGCGTGGACGGACCTCCCCAACGCGCTCGCGGTCATCTCGAGCACTCTCGTGGCCGCGTTCGGCATCCTTCGCTTGTTCCGGTTCGCGGAGGCGGACTTCACGGCCCGCCACTTCCTCGGTCTCCCGACCCCCGCGAACGCGATGTTCCTCGTGAGCCTCGGCCTGCTCTTCGGGCCGACGAGGGACGGCTTCTCATGGCACCTCGTGGCGGAGCTCCCTTGGGCGGTGATGCTCGGCGCGCTCCTGTCCTCCGCGATCATGGTCACGGAGCTCCCGTATCCGAAGCTGGGCGACGGCTTCCGCCTCTTCGCGGCGGTCGGTTCCGCGATCACGGTCGCGATCATCCTTCCCACCGTCTTCGTCGGCGGGATCGGGAGCGAGTGCACGTTCGGGCGTGCGGGCTGCCCCGTGCTCGAGCTCCCCCTCTTCGCCGCCGCCGTTGGCCTCATGCTCGCCTACATCATTGGAGGTCCCGTATATGCCAGGAGAGGATCCCGCAGCGAAGTGGTTCCGGTGCAGTGAACGCGAGCGCGCCGCATTCGAGGCGGGCATCAAGCT
Organism: uncultured Methanomassiliicoccales archaeon; assembly: GCA_964396265.1. Taxonomy (GTDB): domain Archaea; phylum Thermoplasmatota; class Thermoplasmata; order RBG-16-68-12; family EA-27; genus EA-27. The sequence continues at coordinate 37,389 of CAYNEM010000003.1, forward strand.
CGGCTCGATCTATCACCAGTACGTCGGCGCGCCGGTGAACGAGACGAACGTCGAGGCGCTGGAGCGAGCGATCGAGGCCGGGGTGCGCGTGCAGCCGTTCGTCGAGGACGTGCGTGTGCGGATCGATCGGTCGAAGCTCCGCGCGAAGCGCGGCGCGCCGTACAAGTACTGGAGCGTGACGGGCGACATGCTCGACGTGTGGCTTCGGGTCCGCTACGGCGACGTCGTCGCGGAGTGCGAGATGGCCTACGTGGAGGAACTGCGATACCCCCTCATGCGCATCGTCGCGTTGCAGGAAGGATAGAAGGGGGCTTACGAGCCTCACCCGGCACCCTTCGCTCCAAGGGACGCTCGGCGCTCCCCGTTCTCAGAAAATACGCAAGTTCATATATACGGATGTCCGTATATACGAGCGTGGACGAGATCTTCGCGGCGCTTTCTGACCCCACCCGACGTCTCATCCTAGAGTCTCTTCGCCCCGGGGAACGCACCGTGATGGAGCTTGTGCAGCGCGTTGGCATGCACCAGCCGGGCGTTTCGCGACACCTCGCAGTGTTGCGCGACGCGGGCCTGGTCAGGGTGCGGGCGGACGCTCAGCGGCGCAAGTACTCTCTCGAGCCCGGCCCCCTGCGAGAGATGGACGCTTGGCTCAATCACTATCGCGGCCTGTGGGACTCCCGCTTCAGCAAACTCGCCAACCATTTGGCGCACAAAGAGAGGAGTGACAACCCATGAACAAACCCAAGAGCCTAACGGTCGAACACGTTTTCGACGCGAGTCCCGAAGAACTTTGGAGTGCATGGACCGACCCCGAGCAATACAAGAAGTGGTACAACCCCGCCCCCGGGATGGATCTCGTGATTCACGAATTCGACGTCCGCGTCGGCGGCCGGATTCACTTCGACATGCCGATGCCCGAAGGTCGCGGCGGCAACTCCACGAAGGGCATCTTCCACGTGGTAGAGCCCAAGAAACGCCTCGTCTTCGGCGCCGAGGACAAGTCGAGCCTCAACGATGTGACCTTCAAGCCCGAGGGCAAGAAGACTCGCGTCATCGTGGTCTGGAGCAGCACGAGGCCGGAGATGGGCTCGCCCGAGATGCAGGAGATGGCCACAATGGCTTGGAAATCTAGCGCCGCCAAGCTCGAGCGGCTCCTGAGGGAGCCGTGAACCTGAAGATCGGAAGCAGCGACCTCGAGGTCATGGTCGCCGGCAGGCTGGCGTCCCCCGGCCCGGCAAAAAGGCGGAGAGCAACGGTTCAAGCACTCTACGGAGTTTCTGTCTGAGCGCCCTTTGAGCCCCCTAGAGGGCTTATGACGGTCACCCTGGCACCACGGGGTCGATCCTGCCGACGGATCGGCGGCGTATGCGAATGTTCATATGCGCGTATGCATCTCATTGACGCATGGGCGCCACATCCATCCGACTCGGAAGCTCGCAGAAGCGCAAGCTGGAACAGGCGGCGAAGCTCCTCGAGCGGCGCCTCGGACGCCGTGTGAGCCACGGCCAGGCCGTCGAGGCGCTCGCCGACGCCGCCCTCCGCAGGCCTCAGCTCCTCGACCAGGCGGCGGAGCGTATGGACATGGATCTCCGAGACGACCCGTTCTTCGATCCTTCCTTCGTCTTCGACCTGGGCAAGACGGACGCTCGAACGATCGATAGAATCCTCTATGGCGAGTAGCATGGAAGAGTGGTTCGTCGACACGACCTTCCTCGTCGCCAGGTTCAACCTACGAGACGCGCACCACAAGGGCGCCTTGTCCCTCCTCCGGGAGCTCGCGGAGGGCAAAGGGGGTGCTTTCAGGCTCGTGACCACGGACTACGTCTTCGACGAGATGGTGACCGCGATCCTCGCGAGGACCGGAAGTCACGATTTGGCGGCGGAGGCGGGGCGCTCGATCCTCGGCTCCAAGGCATGGCGGTTGGAGGTCCTCACCCGCCAGGACTTCGAAAGGGCCTGGGCCCTGTTCCTCGAGCGCAAGGACAAGCGCTGGAGTTTTACGGATTGTACGTCGTTTGCATTCATGGAGCACAGGGGGTTCAAGAAGGCCCTGTCCTTTGATCGCAACTTCGCGCAGGCAGGGTTTGCGATGTTTCCCTAATGGGGATGTCGAATCTGCGCTGGACCACCTCCGACGACGCCCATCCCACACGGGCCGCTGGGCCACAGCGGGAAACGGTGAAGAGGAAACCGAAGATTAACTCCGATCACGCCGACCGGCCCGGCACGGGTTCTTGTATGACCAATCACCAAGAAGGGGGCTTACGACGGTCACCTGGCACATAATCCCCCTTATTGTTCGTCGGCAAGGGATTATTGTTCGTCGACTCAGGCGGCTCGTGTGGATAGATCTCTCAGATCGGCGACTCCAATCCAGATTGAGTGTTGGAGGGTGGCGCCTGGTCTACCTCCCGATACTTGGGTGCCCGGAAAGCGCAGTATTTCCAATCGGGACCCTCCAGTGAGGGGACGACTTGGACGACGCCTGGCTCGTCCCCGAATTCGACGTCCACGATATCGCCGGGAACGTATCCTTGGGGGGTCCTTACGAACGACGAACTCGCGCTTCCCTGGGCGTGTCCGAACTTGGTTCCATCCCTCAGGATGAAGTTCACGACCATGCCGCCCATGTGGGTTTCTCCATGTCCGTTCATCTTCTCCTCGATGGAGATCGGCAGTTTCTTGGGGCTCTGGATAATACGCCTCAGTCTGACGGCCCGAAGTAGCATCTGCGAGGGAACGTCGAAAAGACTCCAACGAGTTACTTCGGAGCTCTCGATGAAGATTACACACTGCTCAACCCTACCATCATCCAGCACTGCGGCAGCCGAGGTTGGAGAACCTGAGGCACGCGGGATGGATCTGAGTTCGTCCCACAAATTGGAGGGTAGTTCCGGAGGATCGAGCAGGCCGTACTCCATACAGCGCTCGACATCCCTGCGTCGAAACCACCGAACGATTACGGCGTCAGGGTCATGCTCGCGAATACGCCGCCAGATCGCCTTCTTGTACTTTCGGTAGTCTCGATAGCCGATGCGCACCAAGAGTCTCTAACACCGCCTGCCACAAAGCCCCTTGGATGGAGCTACGGGTCCTCGCACATCCAAGTATCCTGCCTCTGCCTCTGCAGCGGATGTCGCGAGGACAACAGGGACAATGTTGTCGTGCGCGACCACGGGTTTAAGCCGTGGGGAGCCCTCCTCCCTGCATGGCAAAGGGCAAGGCGCGCGACGGACGGATCGTGGTCAATCCCAAGGTGATGCTCGGCAAGCCGATTGTCCGTGGCACCCGAATCACTGTGGAGATTCTCTTGGAAAAGCTCGCCGCCGGACTCAGCGTGGAAGAGGTCCTGAAGGACTATCCGCAGCTCACACGCGAGGACATCCGAGCCGCGCTCGAGTACGCCTCGCACGCCGTGGGGGCGGAGGAGATCCGACCCCTTCGAGTGGAATCGTAACCCTCCGATGGGGTTCCTGCGATGGCGAAGGAGCGCCTACCTCGGTTCCTGGCGGATGAGAACGTCGAAGCCCCGGTCATCCAAGCCTTGCGCGATCTGGGTCATGAGGTGCTTGAGGTCCGCCAGCTCAAACCCGGCGCCGAGGATGACGAGGTGGTCTCGCTCGCGCGCGAAAGGAAGTGCGTTCTCGTAACGAACGACAAGGGCTTCGGGGAGCTCGTGTTCCTGCAGGGTAAGAGGGTCCCCGGAGCGCTACTGCTCCGACTTCCGGGAAGCAGCGGGGAGCAGAAGGCCCCGGTGGTCCGAGCCGCGGTCAGCGGGACGGGCTCGCGCCTACTGCGACACTTCGTTGTGGTCGAGCCCGGTCGTGTCCGGTCGCGGCTGCTCCGCGTCCGATAGGGTCGTCAAATGTTCAGAGGACCATTCCGAAGCCCTTCAGCAAGAAGGGGGCTTACGACGGTCAGGCTGCAAACCCCTCCTTCCTTGATCGGGAGGGAAGGCCCGCACTTGCGGATCCGGTCTTTGGTGTGATGAGGTCTCCCGCGGCGCGGACCAAGTGGATGATGCCGACTCTCGCGTCGGCAGCCTTAAGAACTAAGGAATCCTTAGTTCCAATATGGCCACGTACGTGAGCAAGGTCACCTCGGCAGGCCAGGTCACGATTCCCAAACACGTGCGCGAGGCCCTGGAACTCGACGACCAAGACTTCGTGGAGTTCGCACGCGTCGGGACCGCGGTCCTGATCCGGAAGCTCCGGGCCCGGCAGGACCGAGTGGCCGCAATCCGCGCCAGTGTCCGCCGGAGCGGGCTGACGCGGGAGCGCGTTGACCGGATTGTGGAGGAGACCCGCGAGGAGATGCGGCGACGCCGGCGGCGGTGATCAGGCGTGCCCCCTCGCGTCTTCGTGGACGCGAACACCATCGTGAGCGGCCTCCTCTTCGAGGGAAACGAATCCGACGTGCTCGAGCTCGGAGCGCTCGGGGCCGTCGATCTGGTCACTACCGCGTACGTGTTTGCGGAGGTGGACCAAGTACTCCGGCGGGCGGAGTTCGGGTTAGAGGATCACGAGGTCCTCGACCTTGTTCGCTACGCCCACGAAGCGATCGCCGTGCTTCCCGACCCACCAGAAGGGCAGGTCCGGTCGTACGAGGGTCGGATCCGGGACAAGAAGGACGCGCCGGTCTGGGCGGGGATGGTCGCGACCGGCGCGCAGTACCTGGTCACCGGGGACAAAGACCCGCTTGGCACAGTTCGCGAGGCCATCCGCACCAAAGCCCTCCTCGACAAGATCCTCGCCGGCATGCTGTAGGCGGTCGTGGGACTCAGCTCCGCCGCCAGTTTTCCGCCGAATTGAAGCCGTTCAAGGCGGGGAAGGGGACTCTCCACTTCACCCCCGACCGACCCCTGCCCGGCGACCTGGTCACGCGCATCGTGAAACGAGCGCGTGGCGGAGAACGCCGCCCGCCGTTCCAAGTAGGCGCGCCCGGCTGCCCGATCTTCGACGCGGTCATCATGCGCCCCAAGCCGAGATCCCCTTCCAAGGAGTGCTTCCTCTCGATACTTTAATGCGAACGGCTCTCATGCGCGCCCGATTATGGCGGTCCCGATCCTACAAGAGAACCCGCCTCCCGAGGAGGATGTCGGCGAGGTCGAGGTCAAGTTCCGCAGGGATCTCGGCCTTCGCGACATCGTCATGATCGGTCTCGGTCCGATGATCGGGACGACGATCTTCCTGCTCGTCGGGCCGGGGTTCAGCCTCGCGGGGCCCGCGCTCGTCCTCGCCCTCGTGCTCAGCCTCCTCGTCACGGTCCTGACCGCGATGTCGTACGCGGAGCTCAGCTCCGCGTTCCCCGAGACCGGGGGCGGCTACCTGTGGGTGAAGACCGCGTTCCGGGAGCCCGTCGGATTCCTCGGCGGCTGGCTCGGTTGGTTCGGCCACTGCATCGTCTGCAGCTTCTACGTCATCGCCCTGCCGCTGTACGTCGTCCGTTTCGCCCGCCCGTTCACGGGCGTCATCCCCCCCCCGTACGAGGGCTGGATCGTCAAGGGGATCGCGCTCGCGTTCCTGTCCGTCTTCATCTATGTCAACTACCGTGGGACGAGGACCACGGGTCGTTCGAGCGCGATCGTGACCGTCGGCCTCGTCGCAGTCGTGACCGTCTACGTGATCGTGGGGCTTGCCTGGATCGCGAGGAATCCCGCCTCCCTCGGAAACTTCGATCCCCTCTTCCCCACAGGGGCCTACCACCCGGTCATCCTCCTCCTGATGTCCATGGGACTCACCTTCATCGTCTTTGAGGGATACGAGATCATTGCGCAGACGGGAGAGGAGGTCCGGCATCCGGAGAAGAACATCCCCCGGGCGAGCTGGATCACCCTGTCGATCGCGACGGCCTTCTTCGTCCTCGTCGCCTTCGTGACGATCGCCGCCAATGGTGACTCTTCATGCGGGCCCACGGAGTACGCGGTCCTCTGCGGCGCCGAACAGGTGTTCGACCCGTTCAGGTCCGTAGGACTGGGGCTCGTCGTCATCGGCGTCTCATTCGGCTCCCTCGCCGCGTTGAACTCCCTCGTGTTCTCGAGCAGCCGTGTCGCATTCGCGATGGGCCGCGACGGCGCGATGCCCCGCATCTTCGGTCGCTTGAACGCAGCATACCGAACGCCGGGAACGGCGATCTTCGCGAGCGCCCTCGTCATCGGGTTCATGATCGTTTCCCTGGACGTGATCCAGATCGCGGCGTCCGCGGACCTCATGTTCCTGCTCTTGTTCACCCTCGTGAACGCGGCCGCGATCAAGTTGCGCCGCACCCACCCCAACGTCCCGCGCCCCTACAAGATCCCTCTATTCCCCGTGATTCCGATCCTGGGCCTGGCGACGCAGGCCGTGCTCGCGGTCGCGCTCGTCCTGGTCGAGCCATCGGCCGTGGCCATCGGAGGCCTCTGGATCGTCCTCGGGTTCGGCGTCCACTACCTTTGGGCGAAGCGCGAACGCATCATCGAGGTCGCGCGCGCGGTCGAGGCGGTCCTGCCACTTCCCGAGGAGAGGTACCAGATCCTCGTGCCGCTCGAAGACTTCGAGGAAACCGAGCTGGTGCGGTTCGCGTCCCTCGTCGGTCGGGTCGAAAGCGGCACTGTGAACCTCCTCAACGTCGTCGAGGTCCCGCCGATCATGCCCCTCGATGCGATCGACCGCACGTACCTCCTCGGGGTCCGTCTGGGTCTCTCGCGCGCAGCCCGCGTCGCGCGGGACTTGGGCGTGGATGCCCGGTCGAAGGTCGTAGTCTCCCGCCGTGTGTTCCAGGCAATCCTCGAGGCGGTGAAGGAGGGGGAGACGGACCTCCTCGTCCTCGGATGGAAGGGCGCTCGGGGCGTCGGCCGCATCCTCGGGTCGAACATCGACGAGGTCGTGCAGGAGGCCCCGTGCGACGTCGTGGTGTTCAAGACCGCCGGGCTCAAAGCCAAGCCCGAGCGGATCCTCGTGTTCAACGCGCCCGAGTGGCACGTCAGCTACGCGACCGGGTACGCGATCCTGCTCGCGAAACAGCACGGGGCGTCCGTGGTCATATACACCGCCGCCACCACGGATGAGGAGATGGCGAAGGAGCGGGTCTACAGCGCGCGGCTGTCGCAGATGTGCCGCACCCACGGAATCGCGTACGAAGAGAAGTTCGTGATGGTGAAGAATGTCGTGGACGCGGTCGTCGAGGAGGCGAAGGGGTACGACCTTCTGGCGGTGGGCGCAAGCGGGGAGTGGGGCCACCTCGACTATGCCTTCGGCTCGGTGCAGGATGAGATCGCGCGCCGGGCCGCGTGCCCGGTCCTCATGGTTCGCAAGGTCCGCCGAAGGGACGACATGGGCGGATGATGCGCTCCTAATTTTATTGGCCAGACCTTATGTATCCATATGCTCATATGGGAACTCACGGAGCGGTGATGGGAGCGTCCCTGAAGATTGGCATCACGGGGCTCCCGGGTGCCGGCAAGACGCACGCGCTCCTGAAGGTCATCGAGATGCTCGAGGCCGACGGCAAGACCGTCGGCGGTATGATCACGGAGCCGATCGTGAAGCGGGGACGCCGCGAGGGCTTCTATGTGATGGATCACGCGTCCAAGGAGCGTCGGGTGTTCGCGTCGAAGGACATTGTGTCGAAGGTCATGGTCGGGCAGTATGGCGTCGACGTGACCGCGCTCGACGAGGTTGGCGTGAAGGCGCTACACCACGCTACCGCCAACTGCGACGTGATCGTGATCGACGAGGTCGGGAAGATGGAGGTCGAATCCGATGGGTTCGTGGCGGCGGTCAAGGAGGCGCTCGACGCGGACAAGCCCCTCATCCTCACCCTGCACAAGAAGTCGCGGAATCCCCTGCTCCAGGACATCCGGCGGCGCGACGACATCCGCATCCTCGAGGTCACGCAGGTCAACCGCAACCTGCTGCCGTACAAGATCGTCAAGCTCCTCAAGGGCGAGATGTTGTGAGCGTGGAGTTCCCCACGCGGGAGATCCGCGAGGGACGCGCAGAGCTCGTCGTGCCCGACGTGCCCACGCTCAGAGGTCCGGGCCGGCGCTCGTCCCTTCCGTTCTACAATCCCCACATGCGCGTGAACCGCGACCTCACGGTCCTCCTCTGGTCCGCGGTCCTCCCAAAGGGCGCGCGGGTCCTCGACGGGATGGCGGCGACGGGCGTCCTCGGGATCCGCGGGGCCATGGAGGCCGGGCGCGAATTGGCGGTGACGTGGAATGATAAGAACCCCAACGCCCACGAACTCATTGTCCAGAATGCGGCGCGCAACAGCGTGGCCGGCGAGGTCCTCGAGGGCGACCTGCGCGTTGTCCTCGCGAAGCGACGTTGGGATTGCGTGGACATCGACCCGTTCGGCACGCCGGTTCCGTTCGTCGACGGCGCGATCCAGCAAGCTTGGAAGGGGGCGGTCGTCGGGATCACCGCGACGGACACCGCGCCGCTTGCCGGGACGTATCCGGGCGTGTGCCTTCGGCGGTATGGGGCGCGGTCCCTTCCGACCCCATGTCAGGCGGAGACCGCTCTCCGGATCTTCGTGGGCTATCTCGCGCGGATCGCTGCATCCCACGAGCGGGGCATCCACCCGTTGGTCGCGTTCGCAGCGCAGCACTTCGTCAAGGCGATTGTGGCGGTGGACGCGAGGACGAGTTCCGCGGAAGCGTCTCTCGCCCATTTGGGATACGTCCGGTTTGAGGGCGCGAGGTTCACCGTCTCCGCGTCGCCGCCAAACGGCCTGCACGCAGGACCCTTGTGGCTCGGACCGATCTCGGACTCCGCGGTCCTCGGAACAATGGCGGAGGGGATGGACACGACCTTCGAGGCCGCCCAACTCCTGCGCAACCTTCGCGACGAGGCGGGCCTGCCACCGTTCTTCTACGAGGACCACGCCCTCGCGCAGACCCTCCACCTCGACCCCGTGCCCGTGGCCGCCTGGTTGAACGCGCTCCGATCCGCAGGTTTCCGCGCGACGCGCACGCACGTCACCGCCAATGGCGTGAAGACCGACGCTCCTTGGGAGGACGTCGAGCGGATCTACCGCCAACTGCAGGAACGCTAACCCTTCTTGCGGAACAGCGCCTCGAGATCCTTCCGCTGTGAATCCATCTGGTCCGAGAAGTCGAACTCGTCCGCGGAATTCCGCCGCCCGCAGTTCGGGCACACGATCGGCTCCTTGTGCTCGATGTGACGCGGGTACACGGTGAGCTCGGTCCCGCACCGGAGGCATTTCGCCATGTACTTCGAGATGCGCATCCTCACCGCCAACCGCGCCGCGACCTAAACGGTTTCATCCTTGTCCTCGAGGCGTTTCTGTCGGCCTTCCCACTTGGTCGTAAGCACCCTCGCGATCTCGGCGGCCTTCGCCTTGCCAATCTTCGGCACGTCCATGAGCGCGCGCTCGCTGGCGGCGAACACCTCGTGCGGCGTCCCGAAGTGCGAGAGCAGGTTCTCCGACAAGGTTTCGCCCACGTTCGGCAGTCCCTGCACAAGGAAGCGTTGGCGCTCGTCAAGCGTCAGGAGCTTCGGCTTGTGACGGATCCCATATTCGTCGGCCTTCCCTCCTGCGCGTTTGTGCAGCGTCGCGAGGAGCTGGCACGTCTGCTCTTGATCGGGCGTGAAGAGCATGGTCACATGCTCCCTCAGCGTGAACGCGAGGAGTGCGCCCCAGAACGCGCGGGGGTTCTTCTGTTCCGAGATCTCGGCGAGGTCGCCCTCGACGAGGATCATCGGCACGGGGTACGCATCCCGGAGGCGGAGCATCTGGTCGAAGATCCTCTTCGTGATGATGGACGCGAGGAAGTCGGAGATTGTCTTGCGCTCGACGGCGACCTCGCCCACCACGTAGTCGCCCGGGGAAATCTGCCGGACCTCGACGTCCGCCCCGAGCTCGCGGAGGCGTGCCGGGATGTCCGGCGGCTCGCGCTGGTCGACGACGATCACGACGCGAGGAACGCAGATGCGCCGATAAAGTCGTCGAGCGCGCACGCTAGAACAGCGAAAGTTTCGCGAGAAAATCTTGTGCGGATCATATGCAGCCCGTTTGACGGCTAAGCCGTCTTTGCACCACCGATGAGGTGCTAGCGCGGTTACAGCGTGATTAGTGGCTCCGGGCTAAGGCGGTCGCCCGAAGGCTTCCGCCGCACACCCGAGCTCTATCAACGTCGTCGATTACGACGACCGTGAGGTGCCTCGTCTTGGGGGTGGCTTCGGGCTTAGATGCTTTCAGCCCTTATCCACGAGCGCGTGGCTGCTCGGCAATGCCCTGCCGGACAACCGATGCACTAGAGGCGCCGATCCCCCGTTCCTCTCGTACTCAAGGGACCTACCCCTCAGGCACCAAAGCGCGTCCAGCAAAAAGCAACAAACCTGTCTCACGACGGTCTAAACCCAGCTCACGATCCCTTTTAATGGGCGAACAACCCCACCCTTGGCAGCTCATGCACCACCAGGATAGGAAGAGCCGACGTCGAAGTAGCAAGCCTCCAGGTCGATATGAACTCTAGCTGGAGACAACTCAGTTATCCCCGGGGTAACTTTTCTGACATCAATGGCTCCCATCACTGGAGCTCATTGGTTCGCTAGGCCCCACTTTCGTGTCGTGGACTCTCGTTGGGCAAGTCCACGTCAGGCTGGCTTTTCCCCTTACAGTTATCAGTGGATTCCTGACCCACTTAAGCCAACCGTTGGGCGCCCTTGTTACCGTTTTGAGGGCGTGGCGCCCCACCCAAACTGCCCACCTACCGTTGTCTCCCGAAGGGTTAGAGATACAAGCAGAAAAGGGCGGTGTTTCATCGTCTCCTCGGAATCGACCTAGCGGCCGACCCTGATAACGGATCCCGCCTACTCTACACATCCCCACTCGTACCACAGCGGCAGGCTGCAGTAAAGCTCCACGGGGTCTTCGCTTTCAGCTGGACGGTACTGGACTGTGCGCCAGTAAGTCAATTTCACCGGCTTCCGGGCGGGGACAGTGGCGCTCTCGTTGGGCCTTCATGCAAGTCGCCAATTAAGCGACAAGGTATTACGCT
>CAYNEM010000003.1:48493-153434 GCA_964396265.1 uncultured Methanomassiliicoccales archaeon
ACCTTAAGAGGGTCATAGTTACCCCCGCCGTTTACCGGTCCTTCGCCCCGTTGAAACGGGTTTTCAGATACCGGCACTGGGCAGGCTTCAGCGGCCGTTCAAGACCTTTCGATTTGGCGGCCACCTGTGTTTTTAGTAAACAGTCGGAGCGCCCTAGTCACTGCGACCAGCCACTCGCGCGGCTGGCACCCCTTATTCCGAAGGTACGGGGCTAATTTGCCGAGTTCCCTCGCCCGGATTATCGCCGACACGCCTTGGGCTTCTCACCCAGGGGCACCTGTGTCAGTTCTAGGTACGGACGCACACGTCGACCCCATCGCGGTTTTCACGGGCACCGAGGATCATCCGAAGACCGAAGTCCTACTCGCGCTTTCCTCCGGTTCTCGCCATGACGGCTCTCCCCGGAGTTCCGCGCTTGAATGCACTGGCAAGCGCATTCGAACCACCTCGATGCGTCCCACGATAGGCAAAAACGTATGCGGGGCCGGAATATTAACCGGCTACCCTTTCGGCGTTCTCGATTAAGGAACGTCTTAGGACCGCCTAACCCTCGGCTGACGAACATTGCCGAGGAACCCTGGCCCTTTCGGCGGTGGAGATTCTCACTCCACTTTGCTGCTACTCTTCCCAGGATCCGCATCCGCGCGCGGTCCACTGGACCTCACGGCCCAGCTTCTCCCCGCACGCGGCGCCCCCCTACCAAATCACGTTTCCGTGTTGCGCGGTATCGGTGACCGACTTAGCCCCGTCCCTTTTCGGGGCCCGCGACCTCGACCGGTGAGCTGTTACGCTATCTTTAAAGGATGGCTGCTTCTAAGCCCACCTCCCGGGTGTCTGAGACCGCGGACACCCTTCAATTCGCACTTAGTCGGCACTTGGGGACCTTAACCGCACGCTGGGCTCTTACCCTTTCGGACATGAAGCTTACCCACCATGCCCGCCTCCCGGCTTCTATGGTGACCGCGAGTTCGGAGTTTGTCAGGGCACCGGCGGATTTCTCCGCCTAAATGCCCAAACCGTCGCTCTACCCCGCGGTCCGCCCTCTGCCGAGACTGAGCTGCGACTCATTTCGGGGGGAACCAGCTATCCCCGGCCTAGATTGGCCTTTCACCCCTATGCCCAGGTCAATCGAGTGATTTGCACATCAACATCGGTTCGGCCCTCCACCTCCCTTTCGGAAGGCTTCAGCCTGCCCAGGCATAGATCGACCGGCTTCGGGTACCTCACAGACGACTCCTCGCGAGCCCACGACGTCCCTCGCCCTTGCGGGCTGCGGACCTGTCGCTTTCGCTACGGCTCCCTGCATGATGCAGTTAACCTCGCCGTCCGTCCGGACTCCCTGGCCCGTTTTTCAAAACGGATGATAGGACGTCGCTCCACCCTTTCGGGTTTCGTCGCTTGCACGCCCTATCGGCCTGTGGCTACCTGGTTTCAGGCTCTTTGCACCTCCCGTCAAGGGTGCTTTTCAGCTTTCACTCACGCTACTACTGCACTATCGGACTCGGGTCGTGTTTAGGGTTGGAGGGGGATGCCCCCCATATTCGCGCGCGATTTCCGACGCACGCTACTCTGGATACCCCGAATCGTCCTCCTCGCGTACCCCTACGGGCCTGTCACCCTCTCTGAGACCCCATTCCAGGGGACTTCGGGTTGGCGAGGTAGGACGTACCGGGGTCCAAACTCCACATCTCTACCGCCTTACGGCGGCGGATTCGGTTTGCCCTGTACCCTCTTCGATCGCCTTTACTGAGGGCATCTCGTTTGATTTCTTTTCCTTCCCGTACTAGGATGCTTCGATTCCGGGAGTTCCCGTTCCATGAAGGAACGCTCTTGCGAGCAGGAGGTCCCATTCGGCCATCGGCGGATCACAGATTCCGTGCGTCTACCCGCCGCATTTCGCAGCTTGGCACGACCTTCTTCGGCGCCCGAGCCGAGCCATTCCCCAGGCAGCGTCTAACCGCTGACCTATCGGCTTAGCACACGTCCAGGCTAGCATATGATCCGGTGTCAACGAACGCTGTGCACGGAGCAGTCTGCTCCTCCAGCGCCCTCGACCTCTCCCCCTCGGGCGTCTCGCAAGCGCCCGCGGGTGCACGTACGCCCTCCGGACGAAAACGGGATGCCACGTTCGATGGTGCATTGCCCTCAGTCCGGGAGAGCTTCTTCTCATACCGCGGTCCGTTATTTAACCGTTCGCTCGCGTCGCGGTGCAGGCGGTTGTCACATGGCGGCATTCACGATGCGCGCTTTCCCTCTCTCGACGAGGACCTTTGCCATCTGCGACGGGAGCGTCACGAGGTCCTCCTTCTTCAGCCGCAAGGTGCCGTCAGGCCCGGCGAACGGCGGCACGTCTTCGAGGATGTGGAGGAGGACGCCCCTTGGCGGGCTGGGCGGCTGCGCCACCAGAGGCGGTGCGCCGACCGGTCCCGCGGTCGTTTCGGCCGGGAACGTGGTCCTCGCCGCCAGGCCGAGTGCCTCCTTGCGATGATCCGTCAGGATCTCGACGAGTCGCTCGAGGAGGTCCTGCTCTGGCTTGGCGAGCCCGCGCATCTCCACGTCCGCACCGCCCGCGCGCTGGCTAGCGAGCAACGCGATCTTCCGCTCCCGGTACTGGCTGATCTGCTCCCTCTTCTTCTGCGCCTTCTGCAGCTCGTCCTGGAGGAGCATCGCTGCCTTCGAGTTCGCGTCCTTTTGCCGCTCTGCGGACAAGTCCGTCTCGAGGCCGCCGAGGTAGCGCGTCATTTTCTCATAGAAGTCCGCCTCGAGATGCGTGAGTGTCTTCTTCGAGGACTCGTCGCGGTACACGCGCGTGATCCGCTCGAAGGTGACCTCCTCCTCCCGGGCCATCGCGTCGCCCCATGTACCCTGCGGTATTTCACGATGGCGAACGCAGGACGTGGGTCCCCTGGCCGCTCCCCCTGCGCCGGAGGCTCGGACGCGGCAGGGACCGGGCGAGCGGCATCACGCCCGGAGGCCCCACGGTCACCGCGTCCGTACCGTTGTGCCGCCAGTGTCTCCCCGGAAGCACGTCACAGTTTCTGGAAGTACGCGATGACCACGCGGTCGCGACTCATCACGACCGAGCACGTCGGCGCGGTCCCCGTGCAATCGCCGCCCCACATCAGGAAGACCCATCCCGGATCCGGGGTCGCCGTCAGGGTCACGTTCGTCCCGCGCGCGAAGACGGCAGTGCAGTTCGTCTGCCATCCGCCGGGGGGGTCCGCTCGGTACCCGCCGCAGTGGATGCCGGGCGGGTCGCTCGTGACGTTCCCTCCGCCGCCATAGGTCTGATTCCCGGTCTGGTTCCCCATGACGTAGACCGTCAGGCGGTAGTACGGCTGCGTGAAGCTCGCGTACGCGAAGCGGTCCTGGTCCATCACGACGGTGCAGGTCGCATTCGTACCGGAGCAGTCGTGGCCGCCCCAACCGATGAAACTCTCCCCAGGGTCGGGGTCTGCGGTCAGGGTCACGACAGTGCCGGCGGGGTAATCCGAAGAGCAGGGGCCGGAGTCCTTGCGGCAGTTGATCGGGGGCGGGTCGCTCGTGACCGTCCCGTTCCCCACGACGTACACGGAGCGCCGATACTTGATGAACGGATAGTCCTCGGTCTCCCCGATCGCGAACTCGCCCCTGCCGGTGTAATTCGAAATGCGGTCGCCCGTGAGGGTGAGCCGAAGCCACGACTCGCCGTCCCACTCGGCGTCCGTCTCCACCTGCTTGCTCTTCCCCTTCGGGATGCTCACCGGCAGGTTCTGCAGGGCCCACTCGCCGGTGTCCTCCCAATCGCCGTCCGCGTTGGCGTCGATGAGCGCATTCAGGTACAGGTATCCGGCCCAGTTCCAGTTCGAAACGCGCACCTTCAGAGGGGCGCTCGCGAGGAGGCCGTCGTCGTATCGGTCCAGGTCCGGGACCTCCGCCTCGTCCTCGGCGTCTACCCAGGCACCGAGCCACGCGCGGCAGATGTTCAGGTGGCGCGCGCCGTCGCTTGCGAGGAGGCTCGGATAGGACGGATCGGCGGCGTCGCCGAAGTCTGGCCCGCAGTCCGACGGCGGCTTGTCCACGTTCCACCAGGAGAAGTGCGTCGCCTGGAACTGCGCGTACACCGCGCCCGCGTATGCGCCCGATCGGATCGCGGATTCGAAGGCCTCGGGGATCGGGACGCCGGCCGCGTCGGTCAGGATCCCGTTAGGTTCACGGACCCAGTACGCGGTCCCGTAGTCGAGGGAGTAGATCGGCGTGTCGATCACGCCGTTGGCGGGCTGGAGGTCCTCGGCGTCCACCCACTGGGCGGTGGGAATCCGCATTCGGACCGTCGCCGGCGGGCTCACGTCGAAGACTGGAGCGCCACCTGCGTCCTGCGCAGAGATCCAGAGGAAGACCACGGAATTGAGTGGGTAGTCGCGGAGCTCCGCAAGGTCGCCGGGGAAGACGTCCGGGGTCGCATCTGGGTCGTACGGCCGGGCCCAGATGTCCGCCACGTTCGCGGGGAAGTCTTCGACGAGGACATTGCCGTCCGCAGACCAGGCCGTCGTCCCCGCCATCGCGAGGTGCTTCGTCGAAGGCTCGGGCAGGGCGACCCGCCCGACCGCGACCGCGCCTCCCTCGGACAGCGTCGGGCTCCATCGGAATCCGGTGACCGGCGGGTTTCCAGCGCTCTCGTATCGGATCTCTGCGAGCACGCGCACAGGCAGCATCGCTCGGAGTCCAACGTTGAAGGAGCCGTCAGGACCCGTCGTCCCCGTGGCGCTCGCGGAACCGTCCTCGGTCCGGACGAGCACGGATGCGGCGGAGGCGGGCGCTCCGTTGTCGAATTCTACCAGGCCGGTCACGAAGAGATCGAAGCCGGGCGGCGAGCCTGTCGGGGTCGCCGAGACCTCCGCAGACTCCGCGGATTCGCCGCCGCCATTCTCAGCAGTGACTCGGAAGTAGTACGTGCGACCGACCGCAAGGCCGGCCAGCGTGTACGGGGACACGACGTTGACGAACCGGGCGCCGTCGGGCATCGTTGCGTATCCCGCCTTGGTCACCCCGGGCATCGACGCCTGGAGGAGGTGGTACGCGGCGGCCTCCGGGACGGAATCCCACGAAACGACGATCGCCGTTTCGCCGGCCAGCGCCCCGACGTTCGACGGTGCCGCGGGCGCGGTCAGCGGGGGGACCCCGGTGGGCGTGGCCGAGACTTCTGCCGACTCGGCCGACTCCCCCGCGGCGTTGTCCGCCGTGACCCGGACATAGTAGGTCCTCCCGACCGCAAGGCCCGACAGTGTGTATGGGGATGCGACGTTCGAGAAGCGCGCGCCGTCGGGCATCGTCGCGTACCCCGCCTTCGAGACTCCGGATTGGGAGGCGAGATAGAGATGGTAGGCGAGGGCTCCCCAGACGGGAGTCCAGGACAAGGTGATCTGGCCGTCGCCCGCGAGCGCCCCGACGTTCGTCGGCGGGGCAGGCGCGGTCAACGGAGGGATGCCAGCGGGCGTGAGGGAGATCTCTTCGGAGATGTCGGACTCGCCCACGTCGTTGAACGCGGTGACCCGGAAGTAGTACACACGGTCGTTCGCTAGCCCTACGATCGTGTAGGGAGAGACGACGTCCGCGAACCGCGCGCCGTCCGGAAGGCTGCCGTAGAGATCCTTCGTGACGCCCGGGGAGGAGGCCCGGTAGATGCTGTACCCGTCCGCAACGGACACCGCGTCCCATGCAAGCGTTATCTGCCCGTCGCCGACGCTCCCGCGAAAACCTCCGGGAGACGGGGGCGCGGCCAGGCCCGCCGCTGGCAGGGTTCCCGGTCGCATCAGGTACGCGGCACCAAGAGCCCCAAGAAGGACGGCCACGACCAAAACGGCCAGTGCTCGTCCCCGTCTGCCCCCCCTCGTCGACCCACCCATCTCCTCGGTCTCGGTCACAGATGTCCCCGGGCGCACCAAGGGTGGCCGGATAGAAGGGAATTTTGGAACACGTTCGTTACATCGCCGGGGGACGCCGCCAAACGCAGGAAGCCTTATGGGCTCCTCATGGCTCCGAAGATTGGGATGAAGGCTGACACGATTCGAGAGGGTGCCGAGGGCGTCTACGTGCAGATCGACGTTCATCCGGGGGCACGGGAGACCCGGATCGGGAGCGGGAACGGGACGGCCCGCGGTGCCATCCGCATCGACGTCGCCGCACCGCCTCAGCAGGGCGCCGCGAACCGTGTCCTGTGCGCGTACCTCGAGCGGTTGCTGGGCCCGGGCGTCCGCGTCCTCGTAGTCCGCGGCCTGACCTCCCGCCGAAAGACCGTGTTCGTCGCAGGGGCCACGATAGGCCATGTGGCAGAGGCGTTCGGCCGGGGGATTCCATGAACAACGAGGAACGTTACGAAGAGATCCGGCGAGCCATCGAGGACCTTGCCGCCAGGAATGAGGACGGCCCCATCATCGTTGAGGGGACGCGAGATGTCCGCGCGCTGCGTGCTCTTGGGATCGACGGCGCGATCGTCACCCTGCACCGGGGCGTCACGGTGTTTCGACTCTGCGAGGATTTGGCGGCAGCCAACCGCGAGGTCGTCATCCTCACGGACTGGGACCTCAAGGGCGGGCGCCTTGCCAAGGCCCTCCGCGAGGGTCTGGCGGCGAACGGGGTGAAGTACGACGACGCCGTACGCGCCCGATTGGCGGCGCTGACCCGGGGGTCGATCACCGAGGTCGAGGATCTCCACCGCCACGTGGAGAACCTGCGGCCCCGGGACGAGGACGGACGTCGGCGGACCGCGCCGAACAAGGGCTACTATGCGCGCCGACGATAGAACCGACGGCGTGAAGCAACTCAAAAGTCTTATATACGGCCGATTGGTGTGCGAGTTCCGGGAATCTAGCCTTCACCCTCACCGTTTCCCTGTCCTTCCCGATCAGGCGCCGCGGAGTTACCCGCGTGCGCATCCTCGCGGCAGGCCCCTAGGAAGGGGCGTGGGTCGTAGGCAGTTCCCGAAGGGAACCAACCATGACCATCGATCCGAGTGCGATGAAGTACATGATCACGGCCCGCCTCGAGGCGGACGGGATCGTGGAGAAGCCCGACGTGGTCGGGGCGATCTTCGGGCAGACAGAGGGTCTGCTCGGGGAGGAGCTCGACCTGCGGGACCTGCAGAAGGGCGGCCGCATCGGCCGCATCGAAGTCGAAGTGGACAGCCGGAAGGGGCGCAGCTCCGGCCTCGTGTATATCCCGTCGAGCCTCGACCAGGTCGAGACCTCGATCTTGGCGGCGGCGCTTGAGACCATCGACCGCGTCGGCCCGTGCAAGGCCCTGATCAAGGTGGAGAAGGTCGAGGATGTCCGCGTGACGAAGCGCAACAAAATCGTCGAGCGCGCGAAGGCCCTGCTGAGCCTGATGATCGAGTCCTCGAAGACGACGGGCACGGACCTCCTCGACGAGGTGCGCTCGTCCGTCCAGGTGTCCGAGATCGTCTCGTACGGTCCGGAGAAGCTGCCCGCAGGGCCGAACATCGACGACAGCGACGCGATCATCATCGTGGAGGGCCGGCAGGACGTGCTGGCGCTCCTGCGGTGCGGGATCAAGAACGTGATCGCGGTCGAGGGCACGAACGTGCCGAAGACGATCCAGGAGCTCAGCAAGGAGAAGGTGTTGACTGCGCTCCTCGACGGGGACCGCGGCGGAGACCTCATCCTGAAGGAGTTGCTGCAGGTCGCGGAGGTCGACTTCGTCGCGCGTGCACCCCGCGGCCGCGAGGTCGAGGAGCTCACGTCGAAGGCGATCATGAAGGCGCTCCGGAACAAGATCCCCGCGGAGCAGTACGTGGAGATGTATGGCCTCGGTGCGGCCTACAAGCCGTCCGAGAAGGAGAAGGAGCTGCCAATCGGGCCATCCACGGAGCCCGCCTCTCCACGCGATATCCACGAGGCGCCAGGGCCGCCGGAGCCGATGCCCGTGCGGACGTCGCCAAGGCCGGAACCGTCGCGCGCGCCGCCAAAGCCGTTGAGCGCGCAGCTCGGGCGATTCCGGGACGCGCTAATGTCGATTGGCGGGACGTCGAAGGCGCGGATCCTCGCGGAGGACGACACCGTCGTCGCGGAGGTGCCCGTGCGCGAGCTCGTCGAGACGCTGAAGGGCAACGGCAAGGGCGCCCGGACGCTCGTGTTCGACGGCATCATCACGCAGCGCATCCTCGACATCGCAAACGAGAAGGGGATCCGCGCCGTCGTCGGCACAAAGATGGGTACCGTGACGAAACAGCCCGCGGGCATCGAGGTCGCGACGCGAGACGACTTTGCGTGAGGACGAGACCATTGTGAAAAAGGAACTGCTGTCTGCGGACCGGGGCTTCGTGCTCGAGGACATCGAGAGCACCGCGGACGTGCAGATCCCTCATGACCCGCTCGCCCGTGTGATCGGGCAGGACGAGGCCGTCAACCTGGCGCGCGTCGCCGCGTCCCAGCACCGCCACTTCCTCCTCGTCGGCCCCCCGGGCACGGGGAAGTCCATGATCGCGCAGGCGCTTGCGCTCCACCTCCCCGCCCCCGTGGAAGAGATCCGAGTCGTGCACAACCCGGAGAACCCGGAGCGTCCGCTCGTCGAGGTCAAGGTCCGCGACGACGTCGTGAAGGAGAGCATCGAGCACGAAGGCGCGGAGGGCGAGCTGATCGACCCGAAAGAGGCGCCCGTCAACGTGGCGGAGCGTCTCGGCTACAAGTGCGTCCACTGCGGCACGTACTCCTCCCCGAAGGAGCGGATGTGCCCGAAGTGTTCGCGGCCGAAGGCGGCCGCCGGACAGCAGCCGCTCGGGAACCCGTTCGGCGATCTCCTCGGAGGGTTCTTCGAAATCACGATGGGCGAGCTCGGAGGACGCAACCGCGTGACGACAACGCGCAAGCGCTTCGGCCAGGAGGAGGTCGTCGTCTACGAGCGCGCGGGGGAGATGATCAAGATCCTGGACCAGAAGGCGCTCGAGAAGCGCCGCCAGATGGAGAAGGACTCGCCGCGCAAGGTCATCGTGCCGGTGAACCGCAACCCGTTCATCCTCGCGACGGGCGCGAGCGAGACGGAGCTGCTCGGGGACGTGAAGCACGACCCGTACGGGGGCCACCCGCAGCTGGGGACGCCACCGTACGAGCGGGTCGTGCCCGGTGCCATCCACGAGGCGCACCAGGGCGTGCTGTTCATCGACGAGCTGCCGCAGCTCGGGCAACTGCAGCGGTTCATCCTCACCGCCATGCAGGAGAAGCGGTTCCCGATTTCGGGGCGGAATCCGCAAAGTGCGGGCGCGGCGGTGCGTGTGGACAACGTGCCGTGCGACTTCATCTTCGTCGGGGCGTGCAACATCCAGGATCTGCAGCACATCCTGTCGCCGCTGCGCTCGCGCATTACGGGCTCGGGGTACGAGGTCCTCGTCGCGACGACCATGGACGATAACGAGCGGAACCGTACGAAGATGGTGCAGTTCATCGCTCAGGAGATCACCGTGGACAAACGGATCCCTCACGCGAGCCGCGGGGCCGTGGCGGCGATCGTCGAGGAGGCGCACCGCCGCGCGAAGGAGATCGACAACAAGGATCACACGCTCACGCTGCGACTCCGGGAGCTCGGAGGCCTCATCCGGGCTGCGGGCGATCTCGCGGTTATCGAGGGCGCGGCACTCATCGAGGACCTGCACATCCGCAAGGCGATCAAGCTGAGCAAGAGCGCGGAGCAGCAGATCAAGGAGCGGTACGGATCCTACTTCGCGGGCCAGGCGGCGGACATCACGGAGTCGCAGAAGGCGCAGTCGCCGTACCACTACTGGAACTACCACCCGCACGACGACCGGCGGGGGTACCAGTAGAACTCTAGACTGGCAACGCCCTCTCCTGGCATCCTTGGACGCATGCGCTACATGTACATGTACGGCGAACCGCCTTCCCTAAGAATTCCGTGGAAAATCGACAATCTCGGAGGAACCATTATAACGTTAAACAATACTTCAATAGTCATGGCGACGACAATCACCGTGGAGAAGGAGACCCGCGATCGTCTCATGTCCCTGAAGCTGGAGGGCGAATACGCCAGCCTCGACGCCCTCCTCCGCGACATGCTCGTGGAGTTCCGGCGGGCGGGCTTGCGCAAGGCCAGCACGTTGATGCGGCGGAAGATGGCGGAAAAAGGTCTGACCCTCAAGGACTTGATCGGGTGAGGGTCGTCATCGACACGAACGTGATCGTGTCGGCAATCTACAGGCCGGAGTCCCCTCCTGGGCGGGTCCTCGATGCGGGCATGATGGGCCGAATCCTTCTATGTGCCCCCGAGTCGGTGCGCGAGGAGCTCCGGCGGGTGCTCGGGACCGTGCTCGCATTCTCCCGGGGTGAGGTCGAAGAGACGGTCGCCATCCTTCCCATCGAGTGGATCGAGGAAGCCCTGTTTGCCGGCGAGCTCACGCGCTCGCGGAGGTTATTGCGTGACTCTACCGACGCGCCGGTGCTCGCGTGCGCGCTCGCCCTGGGTTGCGACATCGTGTCCGGTGATCGGGATCTGCAAGTCGTCCGGGCACCGGGAATCCGTGTCTGGTCTCCCTCCGAGTTCGGAGCAGGACAACAGAAATGACGACCACACGTGCGGCCCGTTCCCGAAGCCGGTTCACACACCGCGTTTGTCAAAGATGCCTCATCATCTTGTATCCATCCTCACCGTCTGTGTAGAACCGAGGCAGGACGTTCGCGGTCTGGAATCCGTACCGCGTGTAGAAGCCGATCGCCTCCGCGTTGCTCTTGCGCACCTCGAGCTCGACGGACTTCACCCCGCGCAATCCGCACTCGTTGAGGAACGCGTTCATGAGCGAGGTCCCAAACCCGTGCCGCCGGTGCGTCGCGTACACCGCGAGCATGAGGATGCGGGCCTGCTGGGGCGCATTGATCACCGCCGCCAGGAAGCCGACAGCGGTCCCGTGCCACTCCGCGACGAGGAAACCGTCCCGCCACCACCGGTGGATGTCCAGGTACAGGGACGCGGGATAGTTCTCGCGCAGCGAGTCCTTCACGATCGCCGCGACCGCGTTGAGATCGTTCGGCCCGAACGGTCGGACGCGGAGCACGTCGTCGCGGATTGCGAAGGCGCCCAAATAGCTTGGGGTTCTGCCGCCAAAGGATGAAGTGGCTGCCGTCCATGAAGGGACGATGCGCCTCCTCATCGAACTCTCCGGGGAGCAGCCCGCACTCGCGAGGGCCGAGGCCTTGGCGGCGATCGAGGCGTCCGGCAAGGCGTGCAAGGTCCTCATCGCCGAGGATCGCCTTCTGGCGGTGGAGTCGGACGTCGACCCCGCGTGGCTCGGTGGTCGTCTCGGTCTGGCGAACTGCGTGGACGAACTCCTCGGGTGGGGTTCGCTCGAGGAGGCGATGGCCGCCTCCAAGTCACTCGAGCTCGGGGACCGCACCTTCCGCGTCCGCGTGAACTCGCTCAAGGGATGCCACAACAAGATGGAGATCGAGAGGAGGATCGGCGACCTCGTCAAGGGTTCCGTGGACCTCACCGATCCCAACGAGGAGGTCCGGCTCATCGAGGGGGAGCTGCATTACCTCGGGCGTCGTCTGGCAGTGATCGACCGGCGCGCGTTCGAGAAGCGAAAGGTCACGGAGCGGTCGTTCTTCTTTCCGATCTCTCTCCACCCGCGGCTTGCGCGGGTCCTCGTCAACTTATCCCGGGTCCCGGAAGGCGGGACGATCCTGGACCCGTTCTGCGGGACCGGGGGAATCCTCCTCGAGGCGGGATTGGCCGGGGCTCGCCTCGTTGGCGGCGATGTCCGTGAGGACATGGTCGCGGGCTCCCGGCGTGTACTGTCCCAGTTCGGATTGGGGGCGGACCTCCACACGGGAGACGTCGCCGACGTCGCGCGGCGCTTCGAGGGCGTCGACGCGGTCGCGATGGATCCGCCGTACGGCCGGGCGTCGACGACGAAGGGCGAAGCGCTCCCGTCGCTCTACCGTCGTGCATTCGAGGCAACCGCGCACGCGGTGAAGCCCGGCGGGTACGTCGCTGCCATCTTGCCCGACGCGGTCCCGATGCCTCGCATGGCAGGACTCGAATTCGTAGAGAGGTACGACCTGCGCGTCCACCGGAGCCTCACGCGCGTGTTCGTCGTCACTCGACGCGCACCATGATCGGGAGCTCGCCGTTCTCCGCAGGGACGAACTCCCCGTCGACGGCTGCGCGGACTGCAAAGGTCCAATTCTGCGGGGACAGCACCGACGTCGCGTCGATGTGCAGCGTAATGGTGGCGACCTCGCTGGTGTTGAACCGGAACACGACGTAGCCGGCGCCGATTGGGACGGCTCGACCTCCGACGGTGACGTTGTCGACGAACGACACGCTCAGGTTGCCCGCCTCGAAGTTCGGCAGATCCAAGGTGAGGTTCACGGACGTGAGGACGTTGCCCCGGTTGATCGCGAGGAACGTCAACGTTGCGTTCGTGCCCATGGTCACGGTCTGGTTCAGCTCGGAGATTGGGGCGTCGGGCGCCCCCGGGACCGCGAACGTGACGTGCGCTTCCGGTGGGATGCTTGCGACGGGGACGAGGGCGAAGGAGAGGACAAGGATTGAGGCGGTGAACACGCCGAGGGCGTACCGACGGATGTCGAGCTTCGTGAGGTCGTTGAGCGGCGGCGGGTGGCGGGCGCCGAGGACGAGGATGAAGATCGCGATGATGAACCAGCCCTCGTAACCGAAGACCAGCGCGAGCGACAGCATGAACAGGATCGCGCCGTACGACAGGTACCTCTGCCGATCGCCGAGCAGGGCTCGCGCGACGTGGCCGCCGTCGAGCTGCCCCGCGGGCAGCAGGTTCAGGGCGGTCACGAAGAGCCCGACCCAACCCGCGAACGCGGTCGGGTGGAGGACGGCGTCCTGCGGGATGGGAACGAAGTATGCGAGGACCTGGTACAGGATTGGTAGGTTGATCGTCAGCCCCCCGCCGAGGTTCGGCGGCACCGGCCTCGGGTCGACTTGCATGAGGAAGAGGCCCACGAGGGTGACGGGGATCGCGATGGCGAGCCCCATGAGCGGTCCGGACACGCCGATGTCGATGAGCGCCTTGCGGCTCGGGATCGGGTCCCGCATGCTGATCATCGCGCCGAAGGTGCCGAGAGGGATGGGCGGCGCTGGGAGGAAAAACGGCAGGGACGCATGGACCTTGTAGCGTTTCGCGACCACGTAGTGCGCCATCTCGTGGAACCCGAGGATCGCGAGGAGGGGCAGCGTGAAGAAAAGGGTGCCCTTCGCAAACGCGTCGAAGGAGGCGAGGTCGATGTTGTCGTACCCGGACCAATTGAGCGCCCCCGCGAGCGTCGTCGTGACGAGGGTGAGGCCGAGCAACACGAGGTTGACCTGCGTGGATAGGAACCGTTGCGGCGCCCTCTGCTGGACGACGATCGCATACTCCCCGCCCTGTTTCACGAGGACCGGGATGTAGTCCTTCGGCACGAGCTCGAGGCGCAATTCGTCGAACTTTGCCTCCATCGTCGTCGTGTCCACGTTCACGAGAAACTGGACCGCCTGCTCCGTTACCTTCGTGTCGTACACGGGGAACCGCGCGGCGACGCGGCTCTTGACCCATTCCAATCCTTGGTCGGTGGCTGAGAACATCGGTCGGGCTTCCCATCCTCCGCTTGTATTTCAGGGTTTATCCGAGAGAATTCCGAACCGCGGAGACCGCGGAGTCGAGGGCGGCTTCGACGGCATCGAGTTTCGTCCCCCCTCCCTGCGAGAAGTCCGACGCGCCTCCAGCTCCGCCGCCAACGAGCGACGCCGCCTCGTGGGCGATCGGAAGGCAGTCGAGGGCCACGTCGGTGCTGCACGCGACGAGGAGGCTCACGGAGCCGTTCCTCGCGGCGAGGACGACCACGTTGCCCTTCTCCTGCACGATCGGGATCGCGAGACGTCGCAGATCCTCGGGCGAGCTCGAGGGGATGAGGGCGGTCCACAACCGCGCGCTGCCCACGGGGGACACGCGCACGTCGACCGTGCGTTCTCCCAGACGCACCTGCTTCACGACCTCCCCCGACACCGGTTCGCGGATCGCCGCCTTGATGCCTCCCCGCTCGAGAGTCTCCACGCGCTTTCGCAGCTCCTTCGCCTCGTCCTGGAGACGGCCGACCGCATCCACGAGCTGGTCCGCGGGCACGCCGAGTTTCCCGCGGATGCCCTCCATCGCCTGCGACTGCTTCTGGACGTACGCGAGCGCCTCCGTCCCCGCGACGTACTCGAGGCGCACGACGCCGTCCTGGATCCGCGACGTCCGCAGGATCTTGATGAGCCCCGCCTCGCTCGTGCGTGCGCAATGCGTCCCGCCGCACGCCTCGATGTCCCACTTCGGGATCTCGACGACGCGGAGCTTCGCCCCGGGCACGGAACCGCCCTGATACAGCCGGAAGCCGTACTTCCGCTCCGCCACGTCGCGCGCGACGGAGCTCGTAGTCACCTTCGCGTCGGAGAGGGCGATGTCGTTCGCGAGTTTCTCGATCCTGCGCACCTCCTCGTCCGTCAGGGCGTCGTAGTGCGTGATGTCCAGTCGCGCGAGGTCCGCGGCCTTGTGCGCGCCGGTCTGCCAGACATGGTTGCCCAGGACCTTGCGCGCGGCGCCGAGCATGATGTGCGTGGCCGTGTGGTGCCTCCGCAGACGTTGGCGCCGGTCCCAGTCGATGACGCACTTGACACGCTTCCCGACCCCCAGCGAGTCCGGCCAGACCCGGAGGAGGTGGACGACGGAGCTGCCGGCCTGCTGTACATCGGCGACGTCGTACCCCTTGATCGTCCCGCGGTCCGCCTCCTGGCCGCCGCCTTCCGGGTAGAAGTAGGTCTGGTCGAGGACGACGGCGCTGCCCTCGACCGCCAGCACCTTCGCGAGGAACGTCTTCTTGTTCGTGTCCTCGTAAACGCGCAGCTTGCTCGGCGGCGGAGTCCCCGGCCACGCGCGCGCCTTCTCCGCCCGGCCCTCCGTCCGCTCGTGCCGCGCCGCCACCCGCTTGAAGAAGTCGTCGGGCACGTCGACGGGGAGCTCTGCGAACTCCTGGACGACCTCCGGCGTGAGGCCGTGGGAGTCGTACAGCTCCACGAGGCGGTCCGCGTCGATCCTGTCGGCGTTCCCCGCGCGCACCTCGGCCTCGAGGCGGCGGACGACCTCCTTACCCTTCGTCAGCGTCTCCCTGTACCGCCTCTGCTCGACGTCCAGGAGCCTGAGGATGTCCGTGCGGTTCGCGAACACCTCGGGGAAGTCCTCCATGTATATCTGGACGAACAGGGTCACGAGGTCGCTCGGCGCCATCTCGAGTTCCAGAGCACGGAAGGCGCGCATCGCACGACGCACGAGGAGGCGCGCGAAGTAGCCCTCGCGGCTGTTGCTCGGGACGACGCCGTCCGCGAGGACGAACATCAGGGCCCGGGCGTGGTCGAGCACGGCGTAGATGTTCTCGAGGGGCCCGACGTCCTTCATGAGGTCCTCGACCGACATGCCGAGGCGGTCCGCGGTCATCTTCCGGATCGAGCGCAGGTCCGCGAACGACTCGACCTTCGTCATCCCGGCGACCTTGCTATACTCCATGAGCACACGATCTTCGACCTTCAGCGCCCCGGTCGCGCGCTTCATGTACGTCAGCATGTCGCCGAACACGGCCTCGTACGCGCTCGTCGCGCCCTGGGAGACCCACGTGATGCGCTCGAGGCCGTATCCGGTGTCCACGACCGTCGTTTCCATCGGGGTTTTGTTCCCGTTCGTTTCCTTGTACTGCATGAAGACGAGCGTCGCGACCTCGGCACCTCCAAGGATCACCTCGAGGCACGGGCCGGAGTTGCCGCCGCCCGCCCAAAGGCTCTCCTTGTACTGGAGGAGCTTCCCGTCGACGCCGAGGCGCTGTGTGAAGAACTCCTGACACAGCTCCGTCGTATGATCCTTCCAGTAGATCGGCTTCCCCGGGCGGTTGAACGCGTGGTGGGCCATCATCTCGAACATCGTGAAGTGCTGGCCGGTCTTCCCCACGTTGTCGATGTCGGTGAACCGCACGCACGGCTGCGAGATCGCGAGCGGGTTCGCGGGCGGGTCGACGACGCCGTCGATCACGTGCGGCTGAAAGGGGTAGACGGAGGCCTGCGTGAAGAAGACGTCGTCCCTCCATCGCGCGACGATCGGATATCGCTTCACGCGCGTGTGCCCGTTCGCCTCGAGGAATGACAGGAACTCCTCGCGCATCGCGCGGAGCGTGAGGGGGCGCTTCATGGGAGACGCGCCGAGGAAGTCGTACTCCTTGCACGGCGTCTCCCCGCACGTCGCGTGGTCCCCGAGCGACCAGTGCCACGCCTGACACGTCGGGCATTGGCGGCGCTGGAAGCCCTGCGCGCGGAACAGCTCGACTTCGTATTCCGAGTCCGGCATCGGCGGCCTCGAAGGGATGAGACTCACATAAAGGTACGGCCGGCCGACCGCGTCCACGTGTGCTCTCCGAACGGGATTTCACCCAAGCGGGTTTTCGAATCCATCCTTAGGAGAAGCCCAGTGGCCGGCCGAGCTGCTCCGCGACCATGCGATCCGCGATCTTGAGGAATTCCTCCTCGCTCCCCGCCGGGATCGTGGCGCCGGCCGCGACCTTGTGGCCGCCGCCCGCGCCGCCCACGGCCCTCGACGCTTCCTGCATGACCGCCGCCAAATCGAGACCTCGCGCCAGC
The DNA here is from genome assembly GCA_964396265.1 of uncultured Methanomassiliicoccales archaeon. GTDB lineage: Archaea > Thermoplasmatota > Thermoplasmata > RBG-16-68-12 > EA-27 > EA-27. The sequence goes on from CAYNEM010000003.1 coordinate 65,162, forward strand.
AACTCTCGCGTCCCCCGCCCGCTCACCTTCACCCCGTCGTCCGCGAGCGCGAATGCGATGATCGGGAGGGTGAGGTTCGCCCCGGGCGCATGGAGCGCCATGCTGGCGGCGATGCCGACGACGGTGTCACGGATCCGGTCTTGCGCGTGGAAGTACTGAATCGACGTGAGGGGCGTAATCCCGACCTCGGCGATGAAGTCGAGCGACTTCACGAGCGTCTCGCGATGCCCCCTCAGGAGGGCGAGCGCCTCCCCGAGCGCTTCCTCCCGATCGCCGCGGCAGACCCGGTAGCCGACGTCCGCGTGATCGTACCGCCCGCACGCGTTGATCAGCGTCCCGAACTCCTTCGCGTCCCGGAGGGGGGTGCCACGTTTCTCCTTGAGGAGCGTATAGGTCTCGCCGACGAGGCGTTCGACATCCCGCGCTGAAACGCCGCGGTCGAGCATGTGGCGCACGAGCTCCGAGACGACGAGTCGCTTCTGTCCCGGCGGAAGCTCGTTCCACGCGATCCAGCGGCCGTCCTGCTTCGGCTCGAGTCCGAGCTCGAGGAGGAACGCAATGCACGCCTCCGGGTTGCCGGACAGCCGTGGGATCCATGGATCGTTCGAATATTCGAGCATCTTGTGGATCGGCCGCGTCTCCCGCCCGAACAGGCGCAGGTCCGACGCCGCCTGGAGCACGCCCGCCTCGATCCCGTCCTGCAGGATCTCGCGGTTGAAGCCCGTGACGCGCCGCCACTCGCGTTCCTGCATGTCCGCGACGGCGCCGACGATCGCAATCCCCGCCAGGTCCGTGTTCCGCGCGTCCATGGCCCTCGCGACCAAGTAGGTCGTCCCCGAACCGCTGGCGGCGTCGCTTCCCTCGCCGAGCAGGTGGGGGTTCAGCATGAGCACGGAGTCCTGCGCGTCCGCAAACGCCGCCAAATCCGCGCGCGCCTCCCGGGGGATCTCCCGCTCGACGGGCACGTGGTGGTCCGTGATGACGGCGGTGATTCCGTCCATCCTATCGTACAGGCCCGCGCCGAAGTCGCAGAACCAGGCCACGGGCGGGTTCTCGGCCCGGACCGCGACGAGGGCCGCTTCGTCCAGTTTCTTGAGGAACGATACCTCGTGTTCCACGCCCGCGCGGGCGAGGCATTCCGATGCGATGGCGGCGCCTGTGATCCCGTCGCTGTCGATGTGCGAAAACACATGCACGCGCGCGGCCGCCTTCAGCCGCTCGGCTATCCTCCGCGCGAGCTCCCGCATCCGCCGCCACGCACACGACCGCGGGTAAAGACGTTTCGGCTAACGGTACACGGAACCGCGATGGCCGAACTTTGTGAACCGGACTTCTTTCTCCCCGTCCCGCACTTCGTAGATCCCTCGATAGCTGCCTACCCGGATCGCTTTCACGCCTGGATGCCCTTTCACGATACGGATATCGCAGCCCGGTCGGGGTCGGTAGGGGTCCTCCTCCAGCAATGAGAACACCTCGGCGAATCGTTCCACCACGTGTTTCGGAAGCGCGAGGAGGTCTCCCTCCGCCCTCCTGTCGATGAGGACTCTGAATGGCGGCATCCCGTCCCTTCCAGGCTAACGTCTCCGTACGACCGCGCGCCATGGCCGACCTTGGAAGGTTCGCGATCTCTCGTAGTGCTCGCGGATCACTCGCTCCGCCACAACCTCCAACGGCACGGACTTCATCAGTTCGGTTACGACCTCGTCAAACGTGGCTCCAGCCATCTTGTAGTCCCTCAGCCTTCCCCAGGTCGATTCCGAAACGGGGATGTTCCGATAACGCATGCGCGTACTTGTAACAGTTGCAATGATATAAAGCCCCTCCGGTGCGCGGGTTCCGCCAGCGCCGCCAAGAACGAAACAGGTGCTCCTTCAGCAGTCGGTCGGACTTTCCCGGGCTGCCGTAATGGCGTCCTCGTCCCCCGCCTCTTCCGCTTGGCGGTAGTCGTGGATTGCCTGGCGCAACGCGCGGATCATCGGGCGGCCCGAGGCCGACGTGCGAAAGGCGGTGGCGTTCTCCCACTATGAGCCGCAGGAAGCTTCCGGCGGGGGCCAGAGGGTGTAAACCGGGCAGCGCGAAAGTCTAAGCCCGGCGCATCGATACGATCTTGGGATGTCGAACGAGGCCGACCGGAAGCCGCCAATCTTCGACGCCTACCGCGTGCAGGACACGAAGTACGGGAGGCATGTGTTCCGACCGGGGCGCCTGGCGATTGCGTGCATCCTGCTGTGCTTCGCCGCAATCTTCGGGTGGGTCGTGCTTCCCGTGTCGGCCTTGGTCCCCTCCTTCTTTGCCGGTTCTCCCCGTACTCCTCACTGATCATTCTGATCTTGGCCTTGCTCGCGGCGTTCCGAGAGGAGCACGGATTCGCGTACGTGGGCGGTCTCCTCGGCCTGTTGTCCTTCTTCCCTTCGGTGGGGACCGTGCTCAGTGCCTTGGCTTTGGTGGCCTTGCGTCGCGTCGAGACCTCGGAACCAGCCGCGGCGAATGTATAAGGGGTGCGGGCGTGTCGGGCGCGTCGACACGCGATGCCAGAGATCTCGCCCAATGAAATCCTGATCACGTATCGGACAATCGCCGTCGTCGGTTGCTCAAAGGACCCGGGCAAGGACGCCCACACCGTGCCTGCCTACATGCAATCGAAGGGCTACCGGATCATTCCCGTCAACCCGACCGCAACGGAGATCCTCCTGGAGAGAGCGTACCCGAGTCTGAGCGCAGTCCCCGAGACGTACGACATCGTGAACATCTTCCGGCCGTCGGAACAGGTCGGGCCGATCGTGGACGAGGCTATCCGCATGGGGAAAGCCAAAGTCATCTGGATGCAGCTCGGCATCTCGGACGAGGCCGCCGCCGCCAGGGCGCGCGCCGCCGGGATGCATGTCGTCATGGACCTGTGCATGCGCACGGAGCACCGCTTACGAGTTCGCTGATTTCGACGTTGGGAATCAAACTTGATTCGCACGGGAACCCCATTGAATACCTCTGTTTCCCATGCAAATGCTACTCCGTGTCCCGGGGGGAGTTCCCGCGGTCTTTCCTGATTCGCATCGTGCTCGCGTCAAACTCAAGGTGTGCTTGGTCGGCGACAGCGGCGTCGGCAAGTCCTCCCTCATCCGGCGGTACGTGGTCGACCTCTTCGATGATGCGTACCTCCAGACGCTCGGCGCGAAGGTGACGAAGAAGACCCTCCTGCTGCCCGTGTTTCGGAAGGGAGCCCCGATCGAGATCGTCATGACGATCTGGGACATCATGGGCAATGCGGGGTTCCAGGAACTCCTCAAGGAGTCCTACTTCTTCGGGTGCCAGGGCGTCCTGGCGGTTGCGGACGTCACGGACCGGACGACGCTCGAGGGCCTCGACGGGTGGATCGACCGCGCCTGGGGCGTCGCCGGCGAGGTGCCGGTGCACATCGTCGTGAACAAGATCGACCTGGCGGCCCGGGCGGAGACGGAGCAGGATCGCGTCCGCGCGTTCAGCGCCGCGTACGAATCTCCCTACGTGTTCACGAGCGCGAAGCGCGGGGACAACGTGTTCCGTGCGTTCGAGGATCTCGCGCGCCGCATCGTGGACCCACGCCCGGAGGCCCCGCCGCTCTTGGACGCGATCTCGCGCTAGCGGATCACGACGGCGCGGACGCCGTCGAGGTTTCGAATCTTCGGGATGAGCCTCTGGGGCAGTGTGCGTTCCGTGATGAGGAGCGCCCGGGGGTCCTCGATGATCTCGGGGTCGTCGACCACGACCTGACGCACGCCAATGCCCGCCTCGGCGATGATCGCGGAGGTGCCTGCGAGGATCCCGGGCTTCGAGGCGTTCGTCGGCAGGATCTCGATCGCGCCCCACCCCATCAGGGAGGCCACGTTCCCCAGATGGCACACCGGCCATAACCTCCCGAAGAACTCCCGCAGGAGCCGATTCCCTCGGATCGTCGCAACCGTCGCAGTGACGACCCGCCGGTCGACGCCCGCGGCGCGCGCGATCGCACTGTCCGTGAGCTCGATCTCGCCCGCGCAGACCGTCGCGTCCCTCACGCGCAGCCCGTAGTTCACCATGAGCTGCGCTACCCTTTCCTGGGCTGGATAGCCCTTGAAGTGCGGCCTCAGCTTCGCCCACATCCGAGAACCTCTTTCGTGCACGAGCCCGGCGGGGCATGTAGTTTGTGGTCTCTAGCGTATACTTTCGTACAGAGGTCTGGCGGGATTCCCCAGGAACGCCCGGAAGTTTCGAGCTTAAGCGGTCGTGAGGGATGCGGGGAGCGTGCTCGTCGGCGTCGACGTGGGCGGCACGTTTACGGATTTCGTGACCTCCGACCTCCGCGTCCGCAAGGTGCCGTCGTCGCCCCGTCGTCCCGCGGACGCAGTCGTCCTCGGCGTACGTGAGCTCGACGCGACCGCGATGGCGCTCGGGACGACCGTCGCAACGAACGCCGTCCTGGAAGGGAAGGGGGCGCGGACCGCGCTTGTGACGACCGCGGGGTTCGAGGATGTGATTGCGATCGGCCGCCAGGACCGGCCGAGCCTGTACGACCTCCGGGTCGTTCGTCCGGATCCGCTCGTTCCGGCGGAGCTGCGATACGGTCTTTCGGAACGGGTGGCGGCGGACGGCGGTGTCGTGCGGCCCCTCCATCCGGCGGCGGTCGCGGAGATCGCCGCCAAGGTCCGCGCGTCCGGCGCGGAGTCCGTGGCGGTGTGCCTCCTCTTCTCGTTCCTCCGCCCGGAGCACGAGGTCGCAGTTCGGGATGCGCTCGGTGGCCTCCCCGTGTCCCTTTCGTCGGAGGTCCTCCCGGAGTTCCGGGAGTACGAGCGGACGTCCACGACCGTCCTCGACGCCTACGTGAAGCCGCTCGTCCATCGTTACGTCGCCGATCTCGAGGCCGATTTGGGCGGCCCCTTTCTCGTGATGCGCTCCTCCGGCGGCGTGCTTCGGTCGACCGCCGTGCGGGCGAAGCCGCTCGAGATGCTCCTGTCGGGGCCCGCGGGCGGCGTGGCCGCCGCAAAGATTGTCGCGGACCTCGCGGGAGAGCCGAACGTGGTCACGTTCGACATGGGAGGCACGAGTGCGGATGTGTCCGTGATCGAGGACGGTCAGGCGTCTTGGACGACGGAGGCCTCCCTCGCGGGCCATCCGATCGCGGCGCCGGTCGTGGACATCACCAGCGTGGGCGCGGGCGGCGGAAGCGTGGTCTGGGTCGACGCGGGCGGCGCCCTGCGCGTCGGCCCGCGGAGCGCGGGCGCGGAGCCCGGACCCTCGTGCTACGGCCGCGGGGGAGTGGATTTCACCGTTGCGGACGCGGACTTCCTCGGAGGCGCTCTCCCTCCCGCCCTTCTGGGCGGCACGATGGCGCTCGACGTCCGCGCCGCCGAGCAGGCGATCAGGAACCTCCTGCCCATGTTCGGGTCGCGGGACGAGTCGATCGTGGCGGTGCAGTCCGTCGTCCGTGCGACCATGGCCTCCGCGATTCGTCTGGGACTCTCCAAGCGAGGGCTCGACCCGCGGGCCTGCGCGCTCCTCGCGTTTGGCGGTGCGGGCGGACTGCACGCCGCGTACCTCGCACGCGACCTCGGGATCCGTCGGATCCTCGTCCCGTTTCTCCCGGGGGCGTTCTCCGCGTACGGGGTCCTCGTGAGCGACGTGCGGCTGGACTACGGCCGGACCCGCGTGACGTCCCTCGCGAAGGCGTCGCCGATCATCGAAGGCGCGCTCGCGGAGTTCGAGGCCCGAGCGCGCAGGTCCTTCGCGGATCAGGGGTTCGACGAGGAGCCCATGTTCGCCCCCTCCGTCGACCTCCGCTACGTGGGCCAGTCGTACGAGGTGAACGTGCCCGTCGAAGGGGATCTCGAGGCTGCGTTCCATCGCCGCCACGCGGGGCGTTACGGCTATGCTGCTCCCGGCGAACCCGTCGAACTCGTGACGGTGCGACTGACCGCGACGGTCCCCCGCCCGGTGGTCGTGCCCCTGCGTCCGGCTCGTGGCGAGCCCTTCAAGGGGACGCGTCGGCTCGCGTCTCCCGACGGCCGCGAGGAAGCGGTCGTGTACGACCGCGCGGCGTTGCCCCCCGGGTTCGAGGCTCCGGGGCCCGCGATCGTCGAGGAGGACCACGCGACCACGGTGGTCCCGCAAGGCGCGCGGTTCCTCGTGGACCGCCGCGGCCTCCTGGCGGTGGAGGTGGGCGCGTGAACCCCGCGGAGCTGGAGATCCTCCGGATCGCTTTCGCGTTCGTGCCGCAGGAGATGGGCGTCGCCCTCAAGCGCACGGCGTTCTCCCCGAACATCAAGGAACGAATGGACGCGTCGTGCGCCCTGTTCGACGCGCAGGGGCGGATGACCGCGCAGGCGGAGCACATCCCCGTGCACCTGGGTTCGATGCCCGCCACCATGCGGGCGTTCCTCGACGCGTTCGGCGACGACATGAACGACGGGGACCAGCTCCTCACGAACGACCCGTACCGCGGCGGCTCGCACCTTTCGGACCTCACGCTCGCGAAGCCCGTGTTCCACCGCCAGCGGATAGTCGGCTTTGTCGTGAACCGGGCGCACCATGCGGACGTGGGCGGTCCCGCCCCCGGGTCGATGCCCGTCGGGCGGCTCACGCTCGCGGACGAGGGCGTCGTCCTAGAGCCCGGGAAGTGGCTGCGAGCCGGGGAGGAGGACGCCGGGCTGCGCGAGCGGATCGTCGGCCAGATGCGAAATCCGAGGGAGCGACTCGGGGACCTGCGCGCGCAGGTGGCGGCAAACGAGCTCGGGGCAAGGCGCCTTCGCGAGCGCCACGACCGGTACGGGGCCGAGACGTGTGCCGCCTTCGCAGAGAACATCCTCGCGTACTCGGAGCGCCGCGTCCGGGCCGCCCTCGCCCCGGCGCCGAGGGGGACGTATCGGGCAGAGGATGCGCTCGACGACGACGGGGTCGGGGATCGCCCGCTGTGGATACGTTGCGCCGTGACGATCGACGACGGCGTCCACGTCTCGTTCGAGGGGACGGACGCGCAGGTCGTGGGGAACGTGAACGCGCCGCTGGCGGTGACGCAGAGCGCGACGTACTACGTGGTCCGCTGCCTCACAGACCCGGACGCTCCGTCGAACGCGGGATGTCACGCGCCCGTCTCCGTGTCCGCGCCCGAGGGCACCCTTGTGAACGCGCGCATGCCCGCGGCCGTGGCGGCGGGCAACGTGGAGACCTCGCAGCGCATCGTCGACACCCTCTTCCTTGCGCTCGCGCCGGCCTTCCCCGATCGTGTGCCCGCACAGTCCCAGGGGACGATGAACAACCTCCTCCTCGGCAGCCCCGCATTCGCCTACTACGAGACGATCGCGGGCGGGGAGGGCGCGTTCCCCCACCGCCGCGGGATGGACGGCGTGCACACGCACATGACGAACACGCGGAACACGCCCGTCGAGGCGCTCGAGCTCACGTACCCGATGCGCGTCGAGGAGTACCGCCTCGTTCCGGCGTCCGGTGGGGACGGACGGTTCCGGGGCGGGGATGGCGTCCGGCGCGCGATCCGGTTCCTCGCGGACGATGGGGCCCTCACGATCGTCTCAGATCGCCGCCGCCAGGGACCAAGGGGCCTCGCGGGGGGGACGGACGGACGACCGGGGCGGAACCTTCTGATCCGAGAGGAACAGGAGATGGTGCTTCCCTCGAAGGTCACGCTGCCGATTCGCCGCCAGGACCTCGTGGTCGTCGAGACGCCGGGCGGCGGGGGATGGGGCGCGTACAGGTAGCGCGCAGGGTCAAGCGACCAAGCGCCGCTTCGGCGGCGTGGATGGGCTCGTCCTGCTCTTGGGCGTCCTCGGGGTCGCGCTCCTCGGAAGCCTCGTCGGGATTGCCGCTGGCCTGGTCCCCGGACTGCACGTGAACAACGTCGCCCTCGGACTCCTCGCGTTCGAGCCCGCCTATCTCCCCGCCCTAGCCTCGGTGACGGGGAAAGGGGAAAGCATCGTCCTCCTCGCGGTTCTGCTTGCGGCCGCCTCGGTCGCTCATGGGTTCGCCGCACTCCTCCCGTCCGTCTTCCTCGGTGCTCCCGACGAGGAGACCGCGCTCACCGTCCTGCCGGGGCATCGCCTCCTCGCCGCGGGACGTGGGATGGAAGCCGTCCTCCTCGGTGCACGCGGTGCCCTGCTTGCCGTGTTCGTCGCCCTTCCCCTGCTCTTGCCGTTCCGCCTCCTGCTCGGGGATCCCGTTGACGCCTACAGGACCCTCCGGCCGTTCGTCCCCTTCCTTCTTCTCCTCCTGCTTGCGGTGCTCCTGGCGACGGAGGGCCGGGGGCGACGTGCATCGCGCAGCCGTCTGTTGGCGGTGGGGTTCGTTGTCCTGTCTGGCGCGCTCGGATTGATCGTCCTCCGGCCCGGGTTCCTCGAGTCCGCGTGGAGGCCCCTCGCGTTGCCCGGGGGCTCCCTCGTCCTGTTCCCCCTTTTCACGGGCCTGTTCGGGCTCCCCACCATCCTGCTGAGCTGGAACCATCGAGGACGGTTGCCGCCGCAGGTCCTCGGGCCCGCGGACGCCCTCCCGGACTGGCGGCACTCCCGCGGGCTCCTCGCGGGGACGGTCGCGGGCGCAACGGTCTCCTGGTTCCCGGGACTCGGAGGGGCGAGCGCCACGGTCGTCGCCCAGCTCCTGGGTGGCGGGGAGTCGAAGGAGGGAGACCCCGACGCGGACCGGGAGTTCCTGTTCGCCGCGGGCGCCGCGAACGCCGCCACGGGTATGTTCACCTTCGCGACCCTCTTCACGGTGTTCCGCGCGCGGAGCGGGGTGGCCTCTGCGGTCGAAGCGATCTCGACCCCCCTCCCGCCTTGGGAACCGGCCTCGAACCTGCCGCCGTTGTTCGCTGCGATCCTCCTCGGGCTGGCGGTCTCCGCCGTCTTTGCCTACGCCGCGACGCGACGCCTCGCGCGCCCGTTCGCGAGGTTCGCCACGCGGGTGCGGTACGCGCGACTCGTTCGCTCGGTTGCCGCGGCGCTCGCGATGGCGGTGCTCGGCCTCGCGGGCCCACTCGGGGTCCTCGTCCTCGTCGCCGCCACGGCGATCGGCCTCGGGCCGCCGCTCCTCGGCGTCCGGCGGGTCCATCTCATGGGATGCCTCCTCGTGCCCATCCTGGCGGCGTCCCTCTGATGCATGTACGGGAGAACGTCAGGAACCAGGATGCGTTGCCCCGTGCGTGCGGAACCCCTTGACCGCGGCCCTGGCGGCGATGGCGCTGCACAGTGTCGCCGGCGTCGCCCTCGGATGGACGTTCCCGTCCGTGGCGGTATTTCTGGCGGGGGTGCTGGCCGTCGGCTGGGCTGTCGTCGCTCCGAAAGGGCCTCCAAAGGCGATCGGGGCCCTCGCGGCCGCCACGGTCCTCTTGCCGTCGGTGATCCCGCCGCCGCTCCTCCTCGCGGCGCTGGCGGCGTTCGCGGTCATCCTCCTCCCGATCCGCCCGGACCCCCTGGCGAACGTGTCCGTCGCCCTCCCCTCCCTGACCCTTCTGGTCCTGATGCTCGCCCTGTGAGCCCCCGTCTGGACGACCCCTTTGACGAAAGATATTTATACGCACATCCGAATAGGCAGACGGGGGAATTTTGGGCTAGTACGTTAGAGTGCATCCCATCCCTTCTGACAGGCTAGCCCTCCTCCCTTTTTGCACGCACCGGACGCGACGACACCGTTCGCAGCCGCGAGGTTCAATCCACGACGCTCAGGCGGTTCCCCAGAATCCTTTTCGCCAACGTTCTTCGACGACTCGTCGAGCGTTCGCCAGAACCGCTTTGTCCGGATCGGTGATTGATTTCTTCCAACTGAGGGGCAACGAGATTCCGATTGCCAGGAGGACGCACATCATGGTGACGAACGTCCCGTCGTCCCGGGGCGACCCTTAATACGGTCCTAGGACTTCATTCGGGACGATGGTCCTCGATGCCCTCGGACAGTCCCTGCGGAACGCCCTCCGGAAGATCGCAGGGGCGTCCCACGTCGACCCCCTCCTCATCAAGGAGGTCGTCCGGGACATCCAGCGGGCCCTCCTGCAGGGGGACCTGAACGTCCAGCTGGCGCTGCGACTCTCCAAGGAGGTCGAGCGTCGTGCCTTGGACGAGAAGCCGGCGGCCGGGACGAGCCCCCGGGAGCACGTCATCAAAATCATCTACGAGGAGATCGTCAAGATCCTCGGGAAGGCGAAGGAGCTCCCCGCGAAGCCCCAGCGGATCCTCATGGTCGGGTTGTACGGCCAAGGCAAGACGACCACGATCGGCAAGCTTGCGAACTACCTGCACAAACGAGGCCTGTCCGTCGGCCTCGTCGCTGGCGACGTCCACCGGCCTGCAGCGTACGACCAGCTATCCCAGCTCGGCGAGCAGCTGGGGCTGCCGGTGTCGGGCGTCAAGGGCGCCACGGACGCTGTCAAGGTCGTGAAGCGCGGGCTCGAGGCGTTCCAGGACCGGAGCGTGGTCATCGTCGACTCCGCGGGCCGCCACGCGTTGGACGGCGACCTCATCGAGGAACTCAAGAAGCTCGCGAAACTCGTGAAGCCCGACGAGACGATCCTGGTCCTGGACGGGTCGACGGGGCAGCAGGCCGGGCCCCAGGCGAAGGCGTTCCACGACGCCGTCGGCGTCACGTCCGTGATCGTCACGAAGCTCGACGGCACCGCGAAGGGCGGCGGGGCACTGAGTGCGGTCGCGGAGACCGGGGCGCCGATCGTGTTCCTCGGCACCGGGGAGCACCTCGAGGACCTCGAGAAGTTCGAACCCACGCGGTTCGTCTCGCGCCTCCTCGGGATGGGCGACATCGAGTCCCTGCTCGAGAAGGCGCAGGAGGCGCTCGACGAGGGCGAGGCGGAGGAGCTCGAGAAGGCGGTCCTCTCGGGAAAGCTCGACCTCCACGTGTTCGAGAAGCAGCTCGGGATGCTCGGGAAGATGGGGAGCCTCGACCGCCTCATGTCCGCGTTCCCTGGCGCCGCGGGCCGCGTCAAGAACGAGGACCTAGCGGTGACCCAGGCGCGCTTGCGGAAGTTCAAGGTCATCCTGAAGTCCCTGACCGCGGAGGAGAAGTCGGACCCCAAGCTCATCAAGGGGTCCCGGGTGTCGCGGATCGCACGCGGCAGCGGCGTCCATCCGAGGGAAGTGAAGGAGATGTTGCGCCACTACAACATGACGCGGAAGGCCGTCAAGGGCTTCGCGGGGAATCGGAAGCTGCGGAAGCAGCTCATGAAGCAGTTCGGCGCGTCCGGCCTCGACCTGGATGAGTGACCCGCGGCGGGCCAGCAACCTTAATGTAAGGCGCGGGCTCCCGCGCTTCGGAGGAAGGGAACGCATGGGATTGAAGGAGTGGCTTCTCCCGCCCGAGCGCGAGTTCTTCGACCTCCTCGACAAGCAGGCGGGCTTCGTCCTCGAGGGGGCACACGCGCTCCGCGATCTGGTGAACGACTTCCGGGACGTCGGGGTGAAGCGCAAGCACATCAAGGACATCGAGCACAAGGGCGACGAGACCGTCCACACGATCTACGAGGCGCTGAACAAGACGTTCATCACCCCGATCGACCGCGAGGACATCACCGCGCTCGCGAGCGACCTCGACAACGTCCTAGACCTGGTCGACGCGGCGGCGAACCGGATGGACCTGTACGAGATCCCGGAGCCGAGCCAAGCGATGCTGGACTTCTCGGAGGTCATCGTCGAGGCCGCGGCGGCGCTGCAGAAGGCCGTCGGCATGATCCGCAACATGAAGAACGCGGAGATGATCGAGAAGATCTGCGTCGAGGTGAACCGTCTGGAGAACGTCGGGGACGACCTCCTGAACACGTCCGTTGCGGAGCTGTTCCACGACCGCGACGTCGTGCGCATCTTGAAGAACAAGGAGATCCTCGAGAGACTCGAGAGGGCCACGGACTATTGCGAGGACGTGGCCAACGTCCTGAGCGACATCGTGGCGAAGAACCGGTGAGGGATCCGCATGGCCTTCCCAAAGTCTCGCACGTGTGGGCAGGCGGAGCGTTTTCACGGGAGTGGCGACGGTGTCGGTTGAGCTGATCCTCGTCGCGATGGCCGTCTCGCTGTTCTTCTCCTTTTGGAACGGGTTCACCGATGCGGCGAATGCGATCGCGACCATCGTCGCGACCCGGACCCTGAAGCCGTTCCAGGCCGTCGCGTTGTCGGCGGTCGGGAACTTCCTCGGCCTCTTCTTTGGCGGCGCGGTCGCCGCGACGATCTGGAAGGGGATCCTAGATGGCGACGCCGTCACCGGTGCCGCTGCGTCGAGAGGGATGTCGCTGCCCGCATTGGGCGCTCTGCTGTTCATCGGTGCGATCGTCGGGGGGCTCGTTTGGGACGTGATTACATGGTACTTGGGCCTCCCGTGCTCGGAGACGCACGTCCTGATCGGTTCCCTCGTCGGCGTGGGCCTCTACATCGGCGGGATCGGCGCGGTCCAGTTCGACAGCGTCGCCCGGAAGGTCGTCCTCCCCATGCTGTACTCGCCCATCCTCGCCTTCGCGTTCGCCTTCGTCTTCACGACGCTCATCGCGCGTGCGTTCCGAAAAGTGCCACCGACCCGGATCAACCGCCAGTTCCGCCGTGCGCAGATCGCCTCCTCGTTCGTCTTCTCGTTCTCCCACGGGTCCCAGGACGGGCAGAAGGTCGTGGGCCTGCTCCTCGGGCTCCTCGCGTTCCAGGGGTTGGCCACGAGCCCGACGCCCCTCTGGGTCATCTTTGCGGTGCAGATCGCCCTCTCCCTCGGGACCATCCTCGGCGGATGGCGGATCGTGAAGACGATGGCGATGAAGATCACGAAGCTGCGGCCCTATCAGGGCTTCAGCGCAGAGACCGCCGGCGCGATCGTGCTCCTCAGCACGGCGTCCTTCGGGTTCCCGGTGAGCACGACGCACGCGATCAACAGTTCGATCATGGGCGCGGGTGCGACGACGCGGCTCTCCGCGGTCCGATGGGGGGTCGCCCGGCGTATCGTGGTGACGTGGATCCTCACGCTCCCGATGGCGGCGTTGTTCGGGTTCCTCACGATGGTCGTGATCGGGATGTTCATCTGACGGCGGCCATCGCTTGCGGCGCCCCGAACCGCGGTCTCCGCTCAGCCTTCGCTCTCAATGCCTCGCTCTTCCTCGGGATGTTGTATCTGAAGGGAATCGTCTTGGCGGTGCGTGGCGGACCGACCCGAGTGAAGGGCTTGGACTTCCCGGTGGATTCGCTCGAACTCGGCGACCTGGTCGGACGTGTAGCATCGCTTGCGCATCGTGACGGAAGTGTGCCACCGATTGGGATGATCCCATTCTGTGAGGCCTTTCTTGCCTTGGGCCTTCAACTGACGCAGTTCGAGGAGCAGCTCTGCTTCATGCTTCTTGACGACAAGGTACGGATAGAGTGCGTTGATAGCGGCTGCGGCGCGCCCGTCGTGGAGGCCCCAGCCAACCAGGTCGCGGTGGTTCGGCCGCGTCGTTCTCCATATGGTCATCTTGCCGCCAAAGGTCTTCGCGAGTAACTCGATGGCAGGCGATGGTGTCACCTGAGAAGCTCGAATGTTGATCCGATAATGGGGCCATAGCATTTCGGGCACCCTCATCTTTACAACCCTGAAGTTCCCGTCGCTATCCATGATGCCGGCGAGGTAGGCGAGAGTTTCTTCGCGTGTCCAATGGTCCCGGGCTTTCTCCTCGGGTGTCACGGGGACCTCCACTCCGTTCAGAGGGCCTTCCCTCCCTTCATGAGTCGCAATTAGTCTGGCCCTGACACCGTCCATTTCCTCGAGCTGATCCGTGCTGAAACACCGCCGATGCGCGGTCACGGGGAACCCCCACCGATGTTGAAATGAGTAAGTCACGGAACCCCGTTTCGGAGCCGCTTTAATCGAGTTGAACTCGACGAGGAGCAGCGCTTGCTTTCCCTTCACCAACAGATAAGGGAGCAGGCTCTTGAGCGCGGCTTCCGCCATCCGAGTGTGGACTTCGCATCGCGCCATGAGTCGATGCCCGGGCCACGCCTGGGGTTTCATCATTCTGCCGCCAAAAGTCTCGGCGAAGAGGCGGACCGCTTCTCCAGGCCAAAGTTGCTGAATCCCAATTTGAATCGAATACTGTGCGCGTCCGTTTCTCTGCGTTTTCGTGATCTTGAGGTATCCATCGCCGTCGACAAGGCCTCCCAAATAGGCGTGCCGGATGGCTTCCCGCATGATTCAGACAGTTAGGGTCCGCGGTATTGAGTGTTCTTGGGGGAGATAACGGAAAGTACCCTTTCGAGATTGCGATGCAGAATGCCCCGTGCTACTCTGACTCAATGCGGGGAGCAAGCAAATATTTTACGCTGCCCTTGCCGCCCGCGATGTCGAATTCCAGTTTCACGGGGTAGTCGTTCCCCATGTACATCGTCACCGTCTGCGCGGTCGAGATCGCCTTGATCATGTTCGCGAAATAGTCGAGCGGGAAGAGCGACCGGGCTTTCTCCTTGCAGACGAGCTCGTCGAGCATGTCCTTGGGCAGCTTGAGGTTCACGCTGTCCGTGTCGCCCTCGCTGAGCATCTCGAACCCGTCGGGCGTGGCGATGAGCGCGATGTGGTCGCTCACGGACTCGCTCGCGCGGATCCCCTGCCTCAGCTCCTCCGTCCGTACGCGGATCTTCGCGGGCAGGTTCAGGTTCGGCACCTTCGGGTCCGACATCCCGGCGGTGTCGACGAGGCTCATGCGCCGGGTGATGTTGCCCACGTGCACGACGAGGCGGTTCTTGTCCGCCTCCTGCGTCAGCGCGAGGACGTCGCCCGCGCGCGACAGCTTGAGGACCTCCTTCATCTTGTCCATGTCGAGCCCGAGCTCCACGTCGTCGGCCTTGTAGCTCTCGAACGCCGCGCGGTCGAGCGTGAGGTCAACCATCGCGACGTGCGCGGGATCGACGGCCTTCACGACGAGCGCTTCCTTGCCAACGTTGAACTTCGCCTCGTCGACGAGCGTGGAGATGACGTCCACGACCTCCTTGAGGACGTCGCTTTTGATCTTCGCTTCGAACATCGTCTCCCCCATGGGAGGCTGGTAATCCCGGTCCGGTTATAAAGGTGCGCGGCGTGCGTGCACGGGAAGGTCGGCTCAGTACTCACGCCATGTGTGGCGGCACTTCGTGCAGCGGTAGATGCGCGTCGTCGGCTCGTCCGCGGCGCGCGTCTGGCGCATGACCCAGAACGCCTCGCCGTTGCCGCACTTGGGGCAGTCCGCGCGCGTCCGGGGCAGGGTCTCGATGACGTCGTCGAGGATCAGCATCTCCGCAGGCCGTTCGTCGCGCTTGACCACGCGGGCGACCATCGAGTCCTTCGACGTGATCCCCCGCTCGTATCCGCACTTCTGGCACGAGAAACGTCCGTCCGTCGGAAAGAGGAGAGACCCGCAGTTCGGGCAAAACATGTGCGAGGGCGTCGGAGTTGGATAGCCGCCTAATACTTTTCGTTCCCGTTCGGCCGGGGCGCGTTTGGTCGGCTTGCTCCGGGCGACTTTCGACGCCGGGCGCGGCGGGGGGCGGCGCGCCTTCGCCTTAGCGGCGGTGGGCGGTCTCGTACTGGCGGAGCGCCCTCTCGACCCACTTCCGCGTCGCGATCTCCCGCGAGATATCTTTTTCATGGGAATCGGGAGCCTGATGCTCGGGCTTGGGTCCACCCTTGGCGGTCGCGTCCTTCCCCGGATGGGCGTTCCGGACCCCGAACCCTTCCTCCGCCCCGCCATCCGCCCTCCGCGCATCAACCTTTGGCCGCGCGTGCGGGGTCAGCTGGGCGTTCGCGACCGGGATCCGCGACAGTCCGTCGAACGGGACGGGACGGTGGGGGGCCTCCCAGGCGGAAGCGGGGTTCCGAAGCCCGCCGAAGAACGGCTGGCTGATCGAGATGCCCACGGACGTGCCCCTCCCCGTGCCGGCCTCCCGGCGACTCTGCTCCGCGAGGATGCCGCCGATGTACGCGAACACGATCGTGACGAGGTATCCGTTCGAACCCATCGCGAGGGTGCCCTGGAGGGCGCTCACGAAGGCGCCGAGGTACTTGAGGACGAAGGTCACGTACGGTGCCGCTGGCGGCACGGTCTCGCCCAGGAACCCGCCGATCCCGCCGGGGATGGCCGTGAGGGAGGCGAGCCATGGGCCGAGCAGGCCTCGCTCCGCGCTCCAGGCGAGGATCACGATGACGAGCACGGGCACGATCGCCGCCAGGGCCCCGCGCCACGGGCCGCCCGAACGCCGCCCGCCGATGTACCCGGCGATCATCTGGCCGAACGAGGGCAGCCACCACAGGAGCAGCGAGAGGACGAGGATGTACTTCATCGCCCCCCACATCGAGTAAGTCGGATGGTGCTGGAAGCGCCCGAGCTCGGCGTCGGGGACTTCGGACACGAGCTTCGCGGGGTGAGGGGTCTCCCCCTTCTTCTCCCGGCGCAGGAGCCGGCGGATCATTCCCATCCCTTGTCAGACTTCTGTCTGACGTTCCGGCACATGGCGGGGCTCGTTCTTAAAACCTTCCCCGGAGGTCGACGCGGAGACGCATGCCTCACCGATATCGCGGCAACGGCTTCGCCTTGTAACGCGCGATCACGGAGAGCAGGATTCCCACAAACCCGAAGAACGACGCGCCCGCGAAGGGGAAGTCGCCGCTGCGTTGGAACTGGAGCACCACGAAAAAGACCAGGCTGAGGACCGTGAACCCCGTGCCGAGCCAGATGATCGTGCGCGCCGTCCGCACACGATTGTTCCGGAAGCCGTACGCGCCCAGGAGGACTAAGATGCCCCCGATCGACCCCATCGCGATGAACACCAAGCCGGCGAAGCGCAGGATCGCAGAGTCGCCGAAGGTCTCCAGCAGGATCTCGAACATCCGGTGCCACTGCGAGGCCCCCGTGACGCCGGAGACGAGCATCAGGACGCCGGCGATCGCGGCGAGGACCGCCGCCTTCTCGTTGTCCGGGAGGTCCCGCCAGGCCATCAGCCACCCCCGAAGAGCGCGCGATAGTTCGCGGGGTGCGCGTCGAAGTAGGTGCGCACGGGGTCGAGGGCCCCGTTGAGGCCCCGGGCGACGGCGACCTTCAGGTCCTGCGGGTGGAGGTCCCCCGACGCGTACGCCCGCGCGAGGTCCTCGTAGGCGGGAAACTCCGCGTCGCCGCCGTGCTTCGCGTCCCGTTCGACCCGGAGGGCGCCGGACGCGGGGAACAGGATGTGGCGGGCGATCTCCAGGATCGGGTTGCCCTCGACCTCCTTCGGGGGGCAGAACGCCTTGGCGATCTTCCGCTCGACCTCCTCGTGCGCCTCGGGGATGAGGATCGCCCGGTCCGGGTTCGACTTGCTCATCTTCGACTCGACGGGGTCCATGCGGCCCCCGCCCTGGAGCCCGCCGACGAGGGGGGTGTGGAGTGCGACGACCTGCTTCCACCGCAGCTTCGGCGCGAGGTCGCGGTACAGCATGTGGGCGTGCCGCTGGTCCATGCCGCCAAGGGCGAGGTCGAGGTCCAGGCGGTGGATGTCCGTGACCTGCATCGCCGGGTAGAGGAGCTTCGAGGCGTCCAGGTCCGCGTCGTCCTCCTTGCGCCCCATGATCGTGAGCGCCCGGCGGAACCGGGAGACGCTCGCGGCCTTGCTCACCTGGACGACATCCATCCAGTAGTCCGAGGAGGCGACGAGGTCGGTCGCGGTGCGGTACTGCACGCGGTCGGGGACGCCGAGGGCGCGGAAGCAGTCCTGGAAGTAGCGCCCGCACGCGCGGATCCGCTCGAGGTCGCCGCCGAGCTTGTCGTTGATGTACGCGTGCCAGTCCGCGAGGAGGATCGTGACGTCGAACCCGGCCTCGGCGAGGTCGCGCACCTTGGCGGCGAGGACGAACCCCTGCCCGATCTGCATCATCCCCGAGGGCTCGAAGCCCACGTAGGCCCTCGGACGTCCCCCCCGGGCGAGGAGCGTGCGAACCTCGTCCTGCGTGACGGTCTCGACGGCGCGTCGGCACACGAGGTCGACCTTCGCCTCGAGGCTCACGACGCCGCGAAATCCCGCCGTCGGTAAATACTCATCGGGTCAGGCGCACGTCGAGCACCACGTGCCGGATGCGCGGGGCGTAGGACTTGATCCGGTGCACCGCCAGGACGGTCGCGCGAAGCCCCGCTTTGGCGGCGGCCTCTGTCACGTGACTCGCGGGCCGATCCGGGTCCTCCACCGGGACGGCCTCGTGGTAGTGGAGGACGCACGAGTCTTTGGCGGCGCGCATCGCGACGTCCAGGTACGACTCCCCTTGGAGGTATCCCATGATGACGCGGTCCGCCACGCGTTCGGGCGCGGTCTGGCGGCAATCCCCGAGGCGCGTCTCCACGGCCCACGCGCGGTTCATGCGGACGTTCTCCTCGAGGTATGCGTGGGCCGCGGGATTCACCTCGCACGCGATCACGCGACGGGCCCGTCCGTGCACCGCGACCGGAATCGTGAACTGGCCGACCCCCGCGAACAGGTCCACGATCGTCTCGTCCGGGCGAACGACACGCCCCATGCGCACTCTCTCCCCGTGGTTTCCCGAGGAGAACATGACGCGCGCGACGTCGAGCTTGAAGCGGATCCCGTTCTCCACGTGGACGGTCTCGGTCCCGTCGCCCCAAACGACCTCGACGTCCGGTTGCCGCCAAGGGCCGTGCACCCCGTGGTCTGCCACGATAGTCCGCGCGCGAAGAACGTCCGCGAACGTCTCGGCGATTTGGCGGCGTTCGGATTGCGGGATCCCGTCTATCTTGAGGAGGACGACGTCTCCGAGCCGCTCGTACCTCCTCGGGGCGATCGCCGCCAGTTCCGGGGGGAGTCGACGCAGGACCTCCGAGACGGGTCCCTTGGTCGTCGGTCGGCGTTGACTCGTCGTCACGACCACGGCCTGTCGGGCATGCGCGCGCGACGATAAGCCCGAGGGTGCATCTCGAGCGAGGTCGCTACACTTATGAGGCCCCCGTGGCTACAGTCGGCCGGATGCACCGCGCGCTGATCGCGCTCCTCCCCCTCTTGATCCTCGCACCGAGCGTGCAGGCGCACGACCTCGGCGGCTCCTTCTCCGCGGGGAGCCCCGCCTATCTCTTTCACCTCCTCGACCACTTCACGTGGCCCGACCTCGCGCCCGGGGAGAGCGGGACCATCCAGTTCTTCCTGAACAACACCTACCCATACCGGATGCAGTCCATCGTCCTCACGCTCGAGATCTTCGAGTTCGCGGACCTCGACCGGACGATCCCCGTGGATGCGAACTGGTCGTTTGCGCGGCCGAACTTCTACGACCTCTCGACGGGGCTCGAGGGCGGGCGGAGTTACGTGGAGAACGTTGCGGCTCTCGACCCGAGGCAGCAAATCGAGATCTCCGTTGGCGTCGTGACGGACGCAGACGCGCCCCACGGGACGCTCACGAACCAGGGCTCGTACTTCGTGCGCACGGCGATGGAGTTCGACCTCACGGACACCGTGACGACGAACCGATCGTTCGCGTACTCGCTGGGCCACTTCACGCCCGCGGAGATCGATCAGGCCCGGCGGTCGTGCCCGGCCGCGCCGATCCCGTCGGTCTACTGCGAGGGGCTCCTCAACCTGACCTATCTCGGCTCCGTCAAGGGGTTGAGCCACATCGACGGGCTGACGCCGGAGGGCGGGTTCAGCGTGAAGGACCGCATGCCCCTCTGGCCGTACGTCGCGGTCGGCGGCCTCATGGTCGCTGCCCTCGCGTTCGGCGTCCTGTTCTACGCGGAGGAGAACCCCGGGAAGTACCCGCGCCTGGCGGCGTGGTGGATGGGCCTGAAGGGGAAGGTCCGAGGCCTGAGGCCAAGAAGGGCGAAGTAAAGCCCAGAATGGGGACCGGGCCGCTATGCCGAATCTCGACACTAGCCGGCCGACCCGCCCCATCGAGCCGTATCCGGTCGAGGTTGCGCGAGCGAGCCTGATAGGGCAGGCCGGGGCGCGGCGCACAGGGCAGTTCCAGGGGGTCTGGGTATCCGGGAACTCCAAGGCCTCCTTTAAGCGGCTCTCGAACTCCACGGGGTTGCAATGAGGCGCGACTTGACTTATCTCGCGCCCGCAACGACTTCCGATTGGGGGTCGGCCTGATTGGCGGTAGAGGTCTGGATCTGGGGGGGATTCATCGCCTTCATCGTCGCCATGCTCCTCCTCGACCTCCTCGTCTTCCATCGCCGCGCTCACGTCGTCAGCGTCCGGGAGGCCCTCGCCTGGACGGCGTTCTGGATCGTCCTCGCCGTCGCATTCGGCGCCGCGGTTTGGCTGTGGCAGGGACAGGAGAAGGGTCTGGAATACCTCACAGGATACGTCATCGAGAAGTCCCTCAGCGTGGACAATCTCTTCATCTTCCTCCTCATCTTCTCTTACTTTTCAGTACCGAAGCGGGACGAGCACAAGGTCCTCTTCTGGGGTATCCTCGGGGCCCTCGTCTTCCGCGTCGTCTTCATCTTCATCGGCGTGGCACTCATCGAGCGGTTCCATTGGGTCCTGTACATCTTCGGGGGGGTCCTCGTGTTCACCGCGGTGCGGCTGGTCGTCGTCCGGGAGCGGGAGGTCCATCCCGAGCGGAACCCCCTCCTCCGCCTGTTCCGGAAGTTCGTGCGGATCACCCCCGACTACCGGGAGGACAAGTTCCTCGTCCGGTGGAACGGCGTGTGGTTCGCCACGCCGCTCCTCGTGGTCCTTCTCGTGGTGGAGACCACGGACATCATCTTCGCCGTCGATTCCATCCCAGCCATCTTCGCCATCACCGTGGACCCCTTCATCATCTTCACGTCCAACGCGTTCGCCATCCTGGGACTACGGGCGCTCTATTTCGCCCTCGAGAATGCCTTGCAACGCCTCCGCTACCTCCACTACGGGCTCGCTGCGGTGCTCGCCTTCGTGGGAGCGAAGATTCTCGTGTCGGACTACTACAAAGTGCCCGTGGAGTACGCCTTGGGTGTCGTAGGACTCGTCCTCCTGATCACCACCGTTGCCTCGTTACAGAAGACACGCCTCGAGGCCCCGATGGCCAGCCCTGTCCCACAACCCCCTCAAGAGGTCGACCCCCCCAGGCGCAATGCATGAAGTGAGGCCAGCCCACTTTCTTTGTCACCCTTCCCCGTCAATGCTGCCGCGGCGTTCGTCACCTGCCTTCGGACGGACTCGAGGGAGGGGAAGAAACCTTTTTATCGCGGCGGCCGTACGCGGCGCGATGGCCGAGGAACCTCAGTTCCCGCGAAAAATCGCCGCGGGGTTCTACTTCTTCCTCATCCTCCTGGGCATCCTGTTCTACGTGAGCTGGGGCATCCTGTACAACACGTGGAACCTCGCGGACCCGGAGAGCATCGGCGTCTACGCGCTCACGGTCATCCTCCTCGGCTTCGGGATCACGGGATTCCTGTTGTACCGCCAGCCGACCGCCAAGCCGGAGCAGCCGTAGTCAGTACGTCCGCGCGAGATAGGCGGCGGTGACCGCGGGCTTGCCACAGGAGATGCACTTTCCGTCGTACGGCACCGGCGGGTATGGCGTCCCGAGGAGCGACACGCCGGTGTCCGTCTCGACCTGTTTGCCGCAGGATTCTTCGCCGCACCAGGCGAGGCGGTTGATGATCTCCCGCGCCTCCTTCGGGGCGGCGATGTCGACGACGTGCTCCCGCAGGTCCTTGGCGGCGCGTTCGTACAGGTCTCGTTGGATCTGGTTCAGGATGTCCCGGACCGCCGTGGCGGCGTCGTTGCGGCCGACGGTCGTGCGTCCCTCCTGGTCCCGCCGCGACAGGGTCACGACGCCCTGCGCGAGGTCGCGGGGGCCCAGCTCGACGCGGAGGGGGACGCCCTTCGACTCCCATTCGTAGAACTTCGCCCCCGGCCGCACGTCGCGTTCGTCGAGCTTGACGCGCGCGTGCTGCCCGAGGTCCGCCGCCAGACGCCGGGCCTCCTCGAGGATGACCTCCTGGCGGCCCTTCTCGGGGATGGGCACGACGACGACCTGCACGGGGGCGATGGCGGGGGGGAGGACGACGCCCTTGTCGTCCCCGTGGATCGCGACGATCGCGCCGAGGAGCCGCTCGCTCATCCCGTACGTCGTCTGGTGTGCGAACTTCCGCGTCCCGTCCTCCGCCTCGTAGGTGACGTTGAACGCCTTCGCGAAGTTGTCGCGGTAGTGGTGGAACGTGCCCACCTGGAGCGTCCGCCCCGAGGGCGTGTACGCGTCCGCCGCCAGGGAGTAGTGCGCGCCGGGGAACTTGTCCCAGTCCGGCCGGCGGTTCACGAGGTACGGGACGCAGAGGTCGCGGCAAAGGCGGTCCATGATCTCGAGGTCCTCGCGGATCTGGCGCTCCGCGTCCGCCTCGTCGACGTGCGCGGTGTGCGCCTCGAAGAAGTGGATCTCCCGCACGCGGAGGAACGTGCGCGTCTGCTTCGTGTCGTAGCGGAACGTCGAGACGATCTGGAACACCTTGAGCGGGAGGTCCGCGTGGCTGCGGATCCAGAGGGCGAAGATCGGGTACATCGCGGTCTCGGACGTGGGCCGCAGGCACAGGGGGATGTCGAGCTCGTTCTTCCCCGCGCGCGTGACCCAGTACACCTCGTCCTCGAAGCCGCGGATGTGCTCGCCCTCCTTCCGGAACTCCGTCTCCGGGACGAGGAGCGGGAAGTTCACCTCGCCGTGGCCCGTGCGCTCCATCTCCGCGCGCATGAGGTTGTCGATGCGCGTCATCGCCGCCCAGCCGTACGGGGTCCACACGTCCATCCCCTTCACGGGGTACCGCTTGTCCCGGAGGCCGGCGCGGTCGACGACCTCGTTGTACCATTCGTTGAAGTCCCCGGCCTTCGTCGCCATGGAGGGCCGTCCGATGGACGCCACCGCCAAATAGCTTTCTCTCGCGGCGGGCGTATCGGCTGGGGGATGTGACGACTCGGATGATCGCGTCGGCGCCAATCCTCCCGTTCGTTCAACTGGCCGGATTCCCAACCCCTCGACGTAACCGTTGCGGACCGCCTGGACCGCCTGCGGCGAGACCGTCGTTTGCCGCAACCTCGCCGGTTCCAACGAGCTCCAAGGCACGCGCCAGGTCCCGGTGATCGACGAACGAACCATCCGGGCACGTGCCGGGGGACGTCGTCGAGACGCGCGAACGGTGGGGCCGGTCGTCGAAAAGGCTTCGCCTGCGGGTTCGGAAGGCTTTTTCCCCAGCCGCTCTCTCTCCCGCGCGTGGCTCGAACCGCCATCTCGGTCGGCGGCGTGACCATCCGCCTGACGGAGGAGCGGTGGTTCCACATCGCGGAGCATCACGACGAGGTGGCGGGGTATGCCGCAACGGTCCTGGACGCAATCGAAGACCCTGACTTCGTCGCGGAGGGTTGGGAGGGCGAGTTCCTCGCGGTGAAGCGTGTGAAGCGAAAGCACCTCGTCGTCGTGTACCGGGAGGTCAGCCGGACGGACGGCTTCGTCATCACAGCCTTCTTTACCCGGAGCGTGCTTACGCTGAACCAGAGGAACCGCGTATGGCCGCCGTGACCGCGACGACGAAGAGCATCCTAGAGGCGGTGCCCTCCCTCCTGAAGTTGCCGGTGCGAGAGTACCACGTGGACTACGACCGGGAGGCCGACGTGCTCTACATCAGCTTCGAGCGCCCCCAGAAGGCCACCGACACTCGGGAGGAGGGCGACGGGATTCTCGTCCGCTACCGCGGCCGGGACATCGTCGGGGTCACTGTGCTCAACGCGAGCCGGCGCGCACGGAAGAAAGCGTAGAAGGTGTCTCTGCGGGCGGGGTACGGCCCTCGCCGGATCCTGGATCAAGAAGGTGTCCGTGCTGTTTCCATCTGGAAGACCTTGAGGGGGAGGTCCGCGTGGCTGCGGATCCACAGGGCGAAGATCGGGTACATCGCGGTCTCGCTCGTCGGCCGCAAGCACAGGGGGATGTCGAGCTCGTTCTTCCCCGCGCGCGTGACCTAGTACACCTCGTCCTCGAATCCGCGGATGTGCTCTCCCTCCTTCCGGAACTCCGTCTCCGGGACGAGGAGCGGGAAGTTCACCTCCCCGTGGTTCGTGCGTTCCATCTCCGCGCGCATCAGGTTGTCGACGCGGGTCATCGCCGCCCAGCCGTACGGGGTCCACACGTCCATCCCCTTCACGGGGTACCGCTTGTCCCGCAGGCCGGAGCGGTCGACGACCTCGTTGTACCATTCGTTGAAGTCCCCGGCCTTCGTCACCATGGAGGGCGGTCCGATGGACGCCACCGCCAAGGCGATCGACACCTTCTTCGCCAGGCCCCACAGGCCGAGCTTCTTGGCGCGCGCCTCGATCTTCCCCATCGCCGCCTGATCGACAAACGACTCTCCGCACGAGTCACAAACTTCCGCGGGGTGTTCGCCGAGGTCGATCCCGAACATCTCCTCCCGGACCGTTCCCCGGCGCAACTTCCCGCGACCGCACGATGGGCATTCGACCACGGATTCACCACCTGAACTCCGGTGGACCCCGCGGCCGACCTGCTTCGTAACAACCTTCGCGGACATCCGCGAAGCCAGAGGACTGGTCCCTCTTGACGGTTTCGAACCAGGGAAGGTGGGATTGAGACCGTCGGCCGATGCCCTCGAGAATTCCCTGCGGTTCCGATGAGGCTCCCCGCCAGGCGATCCGAAGCGTTTCAGACGGAATCGTAGCGGAAGCAGGAGGTCAGGTGGTCGTTCACCATGCCCGCGGCCTGCATGAAGGCGTAGCAGATCGTCGGACCCACGAAACGAAAGCCCCGCTCCCGCAGGGCCCGGCTCATCTCGTCCGACGCCTTCGTCCGGGCGGGGATCCGTCGCGGCTCTCTCCATCGACTCCGTTTCGGTCGTCCACGGACGAACCGCCAGATGTATGTGTCGAAGCTCCCGAACTCTCTCTGGATGGCGAGGAAGGCCTTGGCGTTCCCGATGGCGGATTCGATCTTGAGCCGGTTCCGGATGATCCCCGGATCTGCCAAGAGGGCTCGCACCTTCCGCGAGTCGTATCGCGCGACCTTCTTCGGATCGAACCCGTCGAACGCCCTCCGGTAGTTCTCACGCTTCCGGAGGACGGTCAGCCACGAGAGCCCCGCCTGCGCGGCGTCCAACACGAGGAACTCGAAGAGCCCTCGGTCGTCGTGCAGGGGCGTCCCCCATTCCGTATCGTGGTACCTCTGCAGGAGCGGATCCCCTTCTGCCCACTCGCATCTGCGTTTCGCCGAGGCCCCTTCGATGTCGTTGTCGTCCATGCATGGCCTCTCCGTGCGCCGACACGCGGTGAACCATGTGGCGGCATGAACATTCTGATTCGGGACTCTACACGAGCCCGGCCGTGCCGAATCTTTTAAGGCGCCCCGCACCGGTTCGGTCGTCATGGAGCCCCGACGGGTCCCCGCCCCGAAGAAGGTCGACGAATACCTGGCGCGCGTGCCGCCCAAGTTCCGGATCGCTCTTCAGCGACTGCGCAAAACCATCCAGGCCGCCGCCCCCGACGCGGACGAGGTCATCAGCTACCAGATGCCGGCGTTCCGGCAGAACGGGATGCTCGTGTACTTCGCCGCGTTTGAGGACCACTGCAGCTTCTTCGTGGCGAGCGACAAGGTCCACCGCCAGTTTTCCGCCGAATTGAAGCCGTTCAAGTCGGGGAAGGGGACGCTCCGCTTCACGCCCGACCGACCCCTGCCCGCCGACCTGGTCACACGCATCGTGAAAGCGCGTGTGGCGGAGAACGCGGCCCGCCGGTCCAAGTAGGCGCGCCCGGATGGGGGCCGCCTGAACTCGGAGAGGGAAGCCGAGCGACGGCGGCGCGGCAGGAAGGCGTGGGCGAAGAGGGAACGCTCGATTCCGATGGCAGAGCGGGAAGTCGAACGCGGGGCTCTCTGCGTCGTCGGTCGCCGGCGGGTTGGAGCGATCCGCCGCCAAAGGGGATGGGAGCGAAGGACCGGTGATCTGCAGCATATGCGGAGATTCATATGCGCGTTTGCATCTCATTGGTGCCATGGGTGCGACGTCCATCCGACTCGGAAGCCTCCAGAAACGCAAGCTGGAACAGGCAGCGAAACTCCTTGAGTGGCGCCTCGGTCGCCGCGTGAGCCACGGCCAGGCCGTCGAGGCGCTCGCCGACGCGGCACTCCGCAATCCTCAGCTGCTCGACCAAGCGACGGAACGGATCGACGTCGATCTCCGCGACGACCCGTTCTTCGATCCTTCCCTCGTCTTCGACCTGGGCAAGACGGACGCTCGAACCATCGACAAGATCCTCTACCGCGAGTAGCATGGAAGAGTAGTTCGTGGACACGACCTTCCTCGTCGCGAGGTTCAACCTAGGAGACGCGCACCACAGAGACGCTCTCTCCCTTCTTCGGGATCTCGCGGGGGGCAAGGCGGGCGCGTTCCGACTGGTGATCACGGACTACGTCTTCGACGAGATGGTGACAGCGATCCTCGCGAGGACAGCGCGTCACGGATTGGCGGCGGCGGCAGGCCGCTCGATCCTCGGCTCCAAGGCATGGCGCGTGGAGATCCTAGGCCGTCAGGACTTCGAGAGGGGCTGGACCCTGTTCCTCGAGCGCAAGGACAAGCGCTGGAGCTTTACGGATTGCACGTCGTTCGCTCTCATGGATGTAGTCCTTCTCGATGATGTCGACCGGGAATCCGAGCTCGCGGTCGGTCGCCCTCAGCTCGGCTGCCCGGAGCAAGCCCTCACACTTCCCGTCCTACGCCTGCATTGACCCTGAGCTTCCAGCGATCGTTCGTCGGCTCGGTGGCGGGGAGCTTCGGGTCCAGCTTGGAGTACCCCTCCCCGAGCCGGTGACGCCCGATCCGCCGGGCCTCGTCGCCCCGGCCCTGAGCCTTAGCCCGGGAACTGTCGGAGGAGGGTTCTTATGCTCCGCCTGCTACACAAGGGCCGGTATGTTAGGTGCAAAGTCAGAGGACACCGACGCCCGGGAACGCCTCGGGAAATCCGCAGCGCTATTCAAAGGGTCCCACAAAGAGCGACCGAAGGAGCCGACCCATTGCGATTCCTGCGGGAAGGGCATTGGAGTCCATTGGTTCAGTCTATACGACAAGGCGTACTGTTCCCCCTGTTTCCACTCTAAGTTCTGGACTCCCTTCCAGAGTGTCCCGGACAAGGCCACCGACCCCCAGGAGCCCCTCGGGAAATCCGCAGCGCCATCCAAAGTGCCCCCCAAAGCCCGATCGAAGGCCCGTTGACTTCCTTCTGGACATGCCAGGGAAGCTGGAAGACGGGTTTGGTAATCCTTGGTGCCCTCTTCAGCCTCTCTTAGGCGCTCTGAGTCCACGCGGGCCTGCCCGAGAGGCGCGGCCGCATCAGGATGAGAGACCCAAGCCACATAGCAATCATCATGCCTGAGGGTGTATGGTCACTCAGCCAGGATTCCTCGCTACCGCAAGAGGGTAGTCGTCGCCACGCCGCAACCGATGCAGTTTGAAAGGACCGTCGCCGGTCGTGTAGAAACCAACCACGCGAAACCCCGCCCGTGCCAGGAGCCTCCGGAGAGAACGGATCGAGAGCGCATGATGTTGAAGCAAGACCTGAACTCGGTCGAGGATGCGTGCCCCCTTGTTCACAAGAATAAGGTCCTTGACCGTAGAGCGGTCGCGTCTTGGGCCGGGAGAGACCTCATAGAGTTCCACCAACTCGTAGGGCGACACCTGATGTACGTTCCAGCCTCGACTTCTACCTCGTGGTACGGCCGCTCGGGAAAAGTCGAAGACGTATATTCCACCGGGCCTAAGGTGGTCGCGGACTGTCTTGAAGTGCAGAAGTAGGTCACGCGTGGTTAGTAGAGAGACGACAGGCCCGTCAATGGAATATGCGGCATCGAACCTGACACCCAGGGCCATATCCTGCATATCCGCTTGGAGGAGTCGAAGCCCGGGCCGGCTAGGACCAGCCTTTCTCCGTGCCTGGTCCAGCATTCTGGGTGAGTAATCGACTGCGGTCACTCTGTATCCTCGCTTGACGAGAATGAGAGCGTGACTTGCCGTTCCGCAACCCACATCGAGCAGTTCCTTGGGGGTCTCCGCGAGGAACCGACCCATCACACGCTCCAAGAATCGGGATTCCCCGTCGTAGTCCTTCTTTGAGTGAATCAGGTCGTAGTAGGGAGCAATGGCGTCGAATGGCGTTTTGGCCATCTCGCATAGGACGTGAGGTCTAGCTCATAGCCCTTCCGACGAGGCGGTTCTGTTCCGTTTGCGGGTGACGGCGACCTCCGATCGTGGCGTGTCCTAGTCGGCTAATGGACCCCACGCACTTTCAGGTTTTCTCGGGCGATCGCCAAAGTAGCTTGCCCATGATGACGGTTGGTAGGCTGCCCGTCACCGTCTCCCACGCGCCTCCACGAGTCCCCCGGCGATCCGATTATTCGCGGTGGGGGACGGGGAAGATCCGCTAGGCACTCCTCGGTCCGTGACTGCCGCCAAAGTTATTCACCGGGCAACCCATTCTTCGACGATGGCCGACCAGGAGCACGACGGCGACCTCGACGACGCGCGAGCCGTGATCACCCTCCTCAAGGAGCACACCGAGGAGCTGCGCCGGAAGGGCGTCCCCGTCGAGGACTTCGGCGAGCTCACCACGGGAGGAGGACGCCGCCCAATGACACCCCGCGATCAGCCTAGCGGCGCTTCAGCAACGCAATCGTTCTCAGGCCGGCAGTCTCGCGCTGGATCCTCATCTCAACCTTCATCCGGGCCCGCTTGATCCGTTGGGAAAGGGCTACCTGGAAACCACGGGTGGCACCCCGGATCACGATGGGTCTGCCTTTCACCAAGGTCCCAAGGATCTCGACGGATTCCCTCCCTTTCTCCCCCAGCGGGGAGGGCTTCTTCGGTATTCGTTCGAAGTCGGCCAAGGTGATTTCCTGGACTTGTACCATGAATGATCGAAGGGTAGGATTTTGTAGGGGGTATATAGGTCCTCAAGCCCCGAGTATCAGAAATGAAACCGACGGACGTTGGCGAGCCTGACGCCCCCGGAGAGCAAGGCCCCTATCGCAAGCCGGCTCGAGCGGCAGCGCGCGGACCGCCGTCGGGAACTCGACGGGATCGTCGCGTTGCTGCCGCTAGACCTCGCGGACGGGATGTCCACGCTCGCGTACTTGGCCGGCATCTCGGAGAGGGAAGCCGAGCGACGGCGGCGCGGCAGGAAGGCGTGGGCGGGTAGGGAGCGGAAGACAGTTTAGCGGTCTGACGGCCGCCAACGTTATGCCCGAGGAACCTATTCGTCCATGATGGCCGTCTCGGTCGGCTCGTCGGTGTCTGAGTCTCTCTCCTACAGGTTCGAGGAAGTCCGGTTCGGTGAGTTCCGTACCCAGCGCCCGTTGCTTGCTGTGAAGCTTTCCGGCCCGTTGGATGCGGTCACCACCGCGATGCTTGTCGATTCCGGCTCGGACATTTCACTGATCCAGCTTGACCTTGCGGAGCATCTCGGGCTCCCACTGGGCGAAGCTGAACGCACCCGGGGCACCGCCGGCGCCTTGGACGTCTTTCGCACGCAAGTCCGAGCAGAGATCTTCCACGGCGAGAAGCTCCTACCGCCGCTCGACCTCCCCGTTCAAGTCCCTGCGGAGCGCGGTCGGCCGCCACTGGCGCTTCTGGGCCGTGAGGTCTTCTTTTATCGGTACGACATCTCGTTTCGTATGGACGATGCGGCTGGCAAAGGGGAGTTCGTCCTGTCCCCGGTGAGCCACCGACAGGACGCAGGGGACGACAAGTGACGGTTTCGTGACTCGCGGGGGGCGGTGGGGGAACCGCGCAGCCTCGCGAAGAGGGAGGCGAGGGACGGCACGGACCTGACGCCCCGGATCCGGAGCGTCTCAGACGGAATCATGGCGGAAGCAGGAGATCACGTGGTCGTTCACCATCCCCGCGGCCTGCATGAAGGCATAGCAGATCGTCGGTCCGACGAAACGAAAGCCTCGGTCCCGCAGCGCCGTGCTCATCTCGTCCGACTCCTTCGTACGGGCGGGAATCTGTCGGAGCCCCCTCCACTGGTTCCGCTTGGTTCGCCCACCAACGAACTGCCAGATGTAGGTGTCGAAGGTTCCGAACTCTTTCTGGACGGCGAGGAAGGCCTTGGCGTTCCCGATTGCGGATTGGATCTTGAGCCGATTCCGGATGATCCCCGGATCCGCCAAGAGGGCCCGCACCTTCCGCGCGTCGTATCGCGCGACCTTCTTGGGATCGAACGCGCCGAACGCCTTCCGGTAGTTCTCACGCTTTCGGAGCACGGTCAGCCACGACAGCCCCGCCTGCGCGGCGTCCAACACGAGGAACTCGAAGAGCCCTCGGTCGTCGTGCAGGGGCGTCCCCCATTCCGTATCGTGGTACCTCTGCAGGAGCGGATCCCCTTCTGCCCACTCGCATCTGCGTCTCGAGGTCCTTTGCCCGGAGCGGTCGCCCATGCATGGCCTCTCTTTGCACCGACGCTCGGTGAAACATGTGGCAGCATGAACATTCTGCTTGGTGGTTTCGCGGGAAGCTTACCGCGACGTGCGTCGCTTGGTGGCGGTATCGTCAGGATTCGTCCTCGTCGCCGCGTTCCCGAACGACCTCGGCAACCGTCGGCCCGTCGCGCGCTTTCTGGAGAGTCTCGATCCGGTCGCCTGCCGCCACGTCTCCGGCCTTCGAGACCGCCACATAGAACCCCGAGCGCCCACTCCGCCGGAACCGCTCGATGATGTCATTCCGTCCGAACTTGATACCGAGCTTGAAGCACGGGAACCGCGGCTGCGTCACGACCGCCTCCGCGGAGCCGATGCGCAGGGCGTCGCCGACCCGCACCTCGGTCTCGAGCAGGCCTTCGGTGGTGAGGTTCTCGCCGAACATCCCCCATCCGAGTTCGATCGAGGGATACTCCGACCGCCAGAAGGGGTAGTGCTCCGACGGATACACGTACGCCGCCTTCTTGGGTCCCCCATGGACCCTCGGTTCAGCCTGCACGTCGCCGGAGAGCCCGAGCGTGTCGACGCGAACGCGTCCCGCGACCGGCTCTTTGAAAATCCCCGTCGTGACCGAGCGTCCTCTCCACGGCACGGTTCTCGCGGCGGAGCGGTTCACGGAGACGATGCGCACAACGCCCTAAGGAATCCGCCGGACTTAGAGCTTCGTCCCGCACATGAAACATTCCGTGTCCGTGGCGTCGAGGATCGTGCCGCACGACGGGCAGTCGCGCGTCCGGGGCGCGCCCTTGCCCACCGCGGGAGCGCCTGCCGGTGGCGGCGGCATGGGTCTCGCGGGCGGCGCTCGGGTCGGCGGGGTCACGTCGACCTGGTCCGGCGGGACCTCGGGCGGCATCGGCTCCTCCTCCTTCTTCTTGCGCCTCATGAAGGCGAAGAGCAGGGCGAGGATGATCGCGATGATGAGGATCACGAAGAGCCACCAGTAGTCTTCGAAGAAGGTCCTCTGCTGCCCCGCCGAAATCAGGGCGGTCGTCGTGTCCGTGTCCGTGTTCCCGCCCGCGTCACGCACGGTCAGGAGGATGTTGTAGGTGCCGGCCGTCGGGAAGTGGGCGAGGGGATTGTCCCCGTACTCGAACGTCGTCGTCGACCCGTCCGGGTGCGTGATCTCCCACGTCCAGTTCGTGACGGCTCCCAAGGAGCTGCTCCCATCGACCCGGAAGTCGGTCCCGACGGTCCCCGTATAGGGGCCCCCGGCGTCCGCGGTCACCGCGCCCGTGGCGGACGTGGTGAACGTTACGCTGTACGGTGCCGCTAGGGCGTTGCCGGGTGTGGATGCGTCCTGGGCGGCCGTGGAGACGCTGAGTGTGTACTGCGTGTTCGTCTGGAGCGCTTGCGCGTGGGTCACGGTGACGGAGCTCGCACTCGTCCACGTGAAGACCAGGGTGCCCACGCTCGGCGTGACGCTGATGGACGCCGCGTCCGTGGTTGGGTCCATGGCCTCGCTGAAGATGATCACGAAGGGGGCGGCCACGGCGACGTTCGTCGCGGCCTCGGCGGGGACGGAGCTGGTCACCGTCGGGGGCGTCGAGTCGATGGAGAAGACGACGGAGTCGACCCCGTTCAGGCCTGTGGAGTCTTGGGCCGTGACCTGGATCTGGGCGTTCGTCACATCCGCGAACGGCACCACAAATACGACGCTGTGGAGTGAGCCGTCCGCCGCACGCGAGACCTGGTTGATCACCGACGCCGAGGGGGAGGTCCAGTTGACCCAGACATAGACGTTCGCATCCGTGTCCGTCACCGTGAACTGGATCGTCTGCGAGGAAGCGCCGGAGTACAATTCGCCCCCGGTCGGCGCGCTGATCGTGACCGTGGGCGCGCATTCTGTGTTGAACGTCCAGATGTGCGCCGCCGCGATGAGGACGCCTGGGTCAGAGAGGTCTTTCGCGGCCGCGGGGACCGTCGCCGTGTACGCCGTGCACGTCAGGAGCGCGCTGTGGCTCACCTGCAACGTGTCCGAAGCGGTCCATATGAAGACGATGCCCGACGCGCCGGGTAGAGTAAACGTTGTCTGCACGCTCGCCTGGTCCATCGCTTCGCTGAACAGGATGATGATCGGGTCGCCGACGCCCACGTCAATGGCGCCGGGCCCGGGGAGCGTCGAGATGACCGAGGGGGCCGTGCAGTCGATCGTGAAGTCCGCTGCACTCGTGTCCTGGCTCGTCAACACCCCGTCCGACACGGTCGCGCGGACGCGCGCGATCGCCGACGAGGGGCACGGGACGGTCCAGGAGAAGAAGTTCGAGCCCTGGGGCCGCGACAGGGAGGCGGTGATCACGATCCAGCCTGCCCCAATGTTGTACTCCAAGGTGACCAAGAGGTTCCCGGCCGTGTCGGCGTCGGACATCGTCCACAGGATGTTGTGCGGGCTGCCGCCGGACCACACTTCCCCGCCGTCGGGGTCCGTGAGGTCCACGGTGGGCGCGAACGCCGCGATGCCGGTGGTGAAGGAGAAGGTCCGCGGGCAGGCCGCAAGGAGGTTGCCCGTGTCCGAGTCGTCTTTGGCGGCACAGCTGATCGTGACCGTGTACAACGTGCTGCCCACGAGCGCGCCGGTCGGGTCGACCGTGACGACGTTGGACGGGCCCCAGGTCGTGGTGAAGGCCACGAGGGGGAAGAACGAGATCGCACCGTCGGTCGCGAGCGGGTTCATTCCCTCGCTGAACGTGAGGGTGACGTCCGTGTTGACGTTCACGCTCGTCTGCGTGTCCGGTGGGACGGTGCTCGTCAGGGTGGGGCGCGCGCAATCGATGCTGAACAGGTTGGAGAAGGACTCCGCATTCATGCCGCCCGAGTCAAAGACCTGGATTCGGATCATGGCAGTGTTCGTGGCGTTGACGCAGTTCACGGTCCACGGCTGGCTCGGCGGGGGCGAGTTCGCGAACGAGCCACCGGGAAGCGCGAAGGGGAAAGTGGAGCCGCTGTTGATTGAGAGAGAAAGCGCGACCGTAAGGCTGGAGTCTTCCAGGTCGGACTGGTTCCAGAAGATCGTGTGCAGCGTGTTCCCGGTCCAGTCCTCGCCGCCGGACGGGGTGGTCAGGACCACGGACGGGGCGGTATTGGTGCCGCCAGGTCGGCCGGTCTCGCCCTGAATCCCAAAGTCCACGGAATTGTTGTTCGTGTCCTGGCAGAAGTCCCCACCGATGCGCCGGATCTCCTGGCCGAATGCCGGAGCGAGTGCGTCGGTCATGATCGTGTTGACGGGTTCGACGAACGTCGGGCTGAAGGAACCGTTGTACTCGACGCGGTCCACGATGATGTCGGAGCCCTGGAAGGCAGGTCCGCCGGGGTTGTTCCATACGAGCTTGAGGGCATCGCCCGTGTTGACAAGCGTTGTGGGCGCCCAGGACGTGAGGTTCACGTAGAGGATGCCGCCAAAGGGACCGATTGCGCCACTGATCGCATGGGTGGGGCCGTTGAAGGCGCCCGGCACGGGTTTCTCCAGATAGTACACAGAGGCATCGCTGATTGCAACCGCGGTCGGGTTGCATAGATAGAGGTACTGGGTCAGCCCGTCCGCGGGCTGCGTCGTGATCCGCCCGATCTTGGGCAACCCCGGCTGGTTTGCTGCCGCCGCGAGCGTCAGGTCGAGGTTCTCGCTCTGCCCGGTCGTCGGGACGCCCCAGAAGTCCTTGGCGGTGAACACTTGCTGGGGATTCAGCGCCTTATAGGTCGTGAAGTCCCCGGCGACGTACATGATCTCGTCGCTGATGTCGCCGCCTGTCTTGATCGTCGGGGTGTTGTCCGTCGAGATGTCCGTCTGGTTGTCCCCGAACACGTCCATGTCGTAGTTCCCAGATGCGGTATAGACGGACGTACCGTTGCTGTAGTCGACGCCGTCGACCCAGGCGGTGATCCGCGTGCCCGAGGGCAGCGGGGTGCTCGTCGAGTCCCTGGCTATTCCGAAGAAGTTGTGGGGCTGCGGCGGCGCTGCTTCCACGGACGGGAAACCCACGAACGCGACCCCTATCAAACTGACGATGACGGCCACAGCGGCAATAGCACGAGTATGCACCGAGAATCTCCTCCCCTCAGGCCCCAGTATCGCGCGCAAGGGACCGTCGATATAAAAGCGTTTTCCCCTAGCGACAGCCTCTTATGGGTCAATCCGGTCTTCGGCCGGTGCGCCGAATCGTCGAGTGCGTCCCGAACTTCTCGGAGGGCAGGCGGCGGGAGGTGGTCGACGCGATCGCGGACGCGGCGCGCGGGGTGGCCGGCGTCGCCGTCCTCGACGTGGAGTTGGACCCGAACCACAACCGCAGCGTCGTCACGTTCGTCGGCCCGCCGGAGGCCGTCGGAGAGGCTGCGTTCTGCACCGCCAAAAAGGCCGTCGAACTCATCGACATGAACGTGCACCGCGGGGAGCATCCGCGCATCGGAGCGCTCGACGTGCTCCCCTTCATCCCGATCTCGGGCGTGACTATGGAGGATTGCGTGCTCCTCGCGCGCGAGACGGGACAGAGGATCGCCGACGAGCTCGGCGTCCCTGTGTACCTCTACGAGAGTGCCGCCATGCGGCCAGAACGCAAGGCGCTCCCGGACCTCCGCAAGGGGGAATATGAAGGCCTGCGCGAGGAGATCCGCGCGAACCCGGAACGTGCGCCGGATTTCGGGAGGCCGGAACTCCATCCGACCGCGGGCGCGTCGGTTGTTGGGGCCCGTCCGCCCCTCCTCGCGTACAACGTGAACCTCGGGACCACGGACGTGAAGGTCGCGAAGCGCATCGCGAAGCTCGTGCGCGAGAAGGATGGCGGTCTCCCGGCCGTGCGGGCGCTCGGCTTCGAGCTCAAGGACCGAGGGCTCGTCCAGGTGAGCATGAACCTCGTGAACTACAAGGTCACGTCCATGGAAGCGGCGTTCGACGCGGTCTGCGCGCACGCCGCCACGATCGGTGTGCCCGTGGTCGCCTCCGAGATCGTCGGGCTCGTTCCGAAAGATTCGCTACCGCCAAATCCGGTCGCACGCCTTCGGCTCGAGAACTTCCGCTCGGACCAGATCCTCGAGAATCGACTCGGAGCCTAGCGTCGCTCCGCAAATATCCGGAGAACGCATTCACGACGGAACGTATTTCCGAGGCTGCGCTGTGCCGCCGCGTGTGACCGAATCCTTGGCGGCCTTGCTCGAACGGATCGCGGAGTCGACGCCCACGCCCGGTGGCGGGACGGCGTCGGCGATCTGCGGCGCGTTGAGCGCGGCCCTCTCGCGGATGGTCGCGAACCTCGCGGTGGGGAAGCAGGGGTACGAGGCCGTGCAATCCGAGCTACCCACGATAGAAGCCCGCGGCAAGGCGCTCCAGGCGCGATTCCTCGTCCTGGCCGAAGAGGACGCGGCCGCGTACGACGGCGTCGTGGCGGCGATGGCCCTCCCGAAGGGGAACGACGGCGATCGGGCGAC
Source organism: uncultured Methanomassiliicoccales archaeon (assembly GCA_964396265.1). Taxonomy (GTDB): domain Archaea; phylum Thermoplasmatota; class Thermoplasmata; order RBG-16-68-12; family EA-27; genus EA-27. Next base: position 100,985 of record CAYNEM010000003.1, read on the forward strand.
GCGGAAGGACGCGATGCAGGATGCCTACAAGGCCGCGACCGAGGTCCCCCTGGAGACGATCCGCGCGACCCTCGAGGCCCTGGAGCTCGCGAAGCTGGCGGCGGAGAAGGGGAACCGGAACGCGATCACGGACGCGGGCGTCGCCGCTCTCCTCGCGCAGGCGGGGATGATCGGGGCGAGCCTGAACGTGCGCATCAACTTGGCGGCGATTGCGGACGAGGCGTGGCGGGACCAGGCCGAGGCAGACCTCAAGGCGCTCCTTGCGCAAGGCGGGCGTCTCGCGCAGGCGGTGGACGCGATGGTGGAGTCCCGCATCTAGGCTTTCACGACCGCGGCGACGAAAGTTGCATGTACGGCGAAGGCCTATGCACGACACGCTGATGGCAGAACGAAAGCGGATGGGAGAAGTCTACGCGGACGCGACGTTCCGAGGCCCGAAGGGCCGAGAGGCCAGGCTCCGCCTCCTGGTGGACACAGGTTCGACGTACACGTGCATCCCGGGTCCCCTCGCGAAAGTCCTCGGGGTCCGATCCGTGGGCGTCGTCCACCTCGAACTCGCCGACGGGCGGTCGGTGCCCCGTGCGATCGGAGACGTAGACATCGAGATCATGGGACGACGCGCGCCACGGCGCATCGTCTTCGGGCGTCGAGGCGACTCGAGTCAGATCGGCGTTGACACCCTCCACGGCCTCCTCCTCGACGTCGAACCGACCACCCACCGGTTGCGCCGACGGACCACAGCCCTTGCAGTCAGCCCCCGGGCGACGCGCTTGAGCATGAGACGCGGGCGCCGCCGCGCGACGACGGTCTCCTGAGGTCCCGCCACCCAATTGCCGCGGCATTGCCCAGGAGGGCCACCAGAGGCGACGATGGCCGTTCTTGAACCCAACTCCGTTCCGATGTCGCTCCGGCACTCGCGAATGAGAAACCCTTTGGGGGGAAGGACCGATGCAGCGGCCGTGGAGCGAATCGCTGCAGCTCGCGGCACAAGGCTTCGCTGCAAGGGTTGGCGGCAGGAAGCCATCCTCCGGATGCTGGAGAACAACCTCGAGAACGCGGAGAGGCCCGACGAACCGATCGTCTACGGCGGCACCGGGAAGGCCGCCAGAAACTGGGACGCTGCACCGAGCTAGCAACAGTTATTAGTAGTTATGATGTACTATGAGATGCCGATGCTGACCACCGTTCCCGTGTCTTCCGAGGTTCGAGATCGACTGAAGCGCCTGGCGTCCAAGGGGGAGACGTACGACGGGCTCCTTCGTCGCCTTTTAGACGACGCAGAGACCCGACTCCTGTACGAGCGGGAGAAGAGGATCCTGGAATCCGAGGAGTTCACCCCCCTTTGACGAAGCGGAAGGTGCTCCTCTCGCGGACCGCCTCACGCCAGCTCGAGCGGTTCCCGCTGGACCGCGCACGACGGATACGAGCGAAGCTGGCAGTGCTCGAGGAAGATCCAATCCGTCCGCGTTCCGGCGCGGACATCCGGCTCCTATGGAGCCACGACGACCCACCGTTGTACCGCTTGCGCATTGGAGAGTATCGAGTCCTCTACTTCATCCTGAACGGCGAGGTGCGGGTTACGGAAATCGTTCACCGATCCCAGGCTTATCGGGGCCTCGACTGAAAGCGGGCAAACCCTTTATGGGCCCCGGGCGATGGCACCGACCGTGGAACGGATTCGCGCCGCCCGTGGGACGGGGCTCCGTTGCAAGGGCTGGCGGCAGGAGGCGATTCTCCGCATGCTCGAGAACAACCTCGAGAACGCGGAGAAGCCCGACGAACTGATCGTCTACGGAGGGACGGGGAAGGCCGCCCGGAGCTGGGACGCCTTCCACCGGATCGTAAAGGCGCTGAAAGAGCTGGAGAACGACGAGACCCTGCTCGTGCAGTCCGGAAAGCCGGCGGCGGTCTTCCAGACCACCGCCAACGCCCCACGCGTGCTCATCGCGAACGCGAACCTCGTCCCCCGATGGTCCACCTGGGAGAAGTTCCACGAGCTCGAGAAGCTCGGCCTCACCATGTACGGGCAGATGACCGCCGGAGGCTGGTCGTACATCGGCACGCAGGGGATTCTCCAGGGGACGTACGAGACGTTCGCGGAGTGCGCGCGACAGCGATTCGCCGGCTCCCTGAAGGGGCGGCTCGTGCTCACCGGCGGCCTCGGGGGCATGGGGGGCGCGCTGCCGCTGGCGGTCAAGATGAATGGGGGCGTGTGCATCGCGGTCGAGGTCGACGAAAGGAGGATCAAGCGCCGCCTCGAATCGAAGTACGTGGACCGATACGTCCGGACGATCGACGAAGCGCTCGCGATCGCGCAGAACGCGAAGACGGAAGGACGCGCGGAGACGGTCGGGCTCCTCGGGAACTGCGCGGAAGCTCTGCCCGCGATCCTTTCGAAGCGCGTCGTCCCGGACATCGTGACGGACCAGACGAGCGCGCACGATCCCATCGGCGGCTACATCCCGCGCGGGCTTTCCGTCTCGGACGCGGACGCGCTGCGTGCGTCGGACCCGCGGGCGTACAAGCGGCGCTCGCTCGAGTCGATCGGGATCCACGTGCGGGCGATGCTCGCGTACATGAAACGGGGCTCCGTCGTCTTCGAGTACGGGAACGGCATCCGGGCGCAGGCCGTCGAGGCGGGCGTGGAGGACGCGTTCGCGATCAAAGGATTCGTTCCCCTGTTCCTCCGCCCGATGTTCGCGCAGGGGCGGGGCCCCTTCCGCTGGGTCGCGGTCACCGGTGACCCCGAGGACATCCTGAAGACGGACAGGGTCGTGATGAAGGAGTTCAAGGACGACGAGCGCCTCGTGAACTGGATCAAGATGGCGGAGACGCACGTGCCGTGGGAGGGCCTCCCCGCGAGGGTGTGCTGGCTCGGGTACGGGGAGCGCGCGTGGTTCGGGAAGATCATCAACAAGATGGTCGGGGACAAGAGGCTCAGCGGGCCGATCGTGATCACGCGGGACCACCTCGACGCCGGCAGCGTGGCCTCGCCCTATCGGGAGACGGAGGGCATGAAGGACGGGTCGGACGCGATCGCGGACTGGCCGATCCTGAACGCGCTCCTGAACACCGCCGCGGGCGCGGACCTGATCGCCGTGCACAACGGGGGCGGCGTCGGCATCGGACTTTCCACGCACGCGGGCGCCCTCGTCGTCTGCGACGGCACGAAGGCCGCGGGCGCGCGGATCGAGCGCGTGCTGACGACGGACCCGGGCCTCGGGGTCGTGCGCCACGCGGACGCGGGGTACGAGGACGCCGTTTTGTTCGCGAAGCGTGCGGGCATCCGGATGCCAAGCCTGGAGTGAGCGCCGTGGGATGGGACGCCCCGCGCGTCGCCGTCGACGCGATCCTCCTTCATGAAGGGGACATCGTCCTCGTCCGCCGGGGAAAGGAGCCGTTCCTCGGTCGGTACGCGCTGCCGGGCGGATTCGTGGAGTTCGGGGAACGCCTCGAAGACGCGGTCGAACGAGAAGTCCTTGAGGAGACGGGGTTGGCGGCGGAGGTCGAGCGGCTCCAGGGCGTGTACGGCGACCCGGGGCGCGACCCGCGCGGACACACGATCTCCGTCGCGTACGTACTGCGATCCTTCGGGGGCATGTTGAGGGCATCGTCCGACGCTGCGGCGGTGAGACTCGTGCCGCCAACGCGCGTGCCGAAACTCGCGTTCGACCACGATCGGATCGTCGGGGACTACCTCACATCGACACGTCGCGTTTCGTCCACCGCTCCTTCGCGCGGCCCGGCACGTAGCCGAGGACCACGAGGAGCGCGGAGACCGCGAGGAACAGCGTCCACCCGCGTGCGTCGGTGACCGGGGCGATCTCGGTCGCGATCTGCGCCGCCGCCAACGTCGCGATGCGAGCCGTGCACGCCGCCAAACCCGCGAGGAGGCCGACCTTCGAGCCCGCGTCCATCGCCGCCAGGAGCAGGAATCCCGCGAGCGCGCCAAGGGCGAGGACGGTGACGAGCGATGCCGCCGGCTCGGCAAGCCCCAGGATCGGGACAGTGAGCAGCGCGAGACCGACGCCGACGAGGACGAACAGCGCCTGGTACGGTCTGCCGTACCCGTAGAGGTCCTTGTATCGCCGCGCGATCGCGTGGGGGGCTTCGAGGTTCGCCACGACCGTGGCCGCACCGCCATCCGCCATCGCGTCGGCGAGGTGCGCCTTCAGCTCGAGGAGCACGTCCTCGCGGATCCGCCGGTCGACGCCGCGCATCGCGGACGCGACCGCCTTCAGGTAATCGTCCGTCTCGCTCATCGCGACCCCCGGAGGACGCGGTCCACGCTGTGCGACATCGTCGTCCAGACCCCGTGCGCCTCGTCCAGCGCCTTCCGCCCCTTGGCGGTGAGCGTGTAGTACTTCCGCGGCGCGCCCGACTCCCGCTCGATCCACTCGCTCTTCACGAACCCCCGTTCCTCGAGGCGCCGCAGTGCCGGATACAGCGTCCCTTCCTTCAGGTCGAAGAACCCCTCTGTGGTCTCGCGGAGCTCCTTGATCATCTGGAACCCGTACTTGGGCTCCTTCGTCAGCAGCGCGAGGAGGCATAGTTGGATCGACCCCTTCTTGAGCTCCGCGGTCCACTCCTCGCTCACTTCCGGCATGGGGGTTGCGCGCCGTATCCGAACGTTCCTATTTCACGATTGGGAGGTTGAGAGGAAAAGGGGCGGGCCCTCAGGCCCGCATCGCACGCACCTCGAGTGAGGTGCCGTCGTCGAAGTCGAAGGTGTGGCGGCCCATGAGCTCGCGGAGGGTCCACGTGTGCTCGAAGCCCCCCGCGCGCAGGGTGAACGTGACGTTCCCGACGTCGCCGTGGGGGACGAACGCGACGAGCACGATGCCGTCCCAGCCCGTCGTCGTCTCGGACTCCCAGCGGACGAGCTGGCGGTCCTCCCGCGGAGGGACGTGGTCGCCGCGCTCGAACGAGAGCGTCCCGCGCACGCCGAGGGCGCCCGCGGAGATCTTCGCGCCGCCGTCCCACGACTTCGCGTCCCCGTCGCGGTCCATCCCGCGCGTGTCCAGGTGGCCCCATCGGAGGCCGATCGCGACGTTCGCGACCTCGCGCCTCTCATGGTCTTTCACGACGAAGCCGCGGACCTCGATCTCATGCCCGAGACGGTCCACCGGCTTGCGGAGGTGGAGGCCGGGCAATTCCCGCACGCCCCACGTGAACTCGACCTGGTCCGTGTGCAGCGTCACGTTCGTCGCCTGATCGCGCGGGACATGGATCGCGAACACGAGCCCGTCCCAGTTCACCGTCGTGGTGCTGAGCCACGCGACGATGGTGCGGTTGTCGCGGCGCAGGATCTGGTCGTCGCCGCCGAACCGGCGCTCGCCACCCGTCTCCCACCGGACGAGCTGCCGGACCTCGACCGCGCCCGCAGTGACCTGAAGGAAACCGTCCCAGGCGACCATGTCCATGGTCGGCGCGTGGATCATCCGTCCGCGCATCCCGCCGCCGTCCTCGGACAATGCCTCCCAGGCCCCGGCGAGGGCGCCCCCGGGTCGACCGTCCGTCAGGTTCCATCGGCCGTCGAAGGTGCCGTGGCCGCGGTCGACGCTGTCCCACGAGCCCGCCAGGTACCCGCCGTCGCGCCCCGAAGAGAAGTTCCATTCGCCGTGGAAGCGGCCATGACCGTCCTCGCCGAGCTCGAATCGTCCCTGGAAGAAGCCGCCAACGTCGCGCTCTCGGCCGTGCCACTGACCTTGGAAGCCGCCGCCCGTGCCGATCTCGTTCCACCGCCAGCGGCCCTCCATGCCGAGGACCGCGGGGTCGTCGAGGTAGCCCCACCGCACGGCGAGGCCGATCGTCACGAGCTCCGAACGGTTCCCGCACCGGCACATCTCGAAGACGCTCGCGTCGGCCGTATCGATCCCCGAATCCTGGGTCCAGGGCGCGGGCGCGACCCCTTGTGAGGGGCCGAACGCGACCGGCGCCGCCACCGCGGTGAGCGCCAACCCCAGCATCAGCGCACACGCGATCCACATCGTTCTTCGCACGTCTATTCCTCCCTGTGAGGCTCGCATCCCGCGAGCACTTCGCGAAGACCCGCACGCGCGGGCGCCTTCGCCAGACCCGTGAAATCCCTCATCGCTTCCCCCTCCGGGCCCGTCGTCTCAGGAGCACCGCGGGGATCAGCGCGATGGCCACGACCGCGAGCTGGAGGCCGACGAGGAACGAGGGCGCCATGTTCGCGGGCTCCGCGAGCTCCGCATAGACCGCCGAGGCGCTCAGGCCGGGATCGTGGACGATCACCCGTCCCTGAGGGTAGACGAACGCACCCATCGCCCGGAAGCCCACGTACGTCCGGTCGCCCCGGCTGAGGGGCACGGGCACGATCGAATCGATCTCGAAAGTCATCTCCGCCGTCTGCCCGTCAACCGTGACGTCGCTCACCCAGTACACGTCGCCCGCACGGTGCCAGCCGTCGGCGATCTCCAGGCGGTTGCGCGCGATACCGACAGGGGCGCGCGGCCCCTCCTCGGACTCGCAGTGACGGAAGCCAACGTCGCGCAGGCAGGCGCCGCCGAACTCTGCCTGAAGCCAGCGGACGACCTGAGGCTCGATGAAGTTACCGAAGGCGATCGGCGTCTCGAGCGCGAGCTTCGAAGTGTTGGACCCGAAGTCCCACCCCTCGATCCGCGTGTCGTACTTGCCGTCCACCACCACGCTCACGCCCGTGATCGTCCGGTTCCCGAGGAACTCGGAGCGCACGGGCTGCCGCTCGGCCCCGAGGTGGACGCGGTAGAAGGGGATCTGCGCACGGACCTCGTGGGCCGTCGCCGCCAAGCGGAACGTCAGGCTGATGCGGTCGAGGGCTCCGTCCGCGATCGTCCCGTTGCGCCATGTCCGCGTCCCGGCGTCGAACACACGCGCATACCCGATCGCGTCCGCGCTCAAGGTGAAGTTCACCCAGGCGGAGTGGGTGCCGACGACCTGCTCGAGCCCGCCGAGGTGCCACGGGGTGCGCAGGCTGAGGAACTTCACAGGCTTGTCTTCGGTGTAGTTCGTACGGACATCGAAGCCGCGGAAGTCGAACAGCGAGTCGCCGTCGACATCCTGGAACTCGGTCATCCGTCCAAACTCCTGATACAGCGCCGTGTGCAGCGGGAGCCCTGTGGTCCGGAGGTAGTTGCCCTGCGCGTCGTACAGTTCCGCAGCCCCGAAGAAGCGTCGGTAGTCGATGACGACGCGCACGCCCGTCGGCATGGACGCGTTCTCGCTCCAGAGGACCGCCAGCGTGACGTCGCCCATCCGCACGTGGACGAATCGTCCGCCATCCCAACGCGGGGTGTCCCCGGTCTCAACGATCGGGACGTAGTGATCGAGGCGCTCCGCCGGCTGGCGCTCTTCCGCGGCCACGGGCATTGCCGCCAAGGGGGCTGCGAGCAGTCCGACCAGGATCGCCGCAAAGACCGTCTTCATCATCGCGTCGCTACCTACCTAGCGTCGCTATGCATCGTGGGGTATATTATGCTTTTCCCGGGCTTGCACACGGCTGAGAATCAGATCGGCCGGGACGGGGGCGGGGCGCTAACCGACCTTCCCGCCGCACTCCGAGCAGAACTTCGTACCGACGGGGTTGTCGTGGCCGTTCACGCACTTCGCGGTCGCGACCATGTTGTTCCCGCACTCCGGGCAGAACTTCGTGCCCTTGGGGACGAAGTGCTTGCACTTGGGGCACTCGGTGCCTTCCTCGGTCCGGGCTCCGCACGAGCCGCAGAACTTCATCGTGACCGGGTTTTGCGTCCCGCACTTCGGGCATGGCTTCGTCTGCTGCGGGGCCGCCTGGGGCTGTTGCGCCATCTGGCCCGCCATCTGATATCCCATGCCGATTCCGGCCCCGAGCCCGATGCCGGTGCCGGCGCCTCCCGCGGGGTTCGTGGCGGCGTCGCGCATCGCGGCGCCGGTCTGATACTGCATGTAGTTGGTGCCGGTGATCTGCATCGCCGAGCGCTGGTCCACCGCCGCCTGCACCGCCTCGGGGAGCGTGATGTACAGCCCGCTGAGCTTCTGGATCTCGATGCCGTACGGCTCGAACTGCGGGCCGCCCTTCTGGAGGACGATCTGCTCCATCTCCATGATGTTCGCGCCGAGGTCGGCGACGCCGAGACCCTTCGCCTTCAGCTCGCCGAGGGCATCGTAGATGACCGCCACGAGCTGCTCCTTCAACCGCTCCTCGACCTGCGGCGCCGTCGCCAGCCCGAACGTCCCGACGAACTGGTTGATGAAGAGCGAGGGCTCCTTGATCCGGTAACGGAACTCGCCGAACAGCCGGAGGTTGACCATGCCGAAGTCCGGGTCGCGGAACTGGTAGGGCTGTTTCGAACCGAACTTCCCGTCGAACGGGCGGCGCGCAAGGTAGTACACCTGCGCCTCCTGCTTCACGCCGAACAGCTTCATGATCGGCCCGATGATCGGCGCGTCCAGCGACGTGAGCGCGTAGCGGTCGGGGCGGTCGATGTAGGCGAGCGCTTTCCCGTCGCGGAAGAAGACCGCGAACTCGTCCTCGCGCACGATGATGTTGTCGTTGAACCGGATGTTCCGCGGGGCCCGCCACATCAGGTTGTTGCCCTTCGCGACGTCGTCCCATCCGATCGTGGCCATCTCAGATCACCTCGGTCCCCGTGATCACGTTCATGCGGCGCTTGAACGTCGCCTCCATGTCCATGAGAAGCTTGCGGATGCCGTTGATCGCCTCCAAGGCCTTCTGAACGTCCCCGGAGGCCTGCGCCTCGAGGGCGGACGAATGTTGCTGGAGCGCCACAACGCCGTCCAGGAGCGCGGCGTCCCACTCGTACAGCTTATTGAGTTGCGGCTCGAGGACCTTGACGTCCGCGACGAGTCCCGAGTATCCCTGCTCCGCGTGGCGGATCTGGCCCTCGAGGCCCTGGACCTTCATCATGACCACGCCCATCGGTTCGAGCGCCTTCATCTGGTAGTTCGACGTCAGCGCCGCGCGCGCGCTGTCGAGCGTTCCGCGCGTCTCCTTCAGCTTGTTCGCGATTTGGATCCGCAGGAGGTTGTCTGCGGTTCGCAGGTCCTCCTTCCGCCGGTATCCGGCGAACCCGGGGATGAACAGCTGGATTCTCTTGAGAAGGCCACGGTCTTCCTCGACGCGCTCGCGGATGTCGGGCATTCGATCACCTGAAGGTTTGCCTAGCGGACGAGCTTGGACATCAGGATGTAGGCGCCCGCGATCAATAGGAGCACGGGAAGCGCGAGGTTGGGGTTCAGGTTGATGTACCCGAGGCTTCCCACGAGCCAGATCGCGCCCACGATGAGGAGCGCGAAGCCCCAGAAGATCCCGCCCCGCCGGTCCAGGATTTCCACGTTCGTCCGGTAGTCCGGGTTAATCGCCCTCTGCGCCGCGCTCGGCGTCGTCCCTGCTGGGTCCGTCACGGTGATCGTGCGCATGTTGCCCGGGGCTTAAAACTATTGTCCTCGTTCTTGAACGTTCATACGGAATTCCCAGGGAATCCAAGTCCGGGCGGATCGGCGCGAGGCGAAGTGCAAATAGGTCGGGGCGGTTCGCGGTTCGTGGCGCGGCCCAAGGTCGTCCTCGACGCTAATGCCCTCATGCTTCCCTTCGAGTTCCGCGTGAACCTCGACGCCGAGCTGGCGCGCGTCCTCGGGGCGTGCGACGTGTTCGTCCCGTCGAGCGTCGTCGGCGAGCTCGAGCGCCTCGCGGAAAAGAACCCTGCCGCGAAGGCCGCCGTGCAGTTGGCGGCGAAGTATGAGATATTCAAGACCACGCGCCGGGGGGACATCGCCGTCGTGCACGTCGCCAAGGACTTGGGCGCCACCGTCGTGACGAGCGACGCAGCCCTTCTGAGGATCCTTAGGTATGAACACATCCCTCGGATCACGCTCCGGGGCCGCTCCCACCTGATCCTCGAGCCCTAGGTCGGCCTGCGGAGGATCGTATATCGCTTTGCGTAGAAGGCGAGTCGAGCGACGAACACGACCACTGCGAGGACGAGCAAGGAGGCGAACGCGTACTCGGTCGCCGTCAGTGGCGTAACCGACAGCGTGGCGGTGATCAGCCAGGCGTGGAGGATCAGAAGACCCACAAGCAGCGGCGCCATGAGGCGGATCTGGCGGAGTTCCGAGATGCCGTCCCGTTCCGCCTTTGGCATTTCCGTCCCGCGATAGAGGCGGGCGTAGTGCACGAGGCGCCATGCGAAGAGGCCGATGGCGATGACGAGCAGAGCCGACAGGAGCCTGTCCCCGCGCGCGACCATCCGGCTGAGGATCCAGAGATGGAACCCGAGGAGCCCGATGAAGACCGCGATGAGCGCGAGCATCCTCCGGCGGGGGTCCATCGGGGGACTCGAAACCGCCGCTCCCTATAAGGCTAGACTACGGGGTATCTTTATTGTGCGAGGGACGGATGCGACGGGCACGAAACCGCACCACGTCGACACCCTGAAGCACGTCGCCCTCCTTGGCGGCGGGAAGGAGCCCGTCGCCCTCTCGGGCAAGCAGTTGGGGCGCGCGATGGGGGTCAGCCAGCAGTCCGCGTCCCAGCGGATCCTTGAGCTCGTCGATGCGGGGCTGCTCCAGCGCGATCTCGCGGCGCGCAAGCAGCGCGTGCGGCTCACCGCCAAAGGGCTTGAGCTGCTGCGGAAGGAGTACGCGGACTACCACCGGATCTTCGAGGTCCAGGGTGGTCTGATTATGCGGGGGATCGTGACGAGCGGACTCGGGGAAGGCGCGTTCTACATGAAGCAGCGCGGGTACCGGGAGCAGTTCCGCCGGAAGCTCGGGTTCGAGCCGTTCGAGGGGACGCTCAACCTGCGCGTGTCTGGCGGCGAGCTCGCGAAGCTCCAGATCCTGTGGGACGAGGCGGGCATCCTTGTCGAGGGGTTCACGGACAGCGGCCGCACGTTCGGCGGTGCGAAGGTCTTCCCGGCGACCCTCGACGGCGCAGAGTGCGCGGTCATCCTTCCGATCCGTACGCACCACACGGACAACCTCGAGGTGATCTCCCGCGTCCACCTCCGGTCCAAGTTCGGTCTGAAGGACGGAGACGCCGTCATCGTCGACGTGCGCCTCGCGACTGGGGGAAACGTTCAATAGCGATTCCCCGTATGCATTCCTAGGGTTAGGGGGCTTCGATCTTGTTCGCAGGATTGATAGCAGGGATGCGTGCGCTTTCCGCGGCTGTGATCACGTTCGTGCTGGTGGCGTCCGCGCTGGGTCCCGCGATGGGTCCGCCCATGGCTCCCAACTCGCCCCCGCCTCCGCCAGATCCCCTTTACGCGGGGACGTGCATGCCGTCCTGCGACCCGGACGACGCACGGTACTTCGGGGCCGCGGGGTCGCAGTTCTCGACGCTCGAAGGGGTCACGATTTTCTTATACCTCGGCCTGCCCGCAGGGACGACGAGCTTCTCCGTCGGGTTGTTCGATGGGGACGTCGGCGGCACTTGGGACACCGGTTCGAGTTCGTTCGCCTACCGCCTCTTCAAGGATCCTCGCAAGAACGGCACCGCGTCCATGCCGCTCGATAACATCTTCAGCGGGAGCCTCCCCGACGACGCGTGGTTCGACAAGACGTATTCGACGGACGCGTCTGCGCAGGCACCCTCGGGGAATTACTTCTATCGCCTCGAGGCATCCTGGGAGACCATCCCGGTCGGGGAGTTCAATAATTTCAAGGTCCGGACGACCGGCCAGATCAGCCTTGCCGCAGGCCAGGACTTCGGCGTCGCGGCCGGTCCCCAGTGCACGCAAACATCGGGCTGTTCTCCTCCCTACGATCCCTACGTCGGCTCGGGTGACCCAAACCCCGGAGACACGAACGATCCGGATGCGAATTCCTACGATGGACGATTCGTGTTCTTCTTCTACGTCCCGCACGAGCTGAACTCGATCACGTTCTGGGACGGGGACGCGGACCGCAACGGCGACACGGACGATCCGAACACGCCGAACACGGACCCGGACGGTAGCGGACCGGCGCAGCCGGAAGGCGTGAACCAGGGCGCACCGCAGGACGGTCCCTCCTCGTACGGAGTCTGCTGCAACGTCAACCCGTCCATCTTCTACGACGTCCTCGACCCCGCCGCGAACCTGTACACGAACAACAACCCCTCGGGGAACACCGAGTGGGAAAGGTTCATCGTCGGCGATTCGTCGAGCACCCCGGACATCACGATCAGCTACACGCTCGACCCCGGCCTCTGGCGGTTCCGCGTCCAGGGCATGGACTCCCACAACCTGAACGTGATCCGCTCCACGTTTGAGATCTTCAGCACAGATGGGATCCCGCTGCCCGTGAACCCGGCCCCAAGCCTCGAGCCGGACAACGAAAAGACGACGGGCGATGACATCACGGTCGCGTACGGGCACACAGCGACGAACAACGGCGATGCCACGGACGACTTCTCTCTGGAGGCATCGTCCCAGCACGGATGGGTGACCGCGATCTACGAGGATCTCGACGGCGACGGGCAGCTGGACTCCGGTGAGCCCTCGATTTCGAGTACGGGGCCCCTCGGTCCCGGCGCGTCGATGAACATCGTCGTGACCGTCGTCGTACCGGACATCAACATGAACGACGACGACCTCGTGACGGTCGTGGCCTTGTCGTCGACGGAGTGGGCTTTGCAGGACGACGCGAAGGACATCACCCACGTCCGGGTGAACCAGCAGCCCACGGCGGATTCCGGCGGCCCCTACACGGCCCCGGAGGGCACGCCGCTCACGTTCAACGCCTCCGGCTCCTCGGACCCTGACGGCGACACCCTCGCGTACCGCTGGGACTTCCAGGCCGACGGGGCGTGGGACACCGCGTTCTCCTCCGACCCCACGGCCACGCACACGTTCGGGGACGACTGGACCGGGCAGGCCAGGGTCGAGGTGAGCGACGGGAACCTCACGGACGACGCGACGGTCCCCGTGACGATCACGAACGTGGACCCGACGATCCAGTTCGTCCTGGTGCCTTCGGGCGACGAGGCGGGCTCCCTCGCCGTCTCCGCGCACGTCACGGACCCCGGGAGCGACGACCTCTCCTTCACATGGTGGGGCGCCTGCAGCGGCTGGCCCGGCGCGCCGGTCTTCTACCCGAACGACCCGGCGATCGTCCCGGACCCCGACCCCAGCCCCGACGTCCACCCCCGCGACGTCACGGACTCGCAGACGGTCGTGTGCGGGGACGACGGCACCTTCGACTGGAACCTGAAGGTCGAGGACGACGACGGCGGCATGGCCACGTCGAGCGGCACGTTCGACGTCGCGAACCTCGCGCCCTCGCTGACGCTCCCGCCGCCGACGTTCGTGGACACGGACGAGGGCGTCGCATGGACCCTCACCGCCACCGCGGAGGACGCGGGCAGCGACGACCTGACGTTCACGTGGACGTGGCCGTTCGGACCCACCGAGACGAACACGCACTTCAATGACGGCGTCGGCCCGGACCCCGATCCGTCCCCCGGCCCCACGTTCCCGTTCTCCGCCTCGGATGCCTCCACGCACACGTACGGCGACGACGGCACGTACACCGTGACGCTGCGCGTCGAGGACGACGACGGTGGCTTCCTCACGATCACGACGACCTTTTCCACGGCGAACCTCCCGCCGTTCCTCACGGTCTCCCCGCCCTCCTCCACGACCGTCGACGAAGGCACGCTCGTCACGCTGAGCGCCACCGCCAAGGATCCCGGCAGCGACGACCTGACGTTCACCTGGACGTGGACGCACGGCCCGACGGAGACCACGACGTACTTCAACGACGGCGTCGGGCCCGACCCGGACCCCTCGCCCGGCGCCACGTTCCCGTTCACCGCCACGGACGCCTCGTCGCGCACGTACGGGGACGATTGCCCCTGTGTCGTGCAGCTCCGCGTGGACGACGACGACGGCGGCTTCGTCACCTTCGAGACGACGGTCACCGTCGTCAATGTGGATCCGTCCGTCCTGGCGGCGGATGCCTCGGGCGACGAGGCCGAGACCATCGCCTTCGCCGCCACGTTCTCCGACCCCGGCTTCGACTTCGGTGCCGGCGACTCCCACGAGGACTTCACCGCCACGGTGGACTGGGGCGACGGGTCCTCCGAAACGGTAACCGTGACCGAGATTCCGGGTAGTCCCGGCGTCCTCACGACGGGCTCCTCGGCGGCGGACCACGTATACGGCGACAACGGCGCCTTCCCCGTCCTCGTCACCGTCTGCGACGACGACGGCGGATGCGGGACCGCGTCCGCGACGATCACCATCGCCAACCTCGACCCGTCCCCGTCGATCGAAGAGATCACGCAGGAGCAGACGCGTCCGCTCCCGCCGGACTTCTTCTATCCCCTCGACCCGATCGCCTTCAACGGCTCCGCGGACGACCCGGGCAGCGACGACCTCGCCTTCGCGTGGGACTTCGGGGACGGCACGGTCCTGCCGGGCGGCACCTACTACAACGACGGCGCCGGCCCGGACCCGTTCCCCAGCCCCGGCCCCACGTACCCGTTCGCCGCCAAGGACACGATCCAGCACACCTACGCCCTGCCCGGCGACTACATCGTCACGCTGACGGTCACGGACGACGACGGCGGGTCCGCCTCCGTGACGACCGAGGTTCACGTCGCAGGCGCGGACGAGCTCAAGGCGGAGGCGGCCTCCCGCATCCGGACGCTGAAGCAGGAGGCGATCGACCGCATGGACTGGCGGTTCGTCCAGAACCTCGACGACGCGGAGCGGTTCGTGCTCCGCAGCCTGGGATACGCGGACCCCCTCCGGCCTTCCGCGATCACCGCCGAACTCGGGACCGACGTGTCCGTCGTCCAGAACGACGGGGACCGCATCGACCTCCTCTTCGGGCCCTCGTGGACGCCCCGGCTGGAGACGTACGCGTCCCTCGTCGTCACTTGGGCGAACGGGGACGTCACGACGGTCGACCTGCCGACGAAGTGGCCGAAGAAGTCCCTAGGGCACGACGCCGTGGTCTGGGTGGACGCCTGGGAGCAGGACCTGGGCATCGACTCGAAGCGGGACAAGAAGACGGGACAGGTCACGATGAAGGTCCGCGTCGACGACGCCAGCCTGGGCTTCTCCCTCTCCCTGGACGCGGACCTCGTCGCGCACCTCGCCTTCGACTACGAGGTCCTGCCGTACTGGATCGACGGCGCCCACCTCGACCCGAAACTCGGCGCGAACGTCTTCGTATGCGAGCGCGCCGCCGTCGACCGCCTGGTCAAGCTCCAGGTCTCGGACGACGACGACGACGACGACGATGATGATGATGATGATGATGATGACGGCCGCGACGACGGTGACGATGATGACGACGATGACGATGATGGCGGCGACGACGGCGGCGACCGTGACGGCGACCGGAGCGGCGACCGCGTCCTAGGCGGCGACCATGACGGCGGGGACGACGACGATGACGACGACGATGAGGGCGACGACCACGACGAGGACGGGGACGACCGGAAGGTCGCGTGCGGCTGTGGCGGCGATGACAACGACGGCGGGTGCGGGGACGACGATGACGACGACGATGATGACGGCCGCGACGATGACGACGACGATGATGGCGGCGATGACGGTGATGACCGCGACGGAGACCGGAGCGGCTCAGGCACCCTTGGCGGCGACCATGACGGTGGCGATGACGATGATGACGACGACGAGGGCGATGATGACAAGGGCTGCCGCTGCGGCGACGACGAGGATGATGACGATGATGACGATGGCCGTGACGAAGACGAGTCGGACGAAGGCATCCGCACGGTCCAGTGCCGCCTCACGTCGCGCCTCTGGACCGCCGAGGAGATCGCGGACCTCGACGCGGAGTGCGACCTCATCGCGAACCTGCTCGTGAAGGCGGACGAGATCCTCGCCCGCATCGCCCTCGCGGAGGCGAAGGAGACGGCGGTCCGGGATCCCGCGAACCAGGTCAAGTTCGACCGCGAGATCGCGAAGTCCGAGAGGTCCATGGCGGACGCGGACGCGGAATGGGACCTCCTCGAGTACGGCGACGCGATCTGCCAGTTCATGGAGGCGTGGCAGCACGCGCAGCGCGCGATGGCGCTTGCGCAGAAGTGACTCAGAACTTCGCGGTCACGTAGTCGAGGACGGACTCGAACACCGCGCGGCCGTCCCCGGGCCCATCCGGGTCGCCTGTCCGCGTCCAGTCCGAGTGGAGGTATCGGAAGAAGGATCGCTCGGGATGGGGTTGCACGCCGAACACATTCCCTTCGCGGTTGCAGATGGCGGCGATGTTGTACAGCGCCCCGTTCGGACACCACGGGTAGCCGGCATACTGACCGCGATCGTCGACATAGCGAAAGACGATCTGGTCGTTGTCGATGAGCTCTCTGAGCATCTCTTTCTCCCGTTCCCTCGGAAGGAGGAACTTGCCTTCGCCGTGGGCGGAGACGAATACGCGGACTTCGCCCTTCTTCATATTGCGTGTGAACGCGCAGCTCCCGCCGTTCTCGTGCTTCAGGTATGACGGCCTGCACTCGTAGTGCGCGGAGTCGTTCGTCGCGAGCACGGCCTCCGGGGCATCGGTCATCACGCCGCCAAGCCCGGGGAGCATGCCTGCCTCAACGAGGACCTGGAAGCCGTTGCACAGGCCGAGGACGGGCCGGCCGGACTTCACGAAGTCCTCGACCTCCGTTCCCATCTTGCTCTTGATCCTGGCGGCGAAGATCGCGCCTGCGCGCACGTAGTCCCCGTTCGCGAAGCCGCCGGGGATGACGAGCATGTCGTAATCCGAAAGCTTGCGGCGGAACTCCGAAGGAGCCTCGCCCGTGAACTGCTTGAGGTGGACCTTCTCCGCCTGTGCCCCGAGGAATCGCAGGTAGTCGGCGGACTCGTCTTCGCAGTTCGTTCCCTCGATCAGCAACACGGCCGCGCGTACGTCCTCGCGCCTCACCCGATCACCAGCCTCGGGAGCGCATGCGTCCACACGTCGCGCATCTCCGCCACGGGCACCTCGAACGATTCGCGCCCCCGTACCACTCGTAACGTTCCGCCGCCAACGCTACCGAGTCGCTGCACGGGCACCGCGAACAGACTCGTGAACGCGTCCTCGCGACCCCGCTTCACCTCGACGAGCCACCGCGCGTTCGTCTCCGAGAAGAGCAGGAAGTCCAGTCGCAGGGGATCGAGGCGCGCGAGGTCGAGGGTCGCACCCACGTCGCCGCCGAGGCACATCTCCGCCGCCGACACCGCCAGGCCGCCCTGAGAAAGGTCGTGGCACGACGCCACGTGGCCCGCGCGGATCGCCGCCAAGACCCCGTACATCCCGCCCTTGAGGGCCTCGACATCCACGTCCGGCGCAACGGCGCTCGACCCTCGTGTCACGCGGAAGTACTCCGAACCGCCCATCTCCATGCGCGTCTCGCCGACAAGATACAGCGGGTTCCCGGAGGACTTCAGATCCGACGTGACGCACGTGCGGAAGTCGTCGACGATCCCCACGCCCATGACGACGGGCGTCGGCGGCGTCGGTCCCAGGACACTCTCGTTGTAGAAGCTCACGTTCCCCGAAGGGATGGGGAGTCCGAGCGCCTGTGCGGTCGATCCGATCCCCCGGACGGCCTCGCGGAAGAAGCCGAGCCGGTCCGGCTTCTCAGGATTCCCGAAATTCAGGCAGTTCGTGAGCGAATGGGGCCGCGCACCGACCGCCGCCAGGTTGCGGCACACCTCGTCCACGCACGTCGCGCCGCCGCGGAAGGGATTGATGGCGGTGAACTGCGGCGTCGATGCGCACGCGATGCCAAGGGCGCGGTATGATCCCAGGAGGGGGCGGACGACCGCGGCGTCGCCGTGGCTCGACTTCCCAATCTTCCCGTGGAGCGGCTTGATCACCGTGGCCGCGCGAACCTCGTGGTCGTACTGTCGGACGACGTGCTCCCTGCTCGCGACGTTCGGGGAGGCGAGGACCTTCATCAGGGTCCGGGCGTAGTCGTCCGGCTCATCGGGATATCGCTCCGGAGGTTTGGCGGCAGGGACCTTCGCATCGTACGGTCGGCGGTATTCCGGGCCGTCCGTGTAGAATTCCAAGTCCATATCAAGAATGAGTTCGCCACGATAGAGGACGCGACACGCGTTTCCGGGTACCGCGGTTCCGATCGGCGCCGCCGGGACGTCGTAGAGGTCGCAGATCCGGAGCACCCGCTCCACGTTCTCCCACGGCACCGCGAGCATCATCCGCTCCTGGGACTCGCTCACCCAGATCTCCCAGGGTGCGAGACCCTCCTCTTTCAGCGGCACGCGTTCGAGGTGGACCTCCGCACCGAGCCCGCCGTTCCGCGCCATCTCCCCGACGACGCAGCTGAGGCCGCCGCCGCCAAGGTCCTTCATCCCGTGCAGCAGCCCCTGCTTCGCAGCTTCGAGGCACGCGTGGATGAGCGGTTCCTTCACGATCGCGTCCCCGATCTGCACGGCGCCCGCCTGCCAGGCCTGCGTGGCATCCTCCGTGAGGTCGGCGGAGGCGTAGGTGACGCCGTGGATCCCGTCGCGTCCCGTGCGCCCGCCGCATAGGACGAAGACGTCGCCCGCCTTCGTAACGCGGTTCCTCTGGAGCTGCGACTTCTTGGCGAACCCGACGCAGGCGACGTTCACGATGATGTTGCCCACGTAGCCCTCATCGAAGTGGATGAGACCGTTCACGGTCGGGATGCCGACGCGGTTCCCGTAGTCCCGGATGCCAGAGACGACGCCGCCAAAGAGGTAACGCGGATGTTTCGTCCCTTTGGGGAGCTTCTCGAACGGATGGTCGAGGGGCCCGAAGTGCAGCGGGTCGCACAGTGCGATCGGCTGCGCGCCCATCGCGAGCACGTCCCGCAGGATGCCGCCAATGCCCGTCGTCGCTCCGCCGTACGGCTCCACGGCGCTCGGGTGGTTGTGGCTCTCGATCCGCAGGGCGTACGCATGGTCCGCGTCGAATTCGCAGACGCCGGCGTCGCCCCGGTCGAGGACATACGGGGCCTGCACGGGGAAGATGAACTCCTTGAGGAAGACCTTCGACGACTTGTAGCAGCAGTGCTCCGACCAGGCCTGCCCCAAGCTCTGGAGCTCGACGTCGGTCGGGTCCCGGCCCTTGGCGGCGAAGTGGTCGCGGACCGTACACATCTCGTCGAGCGACAGGGCGAGCCCCATCTCGCGGCTGATTCCGACGAGGTCGTCGTCGGAGGCCTGACGAAGGCCGACATCATGGAGCGGAAACGGAAGGTCGCGCCGCCGGTACAGGTCCAACAGCAACTCATCCCTCCTTACGTGCCGGCGAGCTTTCTCGAGTTGCACGCACCTTGCGCGTTCTCCCGTATGTAGACAGGAGAAGAAGGCCCCCCACACCGATCACCGCGAGGCTGCACACGCCCGCTGCGATCGGATCCAGTCGGAAGTTCGGGTCGACGCCGGGTGCGGGCAGGGTTAGGAGGAAGCTCACGGCCATCGCGATCAGCAGAAGCCCGACGGCCATCGGGGCCCACACTCCAAAGATCTCGCGAACGCGCTCGCGCACAGGCGGTCGATACACGCAACGCGCAAAAAGGTGACTACCGCGACATCAGGCGGATGATCGCCTCCGCAGGCTCCCCGTCCGCCGCCTCGAGCGCTTGGCGCGCCTCTTCCTCTGACACGCCCGCCTTCTCCGCGACGAGCGTCACGTCCTCCTCCGAGATCTCGAGCTTCGGTGCCACGGTCTTCGCGCCCGCGCGGTCGCGGATGAATGGCTCGCCCACGATCTGCACGGTCTTCTGTCCCTGCACGGTCATCATCGTTACCTGCGCCTTCGTGAACACGTACTCCTTCGCGGCCGTGCGGATCACGACCTCCTCGACGTTCTCGAGCTCCTCGGACTCGATGCCCATCCGTTTCATCATCTGCTTGAGCTGGCGGGGGTTCATGCGGCCGCCGGGAATCATCGCCTCTCCCAAATGTGGCGATTCCGATAAAGGTTGGCGTCAGGTTGCACACGTCCGCCGAACTCAGTAGACGGTTTCACGGGGGCGAACCCGCAGCACGAGGATCAGGAGCTGGGCTCCTTGAATGTCCAAGATAACCCGGTATCCTCCGACGCGCAGACGATAGAACGGAGATTCCACGAGGCGTCTAACGTACCGGTAGGGGCCCACACGTAGCTGCTCCAGCTTGGCCAGAATCCGCCCCGCAACCACCCGATCGAGCCTGCCGAGTTCTCGGAAGGCAGGCCCGGACCAGATGACTTGGAAAGGCCTCAGAGGCCCAGCGCCTGTCGGACCTGGTCCTGGGTTTTGAAGTCGCCCGCCTCGATGGCGCGCAGAGCTTCCTCGATGTCCCGCTTCGTCTGTTCGTCCAGCTCCGTCAAGTCCTCCAGCATCCTCTCCAAGACCTTCTCGTAGGTTTCTCGCGCGTGGAGCTTTCGGGCCGCGAGTGCCTTTGCGACCTTGGGTCCAATCCGAATCGTCGTCGCCACATTTGAATGCATGTTCTCGGACCTCCAAAAAGGTTTCCATCTCCGACCTCGGGATACCGAGTTCTCAATTAGAATCAGACGCGTACATGCAACGAGAAGTCAGGCACGGGCTAGGCTCGGCGAACTCCTTCGAGGATTCGTCGCAAACTGCGGTAGCTTAATACCAAAGCGCCACATCGGAAACCTTCCATGCGCGTCGCGGTCGTCTTCAAGGACCGTTGCCAGCCGAACCGGTGTAACCACGAGTGCATGGCGTTCTGCCCGCCGCAGCGCACGGGGACCGAGGTCATCTGGATCGACGAGGAGACGGGCAAGGCCGCAATCAGCGAGGAGACGTGCATTTCCTGTGGAATATGTATTCGCAAATGCCCATTCGACGCGATCCGTATCATCGGCCTCCCCGAGCCGTTGAAGGAGGATCTGATCCACCAGTACGGCCGGAACGAGTTCCGGTTGTTCCGCCTCCCCGCGCCACGCAAGGACGGCATCACCGGGATTCTCGGCCCGAACGGGATCGGGAAGACGACTGCCCTGTCAATCCTCTCCGGCGAGGTGTGCCCCAACCTTGGACACTATCGCCGCAAGCGACCGCACTGGGACGAGGTGCTCGAGGAGTTCAAGGGCACTGAGCTGCACGACTACTTCGCGCGAATCGCGGACAAGAAGCTGCGCGCGGCGTTGAAGCCGCAGTATGTGGACAAGCTCTCGAAGGCGCACTCGGGCCAGGTGCGGGCACTCCTCAAAAAGGTCGATGAGTCCGGGCGGCTCGGCGAGGTCGCCGACGCGTTGAACATGCGCTCGTTCCTCGAACATGAGCTCCGCACGCTGTCCGGCGGGGAGCTGCAGAAGGTCGCAATCGCCGCCACGCTCCTGAAGGACGCCGACGTGTACTTCTTCGACGAGCCCTCGTCGTACCTCGACATCCACGAGCGCCTCCGGGTCGCGCGCGTGATCCATGGGATGTCGGAGAGGAAGCAGGTCGTCGTCGTGGAGCACGACCTCGCGGTGCTGGACTTCCTCGCGGACCACGTGTACCTCCTGTACGGGTCGGAGGGCGCGTACGGGGTCGTCGCGCAGCCCCACCCCGTGCGGACGGCAATCAACGTGTACCTCCAGGGGTACCTCAAGGAGGAGAACATGCGGTTCCGGGACCGGGCGATCACCTTCGAGGTCCGCCCGCCGCGCGGGGAGTGGAAGTCCGCGGAGTTGCTGCGGTTCGAGGGTCTCACGAAGACGTACGACGGGTTCGCGCTCGAGGTCGAGGGCGGACGGCTGCGCAAGGGCGAGGTCGTCGGCGTCGTCGGTCCGAACGCGACCGGCAAGACGACGTTCGTGAAGATGCTCGCGGGCGTGGAGAGCCCTACGAGCGGGACGGTCGAGGGGAAATGGGCGGTGTCGTACAAGCCGCAGTACCTCGAGAGCGCGTACGAGGGCACGGTGCGGGCGTTGCTCGTGGAGGCGGTCGGGAAGAAGGCGGAGTCCGGGTACTTCGAGGCCGAGATCGGGGAGCCGCTCCGGGTCAAGCCGATGATGGAGCGGGATGTGGCGTCGCTCTCTGGGGGCGAACTGCAGCGTGTGGCCGTGGCCCTGTGCCTCGCACGGGACGCGGACATCTACCTGATCGACGAGCCGTCCGCGTACTTGGACTCGAACCAGCGGATGGAGACCGCGAAGACGATCCGCCGCGTGATGGAGAAGGAGGGGAAGACGGGGCTCATCGTGGACCACGACGTCTACTTCATCGACCTCGTGAGCGACTCGATCATGGTGTTTGGCGGCGAGCCCGGGGTGCGTGGCGTGGGGCGCGGCCCCTTCGACATGCGTGCGGGGATGAACGAGTTCCTGCGGGACGTGGGCGTCACCTTCCGGCGCGACAACGAGACGAACCGGCCCCGGATCAACAAGGAGGCGTCGCGCCTGGACCGGGAACAGAAGTCCGCGGGCGAGTACTACTACGCGGTCGCGGAATAGGTCAATCGGTCGGGACTGTTCCCGATCTTGGCGGCGTCAGGCCACAACGAACGCGAGTCCGGACCAGAGCGTGGACGATGGCACGTCGGCTGCGTTCGTAGGTTCCGGATCAACGGATAACGTTGGGATCGCGAACTACACGTGGACCTTCACGGACGGCGTTGCCGTGACGCTCTACGGGGTGGCTCCGACGCACTTGTTCGCGCAGCCCGGCACGTACGCTGTCACGCTCACGGTGAGGGACAAGGCCGGCAACACGGACACGGACACGATGACCGTCACGATCCTCGATGCGACCTCCCCGATCGCGAATGCCGGCGGGGACGTCTCGGTGGTGGAGAACGCGAGCGTGAGCTTCGACGGAACGGGCTCGACGGACGACGTGGGGATCGTCAACTACACCTGGGACTTCGGAGACGGGACGACCGGGTACGACTCCACGACGACCCACGTCAACGGAGGCGCGGGTGTGTTCACGGTCACGCTCACGGTGCGCGACGCCGCCGGCAACACGGACACGGACAAGCGTATCGTCACAGGTCCTACGGGACACGGACGGCGACAGGACGGCGGACGGCACCGATACGGACGATGACGGCGATGGAATGCCGGACGATTGGGAGACGGAACACGGCCTCGATCCCTTGGATCCATCGGACGCGTCGGGGGACCCGGACGGCGACGGCGTGACGAACCTCCAGGAGTTCCGGAACGGGAGCGACCCGAATGTGGCCGAAGGGCTCGGCTCGTGGGTCTGGCTCGTCGTTGCCCTCCCCGTGATCGGGGGCCTCGCGGCGGGGCTGGTGTTGCGCCGTCGCCGCGCGTCGCCTCCGCAGAAGGCGAAGAAGACCAAGGAGCCGGAGTCCGAAGTGGAGCCGGAAGAGGACGAGGAGATGGACCCAGACGAGGAGTTGGACTCGGAAGAGGACCTGTAGACCTCGCGGGAAGGCGGCGGGACGCGGATCGTCCCGCCGCGGGTTTCACGCTCCCTCGGTCCGGATGGGCTCCGTCGAGGTGGGCGATTCGGAGGTCCGATGGACGGTCGACAGGTCTCTGCGGGATGACGAGACGGATCGACCGCGGGTCGAATCGAGGTGTCGCGGTGCCCGTCCTCGTTCTCTCGACGGGCACGATTTGACGGAATGGATTGAAACGAATCAATAGAGTAATCGAATGTAACGATTGTATTTACTGAGCCTTCAACCCACCCTCGGCATCGGTGGCCTGCGTGGGCAGCGCCGCAGGGACCCGTCGTACCTTCTCGCCCCCTCGTGAGGATCAGCCTGCCACCCCCCATGTAACCCATGTACTCCCTTCCGGAGGCCCCCCGTGAACGAGCAGGCGGCCTCCTCATCCCTTCCCAGGTCTAACCCTCCTATGATCCCGACCATCGGAATGCACGCGTACACGGCGCTCGCGAGCTGGGCCCGGGCGCGGATGTTGGATGCGCTCACGACCCGGGAGTTGACGGTCCCTGACCTCTCGAAGAAGCTGGGCCTCCACCGGGCCACCGTCCGTTACCACTTGACGTTTCTCCTGAATCAACAACTCATCGAGGAAACGAAGCCCGCGGAGCATAAGGGGGCGGGTCGGCCCGCGATGATGTACCGGGCCTCGCGGCACGCCCGCCTCCCGAATTTCCCAAGCCGTAACTTCGAGCTGCTCGCCCAGATTGCGCTCCGGACGATGGCGGAGGAAATCGGGAAGGAGCGCTCCGTCGAGATCCTGCGTGCGAAGGGCGTGGAGTTCGGCAGGGCCCTAATCGAGGAGGCTGCGGAGAAGTCTGGGATCCGGCGGTGGACGCCGGAGGCGTTCCAGCGCGCGGTCGTGGACGGGGCGATGCGGTCCTTCGGCGTCTCGAGCCTCGTGCTCTCGCGCGATACGACGAGCCTCTCCTTCCGGTGCTTCAGCTGCCCGTTCCTCGAAGTCGCGGAGCGGATGTCCGACCTCGTCTGCGACTCCCTCGATCAGGGGTTCCACGACGGGATCGACGAGGCGCTCGGGGACGTGCGGACCAAGCGGGTCACGTGCATGGGTCACGGGGATTCGTATTGCGAGTACCGGATGACATGGGCCGCCAGGATGCGCGGAAAGAACCGGAAGGTGCCGAATGGCTGATCCGAGTGAACGAGAGGCGTTCGAGGTGTCGCGCCGAGAGTTCCTCCGCTGGACTGGCCTCGCGGGCGTCGCGATCGCCGCCGCAGGGAGTGTGCCCTTCCTGCTCGCAGAGGCGCCGGAGCCGACCTCGGGATCTCCCGATCGGCGGCGCCGGTGGACGATGCTGATCGACCTCCGGCGGTGCGACGGGTGCAAGAAGTGCGAGGTCGCCTGCCGCCAGGAGCACAACGTCCCAGAGGGGCAGAACTGGTTGAAGGTGTTCACCCTGACGGCCGCGAGCGGCACGTTTTTCCTGCCGCGCCCGTGCATGCACTGCGAGAACCCACCGTGCGTGAAGGTGTGCCCCGTCAACGCGACCTTCCGGAACGAGGACGGCCTTGTCCTGATCGACGAGGATCGGTGCATTGGGTGCCGGTACTGCATGGCGGCGTGCCCCTACGACGTGCGCGTGTTCAATTGGTCGAAGCCGAAACCCCCGGAAACCCCCGAGGAGCACCCCCCGGACCCGACCTTTGGCCATCGTGACCACCGCCAAGGTGTCGTCGAGAAGTGCATGTTCTGCGCCCACCGCCTGAAGGAGGGGCGCCTCCCCGCCTGTGTGGAGGGCTGCCCCATGCTGGCCATCTACTTCGGGGATGCGAACGAGGACTTCGTGTCCAACGGCTACGAGCGGCTCCGGCTCTCCACGGTCCTCTCCTCGCAGCAGACGTTCCGGTACAAAGAGGAGCTGGGGACGGAGCCTCGCGTGTACTACCTGCCCGTCCGGAGGTGAGGTCGTGGCCAAGATCGTCGTCACACGCCTCGAGAAGTCGGTGATGCTGCCTCTCGTTCGGCCCGGCCGCTGGTACTGGGCCCTCGTGGGCGTGCTGTCGGCCATCGTCGCCTGGGCCGCCTACGCCTATACGGTCCAGCTCCAACAAGGCCTCGTCGTGACCTCGATGCGCGACCGGATCTCTTGGGGCCTCTACGTGAGCACGTTCGTCTTCTTCATCGGCATCAGCCACGCAGGCACTCTCGTCTCCGCGATCCTCCGCGTCACGAACGCGGATTGGCGCAAGCCGATCACCCGTCTCGCGGAGGCGATCACGGTCTTCGCACTCATCGTCGGCGCCTCAATGGTGATCATCGACCTCGGCCGGCCGGACCGCCTCCTGTACATCGTCCAGTACGGACGAATCGAGTCCCCGATTCTTTGGGACTTCACCTCGATCACGTTCTACCTCACGGGGAGCCTCCTCTACCTCTACCTCCCCCTCATCCCGGACCTGGCGACGCTGCGGGACAAGATGCCTGCGAGGGCCCGGTTCCGGCGGTGGCTCTACACCCGGTTGGCCGCCAGGTGGGAGGGCCTCCCCGAGCAGCGTCGCAGGCTCGAGCGAGCTCTCGGCGCGATGGCCATCCTGATCATCCCCGTGGCCGTGTCCGTCCACACCGTCGTCTCCTGGATCTTCGGCATGACGTTGCGTGTGGGTTGGCACAGCACGATCCTGGGACCTTACTTCGTGGTGGGGGCCATCTTCTCCGGGGTCGCGACGCTCATCATCGTGATGGCCGGCGTCCGGAAGCTCTTCCATTTGGAGGGCATCATCAAACCCATTCACTTCCGGAACCTCGGCCTCATGCTGCTCGCCCTCGACATCGTTCTCCTCTACTTCACCCTCAGCGAGTACCTGACGGCCAGCTACCCGGGCGAGACGCAGGACGTCGCCTGGCTCACCCTCCTCGGTTCCGGCCAGTTTGCCGCGATGTTCTGGTGGATGATCATCGGAGGGTTCATCGTCCCTGCGATCTTCGTCGCGGTCACCAGGGCGAAGAGCGTCCCCGCGGTCGTCATCGCCGCCATTCTCGTGAACGTGGGGATGTGGATCGAGCGGTATCTGATCGTCGTGCCCACGATGGCGACCCCCCAGACCCCCTCGATAATCGCCCCGTACTGGCCGAGCTGGGTGGAGTGGTCCATCCTCGCCGGGGCCATCGCAGGGTTCGGACTCCTCTTGCTTGCGTTCTGCCGGTTCTTCCCCGTCGTTTCCATGTGGGAGGTCGGGGAAAAGGCGACGACTCCCCTCCCGGAGCTAACCCCGCTGCCGGAGCCGACCCCAGCGGAGGTGGCGGATTGAAGCGCCTGCTGAGGGTCGCGATGCTCGTCGCGGTCGTCCTTGCGGCGATGCTGCCCCTCCCACCGGCCGCCGCGGCCCCCGTCACGGTTCCCTTCGGGAGGCCCGTGACCGCCGTCGTCGACGGCATCGTGAATCCGGGCGAGTACGCGGGCTCCTTCACCGACCCCGTCACGGGCATGACAGTTTCGTGGGTCCACGACGACGTGAACCTCAGCGTCGGCTTCGTCAGCGTGGGGACGGGATGGGCGGGGATCGGCTTCGGCCCGGAGGGCGTCCTCATGGACGGATCGAACATCATCATCGGATACATCCTCGGTGCGGCGACGGTGATCTCGGACGAGTATGGGGTGGGGCTCAACCACATCGCCGACATCGGCCTCGGAGGGCGCGATGACATCCTCGAACGCGCGGGAAGCGAGGCCTCCGGCAGGACAACGCTGGAGTTCCGGATTCCCCTGGACACCGGCGACGCCTACGACATCGCGCTGCGGACGGGGAAGACCTTCTCGCTCCTCTTGGCCTACCATGACTCTGCGGATGATCTCATCACCCTCCACACGAGCGCCTCCGCCGGATCCTTCATCCTTGAACGTGATCCGAACCGAGTCCCGACGCGTCGGGCATCCCTTGGGCTCGACGGCCTGGGAGAGCCGCGAGAGGCGGCGAACGTCACCCTCGTCGCGCAGCTAATCGGGGATGACTCGCTCCCCATGGCCTTGGCGGTCATCGACTTCTTCGTGAACACGTCCGTGGGGGGAGGCTTCCTCGGGGCTGCGGAGACGGACGCCCAGGGGTTCGCCCGGCTCAACTACACGTTCCTGTCGCCGGGTCCCTTCCGGTTCGTCGCGCGATTCGAGGGGGACCTCGAGTACGTGGCCGTCGAGGCGAACACGACGCTCGTCGCGGAAGGCTCCCTGGGGCCACCGGTCCTGTCGACGTGGGACCTTGCGGTTCGCGCTTTGATCTTCGCGACGCTGGCGGGGGTCGCCTCCGTCTATGCTTTCGTCGTCGTCCAGATCCTCTTGATTCGAAGGATAAGCGTCGCGCCCCGTCGGACCTGGGGTCGACGCAGGGGACCCAAGGCAGATCGAGGTGGAGACACATGAGCGACAGATTTGTGAAAAGCGTTGTGAGCAAGCGGCGGAGAACGAAACCGGGCATGGTGGCGGTACTGATCCTCTTGGCGGTCATCCTGGCCGGAACGCCATTCCTGGCGCGTCCGGTCATGGCGGGGACCTTGAATCCCAACGTGGTCGGTTTCGGGGCCTCGCCGTCCTACATCAATCTCGCCATGACGACCACCGTCACGGTCGAGATCGGGTCGAGCTACGGGGCCGGCCTGGACGACTACCGCGCGACGGTGACCGCGCCTGGCGGCGGGACGGCCACGGCCTGGTACAACTTCACCGCCATCGGCTCGCTTGCCGTGGTCTACGGGGACGCGACCTCGGGTTTCAATGCCCCTGTGGGTCTCGTTGGGACCTACGAACTTCGGCTGGAGTACTTCAACGGCACCGCCTTCTCACTCGCTGCGATCGCCGAGTTCTCCGCCACGGATCAACTTCTCGTCATCACAGAGGCTGCCACCGCGTCGAACGAGTTCACGGACGTCCACAACTGCCCGGTCGCCCAGGAGTTCCAGCGGGGCGGAGAGGTCATCGCGCGGGCCTACGTGCGTTACGCTTCCACGGGGGAGATCGTGAACGGCACGAGCGTCCCCTCCGCCCGGGGGAACATCACCGGCACGCTCTTCGGGCTCACGAAGACGCTCACCTGGCAGAACGTGTACCAGTTCTGGCGCGCGGCGTTCTTCCCCACGTGGAACCAGTCCACCGGCGTCATCGTGTTCACCGCCGACGCGAGCGACGGGCGGGGGAACACCGGCACGGGCTCTTCCTTCCCCATCGGCCTCACGGCATGGAAGATCATCCCTGCAATCCTGAAGGTCGTTCCTCGCGTCCTCAATGAGAGCGGGGCCGCGGCCGTCGTCTACGAGCCGGGCGACACCGTCCGCATCGAGGCCCGTGTGACCTACGAATCCCACAAGGCCCACAACGCGGCGTTCCCCGGCCCGCTGAACGCAACGCGGGGAGGCCTGGTCACCGCGGTCCTGGGGCACGGCGCTTTCGATGCGACGTCCGGCCAGTTCGCAACCACAGTGGCCACGCTCACCCTCGTGCACAACGCCGCGACGGAGAACTGGTCTGCGGAGTATATCGTCAAGGACACAGACCCCTTGCGGGCCGACCTCCAGGTGTACATCAGCGCCTCGGATGGTGCGGGCTCGCCCCCGAACACGGGGAAGGTGTTCACCACGATGTTCGCCTTCCAGGCGGCACCCCCTTCGCCGCCGCCACCCCCGCCTGCGGGTCTCGACGCCACGGTCGTCGGGGCAATCTCCCTGTTGCTCCTCGTGGCAGGGGTCGGGGCTGGCGTCTTCTTGGGACGCCGTGGACGCGGTGGGACCCCCTCGGAGGCCAAAGCCAAGCATGAGACCGAGGAGGAATGGGAAGTCAAGGAGGAGGAATCGAAATGAAGATGAAACATACGGAACAACGCGTGAGCCAGCGACTGCGAACGAGCGCCGGGCGGACCTCGGCTGGCCTGGCGCTCGGAGTGGCCCTGGCCACCCTCCTCGCCCTGCTATCCGTCTCCTCGCCGGCCACGGCGGGGGCGAACCTGAACCTCGCCCCGAACCAGGGTCCCCCGGAGACTCCCGTGACCGCCTCGGGAGCGGGGGTGCCGCCAGGGGCCACCGTGAGCATCCTGTGGTTCACCATGGAGGGCAACCGGGTCTCGGGCTCCGGCTTCAACGAGGTGAATCAGACGATCGCGACGGGCGTTGCTGACGCGCAGGGCCGCTACTCGATCGCCTTCGTCGCACCCTACGATCTCGGGGGACCCGCGCACCGCGTTCAGGCGGTCGTCGCCGGAGCTGCGGTGGCGGAGTCGTCCTTCGTCTTGGCGCGCGACGCCTGGATCACGCCCACGGAGGGCCCGGAAGGGACCCTGATCGAAGTGCGCCTGGTCGCGGGAGGCTGGACGCAGTTCGACAACAACATCGGTATCATGTGGGACAATCAGTTCCTCGGCTTCGCCTGCTCGTTCAACTCTCAGGGGAACATCTCGGTCTGGGTCCAGGCCGTCGGTGGCGTGGGGCCCCATGTGCTCGGCGTCTACCCGGCGCTGTACTACGGGCCGAGCGAGGGACCCACGCCGTGGAAGCACGCCATGATGAACCCCGAGGACGCGCCGACGCCGTACGCGATCGAGGAGTTCGCCTTCACCGTGACCTCGGGCATCGGCATCTCACGGAACGCGGGGACGGACCTCAGGGACGTGACCGCGCCAGACAGCCTCGCGATTCCAAGCCTCGATGCCGTGCCCATCCTCGACGGGACCCCACACCTCACCTTCGGGAACGGCGGGAAGGCGGTCGCGGGAGGGCAGATGCCCTACGCCCTCGCCGGGTTCTCTGCGAACGCGGCCGTCGAGATCCGCTGGCAGAGCGTCACGATGGAGACGAAGATCGGCGGCGCCCTCGCGGACAAGTTCTACGGGTGGGAAGCGACCGAGGTCACCGAGATCCTGGCCACGGTCCCGGTCGACGCGACCGGGAGGGCCTCCGGCACCCTCCAGACCCCGATGGACTTCGGCGGGCAGCACATCGTCGAGGCCGTCGTCGGGGGGAACGCGCTCGCCAGCGCGGAATGGTGGATCATCCCTAGGTTCACCTCTGGCCTCAGCGCCGACGGAACCCGGATCGAGATCCACGGGACCGGTCTCGGATGGGAGAAGTACACCGCCGTATGGGACATCCTGTACGACGGAGCCCTGTCCGGATGGGTATCCGCGTTCACGGGCAAGGGGAAAGTCGATGTCTCCCTGCCCGTCGTCGGGGCTCCGGGGCTTCACACGATCGAAATCCACGAGGGCTCGAACGCTTGGCCGTACCTGAACATGCACCAGTCCCCGTGGCCATGGGAGCCCGTGTATCGGTTCGCGTTCACGATCTCGGATGCCGAATCGGCACCGGCACCTTCTGCCGACGTCCCCTCGTGGCTCGCGTGGACGGGGGTCATCTTCGCGGCGGTCGCAGGCTTCGCGGTCGGCTGGGCCCGCCGCCGACGCCGTGCGGACCCATCGCCCTCGCCCGACTGAAACTCTCCCAGACCCGAGGCAACCGAGGGGCGCACGCCCCTCCCCTTTCCCCCTCGCTGAGGCGCGACTGACCTGCAGCTCGCTCTGGAGAGGACGATGATCCGGTCCGACGACGTCCGGGTCTCGCGCGATACTCTCCATGGTGCGGGCGATCGTGGAACACAACGACCTCGCCTTGATTCGTGGACAGTCGTGGCTACTCCCACTCTCCGACAAGGTACGCCAAGGAAAGAAGGGAACCGCGTGGGGGTCAACTCGCCAACAAGGGGCAGCGGCGAGTGCCCATGGGTCAGTTGGTCGCGCGCCTTCAGGTCGGGCGGGTCTCGTCCGCTTCCGAGACGTACGCCTCCTCGCCGTGCTGGGAGACGTCGAGACCCGCGTCCTCCTCCGTCGGACTGACGCGGACGGGCGAGAAGATGTTCACGATGCGCAACAACGCGTAGGAGCCCGCGAAGGCGAAGGCACAGACGACGACGACGGCCAGCGCCTGGATCCCGAGTTGGCCGGGGTTCCCATAGAACAGGCCGTTGGGACCGGCTGAGTTGATCAGCGTGGACGCGAACAGTCCGGTCGCGATCGTGCCCCAGATGCCACCGGCTCCGTGGCATGCGAAGACGTCGAGGGAGTCGTCGAGCTTAGTCCGCGCGCGCCAGCTCGCCACGTAGTTGCACAGGACGCCCGCGACGAGCCCGATGATGATCGACGGCATCGGGCCCACGTATCCGGATGCAGGCGTGATCGCGACGAGGCCGCACACCGCGCCGACGCAGATGCCGACCGCGGATGGTTTTCCCTTCCGGAACCAGTCGGTGAACATCCAACTGACCGCGGACGCGGCGGCGGCGAGGTTCGTCACCACGAGCGCGTTGACCGCCAAGGCGTTCGCCGCGAGGGCGCTCCCCGCGTTGAACCCGAACCAGCCGAACCAGAGCATGGAGGCGCCGAGGATCACGTACGGCACGTTGTTCGGACGGGTGTCGATGCGCGCAACGCCCTCCCGACGGCCGATGACGAGGGCGGCGGCGACCGCGGAGACGCCTGCCGCCGTGTGGACGACGAGTCCGCCCGCGTAGTCGATGACGCCCAAGGAGCGGAGCAGGCCGCCGATTCCCCAGTTCCAGTGGGCGATGGGCGCGTAGATGAACGTGGTCCAAAGGACCATGAAGATGAGGAGGGACTTGAAGCGGATGCGTTCCGCGAAGGCGCCGATGATCAGGGCCGGCGTGATCGCCGCGAACTTGAGTTGGAACGCGAAGTACAGGAGCGCGGGGATCGTGGGGGCGTAGCCAACGTTCTCCACCTGTCCCACGTTGTTCAGACCGAAGTTGGAAAGGTCGCCGATGACGCCATGGAACGATGGGCCGAGGGCAAGCGTGTAGCCCCAAACGGCCCAGACAAGGCTGACGACCGCGAAGATCGCGAAGCACTGGACCAGCGTGGAGACGAGGTTCTTCCGCCGGACGAGCCCGCCGTAGAAGAAGCCGAGCGCGGGGGTCATGAGCATGACGAGCGCGGTCGCGGCGATGACCCACGCGATGTCCCCCGAGTCGAGCGCCAGGTTCCTCCCCTCCCGGACGGGATGGGCGCCAACCCGATGCGGAGCATAATCCTTCGCCCGCTCCAAAGTGAGCCGCCGGCGGGTTCCGGACCATGCGGAGTCGATTCCTCCTCCGCGTTCTTGGGGCCGCCGTCAACACGACGAGAGTCGTCCCAAGATGCCTTGTACGCCCGACCCAAGGCAACGGAGGGGCAAACGGCCCTCCCCCTTCCCATCATCGGACAGCCGGGGAACTGTGAGAGCTGCGGCTCGGCAATCTGCCGGCTACTCGTTCTTCGAATCCTCGCAGGGCTGGACCCTCATCGCGAGCGCGTTCCGATCCCGTCGAAGCCTCGCCCTGCTCCCAGGAGACGCCCCGGGACGGCCACCCTATGGAATGGTCAAGCAGGCGGTGGCGGCGGCAGTTGCTGTGGAGGAACCTGCTCCGCGCCCTTCCCGCGGCGTCGCATGACCACGAGCACCACGACGAGGACGACCGACACTGCGATGATGATGACGATCAGGATGAGGCCGAACGAGCTGCTCGAGGACACCCCACCAGGTCCCCCCGTCTGGTCTCCAGAGCCGGTGTTCCCGGCGCCTTCGCCGAACACCACGACACATGCGAGGTTCCACTGGGTCTCCGCGGCGTCCCCGTATGCGACGTAGCAGGCGACGACCCGCCGGAGATTCGCGTCGTTGACGTCCGGGTCCCCAGGCTGGGCCGTGAACGTGCCGGCCTGGTGGTGGTGCCATGTTGCTCGCGATCCGCCGGAGCCGGTCGCGTGGAATCCGAAGCTCATGCCGCCGAAGGTCGCGTCGGGCAGCTCCTCGATGGGATCCGAGACCTCAGGGCTTCCCGAGCGATACTCATTGATGAGGACAGCCTCCAGATGGTGGACCGCGCCCGTGGTCGTTCCGTCGACTCCGTAGTCCATCGTGACCGTCGTCCCGCTCTGGGTTATGCTTACCTCATTCCTAGTGGCCGTGATCGTGATTGCGGTCGTTCGGCCTGCGGTGGTCGCCCGCGGGTCTGTCGCGCCGGCGCCAGTCTCGCACGCGTCCCCGACGCCGTCCCCGTCCGTGTCGGTCTGCGTGGGGTTGGCCACCGTGTCGCAGTTGTCCGTGGTGTCCAATACGCCGTCCCCGTCTGTGTCTGCGCTGCCGCCGGAACTCACGACGACCGTGAGGGTCGACGTGTCGAAGTTCCCGCACGAGTCCGTGACGGTCACGGTCACCGTGTAGGTACCGGGCGTGCCAGGGGAAACGAAGACGAGCGCACCGGTGTTCGCGTCGATGGTCGCGTAGATCGAGCCGGATACGGACCAGCTCAAGGGATCGGTCTGCGGGTCGGTGGCGTCGTAGTTGTGCTGATACGTCCCTATGAGCCCGAGGGGTTGCGAGGTGGTGACGTCGTTCGAGATCGTTGGCGCCGTGTTCCCCGCGCAAGTCGCGGCGTTCAGCGTGAAGAAGTAGCTGTCGGTGTTCGAGAATGGATCGCTCACGGTCACGGTGACGTCCCAGCTTCCCACGACGGGAGGCGTGCCCGCGAGGGTTCCGGCGCCTGGAGGAATCGAGAGCCAAGCGGCAGTGGGGAATGCGTCGACCGACCAGGTCAGGGTGTCAAGCTCGGGGTCCGTGGCGGCGAACATGTAGGAGTATGGCGCCCCGACCGCCACGTTCACGGGGTTGCCGGGCCCGTTCGTGATCGAGGGTGCCTCGTTCAGCTGACCTCCGTCGTCAGTGGAGATTTGCGTAAACCCTGCGTCATAGGCCATTGTCGTGAAGTCCAGGAGGTACGTCAGCTCGTTTCCTCCCCACAGCCTGGGTACGGTCACGGTCAGTGTGTTCCCGGCCACCGTGGGCACGATGGTCGCGGTGTCTGAGCCCCCTCCGGAGCCGGTGTAGTCGTAATAGTACGAGCAGAAGATCGTGCAGGCGAGGGTGGTACCGTCGAGCCAGACATCGATCGAGGCATCCGGTCCGTGCGTCCCGATGCTGTAGATCATAGACATTCCGGGGTATCCGATCGGCCCGGCGGTCGTCAGGACAATCGTGATTTCAGTCACCGTCGCCGACGAGGTCCCAGCGACTACGTCCACACCATCCCGCATGGCCTGCGGAGGGTTCCCAGAATTGAAGGTGTCCCCCGTCGGATCCGTGAAGTTCGTATTGAAATTCGCGCTCGCGTTGAGCGCGACGAAAGCGACCGCAGCAAGCAACATTCCCATGACCAATAGAGCGCTTCTCTTCGTTTTCCTCACCAACCGGAGAGCCGCCTAAAGCGAGGAGGTAATTAACACTACCGTGTGGAGGCCCTCGGAACGCGCGTCCACGGAGCCTCTTGTGTCCGCGTCTCCCAGGTCCTTCGAGGATACCGCCAGATCCATTCACAGGATGCAGCCCCCCCTTGGCGCCCTCCTCCTCGTCTCCCCGCCGGCCGGACACATCGAAAACCGTTCCACAATCCCCTTAACCGCCGATACACATCGTTCTCGTAGAGGGAATGGTCGAGGACATGCGCGTCGCACTGCGCGGTTGGCTCTTGCTCGGATTGGTATTCGTGCTCACCGCGGCGCTCCTTGACCTCGCCTCTCCCGTGCGGGCTCCCCCGGGGGATGGCATCGACCGCATCGTGATCCAGCGCAACCCAGGTGCGAATGGGACGTGGGTCGCCAACGGCACCTACTATATCTCGGACACGGACGTCTTCTGGCTCGTCGGATACAACGACACGACGGGCTGGGTCGGCCCCGTTCCCGGGTACTGGTGGGTCGACAACCCGAACTCGGGCGACGTCGCGCCGCGGGTCAACGTGACGACCACGAACTTCACAGCGGGCCCCCAACCCGGCACCGTCCGCGTCTACGCGTACTGCCAGCGGGACCCCGGGGGAGGGGGCTGCGGGACGTCCGGCAACCAGACCACGGAGTACAACTCGACGGGCCCCCTCACGATCCTCCAGAACCCCGTTCTCGGCCTCAAGGTCCGGGATGCGCCGAACGGCGGAGGGGGCGTCGTGCTCGATGCGACCTACTACATCGGGGACACGGACGCGTTCTGGGCGGCGGGATACGACGCGAACGGCTCGTACGCCGGGGACGTCGTCGCGAACTGGTCCGCGCCCCCTCCGAGTGTGTGCGGCGTCTCGTCGCCGAGGACCTCGACGACCTTCCGCGCCTTGGCCGCGGGGACTTGCATCGTTGTCGCAAGTTACGACACCGGAAACGGGACGGTCTCGAACCAGACCGGGATCCTCACGATCCTCCCACGTCCGACGTTGTACGTGGACGATGACGGCCTGTGCGGCGGGAACACACCGTGCTTCACCTCGTTCCGCGACGCGCTCGCGAACACCTCGGACGGATACACGGTAATCGTGTACGCGGGCACTTATACGGAGCAGGTCGTCGTCGACACGCGCGTGCGCATCCTGGGGCTCGACCGCGCGGGCGTCCGCGTCGACGGCGGGGGCTCCGGGACCGCCTTCCTGATCCTTGCGGACTTCGTGGAGATCTCGAACCTCACGGTCGAGAACGCGAAGTATGGCATCTTCGTGGACCGGGCGAACAGCACGCGGATCGTGTACGTCACCGTCCACGACTACGAGTATGGCCTGTACTTCAATTACACGCGCGAGGCGTTCACCGCCTGGAACACGATCACGCGCGGCGTGTACGGGGTCGTGACGGACCACGCGACGAACGATGCGGTGCGGTACAACGAGATCTCCTACAACGCGCAGTACGGTGCCAAGGATTTCGACTCCAGCCTGCGCAACTGTTTCAACTGGAACTGGTTCCACCACAACCGGGTCGCGTACTACTACGACCCGGACGTCCCCATCGCCCCCTTCGAGTTCGACGGCAACGTCGTCGAGGACAACGAGGTCGGCGTGATCGTCGAGAACGGTCCCGCCCTCCGGCTGACGAACAACGTCTTCCGGCGGAACGGGCGGGCGCTCGAAGTCATCGGATCGGACCTGAACGTGAGCGCGAACGTGTTCGAGGGGAACGGAGTCGCGATGCGCCTCGTCGACGCGGACGGCAACGTGACCGGGAACACCCTCGCGGGGAACGCTGCCAACGTGAGGTGCGAGCGCTCCGCCGCCCGGATCGAGGCGAACACCATCTCCGGCGGTTCGCGGGGCATCGACTGCGTGGACTTCTCCGGCGTCATCACCGCCAACGTCCTCGCAACGGACGGCCCAGAGGCGATCCGGCTCGTCGGCGGAGGGCCCTCGGTCGTCCGCGACAACGTCGCGCCCGGCCGTTTCTTCGGCTTCACGCGCACGGTCGTCTCTGAGCTTGTGGTCCTCGACGCGACCGTCGTCGCCTTCGACTCGGGGCTCGGTTCCGTGAGCCTTTCCGGTGACGCGAGCGTCCTGGAGTTCCGCAGCCTGACGGTTCGTGCGGTGGATGAGACCGGCGCCCCCATCCAAGGGGCGCTCGTGGAGGTGCGTGGTCGGACCGGCCTGCTGGCGGCGGATGGGAGGACGGACGCGGAGGGTCTCGCGCCGCAGCGGATGCTCCTGGTCCGATCCCGGACGGATCGTGCGGACTCCGCGACCTCGTGGTTCACGGTCCGCGCCGTCGCGGGGGATCGCGTGGGAGTGGCGGTCGTGTCGCTGGAGACCGCGCAGGAAGTCACGCTGGAACTGCGGGCCGTGACGCTCCCGCCGTCGCCCGTGGTCTGGGCGATCCCTTGGGGATTCCTCCTGTTCGGTTCCGTGCTGGCCCTGGGCGCCGCGACGTTGCTCGGCCTCGAACCCCTGAAATACGCGGCCCTCGCCCTCCTCCTTCCGCTGTTCACCCGCATCCGCCGGGACAACGTGCTCGACGACTACACCCGCGGCCGGGTCTTCCAGTACCTCGAGATGAACCCCGGCGACCACTTCAACGGGATATGCCGAGGCCTCGGGCTGGGCTCTGGGACCGTCACCTACCATCTGGACGTGCTCGGGCGGTTGCGGCTGATCGTACCGCGCACGGACGGCGTCTACAAGCGGTTCTATCCGACGGGCGTCCGGCCCCCCGACACAAACGGCGGCGTCCTGTCCGAGGTGCAGGTGCGCATCGTCCACGCGATCCGCGACCTCCCGGGCATCACGCAGAAGGAGCTCGTCGCGGTCCTCGGGGTCCGCCAGTCCACGCTCGGATACCAGATGGCGCAGCTCGCCGCGAGAGGCCTCGTGCGCGCGGAACGCCGCGGGCGGAATGTGCGGTACCATACGCCCGAAGATCCCGACTGAGCACGCTCCGTCCGTCACGACTCGCGGTCTGGCCCATCGCGTTCACGGGGCCCCGGATGTCTGTTTTGCGGCGATCCGCTTCTTGTACCACACCCAGGCACCGATGCCCACCAGCACCGCCACGATCGCGACCAGGTCGATGAGCTCGAATGTGTCGACGATGCGCCGCCACTCTTGGAATAGGAGGAAGCCCGCGACCGCGAGCACGGAATTCCAGACCAGCGCGCCGCCAAACGTCGCGAGGAGGAACGGCACGAAGGACATCCTGCCGGCGCCTGCAGGGTACGCGACGATCGAGCGCGAGCCGGCGAAGCAGTTCGCCAGGAAGACGCCGGCGTTCCCCCATCGGCGGAACCAGCCTTCCGCCTTTGCGAGGTCCGATTCGTCGAGGAAGAGGTAGCGGCCGTATTTCAGGACGAAGGGACGTCCGAAGCGCAATCCGATGTGGTACGCCACACCCGAGCCCGCCATCGTGCCGAGGCTCGCGACTGCGACGACGAGGGGCAGGCTCATCCTCCCCTCCGCCGCCAACGCGCCCGCGAACGGGACGATCACCACGCTAGGGATTGGCGTGATCGCGCCCTCGATGAACATGAAAAGGAAGACGCCCGGGTAGCCGAGCACCGACACGCCCGACGCCATGAAGTTCGTCAGGTCGCCCAGGATGGACACGCGCGCCGATTGGCGGTGTTGCTAAGAAGGTTTCGAGGTCGGGACCAGCCACGACATGCGGCGGGAACCGCCATGTGGCGTGCTTTTGTGCGAAGACGAATGGTCAACCTCTCGTGGATCGCTCAGGATGCCGGAGGGACGGAAGACGACACGGGTCTGCCTTGTCGCTCCGCGACGGTCGCGCGTCCCTCCGCAATGAGCTCCCCGCGAAGGTACACGGCCTGCGGGAAGACCGCGTCCATGTTCTCGAACGGCGTCCACCCGCACTTGCTGTGGAGATCCTTCGCGCGGATCGCAACGACCTCTCGGGGATCGACGACGATGACGTTGGCAGGTCGTCCAACGTCCAGCACCCCGAGGTCGAGTCCGAGGATCTTCGCGGGCTTGCTGGCGGTGACGTCGACGAATCGCGCGAGGCTGAGGTCGCCTGCCTTCACCTTCCGAAGGAGTAGGGGGAGCATCGTCTCGACGCCGGGGACCCCGGGGGGCGCCTGCTCGAACGGGCGTTCCTTCTCCTCGGCCGTGCGGGGGGCGTGGTCGCTCGCTACCGCATCGATGCGTCCATCCACGAGAGCCTGCCAAAGGGCCTCCCGGTCCTCGGCTGGGCGCAGTGGCGGATTCACCTTCCCATACGCCTTGAGTTGCATGGTGCGATCGAGAAACAGGTGATGGGTCGTCGCTTCCGTCGTGAACTCGGATCCGGCAAGAGCGGCGAGCGCAGCGCGCGAGGTGACGTGAGCGACGTGGATCCTCGTGGGCCGCACGGTCCGTTTGGCGGCATCGCGGAGGGCGTGGATCGCAGACGCCTCGGCATCGCTCGGTCGGGCCTCGTCGTGGCCCCGGAGCGAGGTCGCCGGTCTGGCGGCGATCATCGCCGCATCCTCCGCGTGGACCACCGCGAGGATTCCGGTCTCCGCGACCGCCGAGAGGATCTCCCCTTGGGTCGTGGCATCTTTCACTTCGAGGTCGCCCGCGCTGTGCGCGGTGTACATCTTCCCCGGTGCCCGCAGGGACGCCCACGTCCTTGCGTCCTTCGGCGACCGAAGGGCCCCGTACAATCCGAAGTCGACGTTCGCCCTTCGACGGACCGAGCGGAGCTTGTCCTCGAACGCGGAACGGCTCGTGACCGGAGGCTCGGTGTTCGGCATGTCGAACACGGCGGTCACGCCGCCGATCGCCGCGGCCATCGTCCCCGTGAAGAAGTCCTCTGCGTTCGTCGTCCCGGGATCGCGGAAGTGGACGTGCATGTCCACGCCGCCAGGAAGCAGGAGGCGGTCGCCGTAGTCACGCCGGTCGTCCCCCGCGAGCGTCTTCGCAACCTTCACGATGCGACCCTCGTCGATCCCCACCGCCAGCGGCTCGAGGCCGCCGCGGAAGAATGCGCGACCCTCAAGAACGAGCATGCTCCGCGAGCGCCCGTCGGACGACGGGGCCCCTCGGGGCGGCCTCCGTCCAAATCTCCGACTGGAATCGCCAGATCCGCGTGTCGGGCTCGAGCCACGCGTCCGGCAGGAGGCCGGCCTTCCCGCACGTCTGCGCGAGGAACTCCTCGGCGTCCCACTTCCATGCGACGGGCACCTGCGGAAGGAGCAGCCCGCGGTCGCGGCCTTTGCCGATGATCAGTCCGTCCGTCCCGAGTCGGATCTGGCGCACGAAATCCTTCGGCTTCTTGCCCTCGAGAAGCTCGGGCGGCGTGAGGATGGACACCTCGACGACGACGGCGTCCAACTCGCCGATCGTCAGGCGGGAGAACCTCGGGTCCTCGCATGCGCCCTCCGCGGCCTTCACGATCGCTTTCGCCAGGGGGAAGATCGGCGACGGGTAGCCGATGCAGCCGCGCAGTTCCTCGTGCGGGTATGTGTTGATCGTCACGAACACGCCGCACTCGCGGTCGAACGACGGGGGAACGGTGAACGAGGGGAACCGCTCGCCGCGCGTGTACGCGTCCGCGGTCGCGCGGGCCATGCGGACGGCGAGTTCACCCTCACCATCCGTATACATCGGGCGGCCATACGGAGTATGCGGATAAAGATTGTCGGCTCGCAGCCGGTACCGTCGTGACGGTATCGTTATACGGAGCGCGGCATTACGACGTATTGTGCCGGAGATGAAATCAGCGAGGCTCCCCGTGCTCGAGGTCATGACGACCGACCCCGTCACCTCCGGGCCGGAGCTCACGGTCATGGAGGCTGCGACCGTCATGAGGGACCGCGGCGTCGGGAGCGTGATTGTCGTCGCGGGCGAGAAGGCGATCGGGATCCTCACGGAGCGCGACATCGTGACGAAGGTGGCGGCGGAGGACCGGAAGGCCTCCACGCTGAGGGTGAAGGACGTCATGACGTCCCCCGTCGTCTCCATCCACCCCCACGAGGAGGTGGAGGAGGCCGCGCGCAGGATGAGCAAGCGCCGCATCCGGCGCCTGCCGGTCGTCCAGGATGGGAAGCTCCTCGGTGTGATCACCGAGAACGACATCATCCGCGTGTGGCCGCACCTCGTCGAGGTGACGCGCGAGTGGGCGCGCGCGGGCATGTTCGAGGAGGGCCCGGGTCCCGTGGAGGGACACTGCGACTCGTGCGGCGTGTACAGCACGCAGCTCATGCGGGACGGCAAGCTCCTCTTAGGCCCCGAGTGCCGGGTGCGATGATTTCCGCCACGCAATCTTTATAGTGCACGGGTAGGGTTCCGCGGAGTCCCCATGCGGTACGTCCGAATCTCTCAGGAGGAGTTTGCCGCCGGCCGAAAGCTGTACGAGGGCGTGATGTCGTACGCGTGCCACGGGCTGTTCTTCCGCGAGGGCGAATCGATCGCGGACTCGATCGCGAAGGAGGTCCCCGCGTCGGAGGACCTCATCACGGGCGCCCGGCGGGTCATGGTCTCCCGCGGGTGGGTCGAGGACATCCAGTTCGCTCGGGGCGAGGTGCGCGCTCGGGGCTCGATCGAGGTCTCCCCCGGAAGCGAGTCAGAGACGTGCCACCGGCTGAGGGGCGTGGTCACGCGGCTCCACGAGCTCCAGGGGCGTGGCAAGGTGAAGTTCGCCGAGGTCGAGTGCGAGAGCACCGGCGGCGAACAGTGCGTGTTCCGGGCAGGAGTGGTTTGATGGCGTACGAGGCGACGTTAAGGGACCTGAAGGGTGCGGGCGCGATCGCAGCGGCAATCGTGAGCCGTGACGGGACGATCCTCGGCGCGGATCTACCGCCCCAGGTGTCCCGGGAGACGTTCTCGATCATGTGCGCGACGATCCACGGGGCCGGCATGACGGTCTCGACGGAGCTCCACCGCACGAATCCGAGTCGGATCATTCTCGACACCACGGAGGGCAACGTCCTGATCGCGGAGGCCGGGCGTCGCGCGCTCGTGGTGATCGTCCTGCCTCCGGGGATGGACTTCCAGAAAGCCTCGGTTGTCCTGGGGCCTATCATCGAGCGCGTCGCTCGGGAGACCGTCTAGGTCACTTGAGCCAGTCCCCGATCTCGACCTTCCACGCGTTGACCCCGCTCCGGCGTTCGGCGACCCGCTGGGCCGCATTGATCGCGTACCGCAGTGCTCCCCGGTAGTCGCCCGCATCCCCCGCTGCCTGGGCCAACTCGAGGAGTTGCTCCGCCTCCCGCAGGTCCGCGCCCTCTTCCCGGGCCACGTCCATGAGATGGCGCGCCTTCCGTAGTCGCGCCTGGAGCGCGTCGAACGCGCTGATCTGCGTCTCCACCTCCCGGCCGCTCCGGCTCGCGAGTTCCAGGGCCACCGGGAAGTTCTCATTCACGGCGGCCTGCTGCGCAGAGTCAAGGAGGCTCTCCGCGAGCCCGAAACGTACGCCCATCTTCCGACCGGAGACCATGCTCGTCATGGCGTCGGCGATCGCCCCCCCGGCGATGCCGCGGAGTTCCCGCGCACGGGACGTCAGGTGATTGGCGGGCGGCATGTGTTTGAGTTTCCTCCCGCAGAGCAAGCACACAAGGTCATAGATGCCCATCTCGTGGCCGCACGCGGCGCACCGGTCTGCGGTCATCGCGGCGGTTCCCGGAAGCTCGCCCTCGTCCACAAACGAGACCGTGCGAGTCATTCGCTCGCAAGGGGATAAGCGTTCCGGTCCCCCCTGCGTGAGCCAACCGAAAAATCCGACTCCGCTCACTCGACGGTGACCGTCTTCGCAAGGTTCCGGGGCTTGTCGATCGCGCACCCGCGCTTGCGGGCGGCGTAGTAGGCGATCAGCTGGAGGACGACGGTCGCGGAGACCGGATAGAGGATGTCCCGGACCCTCGGCACGTACACGACGCGTTCGACGAACCGCGCGAGGTCTTTGTCCCCGTCCGTGCCGATTGCGATGACAGGGGAGCCGCGGGCGTTCACCTCGCCGATGTTGCTCATCATCTTCGCGTAGTTCCGATCCCTCGGGACGACGGCGACCACGGGGGTCTCGTGCGTCAGCAGGGCGAGGGGTCCGTGCTTGAGCTCGCCTCCCGCGTAGGCCTCTGCATGGATGTAGGAAATCTCCTTCATCTTGAGAGCGCCCTCCATCGCGATGGGGTACTCGATTCCCCGGCCGAGGAAGAACATGTCGCGGCTGCCTGCAACGGCCCGTGCGATCGATTCGATCTCCTCCGCGCGGCTCAGCACGCCCTGCACGTGTCGGGGAAGCACGCGCAGCTCGTCCCGGAGCCGGTTCGCGTCCTCCGGATCCAAGGTGCCCCGTTCCAGACCCATGCGGATCGCCACGAGGAACAGTGCGACGACCTGGGCCGTGAAGGTCTTCGTCGCCGCCA
This sequence comes from uncultured Methanomassiliicoccales archaeon, assembly GCA_964396265.1. Lineage (GTDB taxonomy): Archaea > Thermoplasmatota > Thermoplasmata > RBG-16-68-12 > EA-27 > EA-27. Next base: position 143,981 of record CAYNEM010000003.1, read on the forward strand.
CCCCGATCTCGAGCCCCGCGCGCGTGTACATCGTGCGGTCCGTCTCCCGGGTCAGGCTGGACCCGACGACGTTCGTGATCCCGAGGGTCTTGCACCCGCGTCGCTTCGCTTCCCTCGCGGCCCCGAGCGTGTCCGCCGTTTCGCCGCTCTGAGAAACGAGCAGCACGAGAGGATGTTCGGTCGGAATCGGAGCGTAGCGGTATTCGGAGGCGAGCTCGACGGTGGTCGGCACCTTCGCGATCTCTTCGAGGATGTACTTCCCGACGAGGCTCGCGTGATACGAGGTGCCGCACGCCAGGAGTTTGACACCCGTGAACCCGTTCCGGAAGAACCCGTTCGCATCGACCTCCGTCATCCGGCCGAGTAATGTGTTGTGGATCGCTTGCGGCTGCTCGTGGATCTCCTTGAGCATGAAGTGCTCGAAGCCCCCACGCTCCGCGTCCTCGAGGGACCAGGAAATGCGCTCCGGCTCGCGGGTCACGGCATGTCCCTCGAGGTCCATGATCGTGACGGAACCCGCCCGGAGCACCACCAACTCCCGGTCCATGATGTAGAGGACCCGGTCCGTGTGCTTCAGGAGTGCAGGGATGTCGGAGGCGACGTAGTTCTCGTCCGAGCCCAGGCCGACGACCAGGGGGCTGAAGTTTCGCGCCGCCACGAGCTTGTCCGGCTCGTCCGCGTGCACGACCGTGACCGCGAACGTCCCCGTGCAACGATTCAGGGCCTTGCGCACGGCCTCCTCGAGGTTGCCTTCGTACAGCTGTTCCACGAGGTGGACGATCGCCTCCGTGTCCGTCTGCGAGCGGAACGTGTGGCCTAGCCCTTTGAGCTCGTCGCGCAATTCCGCGTAGTTCTCGATGATCCCGTTGTGCGCGAGGGCGATCCTCTCATGGCAGTCGTAGAACGGGTGGGAGTTCTCTAGGCTCGGGGGTCCGTGCGTGGCCCATCGCGTGTGCCCGAGCCCGACGACGCCCTTGAGCCTCGGGAGTTTCGCCTCGAGGTTCGCGATGTAGCCTTTGTCCTTCACGATCTTCAGGCCATCCTCGATCACGGCGACCCCGGCGCTGTCGTACCCGCGGTACTCCAGGCGTTTCAGGGCGTCGATGAGGATCGGGAGCGCCTCGCGGTGGCCGACATAGCCGATGATCCCGCACATCACATCACGTTCGTGCCGTTCGCCACGTTGCCCCGCACCCGGCTGAGGGATCCGATGCGGCACCGGGCGCCCACGACGCTGCCCGGCTCGATCACGACGCCGTCGCGGATCTCCGTGTCCTCGCCGACGAGGGCGCCTAGGGATTCTACGACGTGCCACTCGTCCTCGATCTGGGCGGAAGCCTTGTCCGCGGACGCCATGAGGTTCGACGCGACCCGGACCCCGCTCCCGATGACGGAGTTCGCGATCACGGAATGGGGGCCGACGATCACGTCGTCCATGAGGACGCTGTTCTCCAGGACCGTGAACGGTTGCACCTTGACGTTGTCGCCCACACTCGTGCTCGGGTACACGACGACGTTCGGCCCGATCTCGCAGCCTCGACCGATGATGGCGGGTCCGAGGACGTAGGTGCCGGACCGGATGCGCGAGCCCTCGCCGATCGTGACCTTCCCGCGGAGCGTGACGTCCTTCTCGATCGTCCCGCTCTGCAGGTCGCCGATGCCGTTGAGGACGTGCGCGTTGAGCTTGAGCAGGTCCCACGGGTAGAGCGCGTCCATCCAGGTGCCCTCGGTGCGCACGGCCCGCACGCGGGACTTCACCGCCAAGGCGGCCACGAGGCTCGGCAGGTCGTAGTGACCTTCCTTGAGTAGGGACTCCATGAGCGGGAGCGCGGACGGGTCGAACGCGTACACGCCGGTGTTGATCAGGTTCCCCTCGGGCTGTCGGGGCTTCTCCGTGATCCCCTCCAAGTAATGACCGTTGACGGAGACCACCCCGTACTTCTCGGGGGACTCGCTCTCCGCGATGAGGAGAGCGGGGGCGGTCCCCGACTCCAGGAGGTCGGCGATCGCCTTCGAGTCGAGGAGGCTGCTCCCGTTCGCGACGAGGAACGGTCCGCGGACCAGCTCCCGCGCCTCCCACACCGCCTGCATCGTGCCGAGCTGCTTCGCTTGCGTTGCATACTCGATGTGCGCGTTGAATTTCCGCCCGTCCTCGAAGTACGATTGGATGCGCTCCTTCCGGTAGCCAATGACGAACACGAGGTCGTGGATGCCATTCTCGACGAGGGCCCCGACGACGTGCTCAAGGATCGGCTTGTTGCCGACCGGGATCATGACCTTGGGCTCGGAGGCGGTGAAGGGGCCCATGCGGGCTCCCTCGCCCGCCGCCAGGATGACCGCCTTCACGCCCTCGCCTCCCTACGGCAGGCCGGGGGACGGGGTATGTACGTTGCGCGGTCGTTATCGCCGACGATACTGGTGCCCTGAGGTCGCATGTCGCACATGGGATGACAAGCGCCGAGGGGTGTGGTGGCTTATAACCATTATTATAACATTCCTCTAACCGTTACAAAAATCCTTATAATTGAAAGGAGATGGCGGTCTATGGCAGAGGCCACTCTGATCGAATCGCGCGGGGCCCGACGGACCGCACACATTGCGCTTGCGACCGCGAAGCCCGAGGACCTGGAGCCCGCGGTCCATCCCCTAGCCTGGAAGATCCTCGTCGAGCTCGCTCGGCAGCCGGACTACGCGAATGCCCTCGCCCGACGCCTGCGGATGCACGAGCAGAAGGTCTACTACCACGTGAACCGGCTTCGGAAGGCGGGCCTGCTGAAGACTCTCTCCGAGGAGCGCGGACGCGGAGCCGTCTCCCGGATCCTGGCGCCTTCCGCGGAGGCGTTCGCACTGGTGCTTCCTGGCGGTGGCGCTCCTTTCGCCGGTCCGACGCCGCCGAGCGGCCCTCTGCGGGCGTTCCTCGGCGAGTTCGCAAAGGACGGGACGCTCGACTCTTGGATTGTGCTCGGGGCGCCCACGCCCCATGGCCCGTTCCTGACCGCGGCGCGGGACTCGCCGTACGCCGCGCAGCTCGGCCTCTTCTTGGGCCGGCATTTCGCCGTGCGACGCGGGTTGGCGGTGAAGTTGGACACCGAGGTGAAGGCAGAGGGCCTCGAGAAGGCGAACCTGATCCTCGTCGGAGGGCCCGTCGCGAACATCGTGTCGCTCGACCTCAACCCGGGCCTAGCGGTGTCGTTCGATTGGCGGGAGGTGTGGCGTCTCCGGTCTTCGCGCACGGGGAAGTCGTACGGCGACGAGTCCATCGGGCTTGTCGCGAAGGTCCCCAACCCATGGAGTGCAGGGAAGTGGATCCTCCTTCTTGCGGGCCTGCACAATCCGGGCACGATCGCAAGTCTCCTCGCGGTGACAGACCACGGGGAGTCGCTGTTGAAGGGCTACGAAGGCGGGGAACTCTTCCGCGTAGTCCAGGGCCTAGACCGGGACGGAGATGGTCGGCTGGACGACGTGCAGATCGTCGAATAGAGGCTACGCGACGCTCAGCGTCTCGTACGGAATCTTGTCCTCGGAGCGCGCATTCGCCTCCTCGATTACAGCCACGACCTCGGCGACGCGCTCCTCCGGGCTAAGGAGTAAGACACAGAGACCGACCTGCGCGGCCTCGACGGCCGCCGAAACGACGGCGAACTCGATCCGGCGATCGATTCCGAGTTTGGCGGCGAACACCTTTGCGGGCAGGCCCAACGCCGCCACCACATCGGGCTTCACCCTCCGGAGGATGCGACGCCCCACCGTGAGTGCCTTATCGGTCGGCTTGGCGGGAAGGCGGACGATCGAGACCCGTCCGGGCTCGAGTTTCACCATGCCCTCGAGGTCGCGGACAAGGACGGTCTCCCCCGGGAGCGCCGCCCTGGCGGCGACGCCCGAGGAAGGCGAGACCTTTCGCCGTGCGACGAGGACGCCTTTCTCCATGAAAAGTCCCAACCGGTCGCCCTCGCTCAACTCCTCGGCGGCGAGCGCGACCGTTTGGTCGATGATCGCCATCTCGCGCACGGACGACTCCACGAAGTCGCGCAACGCGAGGAATCGCTCTTGGAGGAACTCGACCCCGCGCTTCGTCGCCCGGTACTCGCCGCCAACGTGGACGACCAAGCCTTCCTTCTCCATCGCCTTGACGTACTCGGAGACGCTCGCGACCGTTAGTTCGAGCCGATCCGCGAGCTCCTTGAGCCGGGTGACGCGACGCGAGGTGAGTTCGAGGAGCAGCAGGAGCTTGGTGCTCTCGCGCACGTCGCGGAGGAGCCTCACGGACCCGCATCTTCCTCGCCGCCAAAAGCCTTCCGCGATAGGCTTATATGCGACTCAAGCATTCCGAACTTTTGTTAAGCCTGCTTGAATGGTGGCTGCATGAAGGGGTCGGTCGCGGTCGGGGCGCTCCTGATTCTGGCGGCGGCGCTCGCGAGCCCCCCCGCGTTCGCGCAGGAACATGGCGGCCTCGTCCTCTTCGACTTCGGAGACGGCACGTACGAGTGGGCGCAGGTCATGACGATCCTCGACAACCGCACCGCGATCCGGGCGACGGAACTCGCGAGCGCATCGCTCGGCTTCGCACCCTTGGAGGTGACGTGGTACGATTCCACTTTCTGCGTCCGGAGGCCATGTGCCCTCGTAGACGACATCGACGACCGGAACCCGACCTGGCCGGCTTGGTGGCACTTCTATGTCTGGAACGCGACCGCGAGCGCCTGGGAGGTCTCTGCACTCGGCCCCTCGGACGTCGACGTCACGGATGGGGCGATCGCGTGGTACCTGGCGGTGGACGACCCGGACACGTTCGCATCGCCGCTCCCGGTCCCGACCCCGGACTTCCCCCGCGTATGGACGTCGTTCCGCGGCGACCTCCGGAACCGCGGTGCCGCCCAAGGGGAGATCCCCGGGACCAACGCGGTTCTCTGGGACCACGACGTCGGCGTCCTTGAGATCGACACGACGCCCGTCGTCGCTTACGGCCGGGTGTTCGTCGGCACGCGGAACGGGCTGTTCGCCCTCGACGCAGAATCAGGCCGCCAGGTCTGGCGGAATCCGACGGTCCGCACGTTGCTCTCGACTCCGGTGGTATACGACGGGAAGCTCATCGTGGGCGGCACGGACGGTCGGCTGCACGCGGTCGACGCGGCCCGCGGCGACATCGTATGGAGCATCGTCCTCGAGACCGGCGCGCTGTCTACGGGCATCGCCTCCTCGCCCGCGATCCACGAGGGACGGGCGTACGTCGGCGTGTTCAACGAGGATCCCGGCGGTCCGGGTGCGATCGTGGCGGTGGACCTGAACAACTGGACCGTCGCGTGGCGGTACGAGACCTCGAGCGTCCACATGTCGCAGCCAGCAATCGCCGACGGCATCCTGTACGTGGGCCTCATGGGAATCTACGACGGAACCGTTGCGTACGCCCCGCCGTACGGTGTCCTGGCGCTCCATCTCGACGGCACCCTTGCGTGGTCTCACGCGACGAACGGCGAGGTCGCGAGCAGTCCGGTCGTCTCCGGGGGGCGCGCGTTCGTCACCTCCAAGGACGGCAACCTGTACGCCTTCGACGCATCCGGCGAGCTGTGGCGCCGCCCGATCGGCCCCAGCACGAGCAGCCCGGCCCTCGTGGGCGATCGACTGTTCGTGGGCGCCGGCGCGCTCGACGGCACCGGTCGCCTGTACGCGTTCGCGCTCAACGGCACGCAACTGTGGGAGGCGACCGTGGGTGGGGCCGTTCAAGCATCCGTGGTGTCGGACGGGAGCCTGGTCTGCGCGGCGACGAACGTCCCCCGGGGCCAACATGTGTGCGTCGACGCCGACGACGGATCCCTGGTCTGGTCCCACACGCCCTCGCCGAACCAGTACATCCTCGGCTCTCCCGTCGTCGTCGGGAACACGATGTACGCGGTCTCGGACAACGGGCACGTCTACGCCTTCCGGGAGTCGGCCCGCGGGAGCGCGGTCGTGGACGTCGTGCTGACCGCCGTCGTGTTGATCGCGATCCTCTTCGTACTGATCGTGTCCGTAGCGCTGTACCGGTGGCGGCGAGGTCGAGGCCGTGCGTGAGCGGTGGCAGGCCCTCGCCTTCATCGTCGCCTGGATCGTCAGCCTCGCTGCGGTCTGGACCGCCGCCAGCGCCATGATCCCCCGCCCACCGGCCGTCGGCGACCCCGTGGAGGCGAACCTGGTCGTCCGGGGTCCGGAGGGGACGATCGCGTATCACGCGGAGACGCGGAACGCGACGGTGTTCGGCCTCCTGCTCGAGGCGAGCGTCGTCCGGGACTTCTCGCTCACGTGGGTCGACTGGCAGTGGCCGTACGAGGACGTGTTCGTGACCTCGATCGCGGGCATATGGAACGACCATGGAGCGAACCGATGGTGGTTGTACTGCCTGAACGGTCGGTACGCCGACCTCGGCGCCCGTCATCAGGCGCTTCGAGCCGGCGACATGGTCTTGTGGATATACGCGGCGCAGGAGGGGGATGCGATTTGCGCCTGACGTTGCGACGGATTCCCAAACCCGTGTTCGCGGCGATCCTGATTGTGACCGGCATCGTGGGTCGCCTTGCGCTCGCCCGCTCCGCGAACATCGAGCCCGTCCTCGTCCTCTCCATGCTCGCGGGGGCCACGCTCGGCCGGCACTACGTGATCCTCGTCCCCGTGGCGATCCTGGCCGTGACCGACCCGTTGATCTACACGTTCGTGTACCGGAGCACTTACTCGCCCGTATCCATCCTGGGCCTCGGCCTGTTCATGTATTCGGGCTTCGTTTTCGTGGCGGCAGTCGGGGGCTTCGTGATGCGCCGCCGCCTGGTCTGGCGGACGAAGACCGTCGCGATCTTCACCGCGATCTCCGTCCCCCTCACGGTCGCCTACGACGTGTGGACGGCCTTCGGCGACTGGTTGTTCCTCGCCTCGGGCTTCGGCCGCACGCTGCAGGAGGTCTTCGTGATGCAGGTCCCCTTCACGCTCATCCACATCCTGAGCAGCCTCCTCTTCGCTCCGATCCTGGGGACGACCTTCCTCGCGATGCACCTGCACGGGTTTCCCCTTATGAGAACCGAACCCTCGGGGGCGCCCGGCCAGTCGCCCGACGAATAAATCAAAGGAGGTTCTGGAGCTCCGAACGGAGCTTGTCGAGCTCCACCTTCCTCGCGTCGAGGTCCTTCTCGCGCTTCTCGAGCTGCGTCTCCTTCCGCTCGAGCGTGTGCTGCAGGGTCTCCAGGGTCTCCGCGGTCCGACGGACCTCCGACTCGATGTCCTTCGCGGCGCGTTCCTTCTCGCGCACCCCCGCGATCATCTCCCGGAGCTTCGCTTCCTCGTCCTTGAGCGCCTTCTTCTCGCGCTCGAGCATCCGGACGACGAGCTGCTCGACTCGCTCCTCCTTGTCTGCGGTCTTCTTCGCATCCGTCTCGACCTGCTTCCACACCGCAGACAGCTCCCGACGCTCCCGTACGATCTGCTCCGAGGCGCCCTCCAGCTCCTGCTCGCGCTTCGCGAGGCGCTGCTCCAACGCGAGCAGCTCCTCCGCGCGGACGCCCAGGTCGCGTTCCTCCTTTTCCAACGCGCCTCGCTCCTTGAGCATCCCCTGCACCTCCAAGCGCTCCGCCGCGAGCAGCTTCTTCTCCTCGTCGATGCGCTCGAGTGTCTCCCGGTGTCTCGCCTCGACCTCCTTCTCCCCGTGGCGCAGGAGGCTGAGGGCCTTCTCCTTCGTCTCCATGAGCTCCTTGCGCTCCTTCTCGATCCGCTCGCGGTCCGCTGCCAGTCGAAGCACACCGTCTTCCGTCTGCCTCGCGCGCTTCGCCGCCTCGTCGCGGAGCCGCTCCGCCTCGTCCATGGCGCGCTCCGCGCTCTTCACCTTCGCGGGGATCTCCTTCTGGAGGGCCTCGAGGGCCGTCTTCTCCTTCGCGATCGTCACCAGCTTCGAGTCCAGGTCCTTCTCACGCTTCTCAAATTGGATCTGTTGGAGCCGCAGGCCGTCCGCGCGCTTCGCGAGCTCGCGCGTCTGGCGCACAGCCTCCTCGGCCTCCTTCGCCGAATCCGCCCGGGAGGCTTCGGCCTTCTTCTCCGCGTCGAGGGTGCGCGTCTCCCGCTTCTCCGCCTCGCGCATCTTCGCGTCGGCCTCTCTCTGCATGGACCGCAGATTGTCCTGGGCGGTCTCGATTGAATGGGAAAGGTTCGTCATCCTCTTCTCCGAAACCTCTAGATCCCGGGACTTCTTCCCGACGTCCGAGAAGGCCTCGTCCACGCTGCTCCGCTCCTCCTCGAGCTTGCGCTGCCGTTCGAGGCCGGCCTTCTCGCGCTTCGCGAGGTCCGTGCTCTGGTCCGCGATGGTGGCGGAGCGCTTTCTGAGGTCCTCGTCCCACGCTTTGAGATCCGCTTGGGAGGTCTCTAGGGAGTTCTTCCCCGCGGCGATCGACTTCGCCTGCTCGCTCAGCTTCTCGGACGTAGCGGCGAGCTCCTGCTCCCGCGCCGCCAGCTCTGTCTCTTTCGATTCGAGCTCCCGTTGCCGCTCCTTGAGCTCCCGTCCCCGCGCCTCCATGGCGCCTAGGATGTCCGTGGCCATGTTCTTCGTCTTCTCCGCGAGTTCCTCGCGCTTCCGGAGTTCGCCCTCCCGTACCACGATGCGCTCCTGGATCTCCCGGGCGCGGGCCTCGAGGGACTCGACCTCCCTGCTTCTGGCGGAGACGGTCTCGTCCAGCGCCTCGAGCTCCGACCGTTGCGCAGCGAACGTCTTCAGCTCCTCCTCGCGGGCGTCCTTCGCTTCTTTGAGTTTCAATCGCTGGTCATCGACTTCTCGGGCGCGCGTCTCCAGGGCCGCCTCGCGCTTCCCGACGGTCTCCTCGCGCTTCCCCACCGCTGACTCCCGCCGGTCGATCTTCACTTGCGCTTCGGCGTGCTCCTTCCGATGCTTCTCGACCTCGCGTCCCTCCGCCTCGAGGGCAAGCTCGCGCTTCTCGATCTTCTCGAGCCGCGCGGCGACCTCCGCAACGGTCCGGTCCATGGCCGCCCGGTCCTTCTGGGCCGCCTTCTCGCGATCGTCGAGTGCGTGGTCGCGCTTCGCGAGGGCCTGTTCTTCCTCCGCGAGCTTTGCGGTGCCTGTCTGGATGCTCGTCTCGCTCTCCCACATTGTGCGAATCCGGGACTCGAGTTTCGTTTCCCGGTCGGTGACCTCCGCCTCGCGTTCCTTCATCCCGCGGGCGAGGTCTTGGGCCTCGCTCTCTGCCGCCTCTCCCGCCTTTTGGACCTTGACTACCTCGGCCTCGCGGTGTTTGACCTCGCGCTCCTGCTCGGCCACGCGCTTCTCGCGAGCCTCCGTGGCCTTACGGAGCTTCGCCAATTCGGCCTCCAGTCGCTCGATCTCGCTCTGGTGCGCCACCATGGACTTCAGCGCGGACTCCCCGTCCTTGGCGCTCTCGTCCGCGAGCTTCCGGAACTTCGTCAACTCGCCATCGAGCCGCTCGATCTCGCG
>CAYNEM010000003.1:153534-160152 GCA_964396265.1 uncultured Methanomassiliicoccales archaeon
CGTCCGCGAGCTTCCGGAACTTCGTCAACTCGCCATCGAGCCGCTCGATCTCGCGCTCGCGGTCAAGGACGGCCTTCTGCGCGGATGCAACCTCGTTGTCTCGCTCTTCGAGGACCATCCTGGCCTGCGCGAGGTCCGCCTTGAGCCCTTCAATCTCGCCCTGTCGGAGGTCGACCGCCTGCCGCGCGGACTGCCCTTCCTTCGCAATCTCGTCGGCCGCCTCCCTGAATGCCGTGATCTCGGCCTCGAGCCTCTTGATCTCGACATCCCTCCCCAGGGTCGTCTTTCGCGCGGACTCCCTCTCTTCCGTGCGTGACTCGAGGGCCTTCTTCAGCTTCTTGACCTCGCCGTCGAGCCGTTCGACTTCGTTCTCGCGGGCCTCGACCGTCTTGAGCGCGGACTCCCCGTCCTTCGCATTGTTGGCGGCGACCTTCCTGAGATCCTCGACCTCGGCCTCGAGCCGTTCGACGTCTTTGTCACGAGCATCGATCGTCCGGAGCGCGGAAGCCCCCTCCTTCGCGCGTTCGTCGCCGACCCTCCTGAGGTCGTTGACCTCCGCCTCGAGCCGTTCGACGTCTTTGTCACGAGCATCGACCGTCTTGAGCGCGGAAGCGCCCTCCCTCGCGCGTTCGTCGCCGACCCTCCTGAGGTCGTTGACCTCGGCCTCGAGCCGTTCGACGTCTTTGTCACGAGCATCGACCGTCTTGAGCGCGGAAGCGCCCTCCCTCGCGCGTTCGTCGCCGACCCTCCTGAGGTCGTTGACCTCGGCCTCGAGCCGTTCGACGTCTTTGTCACGAGCATCGATCGTCCGGAGCGCGGAAGCTCCCTCCTTCGCGCGTTCGTCGGCGAGCCTTCGGACTTCCGCGACCTCGTCCCGGAGCCCCTTGACCTCGCCTTCCCGGTCGGCGACGGCCTTCCTGGAAGCCTCGACTTCTCTGGATCGGTCGTCCGCGAGCGTCATGAGCCTTGCGAATTCGCCCTCGAGTCTCTGGAGGTCCTTCTCGCGGGCCTCCACGTTCTTTAGCGCGGATGCCTCTTCCTTCGCGCGCTCGTCGACGAGCTTCCTCAGATCTTCGACCTCGGCCCGGAGCCGCGCGATCTCGCCCTCTCGCTCCGAGACCGTCCTCAAGGCGGTCTCCCCGCCTTTCGTGGTCTCGTCGGCGACCTTCCGGAGCTCCTCGACGTCGACCGCCAGACGCGCAAGCTCCTTCTCGCGAGCCTCCAGGGTCCGGTGTGCGGACTCCGCATCGCGCGCATGACCGTCCGCGACCCCGCGGAGCTTCGCGTGTTCCATGATCATCTGTTGAATCTCGGTGCGCGAGTCCTCGAGGCGACGAAGGGCCTGAGACATCTCTTGGTCGGACTTCTGGGTGGTCCCTTTGAGGTCGCGATCGCGGGACTCGATCGCCTGCCGCGCGCTGACCATGCCGGTCTTAGCGGCGTTGAGCTCCCCTTCAAGGCGAAGGATCTCCCCTTCCCTCGTCGCGACGATCCCCTTGGCAGCCGTCAGTTCCCGATCCGCTGCTGCGATGCGCTGCTCGTCTTCGGCGTGCACCCCTTTGGCAGCGTGTTCCCGGGCGAGGCTCCCCCGCAGGTCCTCGAGCTCATTGTCACGATCCGCGAGCGAGCGACGGGTGTTCTCGAGCTCGACGGTGAGCCTCTGCGTCGCCTGCCTCAGGGCCTCCTGAGCCATCGTCCCAGCCTGCTCGCGCTCTGGAGCCGTGGCATCGGCCGGTCCCGGCTCGTATTGAAGGGTGCCCGTTTCAAGGGACCCCGTGGATACCTCCTTGGCGGGCCCGTCCTCGGAATGCGCCTTCTGCTCCGCGACAGCGTCGCCCTCCTCGAGCGCTTTTCGGGCCTTGTCACGGAGACCCATGCGACTCAGAGCCCCAGGCGCTTCATGAGCTGCTCGTAGCGCTCGAACGCCTCCGAGCGCGCGAATTCCTTGATCGTCTTGTCGGGCAACTGCCCGAGGAGGTCATCGAGCACCTTCAGGACGATCCGCGCCTCGTCCTCCGCCCTTCGGACTTCCTCAAGGTCGCGCTCGGAGCGCGTCTTGGCCTCGACCGTCTTCTCGATGTATTCCTCGAGCTCGCTGACGCGCACCTGCAGATCGCGCACGTTCGAGGCGCGTGGGAGCATGGGAGTCTCCCCTTCCCCGCCGCGGATGTTCATGAGCGACTGCTGGATCTCGCGCTGGGCCTCGAGCCACTCCTCGCGTGTCACGCCATCGGCCTCCCGGCGATTCGCATGCGGCTCGGGCGCTGGCCGTCGTTCGTGAGCATCGATCTCCGCGATGCGGGCGGCGATTGTCTTCTCCCGATGGTCGAGCTGCCGTTCCTTGTCGAGGATCTCCCTCTCCCGGCCTTCGATCTCCTGTCTCTCCTTCTTCCCGACCTCGATTTCCTTGCGGAACCCTTCCAAGCGGGCCTTCAGTGCCTCCTCCTTCGTCTTGAGTTCCTTCTGCTGGAGGGTGATAATGTTCCGGTAGATGCGCTCCATCTCCGTAATCCCGTATTCGATCTTCAGGATCTCGTCGCGCTCCTGGAGGACCTGCGCGAGCTGCTTCTTGAGCTCCTCGCGTTCCCGGACCTCCTCGGGGAGTTCGCTCTCCTCGAGCTCGCGAATCCGGCGCCGCGCGCCCGCGATCAATCGGTCCATCTGTTCGAGGCGCTTGCGACGCGAGGTCACCACCTGCTCGAACGGCTCGCTAAGCTTCCAGAGGGACTCGAGCTCCGCCAGGAGCTGCGCCTCGGACTGCTCGGGAAGCGCAGAGACCTCGTGCGACAGTCTGACCCCGTCGGCCCGGGACTGCTCCTGGTACTCGCGGAACTTGCCGATCAGGGTCTCGTCCGGAGGTCTCTCAGGCACGGGGACGATGGGCGGGGGCAACAGGCGGTTCTCATCCGGCGCGGGCCGGGGGAGCTCGAGGTTGCACATCGGGCAGCGCTCGGCACCCGACTCGACCGCGTGACCGCACCGCGCGCACACGAGGCCCGCGACCTCGCCCTCGAACGGCTGGCCGCACCCAACACACAGTTCCATCACGGATTCCGCGGCGACGCCGCAGCTGGAGCAGAACCTCCCTGCTTGCGTCTTGATGCGGAGCGCCATGGTTTCAATCGTACCCATTGAAGGCGAGCAGCTCGGACGGCGGCTTCCGGCCCGTGGGGGGTTCCCAAGCCTCCGGGATGCCGAGGGGCGTGAACGCCACGACCCGCGCGTCCTCCGCGGGGATGCGGAGCGCCTCACGGACCTTCTCCTCGTTGAATGCGAAGACCCAGGCGGTTCCGAGGCCCTCGTTCACCGCCGCCAGCGAGAGGAAGGACATCGCCATGCCGACGTCGACCGGATAGGAGTTCATGTAGCCGCCAACGGTCGCCTCCGCCTCGTCGAGGCGCGCGCACGCCACGAGGACGGTCGGCGCGTCCGGGAATTTCCGCCCGTTCGTGCAGGCGCCCGCGATCTTCCGCTTGAGGTCCTCGTCGGTCACGACGATGAACTTGTACGGCTGGAGGTTTCCCGCGGAGGGCGCCATACGCGCCGCGGCCGCAAGTGTCTGGATCTTGTCCTCAGGGATCGGGGTCGACCGGAACTTGCTCACGCTACGAGAAGCCTTCAAGGCTTCGCGGACCTCCATGGCGCACCGGCGTCGGATTTCCTTAGCCCCGTTAAAAGGGTTTGGGCGCGGTTATTCCCCGTCGGATTCTCCCTTCGTACCCCCCGAGGGGGCGCCCAAAGCTTATTAGAGCGCCGCAAAATGCGGCGCCGCGTCGTGGGCCCGTAGCTTAGCCCGGTTGGAGCGCCCGGCTGATAACCGGGAGGTCGCCAGTCCAAATCTGGCCGGGCCCATCCTACCCTCGGTTCCTGTAGATAGGCCCAATCAGCGGATTTGAACGTCACGAGAGCGGGATAGTGAGGGGATTCCGGTCAGCCTTAAATCGGGACGGGGGCATGCCTCCCTGGTTCTCCAAGGAGGGGTTTCGTGCGGTTTCTCGGGTTCGTGCTATCTCTAGGAATGGTGGCGGCAGCGTTGGGGATGATCGTCCCGTCCGCGTCGGCCGGATGGGGCATCGTGGAGCAGATCGACTTAGGGGCCGTCCAGGGCGATCTAGACATCGCGGTGAACGGGGCGGGGGCCGCGCTCGCTGTGTGGAGTCGGAACACGGACAACAACATCTACGCCGCGCGCCACGTGCCCGGCCTCGGCTGGCGTCCCGCCGGACTCATCGAGAGGGGGAGCGGGTACGCGGTGACCCCCTCCGCGGGGGTTGGAGACACCGGCCGGATGATGGCGGTCTGGCAGCAGGACACGGGCGGCGTCGCGAGCGCGTTCGCAAACGCGTACGACCCCGCGACGGGATGGGGGACAGAGATCGAGGTCGACGGAACGGCGACGCAAGGCATCACGGGGGTCGTGTTCGCGATGAGCCGCACGGGATTCGCGGTCGCCTCGTGGCACCAGTTCGATGTCGGTCAGGTGAGCGTGTACGCGAACCGATACGCACCGGGCGTGGGGTGGGACACGGCCACCCTCCTCGAGACGAGCACGACGGATGGGTCGTGGCCCGCCGCAGCGATCGACCCGGGCGGCAACGCAACCGTGGTCTTTTCCCAGGGCAACGCGCTCATGTCGAGCCGTTATGCGGTGGGCCTTGGGTGGACCTCCGCGCAAGTGGTGCGCAGCGGGACCGGCACGCCCCAGTGGCAGGAGGTCGCGATGGACGCCTCTGGGCGGGCAATCGCCGCCTGGGCGGTCTATGAGTCCACTAGGTGGGAACTGTTCGCGAGCCGGTACGTGCCCGGGGTCGGATGGGGAGCTTCGGTTTCCCTCGAACCGAGAGCAATCGACGTCTTGGATCTGGACGTTGCGGTGGCGCCGTCGGGTGACGGGGTGGTCGTGTGGCGCGACAACGATGTCCCGCGCAACATCTTGGCGTCGACGTTCACGGTCGCCTCGGGCTGGGGCTTTGCGACGTTCATCGAGACGCTATCCCAGGAGGCCTCGTCGCCGCGCGTCTCCATTGGCCCCCAAGGCGACGCGGTCGCCGTATGGTACCAGTATGAGGGCACCCTCACAAATGTCTGGGGCGCCCGCCACGTCCCGGCCACCGGGTGGGGGCCCGCGGAGCTCATCGAGATCGAGAACGCGGGACAGGTGAGGGCTCCGACGGTGGCGGTGGACGACGGCGGCAACGCATACGCAATCTGGTCGTATCAGGGCGGCGTGTGGGCGAATACCTACGTCGTGCCGGATACGACGCCCCCGGCGCTCGTCCTCACGAGCCCCGCAAACGGCGCGACGGTGGCGACCGCCTCCGTCTCGGTTGCGGGGACCGTGGAGCCCGGCGCGGACGTCGTCGTGAACGGCATCCGCCCGGCCGTCGCCGTGGACGGTACCTTCTCGTTCCTCCTTGCCCTCGGAGAGGGGACGAACGTGATCACCGCCACCGCCACGGACGCCGCGGGCAACCAGGCTACCGCTACACGGACCGTCACGTACGCGAGCCCGATTTCGGGGCTCCAGCAGGACCTGCGGGACGCTCGGGACGCCCACAACGCGACCCAGGCCGAGCTCGAAGCCGCCCGGGCGGACCTCGCGGCCCTCGAGGACGCGCTCCTCGGGTCGCAAGATGGCCTCACGCAGGCGAACGAGGACCTTTCGGCCCTCCGTGGGCTCGTCTACCTCCTCCTGGTGCTCGTCGTCGTCCAGGTCATCGGTACGGCGGGGCTGGTCGTCCTCGGCCGCCGGAAGCCGACGTCCCCAGGCCCGCCCCCGCCGCCCGCGTGACACACGGAGCTGTCCCTCGTCCCCAAGGCACAATGCGGTTAACGACAACTTCCGGGACGCCCCAAGAGTCAAGGGGTGCGGGAGATCTGTACGCTCATCCGGATGCCCAAGGACCGGACCGTGACCATCGAGGCGTTCTCGAGAGGGCTTAGGCGCGCAACGACGCGAACAGCTAAGCGCTCTACAGCCGCATCCGTGGCGAGTCAGCCTTCGCCGCCCTGGAGCAGGCGTGGACCGTCAATCCGGCCTACTGAAAATCGGCCCGATGGGGGGATTAGGCGGATTCCAAATCGGGCCGGACCCATCCCCCTTAGCGCAGGTAAACGCGGACGTCCGGGTCCGACGGTTCGAAGAAGGCCGCCGCTGCCCCGCAGCCGCCGCACGGAGCAATCCACACCCCGTCTCCCTCCGACTGCTCCCATAGGCCGATCGGCGTGTCGCAGCAGGGACAGGCAAAGCAGGGGAATTGGCCTCTGTCTCCGTGCTGGAATCGCCGCTTCTTCCGCATCTGTCTCATGTCATCCCTCTGCGCTCGGCACATTTTTACCTACACATCAGCGCGTCGTGTACAGGTAGCATCTGCGAAAGTTATTGTAGCCCGCACTCATCGCCGCCATCAGTGACGGTCGTCGAGTTTGAACAGGAGGAATTCCTCGCGCTCGTCGGCGCGCGACTGTCCGTGGAGGAGGTCGAGGCGAAGGTCTCCATGATGGGCCCGGCCCCCGAGGGGCTCCATGGGACCCTCCAGCGGTTCGACATCAACCCGAACCGGCCCGACTGGCTGTCGATCGAGGGGATCGCCCGATCGTTCCGCGGCGTCCTCGGCC